>DASUEN010000157.1:0-57064 GCA_036275055.1 Thermoanaerobaculia bacterium
TTTCTGAGAAAGCAGGCACTCCGGATTCTTCCCCTGGCACTGGTCCTCGTCTTCACGTCGTTCTCCATCCAAGGCTTGGGCACCGCGGAAGCGGCCAATCAGCTCATCGAGTGCGACTACTACAGTGATGCGACCTTCACGGTCGTGGTCGGGTCGTACGACCATCTCTGCAACGGCCAAATCACTACCTGGGGAACCAGGACCCAATACAGCCGTTGCCACAACGAGGGTTGCTAGGCTCGAAGGGTCTCAGGCTCCGCTTGAAGGTTTGCTCGTCGGAAGCTTCGGCCGGTCTGTCGAAGCTTCCGGCTGGCACCTGCGGCCGCTCGGAGGGAGAGGGCGGCTCGGACCGGGTTTTCCAACGTCCCGCTTGCCTCCTTGCTCGAAAAAATTCTAGATTCCTTTGGGAATCCTAGACTGAAGAGGGAACGCCATGGGAATCACCATCAAGAATGACAGGGCCGAGAGGCTGGCTCGGCAGCTCTCGGCCGAGACCGGGGAAAGCCTCACGGAGGCCATCATCCACTCTTTGGAGGAGCGTCTGGAGCGCCTCAAGGGGCGGCGGTCCGGGCCCGTCCTGTTCGAGACACTGATGGAAATCAGCCGGCGTTCCAGCAGTCTGCCCGATCTCGATACGCGGGAGGCCGATGAAATCCTGGGCTATGACGAGAGAGGCGCTTTCCGCTGATGGTCATCGATGGGACGTCCTGCTTGACAACAGAAACCAACCTTCCTACCATGACGCTTCAACTCAATCCTCCAGGGAATTCAGCCGACCCTGGAACCCAACGGCAGGCTGTTGCGATTGTACCGATGCCAGGTCTGTAGCGTAGTCGTTCCCGCAAACACCCCCGCCCATCGAATCGTCGTTGAGACGCGACCCCGGGAGTACCCCTTCCGGAAGAAGGCAAACCTCTTCAGCAAAGACGGCCGGCCGAAGGAAACCGACGACCCCGGAGGCGTCGGTTCCGAGATCGTGCGTGAGATCGTGGTCTGCCCGAGTTGCTTCGGCGAGCCCACGGCGCTCCTCTCCGAGGGCGCGTATCGGCCTCCCGCCTTGGCTGTGGCCGCCTGATCCTCTGATTCGAGCCGGCGGGTTTGCTCCCAGGAGGGCCCGCCGGCTCGGCCTCGATATCGTGCTATCATGCTGCCATGGCTCAACTTCTGGTTCGACACCTCGATGACGACGTGAAGGCCAAGCTTCAGCGTCGCGCACGCCGTCACGGTCACAGCACTGAAGAGGAAGTCCGTGAGATCCTTCGCAATGCGGTCAGGGACGAGGGCGGTACCCGCGCACCGCTCGGCTCACGGCTCGCTGCCCGCTTCGCCGGTGTGGGTCTCACGGAAGACGTTCCCGAGCTGCGCGGTGAACAAGCCCTCCCAGCCGACTTCGAATCGTGATCGTACTGGACACCAACGTGGTCTCGGCCCTGATGCGGCGCGAGCCCGATCCGATTGTAGTGGCATGGCTGGACGGCCTGCCGCCCGAATCGATATGGACGACTTCGATAGGTCCGTTTCGGCTTGGAGATCCTCGCAGAGGGCCGGCGCCGTCGGCAACTGGACGAGTCCTTCGCAAAGGCGCTCGAGGAGGACCTCGAAAGCCGAGTGCTGCCTTTTGACCAGGCTGCGGCTCAGGCCGCTGGCCGGATCGCCGCGGAGCGACGCCGTGCCGGCCGTACCGTCGAAATTCGAGACGTTCAGATTGCCGGTATCGTCAACATCCGCAAAGCGACCCTCGCGACCCGCAACACTCGCCACTTCGAGGGATGCGGCTTGGTGCTCGTCGATCCTTGGTCAGTTTGACCCGCCGCCAAGAATGAGCTTGAGGTCCGCGTCATCACGATGGGAATTACCTCGGGAAATCGGCTGCTGGTCGTCTTCCATATGCCGACGTTGGCTCAGGCGTTCAACAAGCCGAGGAGCCCGGCATCCAGCATGATCGCGCGGTTCACCCCCGAGGCGTCGAAGCTCATGAAGAGTGTACGGGTAGCCAAGTCGGGGAAGGCGATTAAGTGGGCGTTCCGTGAACCCAAAGCCTTAGCGGGTCGTCTTCTTGAGTAAAGGGGTCTTATTTTTCATAGATTCGGGCTCGTATACGTAGGTATGGTCCAATAAAAAAACAGTAGAAAATTAGGCCCTTTATCGTTTCTTTCCAGTCTAAGCCGTCCTAGCCCATCATAGGGCTTCGCCGTGTAGGGAGAGCTGGCCCTAGTAGTGATCGCCAGTCCTATCTATGCTAATCGGAATCTGCCTCAAGTTAGGTAGATAGCATTGCTAGTGCATAAATTACCTTTCGACATCTCGCTCCCGAGCCCTTTGACGGTCTTTCACAAGTTGTGCGAACCTCGCATCTAAGCCAAGCTCAAAGGCTGTATTAACTGCTTCTACTACATATCCCAGGCAGCCGAACGCCACGTCTAAAGCAGTGCCATTTCTGCTTTCAATGTACGCTCTACATCTTTCATCTCCGATTAAAGAGGGTTGCTCGGCAAGTAGGAGTTCCATGTAGTCGAATCCGTGGACGTTACGGGAAAAGTTGCGATAAACAATCTGGTAAAGATCTCCTCGGCCGGCCTGCTTAGCTCGTTCCTCAACGCTCAGTCCCGTAAACCCATGCTTGCGCATCGCTCGGATTTCATCAGCAGTGTACCGCTTTGCAATCTCTGCGTCTTGGGCTTCGAAGTCTTCTGGGGTTGGTCCATCCTCTATCAGGCCTAGCCCCATAAATCCGGACGCACGCTGCTGCTTTATTTTTTCTAGCATCATAGAGTCGATCACCCGCTTACAAGCCATCTTCGGATCTTGGCTTAACATTCGGAGGAAGTGCGCGAAGCTTACGTTGATCTCGAAGATAACTCTAACCAATGACTGTGCTTCGTGATACAACTCCCTCTCGTACAGCACTACAATCCCCCTGCCAGTCTGAGCCGCCTTAGTGACAAAAGCGAGAACAAGTCGCGAGGGAACGTCGTCTATCCCGCGATGCCGAAGCGTAACCACCATGTCTTCGGCTATCCCGACCAATTCCCTCAGTAGCGGAAGGTAGATACCTAGAGCATTAGATCGCATCGTCTGGATTCCTGTCAGTTTCGCTGTCGCAAATAAATCAGGGCCTCCTCTAGCCCAATGGATTCTCTATACAGAACACCTCGACGGTAGCGGAAAGCCGAGGCGAGGGGAGACACAATTTATCATGCCTTTGGAATTGCGCCCAACTCCGATTGGGCCTCGAATGAAAGGGGCTAGCGTATGCCAGCCCCTTACCGAAAGATTAGGTGTAGCAGTCCATCCACATATACTGCTTGCCTGGGAGATAGCCGATTTTTTCGAGGAAGGGGATGACCGGGCTGTCCAGCAAGGCGTACCCTCCCACAAAGGCTACCTCCCGGGGGATATGAGCCTTCAACTCCTGATGCAGGGCTGTACCAATTCCCCGCCGCCGATACTCCGGAAGGACGGCGAGAAACACGATCCGGGCCGAAGTCTCCTCCAGAGTCGCGTAGAGGAAGCCCAGTATGCGTCCCCTTCGCTCGGCGACTAGGGTAACGGTGTTCAGGACCTCGAAGAGCCAGCGATTGAACTCTCCCTTGTCCATAAAGACCCGCTGGTTACTCGCCTGTAGCTCGGGAACGGAGAGCGCGAGTTGAAAGAGCCGGTCCAACTCCACCCGGTAGGCGCGCCGGATGTTGACCTTGAGGGGCTTCTCGCGCTCTTCCTCTTCTGAGAGCTTATACAGCTCCTGTCGGCGGCGAGACATCGTAGATAACGCCTCATCGAAGTCGTGGACCCCGTTCTCCGCGAGAGAGGTGAGCCAAGCCGCGACGGAGCGGAACCCGAGATGGTTAGCCATCGTGGACCATCGGATGGTCTGGAGGGTATCGGCTCTAACTGAGTACGCTGTGGGCCTTGAGCGCGTCATGGCCTAGGCCCTCTCCCCGAGCGCATGCTCAATCTCGTCAGCGACTCGTGAAAGCTCCTCTGTGAGACGACCAGCGAGAAGGGAGAGCGCGGTGTCCGGCTTCGAGAGCGAGGCGGTTTGGTGCTCCCTCCCTACCGAGGCTAAATAGCCTTCGAGGTGACGAAGATCGGCGAGCGCGGCGCGTAGCTCCGTTGCGGTGACTCCCTCGGGCCAACCGGGCCAGTGGTGATAGTGCTCTAGGACCAACTCATGAAAGAGACGACCGAAGATCCGCAAGGCAGCGTTTGAGGAAGGCTCCGTGAAGTAGAGCAGGAAAGTCTCTCGAAAGACGGGGAAATCCTCCCATGCAGTGGGATCTAGGACTGGAGGAATAGATGGCGGCTCCATTTTCGGTGGAAAGAGTGGGCCACCGGGAGGAGCAGGGGGTGGGGCGGGGACAGGTGTACACTCCGACACTAGCTCGGGCATAGGGCACTCCTTTGCTCGGGTTAGGTCCCGGTTAGAGGCTCCACCCTCTGCCGGGACCACTTGTTTGTAGGAGGGAAGTATCTCCTCTTGCAGCTTGATCGTAAAGTCTACAAGCACACTTCCCGAGCCTCATGGGAGTGATGAGGTCACAGGTAAGCGCGAGATGGAAACGGCTCCTGCCGCGCCCCCGGCGCGCCCCCGGACTAAATGAGGAGTTTCTAACCGCGAGAGCGGATCGAGCTAAGTCTTTGTTTTTGTGGGGAGTAGAAGTGGTGCAGCCAGGAGGAGTCGAACCCCCAACCTACAGATCCGTAGTCTGCATCATGGGGGTTCCGTGGTGTCTCACCACGTCCACCTAAGTCACTGACGGCATGGACATTTATCGGCATCGCCTGTATCATACGGCATCATGCCGGCCCATGCAAGCGCGTGCACCAGTGGTCACCCCAGTGGTCCCCGCGTGAATCCCGTGCCGGCATCCCCAACCTACCGGAGGCTCTTATGAAGCACAACGCGGACCCCCTCACCGACCGTCGCATCCGCTCTCTCAAGGCTGAGGGAAAGAAGCGCGTAGAGGCAATGGACAGTCTTGTCACCGGGCTCGGCGTCCGCGTGTTGCCGACAGGACACAAGTCCTGGTTTCTCCGCTACGGCCCGCGCGAGGGTCGCCGGAGGATCGTTCTCGGCCGGTATCCGACCCTCACCCTGGAAGATGCCCGGAACAAGGCGCGCGGGCTGGTGTCGGGAGTCAATATCAGCGACCGGGACCCCATGGCTGAGCGGAAGACTGCGCGCACCGCCCGCAGGAAGGCCGGGGGAGCGTCGTTTGAAGCCCTCGCCGCCTACTACCTGGAAGAGCACGCGAAGCGGAACAAGCGGCTCCGCGCTTGGAAGGAAGACGAGCGGAAACTACGGGTTGAAGTGCTGCCCGTGTGGGGCTCCCGGCCGGCCGCGGAGATCCGCCGGACCGATGTCCGCGAGTTGCTCGAAAGGATCGCAAGGGAACGGGGGGGAGTTTGCGCCAACCGCACCCGAGCCCTGGTGTCCAGGGTCTTCAGCTTCGGAATGGAGAAAGAGCGCGTCGAATCGAACCCTGTGCACGGCTTGAAGCGGCTCTATGCTGAGAAGTCCCGCGAGCGGGTGCTCTCAGAGGATGAGATCCTCGCTCTGTGGCCCTTGTTCGACCGCCTACAGCCGGCCGTCGCCGCCGCGTGGCGCTTGATCGTCTTGACGGCCCAACGGCCCGGAGAGGTGCTCTCTATGCGCTGGTGCGACCTTGAGCGGGACTCCCGCGGGTGGTGGTGGAATCTTCCGGCCGAGCTGACAAAGACCAACCGCGCGCACCGGGTGCCGTTGTCGCCGCAAGCCCTCGCGATCATCGAAGCGCTCCGCCCCCTTACGGAGTCTACCGGATGGGTGCTCGCTTCCCGCGCCGATGGCAAGCGGCTGACGTGGCTGTCCCACAGCGCGGCCCGTCTGCGGGAGTGGTCCGGCTTGGAACACTTCACACCACACGATCTCCGCCGGACTGCCGCGACGTGGCTGGGCCGCTCCGGTGTCCGCCCCGATACGATTGACCAGCTCCTGAACCACGCCGCGGGCCGCATCTCCAGAACCTACAACCGCGCGGGATATGACGCGGAGAAGCGTCAGGCCGTGATTCTGCTCGGCGATCTCGTGGAAGGCGCTCTTGCAGGTGAGGAGCGGTCGAATGTGCGGCCTTTCAAGGCCGGAGGAGTTGCCTCGTGAGTGAGTGGACGCGGTTCGCTTCGCGCTGCTTTTCACGCTGCTTTTCCGGGTCTTTGTAGGACATGGCGGGAGAGAGTCTACCACTCGCTCCCCGCAACCGGCCCACCCTTCACCCTTTCCCGGTGCGTAACCTCCTCTCTGGCGCGCCCTTTCCTTTCAGGGCGCAGGAGGCGCCAGAATGTCCGGTTCCGTTTCCCCGATCATCCGGCCAGCTAAGGCCGCTCGACTGCTCGGAATTTCACGATCAACGCTCTACCGCTGGGAGGCCGCCGGCCGGCTGGCACCCCGCGTAATCCTTGGCCCTGGTACGAGCGGCTGGCGGGAAGAGGATCTCGCGGCCTTCATCGCAGCGGCGCCGCGGGGCGGCCCTTCGCACTCCTCCGGCCTGGGAGGCTAGAGGGTGGCGGAAAGGATGCGCGGCCCCGGAGCTGCGCGACCTCGCGGGCGCCGCGCCGGCCGTCTCAGGCGCAACGGGCTGCAGTTCCTCTGCCAGGGCGGGGGATTGTGACGTGGGCGCCCGCGGCGGAGCAATCCAAGATGACGTTCTCTCAGCGGTCAAGGATGCCGCTACGTCGGTCCGCGTTGCCGAGCTGCTGGGAGTGGCGCTCAAGCGCGAGGGCGGCCACTTCAAGGGCCGGTGTCCCCTGCCGGACCACCCGAAGGAACAGAGCGGCAAGACTCCGCCTTTCACCGTCTACGGCGGCGAGCGTGGCGGCTGGAAGTGCTTTTCGTGCGGCAAGGGCGGGGGCGACGGGATTGCGCTCTACCGGGCCGTCCGTGGCACCGACTTTCAGGAAACCATCCGGGCGCTCGGGTTGTCGCTCGGCATCTCCATTGAACTCCCCGGCAACGGAGCGCGGCCCCGCGCCACGGCCCAGCGGCCGGTAGCGGCGGCGCCACGGAATGCCCGGAAAGCACAGGAGGCGCCCAACGTGGCCCGACAGCAACGGCAAAAGGCAGGTGGACCGCCCCCCGCCTGGACACCTTGCAGGGAACCGAGGCCCGGGGAGTTGGACCGCGCGGACCTCGGCGGCGCTCCGGCGATGACCTGGGACCTCCGGGACTTGGACGGCAACCTGATCGCCGCACACCCGAGATGGAACCGCGCCGACAAGCCCAAGGAGCTGCGATTCTGGCGCGAGACGTACACAAGGCCCCTTGCGGCCATGGGCGGCTCCGCGAACGTGCCTCTCTACCTGACCGAAACGCTCCCGGGCTCCGATCCCGCGGCCCCCCTCATCCTGGTAGAGGGCGAGAAGTGCGCGGACCTCCTGCGGGAGGCGCTCCCGCCCTATCCCGCCGTCGTTGTGCTGGCGACGGCATGCGGTTGTGGCGCCACGCCAACGGCTCAAGCTTTGGGCGTCCTCGCGGGGCGTACGGGACCCGTGGTGACGTGGCCAGACAACGACGGCGAGACGGCGCGCCAGCACATGCAGCGCATCCGGCAGGCGCTTGCGGAGCAACTGCCGGGCCTGGACGTGAGGACGTTCGATCCGGAGGGCATGCCGGCGAAAGGCGACGCGGAGCAATGGATCGACGCCCGGCGGGATAGCTCTCCAGGCGAGCGGCTCGGGGAGATCCGTGCGGGCGCCGTGGCGGGCTCCGTGGGCTCCGGCGAGCTCGTGGACGGCCCCCGGGACCCCGCTGGAGACGGCGATGGAGGCGGCGACGCCGACGCGGCAGGGGAGGACTTCCAGGACCCCACCATGACCATGGGGGAACTCGCCCGGAAGGTCATCCCGGTCCGCGAGGACGTGGTGACCGGGCTGGCCAAAGTCGGGGACGCGGTGTGTATCTCCGGCCAGCCAGGCCGGGGCAAAAGCCTGATAGCGCTCCGCTTTGCGGCATGCATCGCAGCGGGGCAGGACTTCTCCCCCCGCTTTCGGGTGCCAAAGGCGCGGCCCGTTCTGTACATAGACGGCGAGCTGCTGGAAGCTGAGGTCAAGGAAAGGGCGGTCAAGCTGGCGGCCGGGGCCGGCGTGCGCGGCAGGGCTTGCGACGGCCTCCCCTTGCGGCTGCTGGTAGAGATGGCATGTCCGGAGGAGGCGCCGAAACTCAACGCCCCCGCCGGGCGCCTGAGAATCGAGCGGCTGCTAGACCTCCATCCCGAGATAGAGGTGCTCTTCCTGGACAGCTTGCGGGTGCTCTTCTCCCTTGCGGATGAGAACAAGAGCGAAGCATGGGCACCGGTCAATGATTTCCTGTTCGCCATGAAACGGCGGGGGCTTGAAACCTTCGCGGTCCACCACAACAGCCGAGCGGACACGTTCAACGGCCACCTGTCAGGGACGACGGCTTTTGCTCAGATCGTAAACCTCACGGAGCGGCAGGAGGATGAGGACGATCCCGATACCATGGCGGTAGACGTGACTTTCAGTAAGGCGCGGAGCCTGACGGGCGCCGAGAAACGGCCTTTCGGCTTGGCACTTGGAGAGGAGCCGGACGGCGCGCTCTACTTCTATGAGATCGAAGCGTCACCCAAGAAACGCAAAGGCGGCAAGGGTGGCGCGCCTAAAAGTCCAAAGCGGGACCGCTGCAACGAGCTGAACGCGGCCGGCTGGAGTTATAGCCAGATCATTGCGGAAACCGGCGTCTCTAAGTCATCCCTACAGCGCTGGTATGGAGTCGAAAAAGGGGGTGTACCTAAAACCGTTCTGAATACAGTTACGGGTACAGGTACAGGGAGTGCTGTACCTGTACCTATTACTTCCCGTAGGGGAATAGGTACAGGTACAGCCGTACACTCCCCTGAACCACTCCACGGACCGCGGGGGCCGCAAGGGGTTTTGAGTACACCCCCGGACGAAGAGAAGGGGAAGACTGCGGGAGGAGGATGGGAAGAGGGCGCGAGGGGACCAGCGGGGATAGCTGGCGACGCGGAAAGGGCGATCGTATGAGCGGCCGGGGCGACGTCGTGGCGCTGCTCGATTCCCTTTACTCCCGGGGCGTCCGTTTCGAGCTGCTGGAAGGCGACTCCATTGCGCTCCGTCCGCGGTCCCTGGTGACGCCGGAGGAAATGGCGGAGCTGCGCGAGGGGAAGGCCGAAGCGCTGGCGATCCTGCGGGAGGTGGGCTCCGCGACCGAGGCCACCCCCGGCCCATCCGAGGCCACCCCGCCCGCCCCGCGCATCATCCGCGTTTACAACCCCGCCCGGGCGCCGTTGTGCCGGACTCCGGGATGCTCCCGCCTGGACGTGCCGATGCTGCGCACGGTGCGGAAGCTTCCCGCCTGGATTTGCCCGGGATGCTGGGCAACCTGCGCCGTCTCGGGTGAGGACCCTCCGGAGGGCGGCGCGGGAAGCGAGGGCGGCGCGGGCCGGGGCCGGAGGGGCTCACGTCCCCGCCCTGGTGTGGGCTCCGATCCCGCGGCGACGCTCGCCGTGCCAGGGGGCGAAGTGTCGAGCGCGGGCGCCACCACCACGGGGCCGGCGGACGGCGTTCCCGCCATGGACGGCAACGTCTCGCGAGCGCCACTTCCTGCCTGACCTGCATGTAGCCGCCGTTCCCCATCGGCTACGGCAAAACGAAAAATGAAACGCTACGCGGAAACGCGGCGAGCACAACGGCAGGCGGGAAGCCCACGACCGCAAGGCGGCCGGCGAAGCTCTTAACCGGCAGGCGGCGCGGCACGTGGCGGGGATCGCTGGCGGCCCCATCGCGAGCGGCGCGGCCCGCGTCCAAACCTACGCCACCCCGCAAGGCCCGGAAACAGGCGTAAGAAGGGGCCGGAGCCAGGGGGATACGGGCGGCCCCCCCGGCGATGGGGCTTAAACGGGCTCTAATGGCGTTTCAGTGGAGCGGCAAGAAAGGAGGCGAACCGGGTGAGACGGAAGAGACGGGACGGCCCGCGCGCGGGGCTGCTCCCAGGCGGCCGGCGACGGCGCCGCGCCATGCTTCGATTGCTTCGGCGTCAACGTCGGCACCGCCGCAAGGGGTAGGGCGCATGGTCGATCTTCCGAGGGCGACCGCGGGCATACCTCTGGCGCAGGCAAATGCGCGTGCAGCCAGAATTGTGAGGGGGGGTAAGCCCCCCGGCGGAAGCGTAAGGGCGGCGGATGGACAGAGGCGCGGGGCTCGGGAGATGATTAGGCATCGCTTGGAGGCCGAAATAATGCGAAATGTCGCCTACCGGATGATGGGGCTCGCCGTCCTGGCGTCGCTGGCAGGATGCTTTGCGGCGCCGGCTCTTTCCGCCCCTGACCTCAGAGCAGTTCAGTGGTTTACCAACCGCGACCGCCAACCACCATCGTTCACGGTAGCGCTTGAAAAGAGCGATGAATGGTTGAGGACATAGAGAAGGCTCGGCACTGGAGGTACTTCCTTCTTCTTGAAGCAGACTTCGAGCGATCGCTCCGCTTTGTCGAGCCGGCCCCCGAGAATGCCGGCACGTTCTCTCTTGAATTCCTTCGACAACTCTTGAGTGCTTGCGCGCAATTCGAGGTGCTCACGCGACTCTGGTGCGAAGAGCGCGCCGCTCCGGGCAGTAAACTTGGCAACATTGGAGAGATTCGTGAGGCCATGTTCACTCGGGAGCCTTACCTGTCGGAGGCTGAGGTCAATCTCATGACGCGGAACGAGAGAGTATTCCCGTTTCGCGGGTGGACAGCAGATCAACCCCCCGTCTGGTGGACCGCCTACAACAAGGTCAAGCACGATCCGGTCAAGGCACTTGCCGGAGCGACGTTAGCGAATGTTCGCGACGCGCTGGCCGCACTGGGACTTGTGGCCGCTTCGTACGTCGGCAAGGCAAACAGGATTCACCCCACGCGCGTGTTCAGTATTGATTGGGACTTCTGAAATTGGCCGCCCAACCCGTTACCCGACAGACCACAGAAGCGAAAAGGGCCGGCCCCTCTCGGAACCGGCCCGCGCCGCTACGTCGTCGCCGCCCTCTCATACTGCTTTATCAGCGGTCCCGCACGGATGTCCTGTCCTCCCCTCACTCCACTCCGGCTCCTCTTTCCTACGGATGAGCTTCTCTCCGGCCCACGTGCAGAAGTGGCAGAGCGCCGTCTCGATACGGCGGTCCCGCCGAAACTCCGGGCTGGAGAAGGGAGACGGCTCTATCGGCGCCGAACCGGCGGCGATGATCTCCCGGGCGCCCTTGCGGAAGATGGCCCCGAAGTGGCGCAGCTCCCGATGGTGGGCAATGGCGTACTCCGCCGCGAACAGCAGGAACTCGGGCACGGACATGCCGCTCCGGATCTGAGTTGCCGCCATGCGAAGCTTGTACTGCTGGAACGTGTCATGGACCACGACCCGGTAGGGCTCGGGCTCGTACGTGCCGATGGGGGCGAGTCGTCGCCGACGGACGGCATGATTCCAGGTCATGAGGCGTCCTCCCCGTTCCACGTCTTCACCCTTCCTCCCACTTGTCGGGTATGCGGCCTTTGAGGACGGCTTCAATCTCGGCGGCGATGCGGTCGGCTTCCACGGCCCACCGATCCGCCATGACGGACAGCCGCTCGTCTTCCAAGTCGAGCGAGGACCTCTTGCGCTCGGTGCCCACGGAAGCCAGGAAGGCCCCCGAGTGGCGGAGATCCTGCGCCGCTGCTCGCATCTCGCAACGGGTGGCACTCTCGGGCCAGTCCGGCCACTTGTCCGCGCACTCCAGGGCCATCTCAAACCACAGGTTGCCGACGTACACCAGGGCGGCCCGGTCCCTTGCGTCCGTGAAGTGGAGAAGGAAGACGTTGCGGAAGGCGAGATGCTGCTCCCACTCATACCCCGGGGCGGCGGTCGCCACTTCCGGGGGATCGGATGGGGGTTGCCCCTGGGAAGCCGGGGACGGCTCCGGCGGGAGGTTGGGCCGCGCCGAGATTCGCTGCCGGGCTCGCGGACTCATGACACCCTCCCGAGCCATGAATTCAGCTCCACTTCCAGGCGGTCCGCAAGCTCGCCAAGGTCTTTGGCCACGTGGGCGCCGATCGCCGCAAGGTGCTCTTCGTGGGGCTCGGCGACGGTGTTCGGGCCGGTGCTCTCGGCAAGCGAGCCCTGGACGTGCCGGAGGTCCGCAACCGTGGCGCGCAAGCTCGCCCGGAAGACGCCTTCCGGGTGTAGGGGCCAGTCTCCCCAGGTCCGCAGGACAAGGTCATGGAGGAGCCTGCCAAAGGCCCGGAGGGTGACGTTGGCCCGGGGATCGGGGGCACAAAGCAGGAACGACTCCCGGAAGGTGGGATCGTCCTCGAAATCCTCCGGGCGGATGATCGGAGGGGCGGCGACGGGGGGTGGATCGGAGGGCGGTGTAAAGTACAGCGCTAGCTCGGGCATCGGGTAAGCTCCTGTGCTCGGGTCAGGCTCGGCAGACGTGTGTCACCACCCTGCCGGGCCGCTTGTTGGTCCGCTCCCAGGACAGGGAGACGGCGTGTTGAACCCGGCGCCACGCGGCGCCGGTTGTCTTTTGGGGGGAAGTTAAACGGCGGGGGGCCGGACTGCTGGAAGCGCGAGGAAGCCCGTGCACCAGTGGTCACCCCAGTGGTCCCCGAAGCAAAGAGCACTCCAGAGCCGCTTTCGAGCCCTGCCCGTAACTGCCTGATTTTATAGGGGTTTAAGTGGTGCAGCCAGGAGGAGTCGAACCCCCAACCTACAGATCCGTAGTCTGTCGCTCTATCCAGTTGAGCTATGGCTGCACGTGCCCGACGTGCGGAGGACGGATTGTAGAGCAGCCGGCCGCGCGGTGCAACCCCTACCCTCCGGGCGGCTATTCGCAGCGCAGGGAGCGCGTCAGGTCGACCTGGGTGGCCTGGCGGGCCGGCAGGTGGCTCGCGAGGAGGACGACCGCCAGCAGGAGGCAGGAGACCAGGGCGTAGACGACCGGGTCCGCGGGCCCAACGCCGTAGAGCAGGGTCGCCAGCGTGCGGCTCAAGGCGAAGGCGGCGCCGAGACCCAGGGCCAGCCCCAGCAGGGCGGGCGCCAGCGCCTGCCTCAGGATCAACGCCTCGACGCTCCAGCGGCGCGCTCCCAGCGCCATGCGGACGCCGATCTCGTGCAGGCGCTGGCTCACCGACCAGGCGAGGACGCCGTAGACTCCCACGGCGGCCAGGAACAGGGCCAGGGCAGCGAAAAGGGCGGTCAGGGCCGTGTAGAAGCGGGGCCGGCCCACGGAGCCGGACAGGATCTCCTCCATGGTGGTGACGGTCCCGACCGGGATTCCGTGGTCAAAGTCGCGGACCGCAGCCCGCACCGCCCCTCCGAGCGCCAGCGGATCACCGGCGGTGCGCACGAGCAGGCTCATCTTCGGGTAGGGCACCTGGCGGTGAGGCAGGTAGACGACCGGCGCCTCCTCCAGGGCGAGCCCCTCCTGGCGCACGTCCCCCACCACTCCGGCGATGACGCGGGTCTGCGGCACGTCCGGTCCCAGGTCGATGTCGAGGCGGATCTTCTTGCCGATGGGATCGGTTCCCGGAAAGAAGAGGCGCGCGACTTTGCGGCTGACGACGGCCACCCCGGGCGCACCGGGAACGTCGCCATCGGTGAAGGGGCGCCCCGCCAGGAGCGGGATTCCCAGGGTGCGGAAGTAGTCCGGCGTCACGGGATTGATCGCCACGTTCAGGTCCGCAGCAGCCGCCGGAGTGGGTGCCCCCTCGGGCGCGAGGGTGGCGCCCCAGTGGTTCGCGCCGAGCACCGGCTGGCTCATGCCGGCGGCGGCCGAGAGCACGCCGGGAAGGTGCCGCACCCTTTCGAGGACGCTGGCGTAGAGCTCGGCGCTCCTCGCCCGGTCATACCGCCACGGCGGCAGGGAGACGTCCATGGTCAGGAGGCGTGCGGGCTCGAAGCCCGGGCGCACCTGCACCAGGAGCAGGAAGCTCTTCATCAACAGTCCGCTCCCCACCATCAGGGTCACCGTCAACGCCAGCTCGGCGACGATCACGAGGCCGCGGAGTTGGACGTGCGAGCGTGCCCCTCGAGTCCCCCGGTTCGCCTCTTTGAGGACGTGACTGAGCTCAGGCCGGGCTCCTTGGACGGCTGGCGCGAGGCCGAAGAGGGCCACGGTGGCAAGGGTCGCCAGCAGGGTGAAGCTCAAGACCCGCCCGTCCAGGCTCACCTCGTGGAGGCGGGGGATCCCCTGCGGCCCCCAGACCGCGAGCAGGTGCGCTCCCCAGACGCCGAGGAGGAGCCCCGCCGCGCCGGCCAGCAGCGCCAGGAGGAGGCTCTCGGTGAGGAGCTGGCGGACGATCCGTGCTCGGGCGGCGCCCACCGCGGCGCGGATGGCCACCTCGCCCCGCCGGGCCGCGGAGCGCGCCAGCAAGAGGTTGGCGACGTTGCCGCAGGCGATCAGCAGCACGAGGCCGACTGCGCCGGCCAGCACCAGCAGCGCCGGCCGGACGTCGCCCACGAGCTGCTCCCGCAGGGGCACGGCGGCGAAACCACGGCCGGCATTCGGGTCTGGGTACGCTCGCGCCAGGTCGCGAGCGATCCGGTCCAGATCGGCCTGGGCGCTCGCGCCGGTGACGCCGGGGCCGAGACGGGCGATCAGCGTCAGGCGGTTGGAGCCGCGGCTCTCGGCGCCGGGATCGAGCTGGAGGGGCTTCCAGAACGCCGTGCCGATCGGGAAATCGAAAGCGGCGGGAGCGACGCCCACCACTGTGCAGCGTGCATCGTTGAGCGCCACGGTCCGGCCGATCGCCCCGGCTTGGCCGCCGAAGCGGCGCTGCCACAGAGCATGGCTCAACACGAGGACGCACTCGCCACCGGGGCGGTCCTCCCCGGAGGTGAAGCTGCGGCCCAGGGCCGGGCGGATGCCCAGGAGCGTGAAGAAATTCGCGGACACGGACCAGCCTTCGACCTGCTCGGCCTCGTCGACTCCCGCCAGGGTGGCCCTCGCCTCGCTCAGGGCGGCGATGCCCGCAAAGGACCTCTGCTGGGCCGCCAGGTCGGTGAAGTTGAGCGGCGAGGTCCAGGCGTGCGGGTTCTGCGGCGTCGTTCCGAAGACTCTCATCAGCCGGCCGGGATCGGAGAACGGCAGGGGACGGAGGAGGACCGCGTTGACGACGCTGAAGATCGCCGTGTTGGCGCCGATGCCCAGGCTGAGGGTGAGCAGGGCCGCGAGGGTGAAGCCCGGGCTCCGGCGCAGCCCGCGGGCGGCGTGGCGGAGGTCGAGGCCGACGGTCTCCAGCCAGCGGAGACCGAATTGATCTCGGCAGTCCTCCTTGATCTTTTCGACTCCTCCGAATTCCAGCACTGCCGCTCTCCGGGCCTCCTCCGGGCTCAGGCCCCGCGCGGCCCGGTCCGCCGCCGCCATCTCCAGGTGGAAGCTCAGCTCCTCGGCAAGCTCGCGCTCGAGCTTGTCCCGGCGGACCAGGTCGCGGATTCGGAAGAGAAGCTGCCGCAGCCTCTGCATGACGGATCTCCTCAACTGGCCTGGAGGACGCGGTAGACGGCGGCCGCCAGCCGCTCCCAGCTCGCCGTCTCCGCCTCCAGCCGGCGGCGCCCGGCGGGAGTGAGCTCATAGAACTTGGCGCGCCGGTTGTTCTCCGAAACGCCCCACGAGGCGCTGATCCAGCCCTGCCGCTCCAGGCGGATGAGCGCGGGATAGAGGGAGCCCTGCTGGACTTGCAGCACGTCGCCGGAAACCTGCCGGATGCGCTGGGAGATCCCCCAGCCATGGACCGGCCCCAGGGCGACGGTCTTCAGGATCAGCATGTCGAGGGTCCCTTGCAGGAGGTCCTCTTTGTCCTCGGGTTTGTCCGTGGCCATGCTAGCTCCCCTTGTCATTCGACAAGAGTGTGGGATCTCTTGTCGATTGTCAAGGGGAGAAAAAGCAAGAAAGGACATAAGGGGCAGCAAGGACAACAAGGACAAACAGCCAGAGCGCCCCAGCCTGGTTCCCCTCTCCCGGGGAGGGGGATGGGGTGGTCGGGAGAGGGGCAGGGGTGAGGGTCTTGGGTGGGGAAGCGCTGGGGCGAAGGCGCGGGCTTACTCCAGCAGACCGGTTGTGGGCGACGAGGCGGAGGCGTAGAGCTTCTTCGGGATGCGGCCGGCGTTGGCGGCGAGCCAGCCGGCTTCGACGGCCAGCTTCATGGCGCGGGCCATGCGGACGGGGTCTTTCGCTTCGGCCACGGCGGTGTTCATCAGCACGCCGTGGGCTCCCAGCTCCATGGCGAGGGCGGCGTCGCTCGCCGTGCCCACGCCGGCGTCCACGATCACCGGCACCTTGGCCTGCTCCAGGATGATGCGCAGGTTGGACGGGTTGCGGATGCCCATGCCGGAGCCGATGGGCGCGCCCAGGGGCATGACGGCCGCCGCTCCCAGCTCTTCCAGCTTGCGGCAGGTCACCGGATCGTCGCTGGTGTAGGGGAGGACGATGAAGCCCTCGGCCACCAGGCGCTCGGTGGCCTTCAGGAGCTCGACGTTGTCCGGGAAGAGGGTCTTCTTGTCGCCGATCACCTCGAGCTTCACCCAGTCCCACCCCCCGAGCTCGCGGGCCAGGCGGGCGGTGCGGATGGCCTCGTCCGCCGTGTAGCAGCCAGCGGTGTTGGGGAGCAGGAGGTAGCGGTCCGGGTCGACGAAGTCGAGCAGGGAGCCCTGGCCCCGCTCGCCGAGGTTCACCCGCCGCAGGGCCACGGTCACCACCTCGGTGCCCGAAGCCTCCAAGGCGGCGGCCATGGTCGGGAAGTCGGGATACTTCCCGGTCCCCAGGAACAGGCGGGAGCGGAAGGTCCGCCCCGCAATGGTCAGCGGCTCGACTTCGGCCGCGGGCATGGTTTCGAGGGTTGCAGTCATCGTAAGCCTCCTCGAAGCCATTGTAGCGCAGGGGTCCGCGGCGACCGGCCTTTCAGGGGCAGGCCGGGAAGGCCGCGGTGTCCTGGATCGGCTGGAAGGCCGCCCCCTGGGGATTCGAGTAGGTCTTGGCGAACCCCGTGGTCGAGTCCGTGACGGTGACCGTGGTCTGGACGTTGGTGAGGCCGCCGGCGAACACCCAGTAGCTCTGATCGACGGGGCAGCCGTTCAGCACCTTGATCACGGCCTCGACGTTGGAGTCCGAGAAGAACCAGAAGTAGCCGGCCTCGTCCGTCAGCTTCACCACCTTCGCCGGGCCGGATTGGCCGTCCGGCGTCTGGTACGTGCCCTCGACCTTGAAGCGGCCGTCGTTGAGGCAGAGGGTGTTGGGGCCGGGCACGCAGGGGCTCGGCACCGCCGGCTGCGAGATGAGCGAGGCGGTCACTTGAATCCCACCTCCTGGCCCAACCAGATGACTCGCCAGGATGTTCCAGGTGCCAGCCGCGGGATTCTGCACTCGGCAGTACTGTTGGCCGCTCGGCGCGTCGCCCTTGCAGTCGAAGGTGGTGGTCGAGGCGGGAGCGCCATGGCGGATGTAGAGGGCGTTGCTGTTGTCGAACCAGTCGGCCGAGTTGAGGGCGACGCGCAGCTCGGCCGTCCCCACCAGCACCTCGACGGTGGTCGTCACCTGGTTGTGGCTGTTGCTGAGCGCAAGGTCGCTGCCGAGGACGGTGGTGCCCGGGCCGCCGATCTGAGGCCCCGGGCCGCAGGTGGTGGCGGAGAGGTCGGCGCCGCCCTGGGAGTCGATCCAGGCGAGGTCGGAAAAGACGTCGTCGTCGAAGGAGTTGTCGACCGGCGCGCATTCCGAGTTGGTGCCGCTGGAGGTCACGCCGGCCAGCACCGTCCGTCCCCCGAGGGAGAGGAAGAGGGGGCCGCCCGAGTCGCCGAAGCAAGTATCCGAGTTCGTGCCCGGGGCGCCCAGGGGACGCTTGAAGTTCCAGCAGACGAACCCGGCCGCCGCGGGATCGCAGGCCGCGGTGGTCACGAATCCCCGGCGCTTGATGCCGTCGTCCGTGGACTCGGTCTGGGTGCTGCCGTAGCCCACGATCTCACCGGGAAGCCCCAGGGGCGGCGAGCCGATCCGGTTGAGCGGGCTGGGCGCAATGTTGGTCACCTGCGCTGCCAGGTGGAGGATCGCCACGTCCGAGACTCCAGAGTGGGCATTGTAGGCAGGGTCCACGGCGACGCTCGACACCGCGAAGAGCCCGGCATGCTGGAAGAAGACGAATTTGCCGGTGGGAGTCACGAGGTCCGGCCGGGCCGCGCAGGCAGGTCCTCCTAAATGGTCTCCGCAGATGCAATGGGCCGCGGTGAGCACCGTCTGGCAACCGATCAGCGTCGCCGAGCACTCGCCGTCGGTGATGAACAGGCCCACCGTGGGATGGAGGGTGTCGGTGACGCCGTTGGTGATCTTCGCGCCGGTTCGCCGCAGTGGCTGGGCATCCAAGGGGGTGAGGGGGAGGCACAGGCAGAGCAACAGGATCAGCAGGATGAAGCGGCTACGCATGATCGATCCTCCTGGTGCGGGATTGTACCTGAGCGGCCCTCGTCAGCGCCGCCCGCCCAAGACCCTCATCACCCCGGCCCTCTTCTCCCGCCACCTCCCAGCCCCCCTCACCGGGAGAAGAGGGAGCCCCCACCCAACAGCAAGAACGGTTCGGCTGGACCGGGGTGATACTCTCAGGGTCAATCGATACGCCTTGGGGAATTCGCGGTGAGCTACGTCGGGTCGAGCATTGGGAACATCCGCATCGAGTCCCGGCTCGGGATGGGCGGGATGGGCGAGGTCTACCTCGGCTTCGATCCGCGGCTGGAACGCCGGGTGGCGGTCAAGACGATCCGCCCTGAGAAGCGGCTGAGCCCGCGGCTCAAGGCGCGATTCCTGCGCGAGGCGCGGCTGCTTTCGAAGCTCGGCCATCCGTCGATCTGCCAGGTCTACGACCTCATCGAGACGCCCGCGGCGGACTTCCTGATCCTGGAGTACGTCCAGGGGACGACGCTGCGGAAGCTCTCCGATCAGGGGGAGGTCTCCTGCGAGCGCAAGCTCCGGCTGGGGGAGAAGATCGCGACGGCGCTCGCCGTGGCCCACCGCGAGAAGATCGTCCATCGCGACCTGAAGGCGGACAACATCATGGTCACCCCGGAGGGCGGGGTGAAGGTGCTCGACTTCGGGATCGCCCGCTCGGTCTCCGAGCCCGGCCTCCGCCTGGAGCCTCCTCTCCCGCTGCCGGACTTCGAGGATGACGGCGACAGCGAGACGCACGAGATGAGCCCCTCCGGCTTGTGGGGCGAGCCGGCCACGCCGCCGGTGCAGGTGGACGATGCGACGCGGCTGACCCGCCTGGGGACGGTGGTGGGCACGCTCCAGGCGATGAGCCCGGAGCAGGCGTCCCAGGGGGAAATCACCGAGGCGAGCGATCTTTACTCTTTCGGCATCCTCCTTCAGGAGCTGTTCACGGGGGCGGCCGCCTACGAGGGGATGGGCGAATCCGAGCTGCTGTGGCAGGTGACGCGGGCGCAGACGCGGCCGATCGAGGGGCTCGATCCCGATCTCACGCGGCTGATCCAGGACCTCGAAAGCCTCGATCCGCGGCGCCGTCCCACGGCGGAGGAGGCAGCCGAGCGGCTGCGGTGGATCCTCGACAAGCCGCAGAGGGTGCGCCGCCGTCGGGTGCGGGTCGCCGCCGTCACGGGGGCCTTCGTCTTCCTGCTGATCGTGCTGGCGGTGGTCTCCTGGCTGGCGGTGCGGGCGGAGAGGGCGCGCCGGGAGGCGGTCCAGCGGCGCAAGCAGGCGGAGGCGCTGATCGGTTTCATGCTGGGCGACCTGCGGCAGCGGCTGGAGGCGCTCAATCGCCTGGACGCGCTCGACGCGGCGGGCGATCGCGCCCTCGCTTACTTCGACGGGCTGCCGGAGAGCCAGCTCTCCGACGACGAGCTGGCCTACCGCGTGAGCGCCATCCTGCAGATCGGCGACGTGCGCCACACCCAGGGACGTCTGCCGGACGCGATGGCGGCGTTCCGCCGCGCCCAGGCCCTGGGGCACGACCTGGTGGCGCGGGACCCGGCCAACGAGAAATGGCAGGCGGAATACCTGGAGGCTTACTCCTGGATCGGCCAGGTGTTGATGGACCAGGGGAAGCTCGACGAGGCGCTCCCCGTATGGCGGGAAGGTCTGCGCCTGACGGAGGCGCAGCTCCGGCTCCATCCCGGCAGCCGGGATTGGCAGCATGGGCTTGCCGTGGCACACCACAATCTCGGCACCCTGCTGGAAGCCCGGGGCGACCTGGCGGGAGCCCTGCAGGCCTATCGCGAAAGCCTGGCGCTGGCGAGGAAGCTTTCCGCGGCTGATCCCAAGGACTTCCCTCTGCAAGGGGAGATCGCGGGAACCCTGGCCTTCGTCAGCAACGTCCTGGAACGCCAGGGGGATCTCGCCGGCGCGCTGGCCGAGCGGCGGGACTACCTGGCGATCCAGGAGCGGCTGGTCAGGGCGGTCCCCGGCGACCCGGCCCGGCGGTTCGACGCGGCGGTGGCGCGCGGCTTCCTCGCCAACCTCCTGGTGACGCTGGGAAGGAAGGATGATGCGCGGGGTCTCTACGAGAGCGGCCGCGCGACCCTGGAGGCGCTGTCCACGGAGGACCCTGAGAACACGACGTGGCAGCGCTGGCTGGCGGCCTTCCACTCCGCGCTGGGTGCCCTGGCGGTGGCGGACGGCCATCCCGCGGCGGCCCTCGATCCGCTGGGGAAGGCGCGGCGAATCCTGGAAGCGCTGGTGGCGAAGGATCCCACGAACTCCGATTGGCGGCTGCAGCTCGGAGTCTGCCGCAACCGCATGGCTGGGGCGCTCGAATCCCTGGAACCGGCGCGGGCGAGGGCCGAGGCGCGCGCCGCGCTGGAGGTCCTGTCGCCGCTCCTCGCGGGGCAGCCGGACGAGCCGACCCGGGGGATCATCGCCGGCGCCGAGGTCACCCGCGGGCGGATCGAAGCCGCTCTCGGCGCCCAAGGCGAGGCGCGGGCGGCCTGGGAGCGGGCGCTGGCCGTCCTCGCTCCCTGCTCGCGTCCCTTGACCCACTGGAAGGTCCTCGTTCCCTGGACCGAGGCCCTCCTCGCGCTCGACCGCCTCGACGAGGCGCGCCCGGCAGTCGAGCAGCTCGCGAAGATGGGCTATCGGAGCGGCGATCTCGCGAAGCTCTGCCGGGAGAAGGGGCTGGCAGCGGCGGGAAGCTTTGAAAGCCCCCTTTCCAAGTCTCCCGAGCTTTGAAAGAAACGGGGCGATTTCTTTCCAAGCCTCCCGAGCTTTGAAAGCTCCCTTTCCAAGCTCTGCTAGCTTTGAAAGAACTCACCTGATTTCTTTCCAAGTCTACGGGGTAGTCGGCGAGATGACCGGCCGGAGCTGGAGGCGAATCTATCTTGCGCGTCCAATCCTTCAGGCCATCGAGGCTCGGGCTTGACGGCGGCCCGTTTCTCGGCACGCTGGAAGGTGTCGAGCGCCAAGCCGATCAGCTCGTCGCCTGCGATCTTGATCGAGCCCAAGTGCTCGGCGCCGGCCACTACGTGGGAACGGCCTCCGGCCAGCTCGGCGAGCGTGAGGGTGTCCTCCGGAAGCACTCCCCGGTCGCGCTCGCCGCTGACGTAGGTCACGGCATCGAGGGACATCGCTCTCGCATGGCGCCGGATGTCCAGGTAGCGATGAGCGGAGGGAAGACAGGTGCGGTACAGGAGGTAGATTGGCCGGCCTTGGGGAGCCATGCGCCATGACCACTCGAAGAGGTGGGGAGAGACGTCCTCGAAGAAGGCGCCGCTCACCACGTTCGTGCGGCTCAGGACCGGATGCGCCCAGTAGCCGCCGGAGCTGACACCCCAGACGTGGAGGGGAAGGTCGCCGGCGCGCTGACAAAGGAACTCGAGCGCCGCTTCCACGTCGCGATCGAAGAAGACCTGAGGCGGACCACTGGTGCCGAAACCCGCGAAGTCGAGGGTCAGGGCGTGGTAGCCCGCGTCGCGGAGGGCCTGGAGGCGCCCCCGCAGGTGAAAGTAAGCTTTGCCCCAAACCAGCCAGGGGTGAAGGAGGAGAACGGCGCCGCGGGCAATGCCGGCCGCCGGGTACCAGGTCGCCGCGAGCGTGCCGTGCCCGTGGCGGCGCGGCAGGGTGAGGTCCTCGAACGGGGCCAGCCTCTCCGGAGACTCCGGCTGCCGCTCTTTGCTCAAGCGTGGAGACAGGGCCAGGAAGTAACCCATTGCGATTCGCTCCAGCCAGGGGCCGGGCCGGGGCGGGACAGATCTCTGCGCCATTTCTCCCCCCTCTCTCACACAGGGGTTAGTCGTCGCAGCAAGCCTTGGCGTTACAGGCGGCATGACCCCTTCGGCGGGCGGACGGATCGCGGGCACGGCTGCACAGCGATCTCAAAACATCGGCGGCTCCGGCAATGTTAAATATAGAATACTCTGACCCCAACGCCCGTACTACCGGTGTTCATTTTACATCACAACGCAGGTTCGATTGCGGGCCCGAGCACGAAGTCCATAAACGCCGCGGCGGAGTGGCGGGCCGTCCATCGCGCCGCCGCTTCGAGCGAGCGCGCGCGGTGCACGCCGTACGCCCGCAGAGCCTCGACGGCGGCTTGCGAGACGGCTTCCGCGGTCCATTCCTGAAAAAGGGCTCCGCCGGCTTCCAGCCTTTTCCACTCTTCTGCCATCCAAGTCCCTGCTGGAAGAATGGCCGGCAGTCCGCAGATCAGGGCTTCGGCGAGCACGCTCGAGCCTCGGACACGGTAGCAGACTGGATCGTAAGGAAGCATCACCACGTCGGCGGTCGCGAAGAAACCCTGGTACTCGGCCGCCGTAGCATCCCCCCAATGGGCTCGGAGCGCCTTCTCTTCCTCCAGCCGGCGCAGCGCGGCGAGCGTCTCGCGAGAGGCCCGGGGATCGGGCGCGACCTGGATGACGCACTCCGCGAGCGGAAACTTCCGAGCCAGGAGCCTCACCAGGTCCGGCAGCAGCTCCAAGCCTTTCTCGTCGCGCGCCCCGCCGGGGAAGAGGAGCCGGTAGCTGCTCCCGGACCGCTCGCCCCCTGGGGGGAAATCCGCTGCCGCCGGGTAGGGAATGGGGTGGACGCGCGCCGGCTGTCCGGAGAAAGCCTCCCAGTCCCGGCAGAGCGGCTCGTTGATGGCCCCGAACGTCAGGCCCGTACCCGCGGCGTTCGCGAGGCGGGCCGCGGCGCGGCGAAACTGCTGGCGCCAGACGATCCCGTCCTTCGGCCACTCCGCTTCGAACCAGGCGACGGTATGGAGGACGACACAACGGGGCCTGCCCGCTCGCGGCAGGCTCGCGAACCAGTCGCTGAACGCGATGAAGAACGGGATCGAAACGCTGTGCAGCAAGAACAGGTCGGCGGAGGTCAGACCCCACCCGGAAAGCCGGCCGAGGTCTTCCAGGAATTGGCGCCGCAGCGGCGCCATCCGTCCGAAGTAGCGCTTGGGGTAGATTGAATGGGTGAACACGCCCTCCACCGGCAGGCTCGCAGCGTCTCCGCGGAAGCTCCTGTGCGCACCGATGCGCACGGCGATCCCTCGCCGGCGGCACTCCGCCACGATCGCCTGGTTCCACGGATAGTGGTGACCCGCGACGCCGGTGAACGCCGGGTCCAGGACGAAGAGCCGGCCTTGGGGATCGCCGTTCACCTCAAGCCATCACAGGCCGAGCGCCTTCGCGGCTCCTGGCGGCCTCAGCGATCTCCCACAGCCGGCTGGGCTTCAGGGGGATCTCCAGGATCTCCAGGCCGGGGATCGCCAGGGCGTTCTCGACCGCCTGGACGAAGAGGGCGCCGACGGGGATCGCCCCTGCCTCGCCCGCTCCCTTCGTGCCGAGGGCGTTCAAGGGCGAGGCCGTCTCCTCGTGGCCAACCTCGACGCGCGGCACGTCGAGCGCCGTGGGGAGGAGGAAGTCCATGAAGGAGGCGTTCAAGAGCTGGCCGTTGTCGTCGTAGACGAGCTGCTCGTAGAACGAGTTGCCGATCCCCTGGGCCACGCCGCCGTGCACCTGGCCGTCCACGATCAGCGGATTGATCACGACGCCGCAATCGTGCACCACCACGTATTTCAGGACCTTGACCTGCATGGTTTCGGGATCGACCTCGACGATGCAGGCGTGGCAGCCGCTCGCCGTGGCGCCGCGGTGGGGACCGAAGTAGCGGGTGGCTTCGAGTCCCGGCTCGCTGCCCGGCTTGACGGCGCCACGCATGGGGTTCGCTATCTTCGCCAACTCCCCGAGGGCGATCGAACGCTCCGGCTCGCCGGCAACGCGCGCTCGGCCCGCCGCCAGCTCGATCCGCTCCTCGGGTGTTCCCAGGTGCTCGGCCGCCAGGCGGATGGCCTTCTCGCGCACGCTCTTCGCCGCTTCGTGGGTGGCGTTGCCGGCGACGACCGCACCACGACTGGCGAAAGTGCCGGTGCCCCAGTGGAACTGATCGGAGTCGCCGGTGACCACGTCCACGTCAGCGACCTCCACCCCGAGTTGTTGCGCGGCGACCTGGGCGAGGACGGTGAAGTGCCCCTGGCCCTGGGTGCCGATGCCGGTGACCACCGTCACCTTGCCGCTGGCCTGGACCTGGACCCGCGCCCCTTCGAACGGACCGATGCCCGTGCCCTCGACGTAGGCGACGACGCCGATGCCCACCGCTTTGCCCGCGGCGCGCAGGCGCGGCTGCTCGTCGCGGACGAAGGCGTCCCAGCCGATCATGGCGAGCGTCTTGTCGAGCACGGGCGCGTAGTTGCCGCTGTCGTAGTAGAGCGGCGCGAAATCCTGATAGATGATCACGTGATCGTGCGGGAACTCATCGGGACGCAGGAAGTTGCGCCGGCGGATCTCGTTGCCGTCGATCCCCAACTCGCGGGCGGCGAGATCCATCAGCCGCTCGATCACGAAGACGCCGTGCTGACGGCCGGCACCGCGGTAGGGCGTGACGATCGTCTTGTTGGTGAAGATCGCCCGGAACTCGCTCTGATAGGCAGGCACCCGGTAGGGACCCATCAAGGTGCACTGGCTGTTGAGCGCCACGGTGAGACCGTAGGGATCGTAGGCGCCGGAATCGTGCAGGAAGGAGTCCTTGACGCCGAGGATGCGGCCGTCCCGCGTGAGCGCGATCTCCGCGTCGTGGATCTGCCCGCGCTCCTGGGTGGTGGCGGTGAAGTTCTCGGCGCGGTCCTCGATCCATTTGATGGGCCGTTCGAGCTGCAGGGCGAGCCAGGGGATGAGGACCTCTTCCGGATAGAACATCATGATCTTGGGGCCGAAGCCACCGCCGATGAACGGCGTCACCAGCCGCACCTGGTGCTCGGAGAGGCCGAGCATGGCGGCGAGGCCGTTGCGCACGGGGATGGGCGCCTGAGTGGTGTCCCAGATCGTGAGCCGTTGAGCGCGGGCGTCCCAATCGGCGACGACGCCGCGGTTCTCGATCGCCGCTGCGGCGCCCCGGTCGTAGGAGAAGCGGCGGCGGATCACAACGTCCGCCTGCGCCTTCGCCGCTTCGTAGTCCCCCTTCTTCTGCGGCACGTAGGCGGCCATGTTCGAGCCCACGTCCTCGTGGACGAGGGACGCCCCGGGAGCGAGCGCCTTTTCGAGGTCCACCACCGCCGGCAGCGGCTCGTAATCGACCTCGATGTCCACGAGCGCGTCCTCGGCCACGTAGCGGGAGACGGCCACCACCACGGCGATGGGCTCGCCCAGATGGCGCACCTTGTCCTTCGCGAGCGGCACCTGGGTCCGCTGGTGGAAGACCATCCCCTCGACAGGCGGCGGCGGGACGAGGAGGGGGCCAGGCTGCCAGTACTCTCCCAAGTCCCCCGCGGTATAGACGGCGAACACTCCCTCCCGCTGCCGCGCCCGGGAAACGTCGATACGCCCAAGCCGGGCATGGGCGTGGGAGCTGCGCAGGAAGGCCACGTGCGCCATGGCGGGCAGCTCGAGGTCGTCCACGAATAGCGCCCGGCCGGTGAGCAGGCGGGGGTCTTCGTTACGCTTGGTGCGGCTGCCGATCATTTTTCCTCCACGAACGCCACGATCCGCGCGAACGCCGCTTCACCGCCGCGGAAGCGGAAGGGGAAGCAGCCGAGCCAGACGCGCTGATCGAGCACTTCGTCGATCTGACCGCCGACGTTCTCGGCGTGGAAGACGCCGTGCGGGAAGAGCTTGACGTGCATGCACTGGTAGTCTTTCGGCCAGGGGAAGGCCTCGTCGAGCGGCATGCCGATCACCGCCTCGACCTCGGGGATGAGGTCCGGCCGCGCCTTGCGCACGTTGGTGTTGAACGGATGGTCGGCGGCGATGCAGTCGACGGCGAGCCAGCGGATGCCGCGGTCGAGCACCCAGTCGACGAAACGGCTCTGCGGCCCGGGATGCTTCAGGAAACAGCGCGGCAGGTCCGCCTTGTCCTGGTTGTGAACCTTGTACCAGTCCTCGTTGTAGAAGTGGTGATAGCCGGTGTGGATGACCAGGATATCGCCGCGCTCGATCTTGATACCGGTCTTCGCCTCCCACTGCTCGAAATGCTCCGGGCCGTAGATCTGGTAGTCGCCGACGCCGAATTGCGAGAGGTCGACGATGCAGGCCGGGCCCACCAGCTTCTCGAGCGGGATGCCGGAGATGTCCGGCCCCGGATCGTAAAAGTGAATGGGCGAGTCGAGGTGGGTGGCGATGTGATTGGTGGTCGAAAGGAACTGAGCGTTGACCCCCTCGAAAGCGAGCCGCTTGACCCATTTGACGGTCGGACCCTCGTAGAAAGCGAACGAGGGAGAATCGGCGCTGAAGTTCTGGGACAGGTCGAGGACCTTCACCTTGCTCATGTCATAGGGGACGTACACGGTCTCCTCCTTTCAGATCTCATAGTGCTCGGCGAAGGCCACCAGCGCCGCTTCGAAGATCTCCATCGGCGGGCGCACCAGCCCGGCCCCCACCTGGCCGACGCCGGCCTGGCGGTGGGCGATACCGGTGTTGACGCGCGGCGTGATCCCGAGCTCCACGACTTTGCGCAGGTCGATCCCCACGGGCGTGCCGCGGAAGCCGAGGGCGGGAATGGTGAACTGGCCGTGCTCGGCGGCGGTGATCTCGTACATCTCAAGCGTCGCGTTGAGGGCGTCCTGCGGCGTGCCGCCGATGAAGGTGACGATGGCCGGCGCCGCCGCCATGGCGAAGGCGCCGATGCCGACGGTCTCGGTGATGGTGCTGTCGCCGATGTCCGGATTGGCGTCCGCGGCCGTGAAGCCGGGGAAGTAAAGGCCGTCCGGCACCTGGGCGGGAGCGGTGAACCAGCGGTCGCCGAGGCCGCTGATGCGGATACCGAAGTCTGTGCCGTTGCGCGCCATGGTGCTGACGATCGTGCTCCCTTCGACACCGTGCGCCGCGTCCGCCATAGCCTTGCAGGCGGCCATTACAGGATTGAGCACGGAGAGGGGATTGTCGCCCAGGAACTTCAAGACCTCGGACCGGTCGCCGGCTCCCTCCGTGCCGTGAGCGACGTGTGGCGCCAGCAGCTTCAGGAAGAGGAGCGAGCCGGCCTTGTTGCGGTTGTGCCCCTCGTCTCCCATGTGGAGCGCTTCGGCGACGAGGGCCCGCAAGTCGATACCGCCGGAGCGCTCCAGCGCCTCGGCCAGCACGGAGGCCAGGACGTCGTTCATCCAGCGCAGCTTCGCCAGCACCTCCTCGCTGAAGGCGCCGTAGCGCAGCACCTTGCCGTACCCCTCGTTGAGGTTCGAGAAGGTGCGGTGGCCGTGGACCTGGTCTTCCACCACGTAGACCCGCATGGAAGGGGAGATGACTCCCGCCATGGGGCCTACGGCGGCATGATGGTGGCAGGGCTCGAGGCGGACTTCCCCGCGCTCGACCAAGGCCACGGCCTCGGCTTCGTCGCGGGCGCGGCCCTCGAAGAGCAGAGCGCCGACGACCGCTCCGTGCAGCGGACCCGAGGCGCGCTCCCAGGCGACCGGCGGGCCGGCATGGAGGAGGAGGCCGTCGTGCAGGCCGGGGATCACGTCTCCTGCCCGGGCGATGCCGGTGAGGATCGGCCGCGCGGAGGTCATGCGCTCGACGGCGGTGCGGTTGGCGTTTTGGATGTCCATTCCCATCTCTTTGCCAGGAGTCGCCAGAGTCTACTGCGGAACGTAGAGCTTGTCAGGACGGCAGACTGAGGTACGATTCTCATGAATTGGCATCCGGGTCTGTCTCCAGACCAGCGAGAGGGGATGGTCATGACACGAACGATTACGGCACATTTCGACGGCGAGGTAATCATTCCCGACGAGCCCGTGCAGCTTCCTGTGGGACAGACGTTGCGCCTCCACTTGGAGTTGGCAGAACCTCCAACGCCCTTCGCGGACTTGCTTCGCTTTGCAGCCGACCTGCCGGATGCCCCGTCAGACCTGGCCGCACAGCACGACCACTACCTGTATGGAAGCCCCAAGCGGTGAAGGGAGCCGTGCAAAACGCCTTCGCCGACACTGCATTCTGGATTGGCCTGGTGGTGAAGCAGGACCAGTTTCACGAGCAGGCGCAGAGGTGGTCGCTCAGGATCAGAGGCCGCATTACGACGACGGCTGCCGTTTTGCTGGAAACGGCGAACGCGCTCTCTCGGCCGGCTTGGCGAGCCCATGGGGTAGCCCTCATCGAGCATCTCCAATTGCGCAAGGACGTAGACGTAATCGAGTTCTCCTCCGACCTATGGCGGCGCGGCTGGGATCTCTACCGCCAGCGGCCTGACAAGGATTGGAGTCTTACTGACTGCATATCCTTTGTGGTAATGCAGGATTCCAGACTGGTGGACGCCTTGACCACGGACGACGACTACCGCCAGGCAGGGTTTCGCGCATTGCTATTGGAAGAACCATAGCTGACTTCCGTTCGAAGGGTTAGGCCCTCAGCCCTTCAATCTCGAAAGAATCGCAGCCAGCTTCTCGTTGCCTCCCGCCGGCGGCTTCCATTCCACCTGCACGGCGCGGGCTCCCTGGGCGAGGAGGCTATCGCAGAACGACTCCAGGCCGACGTTGACGGCGGCGAGGGGGGCCTGGACGGTCTCCAGAGGGACCGGCATCCCCCTCGACTCCTCGCCAGCTTGCCGCTGCCAGACCGCCTCGACGGCTTCGGACACCGTGCGGCAGACACGCGCTCCGGCCCGGGTCAGGGTGGCGATCTGCTCGGCGAGGTTCTGGGGATCCTCATCCGTGCCCAAGACGATGGCGATCACGTCGAGATCCCCGTCGCGGCCGGCAATCGCGCGCTCGATCACGGGCGCGAGCTCGCCCGCGGGATCGGCGTGGGCGCCGTCGCCCAGCACCACGTCCAGAAGGATCGTGCTCACCTCGGGGTCGGCCGCCTCCTGCCTCAGCCGGCGCAGGCGGAGGTCCTGATCGATCATGGGGTGGAGACGGCCGACGGTGAATTCGTCGTCTCCCAGGTCGAGGATCGTATTCCCCTCGGCGGGCAGGAAGGTCTGGAGGGCGAGCCGCGTTTCGTAGGCCAGCGTGCCCCCGGCGAAGAGGCCGCGGAGAAAACCTCGCCGCCCTCCAGCCGCCCCATCCTCTTCTTTCTTCTCCTCGTCCAGGAGGCCCGCGGCCAGCTCGGCCGTCTCGGCCAGGCTGGCGGCGAAACGGATGGATCCCAGCCGCCGGACCGGGGGAACGTGGCCGAGGAAGTCCACCACGACCGGCTTGCCCGTCGCTCGTGCGGCCGACAACAGGCGGGCGGCGACCTCGGGCGCGGGAGGCTTCGAGATCAGGACGATCACCCGCGTCTCCGGATCGCGCCCTAGGAGATCCATGGCCTGGAGCGCCGTGATGCCGCCGGCCTCCGCGGAGAGGTCGCGCCCGCCGGTGCCGATGGCCTGCGAGATTCCCGCTCCCAACTGATGGAGATGACTGGTGACGGCCTGGAGGCCCGTGCCGGAGGCGCCGATCAGCCCGATGCTTCCCTTCCGCACGCGATTCGCAAAGCCGAGCCCGGTGCCGCCCACGATGGCCGTACCGCAATCCGGACCCAGCACCAGCAGACCCTTCTCGCGAGCCTTGTGCTTGAGGGCGGCCTCCTGTTCGACCGACACGTTGTCGCTGTAAAGGAAAACGTTGCGGCCATGGTCGAGGGCCTCCTCGGCCACCCCGGCGGCGTAACGGCCGGGCACGGAGATCAGGACCCAGCGCGCTTCGGGCAGGAGCTTCAGAGCGGAGGCGAGGCTGCGCGGCCGGAACTCCTGATCGGTGCCGCCCCGGCGAACCTGGAGGAGGGAATCCACTCGTGCCAGGGCCTCGCCAGCTCCTTCTTCGCTCTCCGCTTTGACAGCGATCAGAAGGTCGTGGGGACCGGCCTCGATGTCTTCATCCGGGGTCAACCCGCTGGCCGCGAGGATCTCGCGATTGGCGGGCGTCGCCATCACGACCCCGGCGTCGAGCACTCCGGGGAGCGCCGTCAGGGCGCGCTGGAGCTGCATGAGGACGACCGAGTCGTAGTAGGCGCCGAGACGGACGGCAACGCGGACGTTCATGACCGCAGCGCATCCTCCAGGCCGGCCGCCCAGGCGAGCAGCGCTTCGTCCGCCCACCAGCGAGCAGCCACCTGGAGCCCCAGGGGGAGGCCCGCCGCGTTCCGCCCCGCGGGGAGGCAGACCGCGGGCATCCCGGCCTGACTCCACGGGACGTTCATCACCGGATCGCCCGTGCTGTCGAGCCCGCGCGGCGCGGCTCCCAGGGCGGGCGGCGAGATCCAGAGGTCGAGCCCGTGATCGTTCATCAGGCCGGTCAGCACGTCCCGCAGCTCTTCCCGCCCGTCGAGGGCTGCCGCCAGCTCGTCGTCCGTCACCACCTGCCCGCGGCGGATGAGGTCGACGGTCTTCGGCGCATAAAGGTCGCCGAAGCGGGCGAACCAGTCGCGATGGACCCGCGCGGCCTCCGCCGAGACGATCCGATAGTGGCGCTCCACGATCTCTCCGAAGTCCTGCAGGGCGGGGACAGGCACGACCTCGTAGCCGGCTTCGGCCAGGCGATGGCAGACCTGGCGGAAGTGGACCAGTCCCTCGCCCGAGGCGCGCTCCAGGTAGGGACCCTCCGGCACGCCCAGTCGGGGCCTGCCGCCAACCTTCACGGAGCGCCAGTCGCGGCAGAGCACCGCGGCGGCCCGCGCCGCGCCGGCCACGTTGGGAGTGAAGAAGCCCACGTGATCGAGCGAGGAAGCGAGTGGGATGATCCCCTCGCGGGAGATCCTCTCGTAGCTCGGCTTGAAGCCGACGGCGCCGCAGAACGCGGCGGGACGGATGACCGAGCCGATCGTCTGCGTGCCGAGCGCCAGCGGACAGAGGCCGGCACCGACGGCGGCGGCCGAGCCGCTGCTCGATCCGCCCGGGGTGTGCTCCGGGTTCCAGGGATTGCGGGTGGGGCCGGGCGCGAAGAAGGCGAACTCGGTGGAGACCGACTTGCCCAGGATCAGGGCGCCGGCTTCCCGCAGGGCCGTGACGCACGCCGCTTCGGGACCCTGCAGCACCTCCGGCGGCAAGCGGCTGCCGGCGCGCGTCTCGAAGCCGTCGACGTGGAAGATGTCCTTTACCCCCACGGGCACGCCGAAGAGGGGCGGCCGGCGCGCGGGATCGGGCCAGCGGGCCTGGAGGGCTTCCTCCTCCCGGCGCAATCGCTCGAACCGCCCCTCTTCCGGAAGGAAGGCGCGCACCTCGGGCTCGCGCTCGGCGAAGAGCCTCTCCAGATCGTTCATCCCGCCGGTCCCGCGGCCGTCCGACGCCTCTCGGCAGCGAGCTTCACGGCGTCGACGATGTGCTGATAGCCGGTACAGCGGCAGAGGTTGCCCGAGATGGCGTGGCGGATCTCATCTTCCGAAGGATCCGGATTCTCATCCAGGAAGGGGAGCAGGGTCATCAGGAACCCCGGCGTGCAGAAGCCGCACTGGAGCCCGTGACTCTCCCAGAAGGCCTGCTGCAAGGGATGGAGCTGACCCGGACCCGGAGCCAGCGCCTCGACGGTGGTGACGGCGTGGCCGTCCGCCTGCACGGCGAGCAGGATGCAGGAGCGGACGGGCTCGCCGTCGAAGAGCACCGTGCAGGCGCCGCAGACGCCGTGCTCGCACCCCACGTGGGTGCCGGTGAGCCCCAGGTCGTGGCGCAGGAAGTCCGAAAGCAGGAGTCGCGGCTCGATCTCCCGCTCGTACGCCTTGCCGTTGACGGTGACGGAGACTTTGTAGAGCCCGTTCATTCTGTCCCCTTGGCCCGCTCGGCGGCCTTGCGCAGCGCACGGCCCGTCAGGACGCGGGCCAGGTGACGCTTGAACTCGGCCGTGGCGTGCACGTCGCCGAACGGACGGATCTCCTGAGCCGCCCGCTCCGCCGCGGCGGCGATCGACTGCGGCGTGATCTCCTGCCCCGCCAACAGGCGCGCCGCGTCCATTGCCACGACGGGCACGTCGCCGGCGCTCAGGAAGACCAGGCGCGCCTCGCGGCAGGTGCCGGCTTCGTCGAGCGTCACCAGCGCCGCGATTCCCACCTGGGCGTAGTCGCCATGCCGGCGGGCGATCTCCAGGAAGGACCAGCCGGTGCGGGGAGGCAGCGGGGGGATCGCAACCTCGACGAGGATCTCGTCCAGCTCCAGGGCGGTGGAAAAAAGCCCGGTGAAGAAGTCCGTCGCGTTCACCCAGCGCTCGCCACCGGCCTTCCGGAGGCGGAGCCGGGCACGCAGGGCCACGGCGATCGCCGGCAGCTCGGCCGCGGGATCGGCATGGGCCAGGCTTCCCCCGAGCGTCCCCCGGTTGCGGATCTGGGGATGGGCGATGAAGGGAACCGTCTCGTGGAGGAGCGGCGCGACCTCTGCGACCAACGGATCCCGCTCCAGCCGGCGCTGGCGGGTCAAGGCGCCGACCGCTAGGCCGCCGTCCTCGCCGCGGCGGATGAAGGCGAGCTCCGAGAGCTTGTTGATATCGACGAGCAGAGCCGGCTCCGCCAGCCGGAAATTCATCACCGGAATCAGGCTCTGCCCGCCGGCCAGGAGCTTGGCCTCACCGCCACGATGAGCGATGAGGTCGAGCGCGGCCTCCAGGGAGGCGGGCGCCTGATATTCGAATGGGGCGGGCTTCATGCGTGCGTCCCCTCTTTCCTCGAAGAACGAACGCCGCGGATTCTACCTCGACAGGCCACCCCATATCGCGGTCATGCGGCTGGCGGGCCGCACGAATTCCCCGGTCCGCCAGCCCTCGTTTTATTGCCCGATCGAGGCGAACACCGTTACCGCCGCTTCATTGTCGTCCGGATTTGGATCGTCCAGCGAGCTCGTGACGCTGGCGGTGTCCTCGAGGAAGCCTCCGGAGTCGGCCCGGACTTCGAGGGTTATGGTAATGGTTCCACCCACCGGGATCGTCCCTAGATCGCAGACGAGGGTGTCCGTCCCAGTGCACGAGCCCTGGTTCGCCGCCGCGGACAGAAGGGTGACTCCCGGAGGCAGCACGTTGGTGAGCACGGTTCCGGTCGCGTCTGCCGGACCGGCGTTGTCCACGGTGAGGGTGTAGGTGAAGCTGTCGCCGACCCTGAGCGAATCGGGGCTGGCGGTGAGACCGAGCTGAAGATCTGCTGACCTGGGGGCGGGGCAGTCGAGGCTCACTTCGGAGTGGCTGATCACCACGTCGCCGGTCAGCCCCGCGATCCCGGCAAGCAGGGCGTTGTTGAGCGAAAGATGGATCGCATTGACGGTCATGCTGCGCGTGTGCACACCGTCGCCGCCCACCAACTGCTCGTTGAGGACCAGCCGAACTCCCAGCAGGTTCAGCAGCACGGTGTTGGGGGCCGGGTTCGCCGCCAGGTGCAAAGCGAGCCCGAGGACGCCGCCGGCACGGGCGTTGACGAGCGTCGTCGAGCCGCTGGCCGTCAGCGCCGAGCCGCAGGGGCCATGGACCTCAGCGCTCGACCTCACCTCGTCCGCCCCGAGGGTGAGGAGGGGTTGGACCGGCACCAGGGAGAGCCGCAGGGTGTTCAACGTGGAGCTGGCGGACGTCGCGCCATCGGCGGCCCCATCGACGCGGTTGATCAGCAACCCGGTCCGCAGCACCTCGCCATACGGACCGAGCGCGAGGCTGATGGACGCGAGGCTCACCTGCTGGCTGAAGGGCGAAGGGTTCCCCTGCGCCACCGGGAGCGGGCCGGAGGACGCGTGGATCCCGGCAAGATCGAGATGAACTTCCTCACCGAAGGCTCTGGCCGTCCCGACCGCTTGGCCCCAAGCCGCAGAGGTCGCGGCGGTGGCGAAAAGAGCCAAGGCCAATCCGAGTTGCAGAGCGCGAAACCCGACGGAATACAAATTGTGGCATTGGGAGATACGAACCTCTCTCGAAAGCATAGCTCTTCCTTTCCTAGGGCTTCAGTGAAGCCTGGTTTCTCTGCGCCTCGCGAGGTTCATGCAGAACGTGCAAACTAAGCATAGAGCGAAATGCAAGAGAAATCAATGGACTGCAAAAGAAACATCTTGCGTCGGCCCCGGCCTTGTTCCACACTCCCGAACCAAATGAACGGCATCGGAGAGAGCCCGCCGCGCCCGGACGGCTTCGCCAAGGTCTCTGGAGCGGCACGGTACGTGGACGACCTCTCTCTGCCTGGGATGTGGCACGGCGCCACGGTGAGGAGCCCGCACCCCCACGCCTGCATTCGCTCCGTCCATTTCGATGCCGCCGCGGCGCCGGCCGGCACGGTCTGCGTCACCGCCGCGGACCTTCCTGGCCCGAACGGCGTGCAGCTCCTGGACGATAGCTGGCCCATCCTCGCCGACGGCTTCGTGCTCCACGTGGGGGAGCCCGTGGCCCTGGTGGCGGCGCCCACGCGCCTCGCGGCCCGGCAGGCGCTCGCGGCCGTGGCGGTCGAGTACGAGCCGCTCCCGCCCGTCCTCTCGCTCGCAGAGGCGCAGGCACATCCCCCTCTCTACGAGCTCGGCCTCGAAAGCGGCGACGTGGAGGCGGCCTTCGCGGGGGCAACGGTGATCGAGGGGGAGTACCGTACCGGTCACCAGGAGCACATCTATATCGAGTGCCAGGGAATGATCGCCGAGCCGGCCGGCGGCGGCGTCCTCGTGACGGGCTCCATGCAGTGCCCGTACTACGTGCACAAGGCGCTGGTCCACGGCCTCGGGTTGGCGGAGGACCAGGTGCGGGTGCGTGCCTCGGTGGTGGGCGGCGGTTTCGGCGGCAAGGAGGACTTCCCCAGCGCCTTGGCCCTGCACGCCGCCCTGCTGGCCCGCGCCTGCGGCCGGCCGGTGAAGATGGTCTACGACCGCCACGAGGACATCGTCGCCACTTCCAAACGTCATCCCGCCGTCATCCGCCACCGGACAGCGGTTGATCGCGACGGCCGGCTGCTGGCGCTCGACGGCGAGATCCTTCTCGACGGCGGCGCCTACAAGACCCTCTCGCCCGTGGTGCTCTCGCGCGCCCTGCTCCACGCCTTCGGTCCCTACCGCTGGCCGGCGGTACGCCTGCGGGGAAAGGTGCTGCGCACCCACACGGCGCCCAACAGCGCCTTTCGCGGCTTCGGCGCTCCCCAGGTCGAGTTCGCCATCGAGCGCCAGATGGACCGCATCGGCCGCGCCCTGGGGCTCGATCCCTACGAGATCCGGGCCAGGAACGTCGTCGAGCCCGGAGACCGCCTGCCCACCGGCCAGGTGCTGGACGCAACCACCTCGGCCCGCCTCTGCCTGGAAGAGGCTGAACGCCGCACCGGCTTCCGGGCGAAGTGGCGCTCTCTGGAGGCGGCGCGAGAGAGGGACGGCGACGGGCCCCGGCGGGGGATCGGCCTCGCCCTCTTCTTCCACGGCGCGGGTTTCACGGGCAACGGCGAGCGCAGGATGAAGTCGCCCGTCACCGCCCGTCTCCTGGAGGATGGCCGCATCGAAGTTCTCACCGCCATGACCGACATGGGACAGGGTTGCGTGGCGGTCTTTCCGCAGATCGCCGCCGCCGCGGCCGGGATCGGCCTCGAGGACCTCGCCTTCGCCCCACCGGACACCGGCGACGTTCCCGACTCCGGCCCCACGGTCGCCTCGCGGACCACGATGATCGTGGGCGCGCTGATCGCGCGGACCGTCTCCGAGCTGCGCGACCGGGTGCTGGCCAGGTCGGCTCCTGGCGAGAGCTTCCGCGCGGCCGCGCGACGGTACCGGGAGGAGGCCGGCCCCGTGGAGGTCACCCTCCGCCACGAGCCGCCCGCAGACCAGACCTTCGACGAATCCACCTACCGCGGCGCGGCCTACCCCACCTATGCCTGGGGCGCGGACGTCGTGGAGGTGGAGACCGATCCCGACACCCTCGCTGTGCGCCCTCTTTCGGTGACCGCCGTCTGCGAGGTGGGGAAGGCCATCCACAAGACCCTCTGCGCCGGGCAGATCGAGGGGGGCACCCTCCAGGCGATCGGCTGGGCGCTGATGGAAGAGGTCAAGCTCCAGGACGGCCGGTACTTGAACGACCGCCTCGCCACCTACGTCATCCCCACCATCAAGGACAGCCCGCGGATCGACGTTCACCTCCTGGAGCAACCCTGGGAAGGAGGTCCCTTTGGCGCCAAGGGCATAGGTGAGCTGCCGATGGACGGCGGCGCTCCGGCGGCCGCGCAGGCGATCGAGAACGCCCTCGGCTGCCCGGTGGACGAAATCCCGGCCACACCCGAGCGGCTGATGCGTGCCCTGGGGGTGGAGGCGACGCGATGAAAATCTCTTTCTCCGTCAACGGCGCTCCCGCCGAAGTGGACGGCCATCCCATGGAGCGCCTGCTCGACGTGGTGCGCGAGCGGCTGGGCTTGACCGGCACCAAGGAGGGGTGCGGCGAAGGAGAGTGCGGCGCCTGCACGGTGTTGATGGACGGCGAGCCCGTGCTTTCCTGCCTGGTGCCGCTCCTCCAGTGCGACGGCCGGCGGATCGAGACCGTCGAAGGGATTGCCCAGGGGCCGGCGCGCGATTTCCTGGAACGTTTCGTAGCCACCGGGGGCGTCCAGTGCGGGGCGTGCACGCCGGGGATCGTAGTCACCGCCTGGTCGCTCCTCACGAAGAACCCGGCGCCGAGCCGCGAAGAGGCGCGCGAGGCCCTGGCGGGCAACCTCTGCCGCTGCACGGGATACGAGGGAATCCTGCGGGCGATCTGTGGAGAGCCCGAACCGTGACCGTCGCCTTGCAGCCCCGCTCGCTGGAGGAAGCCGTCCGGCATCTGGAGGGCGATCCGGCGCTCGTGCCCACCGCCGGCTGCACCGACCTCATGGTGCGCGGCCCGGAAGCGCTCCACCGGATGGACCGGGTGATCGACCTCCTGGGCGTCCCCGAGCTGCGCGGCATCCGCGAGGTCGAAGGGGGATTGGAGATCGGCGCCACCACCACCTTCACCGAGATCCGCCGCTCCGCCGCCATCCGCGCCGCGTTTCCGTCGCTGGCTGCCGCTGCGGAGTCCGTGGGGGGCTGGCAGATCCAGAACCGGGCGACCCTGGGAGGGAACATGGCGAACGCCAGCCCGGCGGGCGACTCCCTCCCCGTGCTGCTGGCCCTGGATGCCGTGGTCGTGGCGGCGGGGGCGGGCGGCCTGCGCGAGATTCCCTACGCCGAGTTCCACACCGGCTACCGCAAGACGGCCCTCCGGCCTGGCGAGATCGTCGCCCTGGTCCGCCTGCAGTACCTGCCGCCCGGCTCCGTCCAGGCCTTTCGCAAGGTGGGAACGCGGGAGGCGCAGGCGATCAGCAAGGTGGTGGTGGCCCTCGCCGGCCGGATCGCCGACGGGCGAATCGACGGCTTGCGCCTCGCCGCCGGCAGCGTCGCGGCGACCCCCGTCCGCCTGGGCGCCGCGGAGGAAGCGGTCCGCGGCCTGCCGCCAGGAGCCGAAGCCGCCGCCTTGGCCGGACGCGAGGCCGCGCGGGAGGTGACACCGATCGACGACGTCCGATCGACGGCAGAGTACCGGCGTTTCGCCTTGGAGCGGGTGGTGCGGCGGTTGATGCTGGAGATGGTCTGAGGAGAGCTGATTCGAGGAGAGCAGCCGATGCCGACTTCCCTTCCCGGGGATGCGATACGCGACGTCACCGAGCGCCTGCGCAACGCCAACCTCGCCTTCATGCGTCGCCAACCAGGGGAATCTGGAAGGCGCCAGCCCGTCCATACCGTCTACGGCGGCGCGCACCTGTTCAAGGCCGACATCGCTTCCCGCTTGGGGTCCCTGGCGCTGCGTGCCCTCGAAGAATACGCGCCGGCGCCGGAGGATCTGAGGGCGGCGATCGGGCTGCGGGAGGACCTCGCGCCAGCGCTTCACGCTCGCGTCGCCGAGCGGCTCCGCCGCGAGCCGGTGGAGGATTTTCGCGCCGATTTCGAAGACGGCTACGGCAGCCGCCCGGACGCTGAGGAGGACGGCCACGCCGCGGAGGTGGCTCGCGAAATGGCCGCCGGACTGGCCGTCCGCACCCTTCCGGAATTCGTGGGCATCCGCATCAAGCCGTTCACCGAAGAGCTGCGCGAGCGGTCCATGCGCACGCTCGATCTCTTTCTGACGACGCTGATCCGGGAGACCCGGGGACGGCTGCCGGAGAACTTCGTCGTCACCCTCCCCAAGGTCACGATCCCCGAGCAGGCCGCGGCGCTGGCCGACCTCTTCGACCGCTTGGAGCCGGCGCTGGGTTTGGAGATCGGCTCGCTGCGGCTCGAAATCATGATCGAGACCCCGCAGTCGATCCTCAACGAACGGGGGCAGTCGAACCTGCCGCTCCTCGCCACCGCCGCCCGCGGGCGCTGCGTGGCCGCCCACTTCGGCACCTACGACTACACGGCCGCCTGCAACGTCACGGCGGAATACCAGTCGATGACCCACCCCGTCTGCGATTTCGCCAAGCACATGATGCAGGTTGCCTATGCGGGCACGGGGCTCTGGCTGTCGGACGGTGCCACGAACGTCCTTCCCGTGCCGCCACACCGGGGGGCGGATCTCACCCCGGAGCAGCGCGCAGAGAACCGCGCCGTCGTCCACCGGGCCTGGCGCCTCCACGCGACGCACGTGCGCCACTCCCTCGCCGGCGGCTTCTATCAGGGCTGGGACCTCCATCCGGCTCAGCTCGTCACCCGCTATGCCGCCCTGTACGCCTTTTTCCTGGAGGGGCTGGATGCCGCTTCGGACCGCCTCCGCAACTTCGTCCAGAAAGCGGCCCAGGCCACCCTGGTCGGCGAGGTCTTCGATGACGCCGCCACCGGCCAGGGGCTCCTCAACTACTTCCTGCGGGCGGTCAACTGCGGCGCGATCACGGAAGAGGAGGCCTTGGCAAGGTCAGGAGTGACCTTGGAGGAGCTGCGGGGACGGTCGTTCGTGAAGATTTTGCAGAACCGGCGGAGGTGAGGGTCAAGGTTCTTCTTGACTCGCCTCTTGACGCCCTCCACTTTATGGTGCAAAGTTCTTGGCGTATAGCGGCTGCGACGCCTCCGATGGACGGTACCAAAGGAGGCTGCGAGTCCGTTGCATCCGGCAGCGGTGTCCTCGCCTGCCTCAGCCTCGGAGCTTCAAATGACGATTGCGCGGTTCCTGCGTCGCATACTCAAGGGGGTCGCCGTATTGGCGGTGCTGGTAGTTCTTGGGGCCGGGGCTTTGTTGGCGTTCGCCTGGCTCGAGCACCGGACTGAGGTCACACTTCCGATACCCACCGGGTCTTTCACGGTCGGCCGCACGATCCAGGATTGGACCGATGAGGCGCACGTGGATACGCTGGCACCGGTTCCAGGAACGAAGCGCGAGCTCCTCGTCTGGATCTGGTACCCGTCGGCGGCAGGGCAACCCGCGATGATGGATGACTACCTTCCGGCTCAATTGCGGCCGAAGGCTGCGCCCGAGGGCGGTGCGAACATTTGGACGCTTCTAACGCGCGACGTGTCGAACGTCCGCGGGCACAGCGCTCGTGATCCCGATGTATCACCGCTGCAGCGATCGTATCCCGTGGTGATCCTGCGAGCGGGGGCTTCCTCCGGCGTGCTGAATTACTCGACACTCGCCGAGGATCTGGCCAGCCACGGCTACGTCGTTGTGGGTTTCGATGCGCCTTATCGTACAGGACGCGTCGTTTTCCCCGACGGCCGGATGATGGGAAGGACGGAGCAGAACAACCCTGAAAGCTGCGTGGTTCCAGACCGGTCCCAAATGGAACGGTGTGCAAGCAGGGTGATGACCGCGTGGCAGAGCGACATCGCGTTCGTGCTCGATCGCCTCGCTCGACTGAATGCGTCGGACTCGTCTGGAAAGCTCCTTGGACGGCTCGACCTGACACGCGTGGGCGTATTCGGTCACTCCTTCGGCGGGGCTGTGGCCGCGCAGTTCTGTCACGAGGATTCCCGGTGCAAGGCAGGCATCGACATCGATGGCGCTCCGCACGGCAGCGTGATCCAAGCCGGGCTCAGTCAGCCGTTCATGTTCCTCCTGAGCGACCACGGCGATGCATCGGACCCGGCGAGCAGTCAGATCCTCACCGACATCAAGTCCATCTACGATCGCATTCCTCCGGACCGTCGGCTGCTCGCCACGATCCGCGGCGCGTTCCACTTTACCTTCAGTGACGACGGCGCCCTCTTGAAGAGCCGTGTCGTGCGGGGGGTGCTCCGTCTGTCGGGAAAGCTCGGTATCGACGGCCGCCGCCAGCTCGCCGTTACGGCGTACTGCCTGCACACTTTTTTCGACATGTACCTCAAGGGAGCAGGCGGTTCTCGGTTGAGCATTTCATCTCCTCTCTATCCAGAGATCGAAGCTCTCGAATGAAGACTACCGCGGTGAGGGCTGTGTTGTGCTTGGGCGTCGTTTATTTGATCGCCGGCCTTGTCTTTGGCGCGCTCGCCGGCCAAGCCGCGTCCCATCAGATGGTTGTAGCATGGCGCTGGGCCGCCTGGGTCGTCAGCGCCATCGCCTTCGGCGGCCACATCGTCTATGAGCAAGTCCGGCTGCGCAGCTCGCCAACGATCACCGCGCTCCACGTATCGTCAGCCGCCGGCCTGGGAGCCTTCGGCCTCGCGGTCGCGGCAAACGTTCATGCGCAGGCTGTCGCACCGGGCCAATATTCCCTCATCCTCGTCCTGTCGCTCGCAATATGGCCGGTCATGACGGCGCTACCGGCGTTTGTCGTCGCGCTCGTTTCGGCGACTCTGTTGGCCAGAGCACGGCGGAACGGGCCGGCCTAGGACCTCCCACGCCTGCGCTCAGAGCCGCGGGGCGCCGCCGTTCGCCCCTTCGAACGCGAGCGGCGGCGCAGGTGAAACGGAAGCGGCCGGAGTCGGGTCGGTCAGGGCGCCTTGGGCGCCTCGGTCTGGTTGGCGAGGAGCGCTTCGAGCTTCTGCAGGCGCGCGTTCTGCTCGGCGAGGAGCTGCTTCTGCTGGTCGAGCTCGGCGCGCTGCCGGTCCGTCAGAGCGCGGAGCGTCCCGATCTCGGCGGTCTGGTCCGCCAGCTTGCCCTCCTGCCGCTGCACCTCGTTCAAGAGCATCATGTTGACGACGTGGTAGCGCACGGTCTGGGCCTGGCCCTTGCCGTCGAACTGGACGAGCTCCGGATCGACCTTGGCGACCTCCTCGGCGATCAGGCCATACTGCAGGCGGTGCGAGCCGTCGTCGTAGGGGGCCTTGTAGCGGAAGGTGACGGGGCGCAGTTGCATCAGCAGGCGGCTGGCGCCGGCCATGTCCGCGACGTCCTCCTTGTAGCGCACCGAGGAGGTGAGGGTCCCGAGCTGCCCGTTCGAATCGATGTAGACCTGGACGCCGCTCGCCACCGTGACCCCGCTCACCCCGGCGAGGAACGCCGCGGTCTGAGTGTTACCGATGCGGATGGTGTCCGACTCGTTGCCGGGCGCCGAGTTGCCGATGTCGATGTTGTTGCTGCCCGAGGAGATGTTCGAGCCGGCGAAATAGCCGAGGCCGATGTTCCCCGTCCCGGTGGTGTCCGTCGCCAGGGCGTTCGAGCCCACTGCGGTGTTGCTGCCGGCGGTGGTGAAGAACAGGGCATTCAAGCCCACCGCCACGTTGTCCCCCGAGGTCGTGTTGCGGCTCATGGCGCTGTTGCCGACGGCGACGTTGCCACTGCCGGTGGTGTTGGCGGAGAGAGAGCCCGACCCGACCGAGGTGTTGACGGAGCCCGTCGTCGTGGCGTTCTGGGAGAACGTGCCGAGCGCAGTGTTGGAGCCGCCGCTGGTGCAGGAGAGCAGGCTGTTGTAGCCAAGGCCGGTGTTGCTGTTGCCCGAGGTCAGGGCCGCCATGCTGTTGACCCCGACCGCGGTATCCCGGGCGCCAGTGGAGACTCCCGGGTTTCCGGCGTTGGTGCCGAGGAAGAGATCGGTCGGCCCCTGGGCCCAAGCCGTGGCGGCGAGGGCGAACAGGGAAAAACCAGCGAGGACGAGGGAGCGATGGGACGAGTTACGCATGAACGAACCTCCTTCTCGATGCCACCCGCCCCTGAAACCGGAATGGCCCGGAGCGGGAAGCAGGTCCTGAGTGCTTCAAGCTCTGCCGACGAGACTACCACGCCGTCGCCCGCTCCACCGTCGGGGTTGACGCTGGAGGAACTGCGGGGCCGGTCGTTCGTGAAGATTTTGAAGAACCGGCGGGGGTGAGCGTAGTACACTCCCGACGAGGAGGTTCACGTATGCCAGCGGTCAAGATCAAAGCTGCCCAGTCGGAAACCCTCGGCCAACAGTTCGTCGTGGATCGCGAGGGCAAACGTCAAGCCGTCATCATCCCGCTGCACGAATACCAACGGCTCATGGAAGACCTCCACGACCTCGCAGTCGTCGCGGAACGTCGGGATGAAGTGGCCATCAGCCTGGAAGAAATGAAGCGGCGGCTGCACGACGATGGCCTCCTATAGAGTCGAGCTCAAGCCTACCGCTCAGAAAGACTTTCGCAAGATTCCCAAGAAGACTCTTCTTCGGGTCTTGGAAGGCCTTGAGGGTCTGGCGCAGAATCCCTTTCCCTCCCAAAGTATCAAGCTGGCGAACGCTGATCGACTCTACCGCCTCCGAGTTGGAGATTATCGAGTCATCTACGAGGTAGAAGCCGAGGCAAGCGTCATCACCGTGCATCACGTCCGGCACCGGCGCGAGGCATACAGATCGCTGTAGCCCACCCCCCCGGGTAGCCCACTACTTGTAGCGTGCCAGTAGGCGGGCTCGCGCTTCTTCGTGGGGAACGACGCGCCCCGCCTCGACATTGGCCCGACCTCAATGATAGGGGACACCTCTCGGATTCCATGCTACCCCAAGTCGGGTCTACCCCGCCGCATCGTCCCCTCGATCAAACCATACGGCTCGGCAGTCGCCACGAAGATCTCGTTTCGGTTCTCCAGGCCGAACGGGGTGAGATCGACGGGCAAGTGGTGCCGGTTCGGCATGACGAGGTGGATCTCCTCAACGTCGAGGGTCTCCACGACCGCTTTACCCATCGCGTAGAGGGTCTGCTGGACCGACTTGCTATCGTGCTCCGCAAAGGTTTCGAGGAGCAGGCGCCGCACTTCGTGCCACCGATCTCCGAAGCTCACCTCCGACGTCGAATATCGCCACGTCGCGCGAACTGCCGTGGCGAGGAGGCGATCCGACGTCTCTTTGAGCGTCGTGTAGCGGTCGCGTGGGAAGCCCGCGAAAGCGGACTTCGCTGTTTTCATCACCACCAGGTCTTCGATGCCGGCCTGAATGTGGACGCCTTGCCGGTCCCGCTTCACCTCCGCGATGCGCCGCTCGCTCCCCGCTTGGCGAAAGGCGTGAGGATGCGGTGCGCCATTCGCGGGGATCGGCTCCCACAGATGCTCGGTGAGATCAACGCGTACGCTCGCCACTAGCGGGTTGTGGCTCAGAAAGTGATCGGTCAACACGAGGCCGAAGTCTTCGACATCTTCGAAAGGTTGTTGCGCCGCCAGCGCGTAGACGGTGTTCTTCATCGTGTCCGTGGGGAGGACGCCCTGGTTGTCGCCTTCCGTATAGGCGGCAGTGAAATCCCCTTCGAAACGGATCGCCACGGTGACGTCCTTCAGCTCGTGGCAGTCCGCGTGGCGGCGGACGGTCACCAGGCGGACGGCCTGTTTTCCATAAGCGTTTTCGGTCAGCGTGGCAGCCATCCTCAACTCCCCCGGTAGGTCGAATATCCAAACGGGCTCAGCAGGAGAGGCACGTGATAGTGCTGGGCCGCGTCCCGAACGTGGAAGACGATCGCGGCTTCGGGATAGAAACCCTCGATCTCCAGCGAAGCGAAATAGTGGTCGAGATCGAACGTGAGGCGGTAAATGCCAGGGATCAGCGAAGACCCAGCCGGCAGGAGCTGCCGGGCGCGGCCGTCATCATCCGTCGCTCCTCGGACGAGCTCCTGCCAGCCGTCTTCCGATCGGATCTCCAGCAGGACTGGGACGCCAATCGCCGGTCGTCCCCGCGAGGTATCCAGGACGTGGCTGGTAATGCCGCTCATGGGAACAGTTTCTCCAATCGCAGGTTGGTGATCTTCCGCTGCTCCTCGGCGGCGATTCGCAGCTCGGTCTCGGGATCGTTTCCCAGCCGTCCGCGGAGAAGACCGAGCATCTCCTCTGCGGTCTTCCCCGTGGCGCAGACGATGAAGATGTGATCGAAGCGGGTTTCGTAGAGGCGGTTCGCTTCGATCAGCTCCGCGAGGGTCTGCGCGTCCGCGCCGCGCGCTCCGGCCTGCTCAGCCTCGGACCAGCGGCTCCCTCTCTCTCCGATCCGCGGATGGGCGGCGAAAGCCTCCCGCCAATCGTCGCCGCCGAGGCTTTGCCAGATGCGATCGGATTTTTCCTGAATCTCGGTGAGCCTCCGGAACGGCCGGCTCTCCGCCACCCGGCGCGCCCAGGTAGGGGAGCCGCAGCAGGGGAGGAGCGAAGCCGCAGCCTCTTCGAGAGGCAGGGCGTTGAATTCGTCGAGATCCATGCTCATCCAGCCAACGCTCCGAAAAGCCGCAGCCGCGCGACACCGCCATCAGGATAGATATTGAGCCGCGCGTGAGTGATCGGTCCGGCGGTATTCACCTCGTCGAACCGGTGCCGGGTATGGGCGCGCAGGGGAGTCATGGGGAGGATCTCCCGCCAATTGTCGAGATCCCCGTCGCATCCTTCTATAGAGCAGCTCCCGGGCGCGTTCCCCTTGAAATGCGAGGTATCCACCTCCACCCGGTGGATGAAGCCGCGCGCGCCGAGCTTCACGATCGCCCAATCGTGCCCGGGACCCCGCCGGCGCCGCGTCTCCCAACCGTCGTGCATGCCGAGCGGCGGCCCGGGGAGGATGAGGTTGTGGCGATTGCCGAAGAACATGTCGCTGCAGGTGAGGACGAGCCCGCCGTTCTCCACCGCCGCGAGATCGATCTCCCCGCCGTGCTGGGTGAGGCGCGTCCAGTCCGCCACGACCTCGCCGTAGATCCGCAGCCGGGCGACGCCGCCGTCCGGATAGATATGGAAACGCAGGTGGGTCACCCGGCCGCTCTCCCTTTCGATCGGAAAGGGATTTTTCGTGTTTCCCTGCAGCGGCGAGCGGGGCAGCACTTCCGTCCAGCCGGCCTGCGCCAGCTCCTCGGGCGCCGGATACCCCTCGGCGGCGCAGGCTTCGAGCGAGCAGGACTCCGGATAGTTGCCGCGAAAATGCGTGGTGTCCACGATCACACCCCGCAGGATCCCCGGCAGCCCCAGGCGGACGAGGCACCAGTCGTGGCCGGGCTCGCGGCGCCGGCGGGTCTCCCAGCCGTCCATCCACTTTCCCAGATCGGTGTACTTGCCCTCGATCCACACCGCCTCGCACGCCTTCAGGAGGTTTTCCTTCGGCGCGAAGAATTCGTCGTTCGCCGCGAGCACGGCGCCACCCAGCCGCTCGGCGGCGAGGTCCATGAGATCGGTAAAGTGGGTCATCAGCCTCTCCGGTCGATCAGCCTTCCCAGGGGTTTCCCTATGAAGTCGCCATTCTCGTAGATCAGATTTCCCCCCAGCAAGGTCTTCTGGACGACTCCGAAGAGCGTCCGCCCCGCGTAGGGGGTGAGTTTGTGGCGATGACGGAGCCGGCCGGGCTCCACCTCGAAGCTCGCCTCCGGGTCCCAGATCACCAGGTCCGCATCGTACCCCGGCGCGATGACTCCCTTGCGTTTCCCGAGACTCGCGAGGCGGCCCGGCGCGGCGCACATCCACGCCGCGAGGTCCTCGATCGTGAAGCCCCGTTCCCGCGCCGCGGTCCAGACGGCCGGCAGGGCCAGCTCGAGAGACGCGATGCCTCCCCAGGCGCCCCGGAAGTCGCCGGACGCGAGCTCCTTCATCTCCGGCGGGCAGGGCGAATGATCGCTGGCCACGAGGTTGATCACCCCTTCGCGCAGCGCCTCCCAGAGCTGCTCCCGGTTCTGCCGCGAGCGGATCGGCGGCGCACACTTGAAGGTCACCCCTCCGTCAGGGATCTCCTCGGCGGCGAACGTCAGATAGTGGGGGCACGTCTCGGCAGTGACCGGCAGCCCTTCCTCCCGGGCCTGGCGCAGGACCGGCAGCACCTCCGCCGAGGAGACGTGGACGACGTGAACCCGACACCCCGTTTCGCGGCAGAGCCGGACCAGCAGCTCGACCGCCTCGACTTCGGCCGCATCGGGCCGGGATCGCAGGTAGCGGTCGTAATCCCGCAGCTCCGCCGGACCGGCACCGTCCCAGACGGAGGCCGCCTCTTCGATGGGACCCGGCAGCTCGGCATGAGCCAGGAGCAGCGCCTTGCGGCCCTCCAGAACCGGCATCGCGGCCCGCAGGTCCTGTTCGCCGACATGGGCGAACTCTTCGACCCCGGAGGGGACCAGGAACGCCTTGAACCCCAGGATGCCGCCCCTGTAGAGCTCTTCGAGGTCTCCCGTGTTGCCTGGCACCACTCCGCCCCAGAACCCCACGTCCACCCACAGCTTCCCCCGCGACGCCGCGAGCTTGGCTCGCAACGCCTCGCGCGTCGTGGTGGCGGGAATGCTGTTGAGCGGCATGTCCACGAGGGTCGTGATCCCCCCTGCGGCGGCGGCCCGGGTGGCCGTCTCGAATCCCTCCCACTCCGTCCGCCCCGGCTCGTTGACGTGGACGTGGGTGTCCACGATCCCCGGCATGAGGATCGAATCGCCGCAGTCGATGACCGGCCAGCGGGTGACGATGCTGGTGTCGAGATTGACGCGCTGAATCCGGCCCTTGCGGACCCAGACCGTGGCCGGCCGAAGACCGGCGGGGGTCACGACCCGCTGGCCGATGAGGAGGAAGTCCGGGAAGAGCATGCCGAGGGGAAGGTATGCCGTACCCTCCACCCCGTGTCAACTCTGAGCGGCCCATCCCTCGTCCCCTGGATTTCTGACAAAGTAGAGACTGACCATGATCGCCAAGGAAACCCCCGCGCCTGCCCCTCCCCCTCTGCTCCTCCGAGGAGGAACCCTTCTCACCCTCGATCCCAACGCCACCGTCCTGCGCGGCGCCGACCTTCTGATCCGGGAGGGCCGCATCGCTTCCCTCGGACCGTCCGAGCCGCCGGAGGGGACGCGGGTGCTCGACGTCTCCGGCTGCCTGGTCCTGCCGGGCCTGATCCAGGGGCATCTCCACCTGGGGCAGACGTTCTTCCGCGGACTGGCCGAGGAGCGGCGGCTGCTCTCCTGGCTCAGCGAGCGGATCTGGCCGCTCGAAGCCGCCCACGACGACGAGAGCGCCTACTGGTGCAGCCTGCTCGGCGCCGCGGAGTGCCTGCTGAGCGGCACCACCACGATTCAGGACATTGGCATCGGTCCCGGAGTGCGCGGGCTGCTGAAGGCCATCGCCGAGTCCGGCCTGCGCGCCTTCGCCGGCCAGTGCCTCATGGACAGCGGCGACGGCCTGCCGGACGCCATGCGCCTGGAAACCGACGCGGCGCTCGCCGGGACCGAGGCCCTCGGCGACCAGTTCGAGTCGGGAGCGAACGGGCGCCTGCGCTACGCGCTCAACCCGCGCTTCATCCTCACCTGCTCCGATCCGCTCTGGGTGGGCATCCGCGATCTCGCATCCCGCCGCGGCTGGCCCGTCCATACCCATGCGCTGGAGCAGCGGGACGAGACGCTCGCCGTCCGCCGGCTGAAAGGCGGACGGGACGAGATCGAATACTTCGCCGACCAAGGCGTGCTCGCGGCCGACCTCCGCATCGCGCACGGCGTGTGGTTCACGGGCGAGCACCTGAAGCACGTGCGCACGGGGCACGTCAGCGTCGTCCACTGCCCCAGCTCGAACCTGAAGCTCGGCTCCGGCATCGCCGATCTCCTCGCCTTCCGCCGCGCCGGCGTGCCGGTCGGCATCGGCACGGACGGCGCCCCGTGCAGCAATCAGCTCGACAACTTCGCCGAGCTCCGCCTCGCCGCGCTCCTCCAGAAGGTCAAGCACGGCCCGGACGCCTTCTCCGGTCTCGACGCCCTCCGCCTTGCCACCAGCGGCGGCGCCCGCGCCCTCGGTTTACAGGAAGAGATCGGAACGATCGAACCCGGCAAGCGGGCCGACCTCGTCGTGCTCGGCTCCGGCCTTCCCGAGCTCTGGGCCGCTCCCCAGGCCGATCCTCATGACCTCGTCGCCTTCGGCGCCTCCCGCGGCACCGTCCGCCACGTTGTGATCGAAGGGCAACTGGAAGTGGAGGACGGCCGCCTCACCCGGCTCGACCTCGAAGAGATCTACCGCCAGTCCGAGCGCTGCCTCCAAGAGTTGATCCGGCGATCCGGCATCGATCTCTGATCAACCGCTCGTCCGCCAAGCTGGCGCGCAACGTGCAAACCGGAAAGCCGTAGGGCAGAGAGGACCGGCTCGTTTCTGCCGGGACCACAATCTCTTCTGTTTCTCCTGCGAGTGGCCCTCCCAAGTCCGAGGGCCGGCCAACGACTTCCACATTTCGCCCGCGAGGGCCGGGAGAGGAAAACTATGCTCAGGAAAAGCCTTGCCAACGCGTTCCTTCTTGTCAATCTTGCAATCCCTTGTACCGCACAGTTGCTCCAACCGAATTCCTTCCCAATCCCTCACGACAAAGCCGCAAGCGCCCAGTGCAGCCAGGGTGTGGTGTATGACCGAGGTACGTTCACCGGCGGCTACAGCATCGGCTTCGGCAATCCGGGCGATGCGACGATGGTGATGAAGTTCGACCTGCCCTCGGGCACCAACCGGCTGGATCAGGTCTGCGCCTGCTTCTCCCGCGCCAACTCCGCCAGCCCGGCGAGCGTCAACTTCGACGCCGTGGTGTTCGACGACGACGGCCCCGGCGGGCAGCCGGGAACGTTCATCGGATCCGTGCCTGCAACGGCCAACGCCATCCCGATCGCGGGGAATTCTCCTTCGTTCCAGTTCTATTCGGTAAACTTTTCCGGCGCGGGGATCGTGCTGCCCGATTCGAGCGTTTACATCGGCGTGCGCTGGCCCGGCGGCACCGTCGCGCTCTGCGGAGATACCACAGCCTCCACGCCGCAGCATGCGAGCTACGGCAGCGGTGACAGCGGTACCACCTGGACCAATACGCAGAACCTCTTTACCTCGGCGCCGCCGCGCGTCCTCGGCGTCCGTGTCGATCCGTCTGCAGTCCCCACGGCTTGTGTCGCCGGCCCCACGGCTCTTTGCCTGAACAGCGGCCGCTTCAAGGTTGAGGCGACTTTCGACACCGGCGGTGGTCAGACCGGGCAAGCGCAAGTGGTCAAGCTCACAGACGAGACCGGCTACATGTGGTTCTTCAGCTCGACCAACGTCGAAGTCGTGGTCAAGGTGCTGAACGCCTGCACCTTCAACCAGCGCTACTGGGTCTACTCCGCGGGCCTGACGGACGTGCAGGTGAACCTCACCGTTACCGACACTCAGACAGGAGTGGTCAAGAACTACACCAACCCGCAGGGACGGGCCTTCCAGCCGATCCTGGACAGCGGAGCCTTCGCGACCTGCCCGTAAACGATCCGCAGCCCAAAGTCCTTTGCAAAAGGTGGCCTCCGGACCAATCGGTTCGGGGGCCTTTGGGTGTATCCGGGCTATCATCTGAATCCTCGGATCGACTGACACTTGGAGGATTCGGTGAGCACGAGCGTAGAGCCGCGACCCGGCGACGAGAGGGTCTGGGCCGAGGACCTGGAAATCCTCCCGCCGTACTATGGCGTCGATGACGTGCCGCCGCCGCTCGAAACGCTGCTCTATGCGTGGCAGCACACCCTGGTCGACGTATCACCCTACGTCCTGCCTTTGATGGTGGCGGCGGCCGTGGGGTACTCCGCGGAGCAGGCGGCGGCAATGATCTCGGCGTGCCTCACGTTGATGGGGATCGCCACCTTCGTCAACGTGACGTGGGGGAATCGGCTCCCTTCCGTGCTCGGGCCCTCGGCGACGGATACGGGGGCCATGGCCACGGCGGGAGCGATCTATGGCGCGCCGGCCATGTGGATGGCCGGGTTCGTCGCCGGCATCTTCGAGACCGTGGTGGGCGCGAGCGGCGTGCTCTCGCCGCTGCGCCGGTTCCTGCCCCCCTACGTCTGCGGCATCGTGGTGCTCACCATCGGCATCTCGCTCGCCCGGGTGGCCGGGGGGTGGGTCTTCGCCGATCCCAACCCGGCGATGCTCGGCCTCGCCGGGGCGGCCGTCCTCTCGATCGTCGTGCTGACGGTGATCGGGTACCGGTTCCGCCTCGGGGTGCTCGCTCGCGGTGCCATTTTCTTCAGCCTGATCGTTTTCGGGATGGGCGTCGCGAGTGTGCTCGGCTTGGCGGACTTCTCCGCCTTGGAACGGGCGCGCTGGTTCGGATTCCCCCGGCTCTTCGCCTTCGGCGGCCCGGGTCTCGGATGGCAATTCGCGGGGGGCGCGGTGATCGGCGTGATCGTGGGCTTCGTGGGCTCGATCGCCGAGTCGATCGGCGACTACGCGGGGACCTGCGCCGTCTCGGGGATCACCTATACGGTGCGGCACATCCGCCGCGGCATCACGGTCGAGGGAATCGCCTCGTTCGTCGGCCCACTGTTCGGCGGGCTGCCGCTCACGACGTATGCCCAGAACACGGGGGTGATCGCCACCACCCGGGTGGCCAGCCGGCGGGTGGTGCAGGTGGCGGCGGTCCTGCTGCTGCTCTATGGCCTCTCGCCGAAGCTCGGGGCGCTCCTGGTGCTGATCCCGCGTCCGGTCGTGGGTGCCGTGTTCCTGGTGATCTGCGGCATGATCGCGACCGTCGGCCTGCGCCTCCTCGGCTGCGGCCGGAAGGACGAAGCCTACCTGCTGACCACGGCCATCACTTTGATGGCCGCCGTCACCCTCCCCCTCGCCGCCACCGCGCGCAAGGAGTGGTACGCGGCGCTCCCCCCTTCGGCGAGGCTGTTCCTCGGCAACGGCGTGGTCATCGCCATCACGCTCGGCATCCTGCTCAACGGCGTGCTGCGCGCCGTGTTGCCGGCCGGGGACGACCTCAAGGGGCCGGCTTGAGGGCGTGCTCTCCGGAATGCCGGGAGAGGAGCAGGTCCTGCACGCTCTGGATCACCTCCAGCTTGCGGACGTTCTTGCCCGGGCAGGCGTGCGTCGTCAGCGGATCCTCGCGGTGGAGCCGGATCGATTTCGGCTCGACGTCGAACCCCAGCACGGCGCACAGGGTGGCGAGGGCCGCCACGGCGTTCTGCCGTACCTTCAATCCCCGGCCGCTGTCGAACGCTTCCTTCTCATAGTCGCCCAGCATCTCGACGCCCAGGGCCACCTGGTTCCAGGACGGCGAGTGAACGCCAGAGACGGTGAGCGGAGTGAAGACCCAGACCTGCTTGTCGTCCACGAATAGGTGCGGACCAGCGCTCCACTTCTGATCGTCGCGATAGTAGGCCTCCAGGCCCTGGATGTGCTTCTTGGTGAGCCCGTTCGGGCGTTGCGCCAGGGACGGCGCTCCGGTGTTGTGCAGCACGATGAACGAGGGGCGCCAGGCGGTCCACTGCAGCGTGTGGCAATAGGCGTCGAACTCGTCCGGGTTGAAGCTGGATCCCACGATTCCCTTCCAGGCGGGCATCTCGTTTCCTCCTTGATTCTCTCAATTGGTTCTACATGGAAGTCTACACTGGTCTGGGGCACGTTGACTCTTCAGGAGGTTGACGATGGACGAGACGGTATGGCTCCGAAGAGACGTCCCGCCGTTATGGTTGAGGAGAGGGTGTCGTGAATGGGCTGGGAACGTTTCTACGCCCGTTTTCGACAGGTTGTCGCGGTTGGACCGGTCATTCCACGACGACGTATCCGTAGAGACGTCCCAGCCCGTCCACGACATCCGTGCAGGCCAACGACGGCGGGACGTCTCCGCCGGAGATATTCCGCCACGATTTACGATGCCGGTCTGGGCCACGTTGCCCTTCAGAGGTTGACGATAGACGTGACGGTATGGCGCCGCCAGAAGAGGAGCCAAGCTCTTCTGGGCTCGGCCACCGCCCCGCGTTTCCTCTTTTTTGTCAGAGGGGAACCCCCCTGTGGAATCGAGCCGGCGGGCCCCGCCTGCGGGCTCGCGAGCTTTCGTTCCGGGTCCTCGATCTTTGGCAGCGAGACCCCTTGCCGGGGTTCCGGGGGCCTTTGAGTTGCGGCAAAACTCGCGAGAATCGTTTCGAAATTCGCGGGAATCGTTGCGACTCTCGCGAGAATTGTAGCGATTCTCCCGAGCCCTCCCGGGAATTCGTGAGCCCCGCCGCATTCCGGCGAGCTCCACTGCGATTCTCGCGAGCCTTACCGCGATTCTCGCGAATTTTGCCGCAGAATTCGCGAGCCCCACCGCGATTCCCGCCGTTTTTGCAACAAAGCTCGCGAGAATCGGAGCGCGGCAGGGGAAGGAGCAAGGGCGGCTGAGGGGCCCGGAACGGCGGATGGCGGTTGGGCCAGGAGGTCGCTCGGCGATCTGTCTTCGGCCGGCGCTAAAGGCGGCCAGCCTGGAGAGGGGTACAAGCAGGCTTCAACCCCGAAGCGTAGCGATGATCTCGGCCACCGAAGTGGCCGTCACCGATCGGCGGTGAACAGACCGGAGGGCCGCAGGGTCGCCGCAACCTGCAAGCGCCGTCCTCAGGTCCTCGGCCACCGTGAAGCCGCGGGCCGTCAGGACCTCGACGACAGACTCCCGGAGAACCTGGGCCTCTCCTTCCGCACGGACCTCTTCCAGGCTGGCATAGCCCTCGCGCTGAAGGAGATTGCGGAAAATGACCTGGTTCGCGGTCTCGCGGTCGTAGAGGGCCTTCACCGGCACCGGATTGGCGAGGATTCCCGGCGCCTCGAGCTGCTCCTCCGGGTTCAGGATGCGCATCCCCTGGCCTGGCTGGTGCACTTCCACCCGCCTCGGACCAGTCAGCCGCACCACCCAGACGTAGCGGGTGCCGGCCGCGAAGAGCTCCTGGATCTTGATCCGCAGATCCGCCTCGTCCTGGCCCGTGTCGGCGTACTCGACGGCCAGCGGAGGCGCCCCTTCAGCCCATCCCGGTAGATCGGGGATCTTGCCCACGGAGAGATCTGGAGCCCGGAGCACGTCCGGGGACGGAGAGAAGCCGGTGTCGACGCCGACGTCCTGGACCGCCGGATCGCTCGCGAGCACTCCGCCTCCCACGTTCACCGCCTTCCCTCCCCTCCTTCCCGTGGGCAGGCAGTGAATGGGGTGGCCGTTGGACAGCTCGTACGGATCACCGGAGCGAAGCTGATCAGCGCGGAACGGCCCGTGAGACCCGAATTGTGGCGCGCTCGTCTTCATTGGAAGAGATCCTAGCATCCCATGCACTCACGCCGGAACGAACAACCCCGCAATCGTCTCCTGGATCTGCCGCGCCGCCTGGTACGGATCGGGGGCGTTGCGGATGGGGCGGCCGATGACGACGTAGTCGGCGCCGCTCCTCAGGGCCTGGTCGACGGTGACGACCCGCTTCTGGTCGTCCGCCGGGCGGTTTTCGACCGGGCGGATTCCCGGCGTGACGATCAGGAGCTTGTCTCCCAGGTGGTCGCGAATGGCCTTCGCCTCCAGGCCGGAGGAGATGATGCCGTCGCAGCCGATCTCCAGGGCGCGGCGGGCGCGGGAGAGGACGAGACGGTGGACGTCCACCTCGAAACCGAGGTCCGTGAGGTCCCCCTGGTCGAGGCTGGTCAGCACGGTGACGGCGAGGATCTTGAGCTTCCCCTTCTCCCGGCACGCCGCTTCCAGGATGCCGTCGTTGCCATGAACGGTGGTGAGGGTGATGGGGCGCTGCGCGAGCTGGCGCACGGCGGAGCGGACGGTCTCGGGGACGTCGAAGAGCTTGAGGTCCGCGAAGACCTTCTTGCCCTGGGCCACGAGCCAGTCGATCAGCTCGAAATAGCCGCCGGTGGCGAACAGCTCGAGGCCGACCTTGTAGAACTGCACGGCCTCGCGCAGGGTGAGCACCAGCCGCTTGGCCTCCTCCACACTCGGCACGTCGAGCGCGAAGATGAGCCGGTCTTCCGGGGGGATGGATTTGCTGGAAAGGTGGACGGGGTCGCTGGAACCGGGGGCTTCGAGATCCTCGAAGGTCATGGCACCTCCTCGGAGAGGTGAGAGTAGCACACGGCCGGTCCGCCTGAAACGTCTCGCGCGGATAGTACACTCACCCCGGTGAGCGAAACGGCGTCTCCTTCCTCTTCCATCCTTTCCCAGGCGACGGCGCAGGCGCTGGAGTTTCCCAGCCTGCTGGCCGTCGTCTCGCGCTTCGCGGCGAGCGATCTCGGGCGCGAGCGGGTGCTCGACCTGCGGCCGTTCGAGGAGATCGCGGAGCTGCGGGCTCACCGCACGCTCTTCGAGGAGGCTTCGCGGCTGGTGGGCGAGCGGTCGCTGGTGCCGGACTTCGAGGTGGCGATCGGCGAGCTGCTGGTGCGGCTGATGCACGGCCGGCCGCCGATCGAGGGGATCGACCTGGTGCGCCTGGCCGATCTCGCCAAGGCCACCCGGGCGGCGGTGACGCGCATCCGCGAGGCCGTTCCCCCCTGTCCCGCTCTCGCGGCGCTGGCGGGCGGGCTTCCCGACCTCAGCTCGCTGGTGCAGAAGATCGAGCGCGCCCTCGACCGCCGCGGCGAGGTGCGGGAGGACGCGAGCCCCCGTCTCGCCGCCCTGCGCCGGCAGATCCGCACCGTCCGCGACCAGATCTACCGCGAGCTCGGAGACTTCGTGGCCGGCCACAAGGAAGAGCTGTCGGAGGACACCATCCCCATGCGGGGCGGCCGGCTGGTGGTGGTCCTCCAGTCCGGCTCCAAAGGGCGCACCAGCGGTCTCATCCACGGCCGCTCGGGCACAGGGCGGAGCTTCTACTTCGAGCCGCTCCACGTGGTGGAGTCCAACAACTCCCTCCAGCAGTCGGTGGAGGACGAAGAGGCGGAGCGCCGCCGCATCCTCGCCGAGCTGATCGACGCGGCGCGCTCGGCGTACTCCGACCTGCGGGAGCACGCCCGATTCCTCGGCGATCTCGATCTCCTTCAGGCTTCGGTCCGTTTCGCCGGCCGCTGCGGCGCGGCGCTCCCCGAGATCGGCGCGCGGCACGACCTGCGCCTCCTGGCGGCGCGCCATCCGCTGCTCGATCCTTGTTTGGCCGCGGTGCGCGAGGAGGCGCTCGGGCAGGCCGGGCACTCGGGGGACATCATCCCCCTCGCCATCGAGCTCAGCCCCCAACGGCGGATGCTGGTGGTCACCGGTCCCAACGCGGGCGGCAAGACGGTGTCGCTCAAGACCACGGGCATCCTCTCCCTGATGGCCCAGTGCGGCCTGCCGATCCCCGCCGGCCCGGGGAGCCGGGTGCCTTTCCTCGCCCGCCTGGTGGCCACGGTGGGGGACGAGCAGGACCTGCTGGCGGACCGCTCCACCTTCAGCGGCCGTCTCCTGCGGCTCAAGGAGGCGTGGGAGGCGGCGGGGCCGGACAGCCTCATCCTGCTCGACGAGCTCGGCTCCGGCACCGATCCCGAGGAGGGGGCGGCCCTCGCCTCGGCCCTCCTCGAAGGTCTGCTGGAGAAAGCGAGCCTGGGGGTGATCACCACCCACCTCGCGCAGCTCGCCGCCGCGGCCCTGGAGTACGAAGGGGCGTCGTGCGCGGCCATGGAGTTCGATCCGGCGACCGGCCGCCCCACCTTCCGGCTGGTGCCGGGGCCGCCGGGCGGCAGCGAGGCCCTGGCCCTCGCCCGCCGGTTGGGGTTGCCGGCCGAGTGGCTGGATCGCGCCGAGGCGCGGCTGGGCTCGGAGCACCGCGATCTCCGCCGGCTGATCGCCGAGGTCGAGAAGGTGCGGCAGGAGCTGGCCGAGACCCGCGAACGGCTGGAGGTCGAGCGCGCCGACGCCGAGAAGCTCCGGCGCCGGCTGGCCGAGGAGCGGGCGGCCCTGGAGGAGGAGCGCAAGAGCACGGGAAAGAAGATGCGCTCGGAGCTGGACGACTTCCGCCGCCAGACCGCGGAGCGGCTGCGGCGGGAAGAGGAACGCCTGCGGGAGCGTTTCGAGGAGGGCCGCCGGCGGGGTCTGGCCGCCGAGGCGGTGCAGACCCTCTTCGCGGAGGCACCTTCTTTTGTAGAGGAAGAGCCCGCCGGGCCTTCCGGGCCGATCGCGGTGGGCGGGCTCGTCCGTCACGTGGGTCTCGGTTGGCAGGGAGTGCTGGAGAAGCTGGAGACCGGCCGGGCGGAGGTGCTGGTGCGCGGCAAGAGGGTGCGCTCCCGGCCGGAGGAGCTCGTCCCCGCCGGACCCTCCCGCCTCGATCGGACGGATCGGACCGGTCGGTCGGATCGGCCGGATCTCCGCGCCGGCCGCGGAGACATTGACGAGGCGACGGACGTGCCGCCGGAGCTCAACCTGATCGGCCTGCGGGTGGAGCCGGCCCTGGAGGAGCTGGAGTCGTACCTCGACCGGGCGCTCCTCGCCTCGCGCAAGGAGGTGCGGGTGGTGCACGGTCACGGCTCCGGCCGGCTGCGCCAGGCCGTGCGCCAGCACCTGCGGAGCCACCGGGGCGTGGCGGAGATCCGGGCGGGAGCCCCCAACGAAGGGGGCGACGGGGCCACGGTGGTGACGTTTCGGGGGAGCTGAGGTGTCTCAAGAGCGCTGGGGATAGAAACTTCCATGCCCATAGGCAACGTCAACCTCACTCCCCAGCTCGTGCAGGCCGTGCGCGATGCGGTGGACATCGTGTCCATCGCCTCCGAGCACACCCGGCTGCGCAAGGCGGGGCGGCGGTACTCGG
>DASUEN010000158.1:0-25969 GCA_036275055.1 Thermoanaerobaculia bacterium
TCGGTCTGCTCCAGCGCGCCGTCGAGATCGAGGAGCAGGCGGTGCACCCGGGCCGCGGCATCGGCATCGCCGCCGCGCGCCGCCTCCAAGCCGGCGCGCGCCTCGGCCAGCAAGTCCGCGGCGCCCTTCATCGTCCGCACCAGGGCGGGCTGGCGGGAGGAGAACCCCCGGCGCCGCACTTCGGCCACCCGGCGCTCGGTGGCCACCAGCTCAGTCTCCAGCACCTCGGGCGTGGCCGTGGGAACGAGGACGTGCACTACGTCCTCGAAGCTCTCGCCCGCCTCCGGCAGGTCCGCCCGGGCATGGAGCTGCCCCGAGCGGTCGAGCTGCAGGGTGACCTCCACCCGCGAGCCGGCCGGCAGGTCCCGCTTCAGCCGTCCGCCGCGGACCTGCAGACTGCCGATCAGCCGGTTCAAGTGAGCGCGGGAGAATTCGCCCTGCACCACGGGGATGGCCAGTACGTCCTCGGCGGCGCCGGCCGGCACCCGCTGCACCGTTTTGTGCACCGCCATCCGCCGCGCCGGCAAGGGCGTCCCCTTCTCGAAATAGACCAGAACGGTATCGTTCGCCAGCGCCACCCCGACGCTGCGGGCGAGCGGCGGGTCGGCGATCGAGACGCCGTGGACGATGGCGAACTCCGGCGAGCGCAGCTCGATCTCGCGCCTCCGGCCGGAAACGCTGAGCCGGAAGCGGTTCTGGCGGTGCCTCTCCAGCCGCACCTGGAGCACGAACGCCCCTTCGTCGCTCACCTCCACGTCGCCACTCTCGAACCCCCCGTCCTCCCGCGTCACCCGCACGCGGGAGGGGATCTCCTCTCCCTTCTCCGGCAGGAATCGCCCGACCACGAACGGCTCGGTATCCACCGTCACCGCCGGATGCTCCACCCGCACCACCAGGCCGGTGGGAGGTGCCGGCTCCGGCGCCCGCGCCTCCAGGTTCACGGTGGCGGCGTAGAGAGCGGCGCCGCGGGCCACGATGGTCATGGGATCGATCCCCTCCGCCGCCCGGCCGCCGAAGAGGCCTCCCACCCGCTGGCGCAAGGCGGGCATCAACGTGGGGCCGCCCACGAACACCACCTGCCCCACGGCGTCCGCCGCCAGCCGGTTCTTCTCCAGCAGGGTCTGGCAAACGTCGAGGCTGCGCTCGATGAGAGGCGCCACCAGCCCCTCCAACTCGCCTCGCGTCACCGGCACGTCGGCGTCCACCGGGTTGCCGCCGGGATCGGAGAAGACCTCGGCGCAGACGATGGACGTGCGATCGAGGCGCGACAGGTCGATCTTCGCCTGCTCGCAGGCCGCCTTGAGCTTGGCGAGCGGGCGACGGTGGGCGGGATTCGTCCGCGAGAGAGCGGGCAGGCCCGTCTCGGCCGCCAGCCGCGCTGCGGCCCAATCGGTCAAGGCGTTGTCGAAGTCCTTGCCGCCCAGGAAGTTGTCGCCGCCGTGATCGACCACCCGCAGCCAGCCGTCGCGCGTCTCCAGGAGCGAGACGTCGAGCGTACCGCCGCCCAGGTCGTAGACCAGCCAGAACCCTTCCGCATCCGCCCGCCAGCCGGCGGCAATGGCACTGGCGACCGGCTCCTGGATGAGGGTCACCTCGGCGAGCCCCGCGAGCTTGCCCGCCTTCATCGTGGCATGGTTCTGGGGGAGCTCGAAGAGGGCGGGAGTCGAGATCACGGCCGCCGCCGGCCGGTATCCGAGGACGGCCTCGGCATCGGCGAGCAGAGACGAGAGCACCTTCGCCGACAGCTCCTCGGGGAGGAACGACTGGCCGGAGGTCTCGAAGCGGAGCCGCTCCTCGGTCCCCATGAGCCGTTTGAACTCCCCGCGGGTATTGGCCGGGTCCGTCTCCAGAAAGCGGAAAGCCCGCCGCCCCACCAGCGTGGCGCCGCGGGCGTCGATCCGCACCACGGAGGGGGTCAGCGTCTCGCCCTGCGCATTGGCCACCACGCTCAAAGTGGCGCCGTCGAAGGTGGCGAGGGTGGAATTGGTGGTTCCGAGGTCGATCCCGACGTGCATCTCTGTTCCGTCTCCCCAAGCTAGGATGACGGAATCATACCGGACCTTTCCTGGTCCTTGGGAAAGCCGGGACTTTAGGATCTCCTGCTGGCCGGATCTAGCCCGGCCCCTGGACCTCCGGATCGTTGTGGGCGCCTCTCCGGCCCCGCCAACTCCGATGCCGCCAACCAGAGATGTCCAAGAGATTCGGACTGGAAAGCCCCCCTTACAAGGTAAGTCCCCGAGATCACCCCAACCTATGCGCCCCTATCGCTCAGCACCTCCAGGTATTGACGAGGTTTAGGATCCGACGTATGATCTTAGCAACCCGAAGAATTAGCACGACGCTAAGATTCGAGGTTCTTAGCGACTCAAAGTAGCCCTCGGGTAACTCTTCTAATTCTCAAACCGACTTGCTGATGATCTTGGAGCTCGAACTTGGCATCGCTAGATCAGATCCGCATCAACCTTGAAGGCATCGCCCACGTCCTCTCGGATAACCGTCTTAAGGTGCCAGCATTTCAACGTTCCTATGCGTGGGAGACCTCTCATGTCACTGATCTCCTTCAAGATGTTACTGCCGCGCTGAAATCAGGCGACACTGAATACTTCCTTGGTTCAGTTGTCGTTTCTACGGAAAACGCTGGCATGCTAGAGGTCGTTGACGGACAGCAACGACTTGCAACAGTCACCTTGATACTTGCTCAGATCCGCGACTATTTCCTGGTGAACCAGGAATCTGAACGGGCCTCAACCCTTGAGAACGACTTTCTCCTTAAGCGGGACCTTCGAACGCAGGAGGCTGTCCCGCGGCTTATCTTGAACGATATCGACCATAACTACTTTCAAAGCACAGTACTTACGAGGCCTGGTTCACCGGAGCGTATGCTGCTAACGCCCAGCAGGACATCCCATCGTCTTATCCGCGATGCATGCGAAATTGCCCGCAAACACATTCTCGCTATTACCTCGACGTCAAGGACTCCCATAGACGCGCTGGTTGACTACATTGAATATCTGAACGGCAAGGCGAAGGTGATCTTGGTACAGGTTCCAGATCATGCCAATGCATTCACGATCTTCGAGACACTCAACGACCGCGGGATAGATCTCGCAATATCTGATCTGCTCAAGAACTACCTCTTTTATCGCGCAGAGAACCGGATCGCAGAGGTTCAGGCGTCCTGGGCAGCGATGCTCGGCGCGCTCACAGCAGTAGATACAGACGCTTCACTCGTTGATTATATTCGCCACTATTGGTCTTCCCGCAACGGCGCTACGCGGGAGCGCGACCTCTATACCGCCATTCGCAAACGGATTTCTAGCAAGCAAGCCGCGGTCGACCTCGCTCGTGGACTTGAGGTTGCCGCACGCCACTACGCGGCTGTGCTCAGCCCGGCACATGAACTCTGGAATGAATACGGAATCAGCACCCGACAACACGTAGAGACGATCAATTTGCTTCGGATGGTGCAGGTCCGGCCGCTTCTACTGGCCGTATTGAAAAAGTTCTCCGCAAGCGAAGCGAAGAAGGCATTCCGCCTAATCGTCGCCTGGGGAGTCAGGTTCTTAGTACATGGTGGCCTCGGTGGTGGCGTGCTTGAGGACAACTACTGCGAGAGGGCAAAGTCTATTCATGCTGGCTCAATTACCTCCGCAAAGCAGCTCGCCTCTGCAATGACAGGAGTTGTCCCAACAGACAAGGCATTTGAGTCCGCATTTGCAACAGCTTCTGTCGCCCAAGCCTACCTCGCGCGGTATTACTTGCGAGCCCTTGAGAAGCAAGCTCAGGGGCAGGCTCAACCAGAGCTAGTACCTAATGCGAATGAGGAAGAGATCAACCTAGAGCACGTGCTGCCCCTAAAGCCTGAAGGCAACTGGCCCGAATTTGACGAAGACACTGCCCGTGCTGTTCAACGCCGCATCGGCAATTTGGTCCTTCTAAAGCAGAAACTGAATGCATCCCTAAAGAGCGCACCTTTCAACAAGAAGCGGGTTGCACTTGCCTCGTCGCAGTATGCGCTCACGAAAGAGGTAGGCAAAATATCTAAGTGGGGCGCAGCTGCGATCGCGACTCGCCAGCAACGGCTTGCCAAGTTGGCCGTCTCCGCTTGGCCGATTAAGGTAACTTGAGAAGGCGCTCCCCCACGGCCTATCGAGTGCGGCAGTCACTGCTCACGAAGAGAGTTCAGCGTTCGCACTGCGCACCTCAAACCTCGAATCTCGAACTTGTCGCAGGGGTGCTTAGTTTCTCTAACGCACCGTTTTACGCCGGGACTTCGCTTCCTGAGCTCTCAACCAGAGTGGAAGGAAGTGGTGAATCGTTTCCTCGTTGAGGCCGTAGATCCTATCCTGGTCCTGCTTCTGCTCGATGACCAGGTCAGCCTCCTTCAAGACCTGAAGGTGGCGCGAGATGGCCGGTTGGGACAGATCAAATTTTCCGAGGATCTCGCCTATTGTGCTTCGATGAGTCGTTTCCAGCAGGCGCAGGATCTCCTGACGAGTCCCGTCTGAAAGAGCCTTGAAGATTCTGGTCAAGTGCCGCTCCTCGCGTCTGAAGTCGCGGACGGTTCCGCGGTCAGCGATCGCTGGAGAGCCAGGCCTTGCGGTGAGATACCGCTTCCGTAATCCAGGCCACTTCCTGTACGCCGCCTCCTTGAGGGCTCGGGGCCAGAGCAGGAAAAGCGCACTCCCGCCGAAACGAGCTTCCCAGAATTCTGCGGAGCGGGGGAACGTATGGGTCAGAACTTCCAGGACGTTGCCGAGGAAGTCCGGCCCTCCCGGTTGAGCCTCGACGGCTTGATGGAGCGTCAGGAGGCCTGCCTCGACCCGGGGAAAATTGACGATCTCGCCGGCCTGCCGTTGCTCTGGATTGGGAGGAATCCACAGGAGACCCTTCCAGGCGGTCTGCAGGAGAGTCCGGCGCGCTGGCGTCCAGTCGCCGGCCCCCCTGAGTAGCGAGAACCACTCCTCCTGAAGAGAGTCGTCGGTCTGCTGGTAGACGAGCGCCCGCCAGAGGGGGAGCAGCAGGCTCGTCGGACCTTGGCTTCTCCCTCCTTGCGGCATGGCCTTCAAGGCGCCGAGGAGCTGCTTGAGCGAGGTAAACAGCTCTGCTTCGGCAGGCAGGTTGGCAGCCAGATGGAGCGCGTTGCGCAACAGGTGCTGCCTTCTCAGGGTAAGCCCGGCGGCAGGGGACTCGAGATCTCTCTCCCCCTCGGCAACCACGGTCGCAAGGATCCCGGCGATCCGCTTCGAGAAGGCAGACGGGTTGCCGGCTTGGGTGATGGCCTGATCAATGATTTCCGCCGGCTCCAGGTCTCCTCCCAGGGCGGGAAGAGAGCTACCCGCAAGATAGTCGCGAAAACTATCCATGTCGGCAGCCTCGACGACCGCCGTCAGGGATTCGGCGAAATGCGCCAGTGCGGGGTCAGCGGTTTTCATGGCAAAGGGTCCGTGTGACGATCCAGCCAGGCAGCGCCGGTAGCGGCGAATTCTCTTTTCAGCCGCTCGCGATGCCCGGCGCGCAATGCCGCTACCCTCGCATTGTCGCCGATTATCGGGGTGTTCTCAAGGTAGAGAAGCTTGCCCGTGCACCGGTCGGCGGCGGCAGAGCCGCGGAGAGGGCGATGGAGCACTTCGCGGCACGACGCGAAGCCGGAGGCCAGAGGCATGGTGATCCCGAAGGGATACTTGGGCGGAGAAGGAAAGTGGTAGGGCGAATCGTTGGCCTCTATCGCGGTCGGCCGGTAGAGCGCACCGGCATCGCTTACCGGATACCTCCAGACCAAGAGCCACTCACCGCCCGTGCGGTGGCCGAGTCCCAAAGCCGTACAGAGCTTCGTAGCGTCTCCTGGATCGAGAGCCGAGAGAATCTCCTCCGTGAAGCAGGCCCACCAGGGAGGCTCGGTGTCGCCACAGGCATTCGCGAGGAGCCCGGCAGTTGCACGAATGACGTTCTCTCCCCGGGAAAGCAGGGCGTACGCCAGGCCCGCGACCTCTCTCAGGAACCAGTCCGGATCGCTCTCGGCTACGGGCTTCGAGGGCAATCCTCTGCCCGCCAGCCGCCGGAGAGCCACGTCGACGTCCGCCTCGCGTTCGCTTCGAGAGCTCCGCCGCAGGAGGGCATTCAAGGAACCGACGTGCACGAGATCGTCGAAACCGGCCACTTTCTCTGGAACGAGGTTCTCTCGGTTAGTGGGCCGCAGATAGGCAGAGAGTCGGGACCCGGAAGGATCGTTCCGCCGGCAGATCTCTTCCTGGAAATAAAGGTTCCGGGCGATCCACCAACTCTCAGCCTCCGTCGCTTCAAGGAAATAGCTGCAGATGTGCAGGTCACCGGCTTCCCGGTCCGGTGAGACCCGGTGGTCCATCCTCCAATTCATGGCGACAGCCCAGCGTCTTCCGGGGTCCTGGTGGTACATCTCGCTGAATGCCTTTTCCCACGGGTGGGAGCGTTGCTCCCGGTCGAAGATCTGGAAGCTCGCGGCGCCCTCCGAGGGTATGTCTGGCCTGCCGGTCTCGGTCTCGATCCCGCTCATGCGATTCCCCGTAGATAGGACAAGTACGGCCTTCCGGTGACTTTAGCACAGGGCCCAGCCCCAGCGCTCCCGCCGCCTCCAGCGGCCGGGCCATCACCTCTTCGCTCAGCTCCAGCAGGGAGAGCGCCTGGGGCGTCGGCTCGGGCTGGCCGTGCATGACCTCCAGGGCCATCTGGATCAGCCGCGCGGCGGCGCAACCGAGCACCCGCTCCAAGTCGGCCGAAGCCCGGCCCGCCGCGTAGTGACGCCAGAAACCGCCGAGGGCCTCCCGCATCGCCGCGGCCCGCGCTCCTGCGTGATCAAGCCGCCCAGCCAAACCCTCCCCCCGGCGCGCCAGGAACGGCAGCAGACAGACGTAGAGGTAGGCTTGCACGATGCAGCCGGCGTCCCAACAGGGATCGCCGAAATCCGCCAGCTCCCAGTCCACGATCCGGACCTCGCCATCCAGGACCTGGGCGAGGACGCAGTTCTCGAACTTTATATCCCCGTGCGTGAAGGAATCGAAGCTCCAGGTCGCCGCCAGATGATCCAAAGCCTGGGACAGCACGGGACTCTTGCGAACCTGATCGATCAGCCGCATCTGCCCCGCCCCGAGCCACTGGACGAGAGGACCACCGCGATGGGCCGTGAAGATCCCCGGCACCTCCCGGGGAAAAGCCGCACGGCTGGGATCGCTCCGCATCCTGAGCCCCACCCGCTGATGGACCGCCGCGAGAGCCCGGCCGAGGCCCTCGCCCACGGCGACGGGGAAATCCCCGAGCGCCTGCTGATGATGGAAAAGGCTCCGCGAACCGGGCACCAGCCCGAGGACGAGGACCTTCTCGGCGCCGTCGAACAGCACGAAGGGTGGGATCAGCCCCTGGAGCGCCGCGAAATCCTCGTCGTGGCGAGAGAGCCAGTAGACCGTCGCCTCCCGCTGCATCATGGCGACGCTCGCCGGCGCCGTCACTCGCAGTTGCTTGACGAAGAACCCCGGCCCGCCCTGCGCCGGAGCGGCGCTGAAATTGCGGTTCCGGCTCGGCGAGCCGGCCACGGACCAGGGAGAGCCCTGCGCCAGCAGTTGCCGCTGCCCGAGGTATTCGACGACGCTGGTTTCGGTCAGGATCATGGGCGTTCCCATCCATAGACGTCCCGGCTGCCGGCATTGAGATAGGGGCGGGCCAGGGAGAGCCCGTCCGCCGCGAACCGCCGCCCCACACTGCGCCAGCGGGCCGCGGCGTCCTGCCGTCCCTCGTTCCACGCCGCCACGATCCCTTCAGCCAGCAGCCGGCAGCGGTGCATGCCGAAGCTCTCACCGGTCTCCGGGCTCTCGGCGAGGCCCATACCCACCGCCAGCGGCTTGGTGAACAAGGGAGCCCCCGGCGCGAGATACGAACGGAGGGACTGTGAAAACCTTTCCATCAAACTGGCGAAAACTGGAAACCGGCCGGCCGGCAGATAGAGGAGCGTCGCATCGCAGCGGTCCCCTTCATCCGGCCGCAGCATGGATTTGAGGGTGAACGGCACGCCTTGGGAGTTGAGAGCGGCGGTCAGAACGGCGAAGACCGGGACGGCGCTCTCCTGCGCGGCGTGGAGGTAGATGCGCAGCGCTTTCCCCTCTTCACCCGGCTGCGGGTCCGCGTCGCCGAAGGCGTAGTAGACGCCGGCCTGAAACGTGAGCGATTCCCGCCGGTGCCGTAAAGTCACGGCACAGCCGGGCGTCGGCGGCAGCTCTTCGGACAACGTCATGGCATAGTCGCCGGCCCGCACGGCCCGCTGCACAGGCCCGCGGCTGACCACGAGATCGCCCTCGCGCCCCACCTCCTCGATCCGCCAGCCGGGAAGCCATCCGTCCCGCCCCTGATTGGCCGCGGAGAGCTTCTTCACGAGATCCTTCGCCGCCTCCGGCGGGCACAAAGCGGCGGCGGAGCGGGAAAAACAGCGGCTGTAGAGCAGGTTGCGCAGCGTCGCCGTGAGCCGGCACCTCTCCTCCGGCGAAAGAGAGGGAGGCGGCGCCATCAGATCGGACGGCACGACCGCGGGAAACGCGATGCGGGCCGGCGACTGAATGTAGAGCGAGCGGAAGATGGCCGTCAGCGCCTCCCGGACGGCGGCGGCATCTTCCGCGGTCTCGGCGGTGTCTGCGACTTGCGGCTCGCGAATCATCCGGCCCCTCACGAACAGAGGAAATCCGCCAGCGCGCTCGTCAAGCGGCCGCCGGAAACCGCATCGAAGGCGGTGAACATCGGGCTGTTGTTGATCTCCAGGAATTGGAGCCGCCCCGTTTCCGGGCAGGCCTTGAAATCCGCGGCGCCGAAATCCATGCTCATCCGTTCCATCAGCGCCGCGAGACGATCGGTCAACCCCTCCGGCAGATCGGAGACCTCCAGGGGGACGACCTTGCAATCGGAGCGCGTGCGGTAGTCGAGCGCGTCGGCCACGAGCTGATAAGGAAAGAACCGGCCGCGGATGTTGTAAACCCGGATCTCCGGCGGCACCAGCTTGCGCTGAACGATGGCGGGCGACGCCAGGCTGCCGTTCACGGTATCCACCTGCGGGAATACCTCCGCGAGGTCGCGGGCGAAATCGCCGCCGTTGACGGGTTTGACGATCAATTCGTGCCGGCTGAGCTCGCTCGCCAGCAATTCGTGATCGTTGGTGACGAGCGTCGGCGGCACGTCGAACCCCAGTTGCCGGGCGATGTGGAGCACCTGCGGCTTGTTGGTGACGTTGAGCGCGCTGGCGCGATTGAACAGGCGCACGTCGTCGTGCGACATGGCCCAGCCGGAGACGGTGGTGAACCAGGCCGCGGCCCGCTGGAACGGCTCGGGCCGGCGCGCGGCGAGGCCCGTGAACACGTCGTTGCGCAGGAAGACGGCGGCCGGCCGGCGCGACTCGCCGTTGACCAGCAGCTCGTCGCCGTCGATCTCCCAAGTGACGCGCGGATGGGTGTTGGCGCCCACCAGCAGGGCCTCGTGCTCCACCCCCCGTTTTTGCAGACAGCCCAGGAGAGCGCTCAGATTGGGATCGGTGTCGCCCCCGGCGATCAGGATTTGCGGACCTCGGCTCATGGCATGCGCTCCTCGCTCGAAAAGATCTATGAAAGGAAGAGCCCGGCGCGAAGGGGAAAACCGAAATCCGTCTCCGGCCGGGCTTTTCCTGATGTCGCGCCGGTCTAGAAGCGGCCGAAAGCGCCGCCACCGCCGCCGCCCTGAGCGTCCTCGCCCGCGACCGTGGTGGTCACCGGCACCTGATGATGCGGCCCCTCGCCGACCACCGTGGTGATCACCGGCCCCTCTTCGCCCACCACCGTGGTGGTGGCGACGACCTGGGACTGCTCGCCGGCGATCGTGGTGGGCGAGCCCTCTTCGCCGGCCACCGTGGTGGTGGCGACCGCCTGGGACTGCTCGCCCGCGACGGTGGTGGCCGATTCCTCGCCAACCGCGAGCGTCGTGGCCCCTTCCTCGCCCACGACCGTGGTCGTGGGTCCCTCTTCGCCGACCGCGGTGGTGGTCGGGCCGCCCTCTTCACCGACGATGGTCGTCGTCGGCCCCCCCTCTTCACCGGCAATCGTCGTGGTAGGGCCACCTTCCTCGCCGACGATGGTCGTCGTCGGTCCCCCTTCTTCGCCCACGACCGTGGTGGTGGGACCTTCCTCGCCGATCGCGGTGGTGGTCGCGGCGGACGAGAACTGCTCCTCGCCCGTGATCGTGGTCGTCGTCGGATTCCCTTCTTCGCCCGTGATCGTGGTGGTGACCGGCAGCGATGGATACCAGCTCTCGCCGACGACCGTCGTCGCCGAAGCCGGCCCGCCGCCGGCAGCCTTCGCCAGCTCGGGACCGTGCTGCACCTGCTCGCCGACCAGCGTGGTGATGACGTGCTCCTCCCCCAGGGCGAGGGTGGTGACCAGGGCGCTGTCCTCCCCCACGACCGTGGTGACCGGATCCTTCTTCTCGTCGTTCGCCATAGCTTGCGCTCCCTTTTCCGCGTAGACGCGAAAACCTTTCTGTTTGCGGTAGGCTCTTCGATGCCGTTTGCCGCGGCGAAAAGCCCTTTACGCAAGCGGCGCGCCAAAGCGTAAAGTGAACGATCTACGGGGTTTCAGCGCGAGGGGAGGGGAACGGAACCCGGCGGGTGACGCGTCACCGACGTGTCGGTGACGCGTCAGCATGAAACTTCACCCCGGATACTTCGCCAGCAGCGCTTTCGTCTTCACCAGCGTCGACTCCTCCTCCACCAACCATCTGGGCACGGGCTGGTGGGTGAGGAGCTTGCGACAGATCTCCCGCGCCTCGGCGGACTTGGCGGGGAAGTGCTCGAAGAGGGCTTCGGCGAGGAAAAGATGATTGTCCAGAGTGTCGGGGCCGAGGGCGACGGCCCTGCGCAGCTCGGAGACGGCCTTGTCGCGGTCCACCCAGCCGGTGACGAAGGGGACCTTGGGGGCGAGGGTGTGGAGGCGGCCCAGGATGCGGTGGCCGGCGGCGTCCTCGTAGCGCTCGTCGAGGGCGATCAGGATCTCGGCGTAATTGCGGACCTTGTCCCCCACGCCCTGGCGGGCCGCGGCGAGGCGGCCGAAAACGTCCCCCCAGAGCCCCCAGTGAACGGCGGACCAGAGGTAGAGAGGCGGTGCCTCGGGAACGCCTGCCAGCGCCTTGGCTGCCTGGGCCGGCGTCATGGCGTCGAGCTTCGCCCGTCCTCCAACCCGCTTGGCCAGCCGGTCGAGCCCCGCTTCGGCCACCTCCTTGCCGTGGGCAAAAACCTTCTGCTTCTCGTCGTTGGTCGGGGCCACGAATTCGCCTTTGAAGTGGAGGGCGCGCAGGAGCTTCCACGATCCCTCCAGCCGGTCCGGCTGCTCCTTCACGGCCCGCTCGAACGCCGCGACGGCCTCGTTGATGGGCCCTGCTTGAGCCTTGGCACCCTGGTGTCCCTCGGCCCGCCGCGCATAGGCCGCGTCACCGGCCGCGATGGCGTCGGTCTGGGCGCCGAGGGAGGAGGAGAGGAGAAGAGGCAGGACTACGAGAAGCGAGAGGAGGGGACGGTTCGGGCTCATGGGGGAGGATTGTATATCTGGGAACGTCTCCCCACCCTACGGAGGAGGGCGGGGGCTCCCTCTTCTCCCGGTGAGGGGGGCTGGGAGGGGGCGGGAGAAGAGGGCCGGGGTGATGAGGGTCTTGGGCGGTGGACGCCCCGGAGAGACGTCCCGCCGTCACCGTGAAGTGCGGCGGTATCGTGAACGGGCTGGGATGTCTCTACCGGTACGTTGTCGCGATGGGGAGATTTACCCTTTACTTCTTCTTCTCCAACTGCTTCTGCAGCTCGTCGATCTTCTTCTCCAGCTCCTTGAGCCGCTTCTCCAGATCGGCTTCGCGGCCCGCGACCTTGAGGCGCTGGAGGTGGATCGGCTGGCCGTCCTTTCCGAGCCACTTGCCGTCCCCTTCGAGCCACTTGCCGTCCTTCAGGAGCTGGTCGCCGTCGAGCTTGAGCAGAAAGTGGTCACCGTCGCCGCCGGCCTTGCCGAGGAGGGGGAGAATTTCGAGCTCCGAGCGCTCGCGCAGGACGACAGGCGCCGAAACGGTCTGGGCCTTGCCGTTGCGCCAGATCTCGACGGGCACCTGCTGGTTGTTGTCGTAGCTACGGACCTTGCCCATCACGTCCCAGCTCGACTTCATGGCCTTGCCGTCGATCGAAGTGAGGATGTCGCCCACCTTGATCCCCGCCTTGTCGGCCGGGCTGCCAGCCTCCACCTTGGAGACCATCACGCCCGAGTCGTCCGGCACGCCGAAGTGAGCGCGCAGCTCCGGCGTCAGGTCCAGCAGAGCCACGCCGAGATAGCCGCGGCTGACCTGCGGCCCGTCGCTGTCGTAGACCATGGGCTTGCCATCCTTGATGACGACGACCCGCTGCTTCTCGACTTTCTTGCCGCCCTCACCTTCGTCGCCCGCGGCGCGCAAGGCGCTCGCCGTGCCCGTCCACACCGTGAGGCCGAGGGCGAGGCCCCAGACCGTAGTACGGAATCCCTTGCCGTTCATGGGTGATCTTCCTCCTGTTGTCGTTGCGTCTCGATAAAAAGTTTTCAGAACGTGTCCGGGCGATACGCCGCCGGGGCCACGACTTCAGCATGCCGGACCTTTCTCAGGTCGAGGACGTAATCCACTCTTTCGTCGCCGCCGAGGTAGACCACGGGCGGCTCCGAGATCTCCTTCAGCTCCTGCTCCAGACGGCCGTGCTCGGCCCGCAGCTCCTCCAGAGTCTGCCGGGCGGCCAGGGCCTCGCGCTGCTTCCGGGCTCCGCTTCCCCGCTCCATCAGGACGCCGGCCGAGATCGCGAACGCGACGAGGACGGCCGCCGCCGTGGCCAGCGCGAATCGAAAGTTGCCGCGCAAATCGATCCGCCGGGGCTCGTCGAGCCGCTCCAGCACGCGGGCCGTGAAACCCGGACGGGCCTGCTCGCGGGGGAGCTCGCGCAGCAATTCCGCTATCTCGCGGGTCCGGTGGTCTTTCATGCCGCACCTCCTGCAACTGTCCAATACGCTTCGAGCTTCTGCTTCAACTGCTGGCGTCCGCGATGGACGCGCGACTTCACCGTGCCTTCGCGGCATCCCAACTCCTGGGCGATGTCCACGTAAGTCCATCCCTCGATCTCGTGGAGCACGAGCGGCACCCGGTAGCGCAGCGGCAGCAAGGCCAGCGCCGCCGCCACCTCACGATGCAGCTCGCGGCGGAGCATGCTGCTCGCGGCGGCCGGCTCGGCGTGCTCCTCCCGCGGCAAGAACGGCATCAGCAACCGCAGCCGCCGCTCCCGCCGCTCCTCCGACCGCACCAGGTTGGTGGCGATGCGGAAGAGATAGGCCCGCAGATACCCCTGCTCGACGTAGTCGCGGGCGGAGCGGAACAGGCGCAGGAACGTCTCCTGGGCCAGGTCCTCGGCGCGGTCGCGATCCGCCGTCAGCCGGGCGAGATAGCTCACCACGGCATCCTTGTGGCGGTCCACGAGGTCCGCAAAGGCATCGCGGTCCCCCCCTCGCACCCGGGACATCAACTCCGCATCGCTCGGCTGTTCGAGAACCATCGGCATGCTCATGGGCTTCTCGCGTCTCCAGACAACCATAACGCGGTAAGGGGAGGAAGGTTCCCGGGAACAGCGGAGCCGTCCGCCCAAGACCCTCATCACCACGCTGGCGCGGATCTTGAAGGATCTATCCGTGCCGTGCCGACCTACTGTAGGCGGCGCAACCTCATTTCAGCAACGGACACAGTCTGGAGAACCATATGGCCAGCAACAGCAAAGCAGCGAAGCTCATCAAGAACGGCGTGGATGACGTGGTGGAGAGGACCCGCTCGGTCGTCAACAACGGCCTCGACTCCGCGAAAGAGAGCCTGGGCGACGGCGTGAACCTGGTCGACCGGCGTGTCCGCAAGACGGCGGCTCAGGTGAGCGGCAGAGCCGGGCGCCTTCTGGACAACGTATACGGGCGCTACACTGGCGCCAGGAAGTCTCTGCTCGGGCGTTACTCCCAGGCCAAAAAGAAGATCACGCGCCTTCAGAAGGACGGGAGCAAGTACGTCAGCAACAACCCCGGCAAGACGCTGCTGACCGTCGCGGGAGTTGCGCTCCTCGTGGGCTTGGTCGCGAGCCCCCGCCGCCGCGCAGCAGAGTCGCGATGAGCCCATTGAAGATCGTGGCCATCGTGCTGATCGTGGCCGGTATCCTGGGGTTGGTCTATGGCAAGCTGACCTACACCAAGGAGACCCATAAGGCCACCATCGGCTCCCTCGAGCTCTCGGTCAAAGACAAAGAGACGGTCAACATCCCCGCCTGGGCCGGCGTGGGAGCCATCGTCGCGGGCGGCCTGGTCCTGCTGGCGGAGCGTAAGAAGAGGTAGGTCGTCTGCTTGCGGTGGACCGCCTCCTCTTCCCCTCCCAATCGTGCTAACGTCCCGTCAACGGCCGGTTTGACACCAGCCGAGAGGTCTTCACCGCGGCCGGAAGATCCCTTGGCGATGATTGCCCTCTGATCTTCCTGGCCTCGCGGTTGCGGCTCCAGGGCGCAGCCTCTGCGCTGGGAGGTCCAACGGCTGCGCTTCATGGCACAACGGCTGCGCTCGGTGCCACAGCCGCTGCGCTCCTTGACTCAGCGCCTTGCGCTCCGTGGCACAGCCGCTGCGCTCCATGGCACAGGCCTCGCGCTCGGTAGCACAACGGCTGCGCTCCCTGCCACAGCCGCTGCGCTCCTAGCTCTACCGCTGAACCGAGACTCCACGCCCGTAAAACTCAGTTTCTCGGAATTTTTGGAGGAGTCACGAGGCCAATCTCGCCCAAACGGCCTCGCATCGTGTGTCGGCACGCTGAAGCCCGGAAATCTCCGTCCGAGAGCGTATCCGGGCAAATTTCTTCCTCTCGCCGGAGATTTCAGCGATTCGGCGTCTATCTCGGAAAGCAGTGCCAGAATCAGGGCCAAGGTCATCTTGGAAGGCCAGGCACACCACATTTTGGCTGCGATGGTGTCTCTCAATGAAAGAAGTCGCTGCCGAGGTCTATGACCCGGGGGCCTCAGACAGTCCCGGCCGTGGGGACCTTGCCGCATGCCGCGGCAGTTAACCGTAACGCCTAAGGAGTCATGCTCATGAGACATGGACGCCAAGAAATCCTCCTCTCCCTGGTAGCCTTATCTCTCTTGTTCCTGGCGCCGGCAAGGGTGCTCGGCCAAGCCAACCGAACGCTTGATATCAGCTCACTTCTGCTCGCGCGGGATCCAATGACGGTGATCAGTGGTCTCAAGGATGGGGATAGGGAGATCGCCAGCGTCGCCGAAGGCCAGCTCGGCTTGGCGACGCGCAAGCACGCTTCGAGCGCGCCCGCGAGCTCTACACCACACTCGGCCTGTCGGCGGAAGCCGAGGAGGCACGCGCGGCGGCTGCTCGCTGTCAAGCTCCCGAGGGAACGACTCACTCTGACCCGAATCCCTGGTGACCGTATAGGTGCCAAGACTTGACAATCCCTACGTCTGCTCACGGCGCTTGTGGGGTGGTGGCGAGCCTGGGGGCTGTGCGCAGGGTTCAGCGCGCCTAAACATTCCTTGCTCAACCGTGTCTCGGAATAGAGAGAGGCAGCCAAAGTCAGTCCTGGAGATATGGCCATGAGACGATTCAACTTATATGAGCGTCCAGTCTTAGGCCTTGAAGCACTGAAAGTAGGATTTTCATGGCCCTTATTTTTTAGCATCCTTTGGATGTTTGCTCGCAAGCTATGGTCCTACTCGGGCTTGTGGCTTGGCCTCTATGCGGCTCTCCTCATTATGGTCGGAGAGCTGGCAAGCGCAACGCCGAAAGAAACTACACCACCGCAGAAGCCGCTCGACCAAGAACCGCCTCAAGCAGGTGCCTAACAAACGAGAGGTCGCAATGGATGCGGAAACAATGCTTCACAATGCTCGGCGTAGCCTGCTGAGCGCTGATCTGAGTGCAGCCCGTGCACTTTTGAAGGATTTTTTATCTACTCAGCAAGAGAGCGATATCTCTTTAGTCGCGCTGCGCTTCTACTTGGAGAAAGAAGACGTACCAAAAGCTAGGCTGGTCGCCTCAAAAATCCTCCAAAAGAACCCGACAGCCGAGGCTTTTTATCTAGCTTCGCAGATTGCCCTGACCGACAGGCAGCAAGTGGAGTTCCTCGAGAACGCCATCAAATTGGATCCCTTTCACGCGCGTGCTGTCGCAACCCTCGAAGCCTTGACCGTCCCGCGAGAGCGAGCGCACCAAGACACGCCAAGGCCCATCGGACCCACCGAATCCGGCTCCAAGTATTATGGCCTGCTCCGGGGCGTCTTTTTCCTTGGCTTCGCCCTTGATTTCATTAAAGCTTTTGTCCCCTCTCGTAAATATTTCATAATGTTCCTCGGACAGACTGCGTGGGCAAGCCAAATAGAGGGCCTCCAAGCCGCAGGTCAATTGGGCCGAGAAGATACATGGGTTACTTTTGCCGCCATCGCTGCAGCCGCAGGGTTCGCACTCTTGGCAATAAAATCACCCAGCCGCAAGGTCTTTGTCCTCGGCGCTGTTTTTTCTTTGTACCAACTAACCCAGCGATGGGGCATGACCGCAAACTCTCTTATCGAGTATCACCCCATCTATGTCGCCGTATCATACTTGGTGATCGCCATGCAATTTACGGGCTTCTTTATAGTTCCGCCAGAAAGACCAGTAAACCGCGGCCTTCGTTAAAATGGGGGTATGCACAGGGGGTTAGCCGCGGTCTCTGACGCACGGCGAGGTCCTGAAAGGCACGGCGCCTACGATCACGGTGACTATCCGAAGCACCTTGCCACAGTTTTGTCGAGCGATCGCTATTATTTTTAAGGATATATCACCATGAAGACCTTCAGTGTTTACGAGCACCCAGCCCTTGGTCTTGAAGCGCTGAAAGTAGGATTTTGCTGGCCGGCCTTGGTTCTTGGAATCCTTTGGATGCTTGCTCGCAAGCTATGGTCCTTCTTGGGCTTGTGGTTTGCCCTCTATGTGGCCCTCTTCATTCTGGTGCTTTGGTCAGGCGGAATAGAGAGCCAAGCAACGCAAGGTTGGATTTTCATTATTGTTCTCGCAGGCTTGCTCGTACTCTGGTTGATTCCTGCCTTCAAAGGCAACACCTGGCGCGAAAAGAATCTCGCGGCAAGAGGCTACGAGAAGGTATTCACCGTTCAGGCCGAGACGAGAGACTCCGCCATAGCCCAAGTTGCGAGAGATAGACAGCAACAGCTAGCTCAATATAGTACCCGAAGGAGCACCCGTTTTGCCTCGGAGCGAACAACGTCTCTATTACCTCAAACATCGCGAATTTCACAACTAGAACCTGCAATGGTGAGAGATTTGCGCTCCGGAAGGTTGCTGTATTATAAGCACTCCGGCCATTTCACTATAGGATCTATAATTCTAGGTCTTCTTAGTGGAGTGCTCGCCGCTTTGCTACTCGCGTTCCCTTACGCCTACGGCATTCTCTATATACCATTCGTTTACATAAATTTTTTTATGACCGTTTTCTATGGAACCATTCCTGGGGCAGTTTCCGCAATGGTCCTTAAGCTTAGAAAAGTTCGGAATGCCTGGGTATCTACTCTCGTGGGTTTGGTGGTCGGCCTCGTCGCATTATATGTTAGCTGGGTAGTTTGGATATTCGGCTACTTCGGTCGCGGTGGCATGGCGTGGGACTTTCTTGATCTATTATCGGTAGCCGTAATTCCGAAAGTGCTTTGGTCACTTATTCACCGAGTAAACGGGCTTGGATATTGGAACGTCTTCGGCTATAAGCCGACCGGAATAGTGCTGTGGATTAACTGGAGTATTGAAGCACTGATAATCACAGGAGCAGCCGTCGGCGCTGCTCTTGGCAATATGATGGAAGCACCATATTGTGAAGGATGTGGCACTTGGTGTACAGAGAAGCCGCGGGTCGTAGAGCTGCAAACTTGTGAATCCACCGAATTGAAACAGCACATGGAAAAGAAGGATTTTACCTTCCTTGAGGCTCTCGGTCCGCCCACCCCAGGCACAAACACTTGGCTCCAGATTGATCTCTATCAATGCAAGAAGTGTGGACTTACAAATACTCTGAACATCGAATCGGTAACCGTCACCTTCGAGGGGAAGAAGCGTAAACTAAAGAAAAACAACATTTTGGTGAATCTGCTAATTACTTCCGCAGAATGTGAGTCGGTTTGCCAAGTCGGACAAAGACTGACCGAGCTGGCGAGCGCAAGAGCGGCGACGGAAGCCGCGCAATCCCAGGAGCCAGCCGTATAGGTGCCAAGGCCTTGATGAAGCGCCGAGGTGCAGCGCCGAGGTGCCAAGGCTTTGATGAAAGAATCGCCGGCGAATTGGAAAAAGACGACTTGAAGTCAGCTCCGAGGGGCCAGAATGAGCTCCTCTCCGGCCGGAGAGGCTTCTTGGAGCCGCCGTTCGGAGACACTTCGGGCCTTCCGAGACTGGGCTCAGGGTGGAATGGCCCTCGGATCGGGCGGACGGCTGTCAAAGAACGTCGCCGACGGGGCTATCCGGCGACGAAGGGGAGCGCCGGGGGAAAGCTGCCCGCCGGAAACGGCGCGCTGCGATCTCCCGCCTTCAACGCCTCGGCCGCCTTCCGGAAAGCCGAGACGAACCAGGAGTAGGCCTCGTAGAAGGCAACCCGGGCCGCTTTGCTGAAGGTATGGAGGAGCGGAGCCGGCGAGCGCGCCAGTTCCGCAGGACGGTGCTGGGAATCCATGGCAAGGATCGCCTCCACTCCGATCACGGATCGATTCGACTGCCGCCGCCGAAGAGCCGCGTCCGCTTCGATGGATTCCACCAGAGCGGCCACGCGCGCCCGGTAGACCCGGTTGCGCGCCGCGCATTCCCGAGTCTTTTCGCCCTCTTCGGGGCTTTCGGGGATCTTGCCTGCAGCCTTGTATGCCTCCATTGCCGAACCTACTTGCTCGACACCTCCTGCCGAGTATTGTGGCCGAAGAGAGCAAAGAGTGGGCTCGCCTTAGCTTTTCGCTGGATGTAAAGAATTCGTTCCTGAGGGGACATCGGCGCCATCTCTTCACTCAGCCGATCACGCAGCCGCCTCATCAACTGGACGGAATCAAACTCCTTGATCTTCTGGTTCATGCTGCTTGAGGCCTCCGCGCTGGTATCGATCCCGGCGACGAGAATGCTGGTGTCGAAGAAGATGCCCCTCAGCCCGGCCACCGGTCCCGTTCCTCTTCGATCAACCGTGCTACATCGACTTCGGTGCGCTCTCCCTCCGTGGCCTGGAGTCGGGCGACCAGGCGCTCGCCGCGCCGGACGAGCTGAGGGCCGGCCACCGCCCGGAGGAGCCGGATGGAAAAGCCCTCGATCACCATCTGGAGCTCCGCGCCAGCGGTCAGACCGAGCCGCTTACGAACCTCGGCGGGAATGACCACACGGCCTGCTTTGTCAATGGTCGTCGTCATGGGTGTAGCGTACCATGCGCCGGAGATCCCGAGTTGGGTCGGCGTGCTCCAGCCCGCCTCGGCGAACGCCGCTTTTTCAAGCGGCCGGATAGGTGCCAAGGCCTTGGTGAGGCAGCACTAAGGGCTCGTCACAGAATAAGTGCGCCATCAGGTTTTGCGTCCGGCCCAACGGGCCTGGATACCTTAGGACTGAGCTCCGGGAACTGGTGCAGTTATTCTGTGACGAGCCCTAAGTTCTTGACAACCTGCGCGCAGGGCATCCATGGTGAACCGCAGACGCTCGAAGGGCTGGCGCCGGGTTGCGCGCCGTGCTTTCCCGCGTCCGTTCGCTGCTTTCGCCCCCTTCGAGGCATTTTAGGGATCCCTGGCACCCGGCGCCGGGCGACCCCTGGCACCGGACTCGCGGCCCGTGACGGAGATGATCGTGGGCGCTGCGATCCAGGCCAGCGCACCGCTGAAGCTATCGCCGCCGGTCCACCAGGTCATGAACGGCGGCGCCTTCCCGGCGGATCCGGAGCCGCGGAAGCGGGCCATGACTCTGGAGCACCTGAGGCCTCGATTCCCTCGACCTTCTCATAAAGGACGAACAGGTCAGCCCGCGGTCCAACGGTGCCGACCAACTCCCGGCCCAGCCGTTCGCGGGTCACGACGCGGTAGCAGCCTTGGACCTCGCGCGACGGTGGGAGCCCGTCGACAAGGCAGGCCAGCAAGCGGATTGGGCCGGGCCAGGGGCGTACGAGGGTGGAGTCGAAGTAGTCGTCTGCAGAGATGAGGCCCGCCGCGGCGAGCCGGTCGAGCGGCTCCGCCCCGGCGAGATAAGCCTGGACCTCTTGGACCGCCAGGAATCCGGCCCCATGCGCGAGACGCATCGCCGTATCGACCGCGAAGACCGCGTCGGGCCTCAGCGCCTCGATCACGGCCTCACGGGAGGCAAGGAGCACACGCGCGACGAGTCGGCCCTGCCCTTGGAAGCTCAGAGGGGTGACTCGCACCATCCGGTTCCAGACCGGACCGGCCACCTCGCGGATCATCCGCTCCCGCCGCAACGTCTTGCGGTCCCGCTGCAGCTCCCTCAGGCGCTCGTCGGCGGTGAGGAACCTCCGGACATCAGGCATCGAGGCGCTCCAGAATCGCGCTCAGCCGCTCGAGTCCGACCTCGACTTGGTGCCTCATGGGCTCATATCCCTGAGCGCCGGCATCGGAAAAGGTAGGATCTTTCTGAAGCGAGAAAACGGCAGCCTGGGCAGCGGCGCGAACGTCGGCAAGCCGCTCGGGATCCACGGTGGCGAGGAGACGGCCAACCTCCGCCTCGAAGGCCTCGTCCTCTCCTTGCTCCGCGAGGACGAGGAGGGCTTGCAGCTTGTCCTTGGCACCCTTGTGAGCTCGCTCCGTGAGTAGCTTGACGATCACGAAGCTGGCCGGCCTCAAGGCGCGGCCTCCGGAGGGAAGCTCCATCGTCGCCTGGGGAGTCGCCAGGAGCCGGGAGAGGTCTTCGAATACCATCACTCGTAGGGCGTCGGTGCCTCCGGTGTGGTCCCCTTCCTCCGCATCGCCATGTCCGAGCAGATCGAAGACCGCGTTCTCGGGACCGATAAACGATGCGGTTCCCGGCTGGTGCTCGAAGCCCTGAGCCTGGAGCGCTTCCACAATCTCTCGGCCATGATGGGCCACGGTGGCTTCCGGCACGGCGATGTCGATGTCCTCCGTCAAAGCCGGAACCCGCGTCTCGAACCCCGACGAGTCAACAAGCACTCCGGCGTCTCCAACCGGACCTCGCCGGAGAGCGTCAAGGATACGAAGGGCTGTCTTCCGGTCAGTCACTCCGCCATTGTAGCGAGCTGGGCCGACAGGTCAAAGAGCTAAGGTCATTCTTGCAGCCGGCGTAGTCGGCGAAGCTGGCCGCCCAAGCCGCCAGGGTGCGAAATGGAAACCCGCTGGCTGCCATTTACGGGTTGTAAGTGGCAATGCACTACCCTGAAGCCCGCTCCGCCGCCCTCTCTTGCAACGGCTTATCCAATTGAGGTGCTCCATGGAAGATTCAACACCTGATTCCGAATTGCAGCAGCTTACGCCCCGTGAGCTTCTCGAGCGCCTTGTCAGCCTGCAGCAACAACAGACCGCCGATCTCGAGGCGATACGTAGACACACGGGTTGTGTTTACGCGTGGCTCATCCTCTCAGTCGTGCTCGGAATTCTGGTCGTTCTCATTCATCGTTGATCTAGGTGCCGGCTAGCAAGTCCCTGGAACTGGCCGGCTAGCCAGGAACCTGGAACCTATTCGGCTGAAACCTATCTTGCTGCGCCTGGCTTTGGACTCGCAGCGCCGCAATTCTTCGCGGGGGTGGCACGCCGGAGCCTTCGGCAGTCGCAGGGCACCGGCGACGGCATGCGACGGGGGCGGTGCGGCAGAGGTAGATCCTGGGCTCACTGGCTGCGCCGGAACGAGGAGGCTCTGCCATGGAGTGCTGCGCCACGCTGCGGCCGGCAGGAGTCTCTCCCCTTCTGGCGCGCATCACAGCCGTCCCGGTCTGCATCACTACGCAAGGGATCTGCGTCACGCGGATCTCGAGCTGCGTCACCGCTCTCCGGATCTGCATGATGCAGAACGCGGGAAGCGTCACCCCGCTGGGGATCTTAGTGATGCAGATGGCGGAAAGCATCACCGCGCAAGCGAGTTGCGTCATGCAGATCTCGGATTGCATCACCGCGCAAGCTTCCCCAATGATGCAGCCCGGCATCGCCGTGACGCTTCCCGCGGTCGGCGTGATGCAGGAGCCTTTCCCCGCCCCGTAGGAGAGGCTCTTTGTGTCGCAACGGCGTTGCTGCGACACTCGGGAACACAGGCTCGTGTCTCATCCCGCATCGTGAGCGTCCGGGAAGCGCTCCCCGGCGTTGCAGGAACCGGCTTGCGGAGCAGGGGAACGTTCCGTTGCGTTCCAGGAAAGGCTCCTGGTGACGCACGAAACCGCCCGGCTAGGAAGTCCAAGCCTCAGGATTTACGCAGCGAGGCCATGTCGATGACGAAGCGGTACTTCACGTCGCTTTTCAACATGCGTTCGTAGGCCTCGTTGATGCGCTGGATGGGGATGAGCTCGATGTCGGAGGTGATCCCGTGCTCGGCGCAAAAGTCGAGCATCTCCTGCGTTTCCGCGATGCCGCCGATCAGCGAGCCGGCCAGGGTGCGCCGTTTCAGGATCAGATCGAAAACGGCGGGAGAAGGGTGCGGCTCGCCCGGCGCGCCGACCAGGACCATAGCGCCATCCCGCTTGAGGAGCGCCAGGAAGGCATCGAGATCGTGCGGCGCAGAGACGGTGTCGAGGATGAAATGGAAGCTGTTGGCGTGCTTCGCCATCTCATCGGCGTTGCGGGAGAGCACGACCTCGTCGGCCCCGAGCCGGTGGGCATCCGCCGCCTTACCTGGAGAAGTCGTGAACAGCACCACGTGGGCGCCCAGGGCGTGGGCGAGCTTGACTCCCATGTGGCCGAGCCCGCCCAGACCCACCACGCCCACCTTCTGCCCTTTTTCCACTTTCCAATGCCGCAGCGGCGACCAGGTGGTGATCCCGGCGCACAACAGTGGGGCGGCCGCCGCCGGGTCGAGCTTGCCGGAAACGCGCAGGACGAACTTCTCGTTCACCACGATCTTGTCGGAATAACCACCGTTCGTAGGCCGGCCGGTCTCCTTCTCGACGCCCCCATAGGTGCCGGTCGAGCCGTTCTCGCAGTATTGCTCCAGCCCCTCGGCACAGCTCGCGCAGTGCTGGCAGGAGTCCACCAGGCAGCCGACGGCGACGAGGTCACCGGCCTTGAACGTAGAGACGTCGCTGCCGGTCTTGGCCACCCGGCCGACGATCTCGTGCCCCGGAACGAGGGGGTAGACGATCCCTTCCCACTCTCCCCGGGCGGAGTGCAGGTCGGAGTGGCAGACACCGCAGAAGAGGATCTCGATCTGTACGTCGCGCGGTCCCGTCTCGCGGCGATCGAAGCTGTAGGGACTGAGGGGAGTGGTGGGCGAATACGCGGCGTATCCTTGCGTCTTGATCATCCGCACACCTATAGCACACTCAGGCCGCCGGGGTGGAGCATGGCGGGCTTCCGGAGGGGATGTCCACCGGAGACGGAGAGGGATAGACTAGGAAAACCTGTTCAGGGTTGTTGAATTACAGGGAGGTCTCCTGAAATGCGCTGCCGGCTTTGTCTCTTGTTGACTCTTTTGCTCTGCGGAGGAGCCACGCCTCTGGCGGCGGTGACTCCTCATCTCGTCAAGGACGTCAATACGGCTCCGCAGGGCGAGAGCTCTGTGCCTCACGATTTCGTCAAGGTCGGGGGGCTGGTCTATTTCTCCGCCGACGACGGGATTTCGGGCAATGAGCTCTGGCGCACGGACGGCACCCTGGCCGGAACTTTCCGGCTGACGGACGTCTGCCCCGAAGGCTGCACCAGCCAGTACTACTTCATGGGCCGGTCCGATCATCTCTACTTCTTTCGGGCCGGCGGTCTCGACTCCGGGGAGCTCTGGGTGACGGACGGAACGCCCGCCGGCACCCTGTCCCTGAACGCGATCGTGCGGTCTCCCGGCGTCTGGGTGGCCAGCCAAAGGCTCTTCTACTTCGCGGCGGAAGACGACGTGCACGGCCTCGAGCTGTGGCGCAGCGACGGCACCCCGGGCGGGACTTTCCTGGTGAGCGACCTGCGGCCGGGCCCGGCAGGCTCGTTCTTCTTCAATTCGTTCGTGGAATTCAAGGGCAAGGTTTTCTTCCTGGCGGACGACGGGCGAGGCCCCAGCCTCTGGACGAGCGACGGCACGGCCCAGGGCACGCGGCTGGTGCGCAACCTCGCTCCGAGCGTGACGGTCCAGGACCAGCAGCCTTTCTTCGGGGTCGTCGGGCAGGCGCTCGTCTTCACCGGCCAGACGCCGTCTCAGGGCCTTCAGCTCTGGCGCAGCGACGGCACGGCGAAGGGAACGGTCGCCATCACCAGTCTCAAGCCCCGGCCCTTTGTCATCCCCTTCGTCCAATTCACGGTCTTCGGGAGCCGTCTCTTCTTCGTGGCCGACACCAAGGGGTCCGGCCAGGAGCTATGGGTCACGGACGCCACGGCGCAAGGCACCAAGCAACTGACGAATTTCCCCTTCGTCGAAGCCTTTTTCGACACGCCGAGTCAAAGAGGGTTCGCGCCGCCCGCGCCGCTCGGCAAGCATCTGATTTTCGCGGCCAACGACGGCCCCCACGGCGCGGAGCTCTGGACGACGGACGGCACCCCGCGGGGGACGGTACTGGTAAAGGACGTCTGTCCGGGAGCTTGTTCGGGAGCAGCGGGCTCCGCGGCCCTGGGCGGAAACCTTTTTTACTTCGCGGGCACGGACGGCGTCCACGGCCAGGAACCCTGGGTGAGCGACGGCACTGCCAAGGGCACGCGGATGATCGGCGATCTGTGCCAGGGAAGCTGCAACTCGTTTCCGCTCAGCTTCACCTCCGCCGGCGCCGGGGTCTACTTCCTGGCTCTCGACGGGGCGAACGGTGTACAACTCTGGCACTCCGACGCCGCGGGGACGCTCCCCTTGACCACGAACGTCCTTTCGTTCGGTCAGTTTCCGGATCTCAAGGGAGTGGTCGTTGGAAGCTCGCTGGTCTTCGCCGCCCGGAACGCTGAAAGTGGTTTCGAGCCCTGGAGCAGCGACGGCACGGCCCGCGGCACAGGCCTGCTGGCCGACCTCAACACCATGGACCAGGGTGGCTCGGAGCCGGTGGACCTGACGGCGGCCGGGAACAAGGCGGATTTCTTTGCACAGTCCAACGGTGAAAGCGGCATCTGGACGAGCGACGGCACCGGCGCGGGAACCACGGAGCTCGCGCGCCTTCCGCCGAGTGTTTCCGACTTTTACTCCGATCTCACCGAGCTGGCGGGAACGCGCTTTTTCCTCGTGCGGGTTCCGGAGGAGCCCAACCCTTCCCTCTGGCGGGCGGACGGCACCGCGAACGGCACGTTCCGGCTCAGCCCTGAGGGCGTGAACGTCGTGGATGACCTGACGGTCGTGGGGAGTCTCGTCTTTTTTGTCGCGGCCGACGCCGATGATGGTGAGGAGCTGTGGGCGACGGACGGCTCCCCTACCGGAACGCACCGGGTGGCTGATCTTCAGCCGGGCTCCCGGGGCTCCTCGCCGCGCGAGCTCATGGCCTTTCAGGGAAATCTGTACTTTACGGCCATGACTCTGACGGACGATCGGAACGTACTGCGCCGCGAGCTCTGGCGCAGCGACGGAACCGAAGCGGGAACGGTGCTGGTCAAGGACACCGATCGCAATGCCGGCAAGGATCCGGTCTCTCTGACCCTGCATGGCGGACGGCTCTGGTTTTTCGCCCTGAACAGTGGGAATACGTCGAGTTTCTGGAGCACCGACGGTACCCCTGCCGGAACCCGGCCCGAGGCGGTGCAGGGGGGGCCAGGAACCGTGCTCGACAGTCCCATGATCTGGGACGGTGACCGGGTGTTCTTTTC
>DASUEN010000159.1:0-8306 GCA_036275055.1 Thermoanaerobaculia bacterium
CCAGGGCATCGGCCTTCGGCCTCAGCCCTGGGCTAAGGTATCTCGACCCGTTGGGCCGGAAGCAAAGCCTGCGCCCCAGGTCAGCGCCACCCTGACGCGATGAATTCAGCACGAAACCGTGCCGCCTCGGAACAGGCCGCCTAGGCGCCCCATCACCCAAAGCCGGGAAAGACTCAAGCCCGATTCGGCTTCCGCGAGAAGCTCAGGGCTCACCTCGATTCGGCGCACCTGCGTCGCGCCTTCCCGGTTGCGGTCCACGGCAAAGAGCCGGATCGCCGGGTTCGTCAGGTCGAGCCCGTCCAGCACCAAGGGGTTATGGGGCGTGGCGAGGACCTGTCGCGTCCCGTCTTTCGCCACCTGGTCCGCGAGAAGCCGGGTCAGTGCCCGTGCCAGGCGCGGATGAAGGGCTTGGTCGAAGTTGTCCACGGCGAAGAAGCGCGGTGCTTTGTCGTGGCTGACCAGGGCCAGCATGAACAGGACGTGGAGGGCCCCCTCGCTGGCGTCATAGGCCGAGAGAGTGTTGCGCTCGGGCCGCATGTAGCGGTCCCGGAAGCGCAGAACGATAGGCGTCGTCTTGACAGCCGGTGAAACGGAGGCCTGCGGAGCCGGAACTGCGGACATCTCCTCGGCCCACTCGATCATTTCCCAGACTTCGTCCAGATCGAAGGGACCCAGGGTTCCCGCCGCGCGATCAACCAACTGCTTGACCGTTTCCGGCAGGCCTCCCCCGGTCAGGCCGAGCGGATCGCGGGCCACTTCTTCCACCGCAATGCCGCGAAGCACGGTCGTCGTTGGAGTGTAGATGGCGAAGTTCACCAAGTCGTCGAGCAAGCCGCGAGCCGCGACCGTGTTTTCCCGTCGGGCCAGGGCCAATCGGGCCACTGTTTGGTCAGGATCCGGCGCGATGGTTTCGCTCTTTCCCTTCGCGTCGAAGAGCTTGCATTCCGCAGGGGTTCGGGAGACCAGGGGCCGGTCCCGGTCCCTGAGCGACTCCGAGGCGATCGTCCACCGAAAGCTGGGTTCCTCGATCGGGTTACTGAGCCCAAGGCGGTAGGTCGCATCACCGGCCGCTGCCGTCATGGTGATGAGACGCCGGAAGCGCCTACTCTTGAACAAGGTCTTATAGAGAGCCGGCAGACCAGGGCGGACGCCCCGATAGCGCAAGGTCTCGGGCTCGACAGAGCCGAAGGCCGCCGCGCTCATTACGCCGATGGCCTTCAGCAGGTTGCTCTTGCCGCTGCCGTTCGCCCCAATGAAGACGTTGAAGGCGCCCAACTCCACTTCGGTCTCGAAGAGCGACTTGAATCCTTCCACTTTGAAGGTCGAGAGCATTCCGTCTCCGAATCGCGCGATCCCGGCTCGTCACCTCGAAGGGGCAAGTCTATTCGAGGAGGGGACGAATCTGGAAACGAGAAGCTGGAGCCATCCGAGCGAGCGGACCGGGATCAGCCCCGCCGCGTCACGGTGAGCCCAAGGTGCTTCTCGAACGGCTCGTAGCCGGGCGAAGAGTGGAGCAGGGCGAAGCCCTGGTCGATGCAGAAGGTGGCGATGCGGCACTCGGCGGTGCGCACAGGGATGCCGCGGGCCCGCAGGGTGTGGTAGTTCACCGCCGCCTTCTCCGCGAGGCCGAAGCCCCCGATCTCGACCAGCCAGAACTGGGCGAGCGCCTCCCGCGCCTGCTTGCGGTGGGCCTCGTCCGGCAAGCCGTGCAGGACCTCCGTCATCACCACGTCCGCCACCACCAGGGGCGAGCGGCCGAGGAGCGCGTCCAGATGGTCCGTCTCCGGCGTCACCGTGCCGCGGAAGTAGTCGATCCAGACGGCAGAATCAACGAGCGTCTGCACCGCGGTCTCCCCGGATCTCGTCCAGATCCCCCTTCCATACCAGCCTGCCGCGGAGCGAGCGCACCCCGGCCTGCTCGTGGAGGCGGACGTACGTCCTCAGCACCTCCTCGATCAGATCCTTCTTTTTCTTGATCCCGGAAAGCCCCCACGCCTGCGCGAACAGCTCGTCGTCGATCTCGAAGCTCGTGAACATGATTCCTCCTGGAATGGCCCTCGGCGGCGCCTATGATTTTGGCGAGGAATCCTATATCACGGTCTCCGGTTTGGAGTCCAGGGCGACGAAATCATATTAATTAATCTAAAATTTATATGAAAGGATCTCCCCAAGTGGCGAGACTGCAATCTGACCCTATAATTCTGTGATGCGACCCTATGATTCCGTGTCCGCTGTCACGCTCCGGGGATCAGATGCCTATGAATTTATTGAGAATCCATATAATTCTGCTGTCATTCCATATAGATATGTATGATTTTCATAGGAGAATAGGGCCAGCCTCTGCTCGGTCGCAACAGAGTCCTATGGATCTGTAGATTTTTCATAGATCCAGACGTAGGCAGCCGAACTCCGGCTCACCGCTTCATAGGGTCGCGTGACAGAAATATAGGTCCGCGAGACAGGACGGAGGAAGGGGGAGGCGCCATCCTATGAATTCAGAGGAGATTCATAGGATGGCGATGTTCCCTACTGCTCGTCCGCGGACGGCCCGTAGAGCGCGGGCACCGGGACGTCGTTGAGCCGCAGGTAGACGGTGAGCTGGCCGCGGTGGTGGATGATGTGGCTGAAGACGAAGCCGCGCAGGACGGCGACCTTGGGCATGGTGAAGATCGTGTGCTCGCCGGCGCGCAGGGTCCACGGCTGGAAGAGCACGTCGTCGGCGACACCGGCGAGGGCGGCGCGGGCCTCGGTCACGTTCTTGTCGAAGACCGCCAGCAGCTCTTCCGTGGTGGTGGGCTTGGGCTGGTCGAAGGGCTGGCTGATGTCGAGCTCGCTGGTGGAGATCGTGACGCCGGTCCAACCGGGGAGGGTGGCCAGGTGGGTGGCCAGCTTCCCCAGGGTAAAGGACTTGGGGTGGGGTTGCCAGTCGTACTTGTCCATCGGCACCCGCTCCAGGGCGCGGCGGGTGTTGGCCATCTCGTGGTCGAACTCGGGAAGCAACGAAGCGCTGATGCTCATGCTCTCACCTCTCTTGGAAAGAATACGTCGCCGGGGATCGTAACGAAAACGCCGCCTTGCGGCAACGTCCCGGTGTTACGGTTCGGTGGCGGTACCCGGCTGGTCGAAAAGGGACGGCTGATCGCCGGCCGGACCGGCGTAGAGGAGCTGCCCGTTGGGGAGGATGCGGGCGTTGGGGTCGAGCTCGTGAGGATCGGCCCGGTGTGGGCCCAGGATGTGCAGAACCTCGATACCGCGGGCCACCAGGGCGTCGGAGATGAGGCGGCGGTGGCAGCGCCAGGGGACGGCTTCGGCGCAGAGGATGGCCACGATCTCCTCTTGGGAGCGGCGGCGGAGGCGGTCGAGGGCGGTCTGGAACTCCGGGGTTCCCATGTAGTCGGCATAGCCCCGGAAGGCTTCCACCCGCCAGGCCGTGTGGGGGGAGCCGGGACGAGCGGGGCGGCGCCCTCCGAGGTCCGGCTCGTGGACGTAGCGAATGCCGGCGCCGGCCAGAGAGGCGGCGAGGGCGTCGCGCGAGAACTGGGGATGGCGGCGGGAAGCCGGGTAGCGCCGCACGTCCACCAGGGTCGTGACGCCCCGCTCCGCCAGGAGGTCGAGTAGCTCTTCGATGGGGCGGGTGGAGTGGCCGATGGTGTACAGAGGAGGCATGAAGCGACTATACCGCTGGGATCTCCGGGGCGTGAGAGGAAGAAAAAGGGCTGAATCCAGGTTTTCCCTCGGGGGAGATTGCGTTTGCTATTAAAGGTCATTACCTACAACATCCACCGGGCGATCGGTGTCGATCGCCGGTTCCGGCCCGAGAGGATCGTCGACATCCTCTGCCACTACGAAGCCGACGTGGTGATGCTTCAGGAGGTGGACGAGGGCGCCCCGCGTTCGCGGGAGCTGAACCTTGCGAAGGAGCTGGCGGCCGGCGCCGGCTATCCGCACTTCGCGCTCGGCCACAACGTCAGCCTGAAGAAGGGGCGTTACGGCAACGCGACCCTCAGCCGGTTTCCCATCGTCCGCGAGCGGAACATCGACCTCTCGGTGACGGAGAGCTGGATTCGCCGCGGCTGCCAGCACACGACGCTGGAGCTCAACGGCCACGGCGAACGGCTGGAGGTGTTCAACCTCCATCTCGGCCTCTCGGCGCGGGAGAGGAAGAAGCAGATCGAGCTCCTCAAGCGCTCGGCCGAGCTCAGTGGCGTCGATGCCGAGACCCCGGTGCTGGTGGCCGGTGACTTCAACGACTGGCGCTCGCAGCTCCTCCCCATGTTCACCAACGGCCTCGGCTTCGGCTGCGCCACGGAGCGCAAGCGGGGTCCCTACCGCTGCATCCCTACCTATCCCGCCTTCTCCCCCCAGGGCGGGCTCGACCGCATCTACCACCGCGGGCCGCTGCAGCTCCTCTCCATCCACTCCTGCCGGCTGCAGGTGGCGCGGATGGCGAGCGATCACCTGCCGGTGGTGGCGGAGTACAGGGTGGGGTAGGGGGGCGGGGCGGGAGAACAGCCAAAAGGGACAACAGGGACGGCAGGGACGAACAGCAATGACGCCCCAGCCGGGCCCCCCTCTCCCGGGGAGGGGGATGGGGCGGTCGGGAGAGGGGCAGGGGTGAGGGTCTTGGGCGGGTGGCGCTCCCCGCAAAGGGAGCGCCTGGGCAAGGAACGCCCCTACCAGTTCCCCGCCACCGGCTTCCATCCTCCTCGCTTCGGGCCATAGTGGAACTGGAGGTCCGCGTTCCCTGCGGAGAGGTCGTTGCGGAGGCGGAAGGTGGCGGTGGCGAATTCGTGGACGCCGATGCTGTCGCGGCCGTCGCCGTCCCAGTCTCCCGCCAGCGGCAGGGAGCCGCGGGCTCCGAACTGGAATTGATAGTCCACAGCGCCGGTGAAGGAGTTGGCGAGAGTGAAGGTCGCGGTGTCGGGATCGTAGAGGCCGATGCCGTCGCGGCCGTCGCCGTCCCAGTCTCCCGCCAGGGGAAGGAGGTTCTTGCCCGGGGTGCCGAATTGGACGGTCACGTCGAAGCCGGAGCCGGCGAGGGAGTTCTTGAGGAAGAAGGTGCCGGTCGTCTGGTCGTAGACCCCCACGGTGTCTTTGCCGTCGCCGTCCCAATCGCCGGCCACGGGGAGGACGTGGCTGTGGGGGGCATCCACTTGGAGCACGACGTCGGCCGCTCCCGCCTTCAGGGAATTCTTGAGGTAGAACGTGGCATGGGCGGTGTCGTAGAGACCCACGCCGGTCTTGCCGTCGCCGTTCCAGTCGCCGGCGATGGGGAGCCAGTTGTTGTTCTTCGCTCCCAGGCGCACGACGGTGACGGCGCCTCCGGCCTTGTTGGCCGCCTTGAGGTTGAAGGTCGCGCTCCTGGAATCGTAGAGGCCCACGGTCTGGGGCGCGCCGCCAGGAGGCGTGGGGCCGGTCAGCCGGAGGAGAGTGCCATCGAGTGTCGCGGCATAGAGCTCGCCGGCCCGGTCCTCGCCGAAGGTGATGAGGTTGGGAACCTGGGTTTCGAGCGTCCTCACGGTGAAGCCTGAGCCCTGGCGGCTCGCAGCCCAGATGACGCCGGAGCAGAAGTCGCCGAAGAAGTACGTGCCGCGAAGCTGCGGCAGGCTGCCGCCGCGGTAGACGTAGCCGCCGGTGATCGAGCAGTGCGGGTTGTGGTCGTACTCCAGCACGGGGAGGGTGTAGGCGGCCGAGTTGCACGGGGGCGTCGAGGCCGGGCAGGCGTCGGCGGGCTGGCAGAGGCTCCCCTCCATCACCTTCCAGCCGTAGTTCTCGCCGCCGCGGCTGGCCGCCGGCTGGAAGTCGACCTCCTCCCGCTGGCCCTGGCCCACGTCGCCGATCCAGAGGTCGCCCGTCTGGCGGTCGAAGGAGAAGCGCCAGGGATTGCGCAGGCCGGTCGCCCAGATCTCATCGAGTGGATCGCCGGGGCCGCGGAATGGGTTGTCGGCGGGAATGCCGTAGAACGGGGCCGTCGAGACGTTCTGATCGACGTCGATGCGGAGCATCTTGCCCAGGAGGACGTCGGTTCGCTGGGCGCGGCAGGCGGGATCGAAGCCGGAGCCGCCGTCGCCCATGCCGATATAGAGATAGCCATCGGGGCCGAACTGGAGCTGGCCGCCTTTGTGGTTGTCGAAGGGTTGGGGGATGGTCAACAGGATCCGGCCGCTCGACGCATCGACCTGATCCGGATTGCTGGAGACGTGATAGCGGGCGATGACGGTATCGAGATTGCTGTTCGTGTAGTCGACGAAGAGGAAGCCGTTCTCGGCGTAGTGGGGGTGGAACGCCACGGACAGGAGGCCGCCCTCGCCGTTGGCGTTGACGAGGCTACGAATGTCGAGGAACGGCTGCGCCCTCAACGCGCCGCCGGTAAAGATGCCGATGCGGCCGGGGCGCAATGTAAGGAAGAGACGGTCGTCGGCCGCGTGGGTGATGGAGGTCACCGCGTCGAGGCCCGTCGTCACGGTCTCGAAGCTCACCCCGGGGAGCGTCCCCGAGACGGTGAAAGGCCCCTTGGCCGCGAGCGGCTCCGAGAGGGGCTCGTCGCCCCGGACGGCGAGAGGAATCAGCAGGAAGAGGATAGGGACCAGGGAACGGAGAATTCGGAGACGGTGCATGATGAGGCTCCTGTCAGTCTGAAGGAGAGCTTGCTTTCAGGAGTCATGCCTGCCTCTCATCCCTTAGAGGATCTTATCGTACTCTGCATGCGAACCAATCCAGAACCAAGTCACTACGTCACCTTCGACCAAGCCGAGCGCTCGCCAGTCTAGACCCACCCGGATCGCGTATAGGTTCTCGTGTCCGTGAATTCGCTTGAAGTGGAGGCTGGGATGGCGAGGGTCCTGTTTCCACAGCCTGTAGCTCTTCCGGGCCTTTTCCCGGACTTCCTCGGGGAGCTTGGAGAAGCAGGCCAGGAAGTCCTCGTTGACCCGGGACCTCAAAGATCTTCCACCGAGACGTCCTTCACCTTGCCGGCGCGGATATCCGCCCGCACCTTCTCTGCCATCCGGCTGAGCTTGTCCTGGGAGCGCGCGAACGTCTCATCCCAGAGCTTTTCGTCGGCAATCTCGGCCAGGATGAGCGAGGCGATGGCATCCTGCTCGGTTTCCGGCAGGCTCTGGGCTTCCTTGAATGCACGCTCCAAGAGCTGGGTCATGATTCACGCTCCCCTTTGCGACGACGAGGATAGCGGGATCGAGCCACGACTTCAATGACGCCCCGGCGCCTGGATCGCGCTATCGTAGGCCCCGCGCCATGATCCAGATCACCCCAGACCTCGCCATCCCCGACGAAGAGGTCAGCTTCACGACCTCGCGCAGTGGCGGGCCCGGGGGGCAGAACGTCAACAAGCTGGAGACGCGGGTGACGCTCCGCTTCGACGTGGGGGGCTCGACCGTCCTCTCGGAGGAGCAGAAGGGCAGGTTGCGGGAGCGGCTGGCGACGCGGATCACGCGGGACGGCGTGCTGCACGTCACCTCCCAGCGTCACCGCAGCCAGGCGGCAAACCGGGACGCGGCCGTCGAACGCTTCGCCGAGCTGGTAGGGGAGGCGCTCCGGGAGGAGATTCCGCGCCGGAAGACCCGCCCCTCGCGAGCGGCGAAGGCCCGGCGTCTGGAGGAGAAGCGGCGCCAATCCGGCCGCAAGCGGGAGCGGTCGGCGCCGATTCCTCACGAGTGATCCACGACCTTCGCGAGCTATCTCAGCAAGGCGATGTAATTTGTCGCGGGCAGGACGTATTTACTCGCGTGAGACAAATCGTGCAGCATGTATTCGGCAGGCACTGGGAAATGCCCGTGTCGGAACCCCCGGCGGCTGCGTTCAGATCCTGGTCCTCCAACGCGCGCAACGTCTCGCGGTTGAGGGATAGTCTCTTCATCCGTTTCCTCATAGGGCGGTCCTCCTTAGAATTACAGCATTATAGACTAATAGACGATGAAAGACAACCCTCGTCCGGCCGATTCTGGAGTCCGACCATCCCATCCCCCTCTCCGGGAGAAGAGGGAGAACAGCCAAGAAAAGGACAACAAGGACACCAAGGACAAGAAGGACGAGGGGAGAACAGCAAGACCGGTTCGGCTGGACCCCTTCTCCCGGTGAGGGGGGAGGCGAGGGGGCGGGAGAAGGGGCAGGGGATGAGGGTCTTGGGTGGGGGCGCTCTAAGGCAAAGTCAGATACCTCCGGCAGAGCCGGAGGCTTGAAATTTGGGACCCGCTCAAAGCGGCCGTTGAGCCAACTTCGACGCTCGGCTCCAGGTACGCGTATCGTCTGAGATCGTGGCATTGCGCCCCTCCCGCTACGGCGGGAAG
>DASUEN010000160.1:0-22427 GCA_036275055.1 Thermoanaerobaculia bacterium
TGGCAAGGTCGACCGCCTGTGCCTTGTCGAGGACGGTACGCAGGACGAAGATCGGCGATTCGGTGCGCAGGGCGAGCGCGATGGCGTCGCTCGGCCGGGCGTCGATGGTCAGGGCGGAGCTCTGGTTGCGGACGTGGATGACGGCGAAGAAGGTGCTCTCCCGCAGGTCGGAGATGACGATCTTCTCCACCTTCCCACCGAGCTGCTCCAGGAGAGAGCGCAAGAGGTCGTGCGTCATCGGGCGCGGCGGCTCGACCCCTTCGAGCCGCAGGGCGATGGCGTTGGCTTCGAAGACGCCGATCCAGATCGGGAGGAACATCTGGCTGTGGACGTCCCGCAGGATGACGATCGGGACGTTGGACGAGGGGTCCAACATCAGGCCCTTGATCTCGACCTGGAGCTCTTCGTCGGAGTGGCTCATGACCCTATTGTGGGCGCGCCGCAGGGCCAGGTCAAGGAGAACGAAAAGGGACTTCAGGGACAGCAGGGACTCCAGGGATGAAGGCGTTCCTGGAGTCTCTGAAGTCCCTGCTGTCCCTCTTAACTCACGGCGACCGGCAAGTCGATCCGGCGCCCCAGGAGGCTGAAGGCGAACGCCTCCTCCACCTGGACGCGGGTCCTGCCGCCCAGGGAGACCGGCGCGGGGCCAGAGGCGAAGTGGATCACCCGGTGGCAGGGGGTGCGCCCGGTCTGGGTGCCAGGGTGCTTCCCCCAGCCGGTGACGATGACGTCGAGCTCCTTCCCCACCAGCTCGCCGTTGACCTCCCGCTGAATCCCCTCCTGGAGGGCGAAGAGCCGTTGCAGGCGCTCCGAGGCTTCGTCCGGATCGACGTCGCCGCCCAACCGGGGCGCCGCGGTGCCGGGGCGGGGAGAGTACTTGAAGGCGTAGACCACGGAGAAGCGAACCTCCTCCACCAGCTTCAGGGTGAGGTCGAACTCCTCGGCGGTCTCGCCCGGGAAGCCGACGATGAGGTCGGTCGAGATGGCGAGGCCGGGACGCGCGGCACGGAGCGCTTCCACCAGGCTCACGTACTTGCCCCGCGTGTATCCCCGCCCCATGCGGCGCAGGACGGCGTCGGCCCCGGACTGCACGGGGAGGTGGAGGTAGGGGCAGATGTTGGCGTGTTTCCCCACCTGCTCCACCATGCGGGGCGTGAAGTCCCGGGGGAAAGAGGTGACGAAGCGCAGGCGCTCCAGGCCCGGAAGGGTCGCGACCTCCTGCAGCAGGTCGGCGAAGTCGAGAGTGCCCCCGGGCTCGCGCCAATGGTTGACCGTCTGCCCCAGCAGCTCGATCTCCTGGAAGCCGTAGTCGAGGAGGTGGCGCACCTCGCGCACGATCTCCGCCAGCGGACGGCTGCGCTCCGGCCCCCGGGTCTGGGGAACGATGCAGAAGGTGCAGTTCTTGTTGCACCCCTCGATGATGGTCACCATCCCCTTGTACTCGCCGTGGCGGGAGACGGCGTCGACGTCGTAGGTGCGCTCCTCGGGGAAGCCGGTCGCCACCACCCGCTCGCCGGCACGGCGGCGCGCCACCACGTCCTGCAGCTCCCCCACCCGCGCGGGGCCGAGCACGAAGTCGAGGTCCGGCACCCGCTCCAGGGCCCGCTCCCCCTCCTGCTGCGCCACGCAGCCACAGAGGCCGATCAGCAGCTCGCGGCCGTCGCGCTTGAGCAGCCGGTACTCCCCCAGCCGCGAGTAGACCTTCTGCTCCGCCTTCTCCCGCACGCTGCACGAGTTCAGGAGGATGACGTCGGCCTCGCCCGGCTCGCGGGTGGGGAGGATCCCCTGCTGCATGAGCTGGCCAGCCATGCGCTGGCTATCCAGCTCGTTCATCTGGCACCCCCAGGTCTCGATGAAGAACCGGCGGGGGCGGCGCGTCAGCTCCATGGGCCGTGCCCCCCGTTGTCCTTCAGCACTGGCGGCTCGATGGACTGGCTGTCGGGGTTCCCGTCTTTCTTCTTCTCCGGCGCGGCGGGCGGCTCCTGGTCCTCGCCCTCCCGCAGCCAGCCCGGCAAGGCGTTGGCACGCCTCCCCTCTTCCAGGAAGGCCGCCAGCTCCTCCTTCGCCGACTCGGTCTCGGCGCGGGCCTGCCGCAGGCGGTCGGTCACCCGGTCCCACTCCGGCTTGACCTGGTTGTCGCGCACGTAGGAGTCGTTCTCGGAGTAGAAGCGCTGCCGCAGCTCGGTCGACCGCTGCTCCAGCCTGGCGACCTCGTCGAACGCCGCGCGCCAACGGAGGCGGATCTCCAGGGCGTGGCCGCGCCAGTACTGCTCGTCGTGGGCCGGCTTCTCCGCTTCGGCGGGCGTGGAAACGGGGACGGCGGTCCCTTTCTTCTTCTCTTTTGGGTCCGCCACCGTGAGCTGCCCCTTGGCGGCGTACTGATGGATGTTCTTGTCGGTGATCACCGCGATCGGAGAGCCGGCTTTCGCCCGGCGCTCCCGTTCGGCGCGGGCGGCCTGCACGAGAGTGCGGGGCGAGCTGCTCTCGTCGTCGCCCGGGTCCACGACGACGGGCGCATCGTCGCGGGTGGGCTCTTTGAGGGGCGGCGCAGGGGTGGAAGAAGGTTGAGGGGCGGGTGTGGCGGCGGGAGGCGGCGTCTGCTCGGCGCGGGCGACGGGTTGCGGGGTGCCCCGGCAGCCGGTTCCCACCAAGGCAGTCAGCAGGAGACCTCCGGTCAGTAGCAGCGAGCTCTCTTTACGCACGGCCATGGCGGCCCTCCAGTCGTACGACGTCGTTCTTCAAAAAAGCTTCAGGCTCCGGCGGCCTGCGCCGCCGGTGCGGCGGAGCACGCCAGGTGGCGGTCCAGGTGCCCCTGCACCTCGGCCGCCGTGCTGTAGCTCATGCACCCCTCGGCCAGCACCGCCAGGTCCGCCGCGCTCGACTGCCGCAGCCAGCTCTTGACCTCCGGCACCAGCCGCGGGCTCATCGACAGGCGCCGCAGCCCCAGGCCCACCAACAGCATGGCGTAGCGCGGGTCCGCCGCCATCTCGCCGCAGAGACTGACCTCGATGCCTGCCGCCCGGCCGCTGTCGATGACGAAGCGTAACATGCGCAGAATCGCCGGATGGAGCGGCTGGTAGAGGCTCGCCACGTGCTCGTTGTTGCGGTCCACCGCCATCGAGTACTGGATCAGGTCGTTGGTGCCGATGGAGAAGAAGTCCGCCTCGCGCGACAGGAGGTCGGCGATCACCGCCGCCGAAGGGACCTCGATCATCACTCCCAGCCGCACGTCGCGCCGGAAGGGGACCCCCTCCTTCTCCATGTCCGCCATCACCTCGTCGGCGAAGGCGCGGAAGCGGCGCACCTCCTCCACCGTGCTCACCAGGGGGAGCATGATCCACAGGTCGCCATAGATGCCAGCGCGGTAGAGGGCACGGATCTGACTGCGAAAGATCTCGGTGCGGGCGAGGGTGAGGCGGATCCCACGCAGCCCGAGAACCGGGTTCTCCTCCGCCGTCGCCATCATCTCGCGGGCGAGCTTGCGCCCTCCCAGGTCGTAGGTGCGGATGATCGCCGGATGGGGAGCGGCGAGCTCGACCAGCCGGCGGTAGATCTGGACGTGCTCCTCTTCCGTGGGCAGGCGCGGGCTCTTCTCGATGTACAGGAACTCGCTGCGGTAGAGGCCGACGCCGGCGGCACCGAAGAGGGCCACCTCGTCCACCTCCTCGGGCAGGTCGATGTTCGCCATCAGAGCGACCTCGACGCCGTCGCGGGTCACGGCCGCGAGCTCGCGGGTGGCCAGCAGGTCGCGGTCGCGCCGCTCGATCTCGGCCTTGCGGACGCGGTAGCGCACGACCTCTTCCTGGGTGGGATGGAGGATGACCGTCCCCGTCTCGCCGTCCACGATGATGGGGGCGTCGTCGCACAGCCGCCCCCTCACCCCCACCAGCCCCGCGACCGCGGGAATGTTGAGCGAGCGGGCAATGATCGTGGTGTGCGAGGTGCGGCCGCCGCTCTCGATGGCGAAGCCGATGACCTTCTCGCGCCCGAGCCGGATGGCGTCGGAGGGGGTGAGGTCGTCGGCCACGATGACGATGTCGTCCGGCAGCTCGGAGAGGTTGTGGTGGTCGATCCCCTGGAGGCTGCGCAGCAGGTGACGGCTGACGTCGGTCAGGTCCTCGCTGCGCTCGCGCAGGTAGGTGTCGTCCATGTGGGCGAAGCGGTCGTCGAGCTCCTCGGCCGTTTTGGCCACGGCCCACTCGGCGTTGACGTGGTGGGTGCGGATGCGCTCCTCCACCCGCCCCAGGAAGTGGCGGTCCGAGAGGAGGAGGACGTGGGCGTCGAAGATCCCCGCCAGGTCGTTGCCGAGATCCTCCTCGGCCCGCGCCCGCACCCGCTTGAGCTCGGTCTGGGCGTGGCGCGCCCCTTCACGCACCCGCTCCACCTCGGCCTCCACCTGGTCGTCGCCGACGTGGAAACGGAAGACGTCCGGGCCGCGGGTCTCGATGCACACGGCGCGGCCAATGGCGATGCCGGGGGAGACCCCCATGCCCTGCAGGACCTGCATTTCGGCGGCTGGCATCTGCCCTCCCAAGTCAGCTTTCTTCGTCGAAGCGGTTGGCGATCAGGGCCGTCACGGCGCGCATGGCGTCCTCTTCGTCCTGGCCGTCGCAGCGGATCGTCACCTGACTCCCCTGACCGGCGGCCAGCAGCAGGATGCCGAGGATGCTCTTGGCGTCGACCTCCTCCCCCTCCTTCTCCACTGTCACCCGGCTCTGGAAGCCGCCGGCGGTGTGCACCAGCTTGGCGGCGGCGCGCGCGTGCAGGCCCAGACGGTTCACGATCTCCGTCTCACGCTCGATCATCCCTTCTTCACCTCCGCCACCGCGATCACCGGGATCGGCCCCGTCTGGCACTTCCCTTTCAGGTCTCCCGCCAGGCTGACGCTCTTCTGCCCCTTGGCCAGGACGGCGCGGGCGAGATCGGCGACCGTCCCCTCGCCGCTCCCCGCCTGGCAGGCGAGCTTCAGGACCATGGGCAGGTTGACCCCCGTCAGCACCTCGACCTTCCCGGCCTGGAAGAAGGTCATGGCGATGTTGCACGGGGTGCCGCCGTACATGTCGGTGAGGATCAGCACTCCCTCCCCCGTGTCCAGCCGCTCCAGCGCCGCCGCCACCTTGGCGCGGGCCGCCTCGAAGCCGTCGCTCCAGTCGAGGGAGAGGGCCTCGAAGCCCGCCAGGCGCCCGGAGATGACACTCGCCGCCGCCAGCAGCTCCCGCGCCAGCCCGCCGTGACTCAAGATCAATCTGCCAATCATCGGTTCGAAAATGCCCCGGAGCTACCTCATCGGCGCTCCGCTCCTCTGGTAACGTGCCGCCTACCTTGCCGATTCCTCGGGCCGATTCCTGGGGTTTTCCCGGCGGGTTGCTTACCTGGCGGGAGATTGTAGCGGGGTTTAGCGGGCGATGTCGCGGTGGATCACCCGCGCCGGCCAGCCTCGCTCCTCCAGGACCTGCTTCAGCCGCTCGGCGATGGCCACCGACCGGTGCCGCCCCCCCGTGCAGCCGATGGCGACCGAGAGGTAGCTCCGGTTCTCGCGCCGGTAGCGCGGCAGGAGGTACGCCAGCAAGTCGCTCAACCGTATCACCAGTTCCTGGAAATCCGGCTGCCGCTCCAGGTAGTCGAGCACCTCGGGGTCCTGCCCCGTGCGCTCGCGCAGGCCGGGCACGAAGTGGGGATTGGGGAGGAAGCGGACATCGAAGAGGAGGTCCGTGCCCTGGGGGATGCCGCGCTTGAAGCCGAAGGAGACGAGCGAGACCACCATCCCCGGCTCCTCCCCCGGGGTGCTGGCGAAGTCGCGGTAGACCTCGTTCCTGATCTCGTGGATCGACCACTCGCTGGTGTCGAAGACGCGGTCCGCCCGCGCCCGCAGCTCGGCGAGCATCTCCCGCTCGCGCTGGATCCCCTCCAGCACGTGGCGGTCCGGCGCCAGGGGGTGGGGTCGGCGGGTCTCGGAGAAGCGGCGCACCAGCACCTCGTCCGAGGCTTCCAGGAAGAGCAGGGTGGGCTCGATCCGCTCGCGGTCGATCTCGGCGAAGAGGCGCGGGAACTCCTCGGCGAAGCCGGGGGCGCGCACGTCGGTGACCACGGCGATACGGTCGTGCCCGGCGACAAGCTCCAGGGGGTTGTCGAGGAAGCTGCGCAGAAGCGGCAAGGGGAGGTTGTCCACCGTGTAGTAGGAAAGGTCCTCGAAGCACTTGGCGACGATGCTCTTGCCCGAGCCCGAGAGACCCGTGATGACGGCGAGCCGGGCTTTAGCGGACGGGGGTTTTGCGGTTTCGCTCAAGCTGCGCCTCGAGTTTGCGCGCGAACTCCCGGGCCGAATGATGCCCCTGGAGCTTCAGGACGTGGTTGCGCGCCGCGATCTCCACCAGGATGCTGATGTTGCGCCCCAGGGCCACGGGCATGCGGATGTAGGGGCAGGGGGTGTCGAGGATCGTATAGAGCGACTCGTCGAGCCCCAGGCGGTCGTAGGTCTGCCCGTCGCGCCAGTGCTCCAGCTCGATGACCAGGTCGATGGTCGTGCGCTCGCGCACCGAGGCGAGACCGAAGAGGTCCTGAACGTTGATGATGCCGATCCCCCGCAGCTCCATGTGATGGCGCAGCGGCCCCTCGCTGTAGCCCACCAGCTCGCCGTTGGGGTAGCGCTTGGCCGTCACCTTGTCGTCCGCCACCAGGCTGTGGCCGCGGGTGATGAGGTCGAGGGCCGACTCGCTCTTCCCCACCCCGCTCTCGCCGATGAGCAGCACGCCCAGGCCGTAGATCTCCAGCAGCACGCCGTGGAGGGAGGTCGAGGGGACGAGGTGATCTTCCAGGAAGTAGCTCACGCCCTTGATCACCGTCGAGGAGAGGGCGGACGAGGAGAGCACCGGCAGCTCCCGGCTTTGGCACAGGGAGAGGAAGCCGGGGAGGGGCTCGATCCCCTTGGTGATGATGAACACCGGCACGGGGAGGGAGGTGATCTGCTCCAGCCGCTGCTGGCGCTCCTCTTCCACCAGGGTCTTCAGGTACTCGGTCTCGCTCTCGCCGATGATCTGCACCCGCCCGGGTTTGATGTAGGCGTAGTAGCCGGCGAAGGCGAGCCCCGGCTTCTGCACCCGCGGATGGGTGATGAGGTTGTCCAGGTGCTTCTCGCCCGAGAGCACCTTGAGGCGCAGGAAGGCGAGCTCCTCGCTCAGCAGCTCCGCCACCCGCACGTTCCCCTCCGTCTTCTCGCTCTCCATCACACCCCCTCGTCCTGGAGGAAGTCGTAGACCTCGTCCGCGCCGTGGAGCGCCAGGAGCTGTCCGGCGCGGCGCCCCCCCTTGACCCAGCGCGAGATCGCGGCCAGCACCTGAAGGTGGTCCGCCGGCGACTCGCTGGGCGAGACCACCAGGAAGAAGACCTTCACCGGCTCCCCGTCGGCGGCCCCGAAGTCGACCCCCTGCGGCACGGTGCCGATGGCCACCAGCCCCGCTTTCAACCCCGGCAGCTTGCAATGCGGGATGGCGATGCCGGCACCGATCCCCGTCGAACCGAGCTGCTCCCGCTCGAGGAGCTTCTGGTAGAGGTCGACGGCGTTCGGCCCCGCTCCCCTGCCGGCGACCTTCTCGGCCAGGGCATGCAACACCCCGGCCCGGTCCGTGGCCGCGAGACCTGGGAAGATCAGCTCCGGCCGAATGAGGGCCCCGAGACGCACCCCGGTCACAGCTCGGGGGCGATCAGCCCGTAGTGTTGGTCCTTGCGCCGGTAGAGGACGCTCAGGCGGTCGCTCAGCGAGTCGCGGAAGACCACGAAGCCGTTCTCCGCCCCGTCGAGCTCCAGCGCGGCCTCCTCGATGGTCATCGGCTTGACGTGGATCTCCCGCGTCTCGATCACCCGCGGCACCGCGCCGCCGCCCACGCTCCCCTGCTCCAGCACCTCGACCGGCCAGCGGCTGCTGCGGTCCGCGGGACGCTCCTTCTTGCTGCCGTGGCGCCGCTTGTCCACCACCTTCTGATGGGTGCGCCGCGCCTGCTCCTCCGCCCTGTCGAGGGCGCGGTCGAGGGCCTCCAGGAAGGTCCCCTCCGTCTCCTCCGTGGCGGTGAGCACCCCGAGGCGGTGGGAGACGTGCAGCTCCGCCGTATGGGTGTGCTTGCCCGCCGAGAGGGTGACACGGATGTCGAGGGGTTCTTCCAGGAATTTGCTCAATTTCTGGAGCTTCTTCTCCGCCAGCCGGCGAAGGCGGTCGTCCACCTGGACGTTGCGGCCGAGGATCTCGATCGTCATCTCGCCTCCCTCAAGTCAACTAGAAGATCTGCTTGCGGTCCGTGGACGAGGGGATGCTCAGCTCGTCGCGGTACTTCGCCACCGTGCGGCGGGCGATCTGAATCCCCTCGCGGTTCAAGATCCGCATCAGCTCGCTGTCGGAGAGCGGGCGTTTGGGATCCTCGGCCTGGACGAGCTGCTCGATCTTGCGCTTGACGGTCAGCGACGAGATGTTGTCGCCGTACTCCCGGTCGATGCCGCTATGGAAGAAAAACTTCATCGGGAAGAGGCCGCGGAAGGTGTGGATGTACTTGTTGGACACCACCCGGCTGACCGTTGACTCGTGCATGCCGATGTCCTCGGCCACGTCGCGGAGCACCATCGGCCGCAGGTGCTCGATCCCCTTGTCGAGGAATTCGCGCTGCTGGCGGACGATGGACGCCGCCACCTTGTAGATCGTGCGCTGGCGCTGGTCGAGGCTCTTGATCAGCCAGACGGCGGAGCGGATCTTGTCTTTGATGAACTGCTGCGCTTCGTTCTGCCGCCCCTCGCTGCGCATGGTCTGCAGCATGCGGCGGTAGGCGCGGCTGACGCGCAGGCGCGGCAAGCCGTCGTCGTTGAGCTGGATGACGTACTCGTCGCCCACCCGGCGGACGAAGACGTCCGGCTCGATGTAGTGGGGGCGGTCGGTGCTGAAGCGCCGACCGGGATGGGTTTCGAGGGTGCGGATCAGCTCCACGGCCTCTTCGAGCTCGGCGAGCTCGACCCCCAGCTTCTTGGCCACGGCGGGGAACTGCCGGCGCAGGAAGAGGTCCCAGGTCTCGAAGACCATGCGGCGGGCGAGGTCGTCCGGCGGCACCTCCTTGGCATCCATCTGCAGCAGGAGGCTCTCCTGAAGGTTGGCGCAGGCGATCCCCGGCGGGTCGAGGGAGCGCACCAGGGCCAAGGCCGCGAGCACCTCGTCCAGGGTGTAGCCGCGGTCCTCCCCCGCCTGGTCGCTCGGGTCGCCCATGGCCCGGATCTCTTCGGGGGTGGCGACCAGGAAGCCGTCGGGGTCGAGGTTGCCGATGATCAGCTCGGCGATCTCCCGCTGCCGGGGGGTGACCTCGGCCATGTGGAGCTGCCAGAGGAGGTGATCGTAGAGGTCGGGCTCGCGGGTGAGGCTGTTCTCGATCGGGGGCTCGTCCCGCTCCTCCATCATCGAGGAGGTTCCCGAGCCTTCCCAGTAGTCGCCGAAGTAGGCGTCGAGGTCGATGTTCTCCATCGACTCGTGGTGGTCGAGGGTATCGCCGTTGGCCGGCGCTTCCTGCTGCGGGACCTCCTCGCGCGGCGCCTCCTCCTCCGCGCTCTCGGCTTCCGCGGCCTCCTCGAGGATCGGGTTCTCCACCAGCTCCTGGGAGAGGAGCGTGTCGAGCTCCATGCGAGTCATCTGCAAAAGCTTGATCGCCTGCTGCAAAGAAGGCGTCATCACCAGCTTTTGCGACAGTTTCAGAGAGAGTTTTTGCTCTAGCGCCATTCAGGACCCAGTCCTACAGAGTGAAGTCTTCACCGAGATAGATCTTCCGGACCTGCGGATCCGTGGAAAGCTCCAGCGGCGTGCCGGAGCGCAGGATTTCACCGTTGTTGATGATATAGGCCCGGTCCGTTATTTTCAATGTTTCCCGCACGTTATGGTCGGTGATGAGGATGCCGATGCCCATCGATTTGAGGTGGCGGACGATCCCCTGGATGTCGAGCACGGCGATCGGGTCGATCCCCGCGAACGGTTCGTCGAGAAGGATATACCACGGGTTGATGACCAGTGCGCGGGCGATCTCCACCCGCCGCCGCTCGCCGCCCGAGAGCAGCGCCCCCTTGGTCTTGCGCACCTTGACCAGGCCGAGGTCGGTGATGAGCTGGTCGATGCGCCGTTCCTGCTCGGCGTGGGAGAGGTCGAGGGTCTCGAAGATGGCCCGCAGGTTGTCCTCCACCGACAGGCGGCGGAAGACCGACGGCTCCTGGGGGAGATAGCTGATCCCCCGCTGCGCCCGCAGGTACATGGGGAGGTCGGTGATGTCCTCCTCGCCCAGGATCACGGTGCCGGAGTCCGGCGGGGTGAGCCCCACCACCATGTAGAAGGTGGTGGTCTTGCCGGCGCCGTTGGGCCCCAGGAGCCCGACGATCTCGCCGGGGCCGACGTCGATCGAGACGTCCTGCACCACGGCCCGCCCGCGATAGACCTTGCGCAGGTTGCGGGTCGAGAGCCGCTGGGCCTCTTCCACCTCTTCTTCCATGCTCGCGGGTCCTCCCATGGCCTCGCGCTTCATCCGCCGCTCCCGGGGTGTGGAGTCGCCGCCGGGGCCGGAGTCGCCACGGCGGGGGGAGGCGCGGGCGCAGGCGCTGGGGCCGGTGGCAGGTTCGGGTCCTGGCCGCGCACGTCCACCTTCCCCGTGTTGATCGAGTAGAGGGCGCGCTGGCCGCGGATCTGGTTGCCGTCCTTGTCTTTCATCGTCACCGGCTCGCCGAACACCTCGATCTGCCTGTCGGACACATGGTAGAACGCCCGCTGGCCGAGGATGGTGCGCCCCGCCTGGGGATCGTAGATCTTGGTGTCGCCCATGCAGACCATGAGCTTCGCCCGCTTCTTGTCGTCCAGAGCCACCTGCATGGTCTGGCAGCTCAGGGACTTCCCCTGCTGGTCGGCGCGCACGTTGCCGGTGTAGGTGAGGATGCCCGACTTCTGAGCGTAGGTCATCTCGTTCGCCGTCACCTGCACCGGCGTGCGCTGGGCGGGGGCGGTATTGCTTCCGGCAGCCGGTTTCGGCGCCGGAGCCGGTGTGGGCTCACCCGGCTTCCCCTCGGCCCGCGCGGCCTGCTCGTCGGTGGGGTACCAGATGGTCTTGACACCCCCCGTCGCCGTGAGCTGGTCCGCCGCCTTGTCCCCCTTGAGCTCGGGGGCGAGGAGGACGTTGTCCCCCCGCCAGGCGCGCACGTCGCCGCGGAAGATGAACGACGACGGCTGCTGCTTCCAGAAGGCTTCCTGGGAGACGACGTTGACCGGCCCCTCGCCTTGGGAGAGCGGCGTGCCGGCGAGCGCCGTCTCCTCCACCTTCTGGAGCTTGGCCTTGACGCCGTCGCGGGCGGTGACGATCTGACTGTCCGTGTTGTACACCATGCGCGGCGACTCCAGGCGGCCGCGGTCGCTCGTCACCACCACGGGAGTGCCCACGAACTCGCCGCGCCCCTGGTCCATGTCGAGAGTGCCGCGGTTTCCCGTGGCGGTCACCTCGCCGTCTTTGTAGACCACGTTGTTGTCGATCGCCACCGTCGCGAGTTGGCCATCGGGGCGGAAGGTGGCCTGCGCCGTCTGGCCGTTGGCCTGGCGCTGCGTGGCGGGCTTGCCGGGGAGGTGGGCGTTCTCGATGATCTCGACGCTGCCGAAGGCCTGGGCGGAATTGAGCACGCCGTTTTCGAGTGTCCCCTCGATGTGCCGCTTGGCGGTGAGCGTGCGTACCAGGCCCGGGGCCGTGGACTCCAGGCTGGCGCGGCCGTCAGCCACCGCCTCCAGGGCCACGTAGCGGGGCTCGTTCCCCTTCGGCTGGAGGACGACGGAAAGCTCCTTGCCGGCGAACTTCACCCGCGTGCGGTCGCCGGGCTTGACCACCTTGAGCGGTTTGCCCGCGACTGGCTGGAGCCCGGCCCGCGTCTCTCCCATCACGTCCCACATGCCGTGCACGAAGGTGAGGCCGCTCTCGTCGTCCGCCACGTTGGCGTAGATCCGCTGCGCCGAGAGCCAGTCCTCGCCCCGTTTCAGCGTGGCTCCCCCCTCGCAGCGGATCCAGTGCTTGGTGCGCTCGAAGACGAAGCGCTGGGCGTTGAGCTGCATGGGGGGATCGATGCCGGCGATGCTCCGCACCTGCGAGCCGCCCATCAGCGAATACGTCTGGTCCCCGAGGTCGATCTCCATGCGCCCCGCGTTCGCTACGTAGCGCGCGAGGTAGCGGATCTCGACCGCTCCCGGGCTCTCCACCACGTTCCCCTTCTCCTTCAGGTCGAGGTGCTCGCTGCGCAGCTCCAGCTCGTCCGGCCCCTTGAGGAAGACCTCCCCGGTGAGCTGCCCTTCGTTCGACTCGCGGTTGAAGCTCGCGCTCTTGCTCTCGACGTGGAACACCCGCCCCTGCTTGTCATAGAGGGTTACGGCGACGTTGTCGAGGTAGATGATCCCCTGGCGGTCCGCCTTCACGCTGGTGCCGCGGATGCGGAAGATCGGCTTCTCCCGCTCGCTGAAGGTGTAGTCGAAATCTTCGCCGATCAGGGTCATCCCCTTGTCGGTCTTGGCGCTCTTCTCGTCCATGGCCGGCGGCTTCTCACGCCGCTGCCCCGCCTTGCCGAACCAGAACAGCCCGCCGACCGCGAAGAGCAGGACGGCGAGGGCCGCCAGCATCAGCTTGCGCAGTCCGCCTACGGACGATTTGGCTTTGCGTGCCATGACCGGGTGCATTCTATGGGGAAGCGGGCGATTTCTTCACGCCGGGCGGGAATCGACCAGGCGCAACACCGGCCCGCCGCGATAGGAGTCGAACTCGACGCAGGCCAGAACCTCGAAGCTGCCGCGGAGATTTCCCACCCGCTCCTGCCACCGCCACCCCACCAGCTCCACCGTGGCGCCGTCCTCCCCCCGCGCCCGCGCCGAGAGGTGGCCGTTGCCGAACAGCCGCGGCTCCCCCATCAGCCGCAGCGGCCCGGTACGCACCAGGGGACGGGCGTTCCCCTGGCCGAAAGGCTCCAGAGCCGCGAGCTGCGCCAGCAGCGCCCCCGTGACCTCCCGCGGCGCGAGGTGCAGCTCGTATTCGTAGCGCCGCGCCAGCAGCTCCGCCGGCCACGCCGCGCCCGCCTCCTCCCACTCCCGCCGCAACTCCGGCAGACGCGCCACCTCGGCGGTGAGCCCCACGGCCTGCGCGTGGCCGCCGAAGCGGGCCATCCGCTCCTTCCAGGGCGAGAGGAAGGCGTGCAGCTCGAGCCCGGGCACGCTGCGGCCGGAGCCGGTGGCCGATTCACCCTCCGCCGCCAGCAGCACCACCGGGCGATGGAATTCCTTCGCCACCCGGCCGGCCGCCACCCCCACCACTCCCTTGTGCCAATCGGCGCTCCACTCTACGAGGATGGGCGGCAGGGGGGAGCGGGCCGCGAACCGCCGCCGCGCCTCCTCCACCACCCGGGCCTCCGCCGTCTGCCGCTCGCGGTTCCAGACGTCCAGATCCTGGGCCAGCTCGAAAGCGCGGCCGGCGTCGCGGCTCATCAGCAATTCCAGGGCCCGCTCGGGATCGTGCAGCCGTCCCGCGGCGTTGATCCGCGGGCCGATGCGGAATCCAATGTCCGCGGCAGTGAACGGCGGCTTCATCCCCGATTGCTGGATGAGCGCCTTGAGACCGTGCGAGCGGGTGCCCACCATGGCCGTGAGCCCCAGGGCCGCGATCACCCGGTTCTCCCCATGGAGGGGAACGAGGTCCGCGATGGTGCCGAGGCAGGCGATGCGCAGCAGAACCGAGGGATCGACCGCCTTGCCGCACCGCTCCGCGAAAGCCAGGGCCAGCTTGAGCGCCAGCCCCGCCGCCGCCAAGTCGCGGAAGGGATAGGTGCACCGCTCCTGCCGGGGATTGATGTGGAGCGCCGCCGGCGGCAGCTCGCAGCCGGGGAGGTGATGGTCGGTGATCACCACCGCCATTCCCGCGGCCAGGGCCGCTTCGACCGCCGTAGCCGAAGAGCTGCCGCAGTCCGCCGTCACGATCACCCGGCACCCTTCCGCCTTCGCCCGCTCCACGTGCACCGGCTGGAAGCCGTACCCCTCGCGCAGGCGGTGCGGCAGGATGGGCACGGCCGCGAGGCCGCAGCGGGCAAAGACGGCGAGGAGCTGCGCCGTGGCGGAAATGCCGTCCACGTCGTAATCGCCGACGATCGCCACCTTCTCGCCGCGGTTCCTGGCCTCGACCAGCCGGCACACCGCCTCCTCCATGCCGGCGAGGAGGAACGGATCGTGGAGCTGATCGAGCGAAGGCTTGAGGAAACGGTCCGCTCCCGCGGCGTCCGCGACGCCCCGGCGGGCCAGCAGGAGGGAGAGCCACGCCGGCAGACCCGCCCGCTCCAGACCGGCCGCAGCCTCCGGCACCGGCGCGGCCACCCACACCACGGGATCGATCAGCTCGCTACCCCTCGCTCATCCTTCATCGAAGGCCCCCAGGGCGCGGAACTTCTGATAGCGGCGGACGACGAGGTCCTTGGGATTGAGGCGCTCCAGCTCCTTGAGCGCGCCCTCGACGGCGTCCCCCACCCGCAGGCAGGTGGCGAGCGCGTCCGTGTGGGCGCCGCCCGGCGGCTCGGGGATGATGGCGTCCACCACGCCCAGTTGCAGCAGGTCGGGGGCCGTCATCTTCATGGCCTCGGCGGCCTCGGCCTTCTTGTTCTGGTCCTTCCACAGGATGGCGGCGCACCCCTCGGGCGAGATCACCGAGTAGGTGGCGTATTCCAGGATGAACACCTTGTCGCCCACCCCCAGCGCCAGCGCGCCGCCGCTCCCTCCCTCGCCCGTGATGGTGACCACGATCGGCACCTGCAGCTCGGCCATCTCGATGAGGTTGTGAGCGATGGCCTCGGCCTGCCCCCGCTCCTCGGCGTCGATCCCCGGGTAGGCGCCCGCGGTGTCGATGAACGTGAGGACGGGGAGGCCGAACTTCTCCGCCATCTTCATCACCCGCAGCGCCTTGCGGTACCCCTCCGGCCGCGGCTGGCCGAAATTGCGCCAGATCCGCTCCTTGGTGTCGCGCCCCTTCTGGTGGCCGATCACTGCCACGCTGCGGCCGCGGAACTCCGCGAGGCCGGCGACGATGGCGGCGTCGTCCGCGAACGCGCGGTCGCCGTGGATCTCTACCCATTCGCTCATCAGGGCGGCGACGTAGTCCAGCGTGTAGGGACGATCCTGATGGCGGGCGACGAGGACCTTCTGCCAGCGGGTGAGATTGCCGAAGACCTCGGACGTGGTCTTGCGCAGCGTGGAGCGCAGCCGCTCCAGCTCCTTCTCCTGGCCGCTTCCCGGGTAGCCTTCCAGCTCCTCGATACGGCGCCGGATTTCGATGAGGGGTTCTTCAAAGGACGGGTCGGAGCTTTGCATGACGCCTGGCAAACTAGCAAAGCGGAGACCTCAGGTCAACGCATCTCGTTTCCTTCAAGCATTACCTGCGAGGTGATGCTTGAGGCATTGTCGGCGCGCCGACAAGCCCCGCCGGACGCTGTTGCTACAGCGCCCGCGGCCCCGGGGAGGCCTCGGGGATCTGATCGAGGAGGTCCTTCGCCTTGGCGGCCACGTCCAGGATGGCGCCGGACGAGAGGAACACCTCCGAGCGGTTCCCCCGCTCCACGACCGCCACCACTTCCGCCGGATTGATGTTGACCGGGCGGTCGTCCACCGTCTTCGCTTTGATCCAGGGCATGGGGGGAGGATAGCATGGCTCCCCCGGGTCCTCACCTGAGAAACAGAGAAGAAAGGGACACCAGGGACACCAGGGACATCAAGGACGAAGGAACCCTAACGAAGCCCCCGTCCTTGTTGTCCCTGGTGTCCTTGCTGTCCCTTTTTTCTTCCTCCTCCGTCACCGAAAAGCACTACAATTGACTCCATCCCGGAGCCCCCTCTATACTCTCCCCATGGGAGAGCCCGCCCGCAAGCTGCCGGCCGATTGGGAGGAGCAATCCTCTCCCGAGAGCGCCGATCCCTTCCGCTATGGGTGGCGCTGGCGGATCGTCCGCCAGCCCAACGGTGAAGTCACCGAGCAACAGATTCCGCTCACGGCGGAAGACCTTCTCGATCCGGAGCTCGGAGACGAGGTGCCTCAGAGCATTCCCCATTCCCTGTTCACCCGGGAGATCGCCAGTCTCCTGAGCCTGCGGTTCCGGTCCCGGTCGGACGTCCTGATCGTCAACGACGTGAAGATGCTCTGGGGGATCCCCGGCCTTAAGGAGCCCTCGCCGGACGTCGCCGTGATCCCGGGGATGCGCACCAAGTACGATCCGGACTGGCGTAGCTTCGACGTGGTCGAGCAAAGTACGCGTCCCTGCCTCGTCATCGAAGTGGTTTCACCGCCGGATCCTGCCCTGCGCGAGAACGACTACGAGAAGAAGGTGAAGATCTACCAGCGGGCGGGGGTCCCGGAGTACCTGATCATCGATCCCCCCTTCAGCCGGAAAGGCGGCATGGAGCTCGTGGCCTACCGGCTGGGCCCTGCGGGGCGTTATCGCCGCATCCAGCCGGACGCTCGCGGATTCCTGCTCTCCGAGACCACGGATCTCCTCTTCGGGGTGGCCGAGGACGGCAAGACTCTCCTCGTCCTCGACGCCCAGACCGGTGAGCGCGTGCTTCCCTCCGACGAGCAGGCCGCTCGTGAGGCAGAGGCCCGAAAAGCTGCGGAAGATCAGACCGCTCGTGAGGCCGAGGCTCGAAAAGCTGCGGAGGATCGGGCCGCCCGTGAGGCTGAAGCCCGGAAAGCCGCCGAAGCCGAGATCGCCAGGCTGCGCGCTGAGTTGGAAAAAGCCCGCAAAGCGAAATGAGGTGGCCTCCAGCCCCGAAGGGGCGACAGCAGGGCTCCTCGACTCGGTCTGCTGTCGCCCCTTCGGGGCTTTGGAGTTTCTGGTGGATCTCTTTCCTGGGGCTTACGCCGCCAGGCTCTATGCTGCCGCCCCCTTCGGGGCTGAATGCGGAAATTCTGTGACGGGAGCTCCTCTATGCCCATCTGGATTGACGGCGCCCTCTATCCGGATATCGACGTTCCCGACGACCTCCCGACCTTGGGAGACCGGGTGGACTTCCTCGCCCGCCTCTGCTCGGCTTGGGATTTCGGCCTCCTTCCGGATCACGAAACCGTCGAGGAGATCCGCCGTCCCGATTGGCGCGAGGCCGTGGACGCCACCCGGCTCCTCACCTCCCCCGCCTACCATCTCGTCCGCTCCTGGCACGGACTGCCCACGCTCCCCTACCTGGGCCAGCAGCTCGCGTATATCCGGGACGATCCGAGCTTGGAGTTCATCTAGGCCCCTCCACCCAATCGAAGAAGTGCACCCTCCCCGACCGATCTCCGGCCATCACGGTTCGGCCATCCTGGCTCGCTGCGACGGCCGTGGGTGGCACGTCCAGAGTCATGACCGCCAGTTCGTTTCCGCTTTCGAGATCCCATACCCGCAGCGTCGCATCGTAGGAGGCGGAGATCACACGCCCGTCGGACAACGCCGCCACGGCAGCCACCGAAGCCGTGTGCCCTTCCAGGGTTTGGAGAGAGCGTCCACTCTCCAGGTCCCACACCCGCAACGTCCGGTCGTCGGAGGCGGAGACCACGCGCCCATCGGATAATGCCGCCACGGCAGCCACCCAGTTCGTGTGTCCTTCAAGGGTTTGGAGAGAGCGTCCACTCTCCAGGTCCCACACCCGCAACGTGCGATCCCCAGAGGCGGACACCACACGCCCGTCGGACAACGCCACCACGGCAGTCACCGAAGCCGTATGCCCTTCAAGGGTTTGGAGGGAGCGTCCGCTCTCCAGATCCCATACCCGCAGCGTCGCATCGTAGGAGGCGGAGACCACACGCCCGCTAGTCAATGCCGCCACGGCAGTCACCCAATTCGTGTGCCCTTCCAAGGTTTGGAGAGAGCGTCCGGTCTCCAGATCCCACACCCGCAGCGTTCCATCGTTGGAAGCGGAGACCACGCGCCCATCGGTCAATGCCGCCACGGCAGTCACCCAATCCATATGCCCTTCCAGAATTTTGAGGGAGCGTCCGCTCTCCAGGCTCCATACTCGCAGCGTCCGATCGCGGGAGGCGGAGCCCACGAGCCCGTCGGACAACACCCCCAAGGCAGCCACCCAATCCGTATGCCTTTCCAAGGTTTGGAGAGAGCGCCCGCTCTCTAGGTCCCACTCCCGTAGCGCCCCGTCGCGGGAGGCAGAGACCACGCGCCCGTCGGATAGCGCCGCCACGGCAGTCACCCAATTCCTGTGCCCTTCCAGGGTTTGGAGGGACCATCCACTCTCCAGGTTCCACTCCCGCAGCGTCTCGTCGCGGGAGGCAGAGACCACGCGCCCGCCAGCCAATGCCGCCACGGCAGTCACTGAGTCCGTGTGTCCTTCCAGAGTTTTGAGGGAGCGACCGCTCTCCAGGTCCCACACCCGCAGCGTTCCATCGTTGGAGGCGGAGACCACGCGCCCGCCAGTCAATGCCGCCACGGCAGTCACCGAATCCGTATGCCCTTCCAAGGTTTTGAGGGAGTGTCCGCTCTCCAGGTCCCACACCCGCAGCGTCTCGTCGTCGGAGGCGGAGACCACGCGCCCATCGGTCAATACCGCCACGGCAGTCACCGAATCCGTATGCCCTTCCAAGGTTTTGAGGGAGTGTCCGCTTTCCAGGTCCCACACCCGCAGCGTCTCGTCGTCGGAGGCGGAGACCACTCGCCCGCCGGACAACGCCGCTACGGCAGTCACCGAGACCGTGTGCCCTTCCAAAGTTTTGAGGGAGCGACCGCTCTCCAGGTCCCACACCCGCAGCGTTCCATCGTTGGAGGCGGAGACCACGCGCCCACCGGTCAACACCGCCACGGCAGTCACCGAATCCGTATGTCCTTCCAGGGTTTTGAGGGAGCGTCCACTCTCCAGGTCCCATACCTGAAGCGTTCCGTCGTCCGAAGCAGACACTATCCGCCGATCGTCTAACATCGCCACTGCGTTGACTTCATCCACATGTCCTTCGAGCACCCGAATCAATGCCCCACCAGCCTGCGTGAGACTCGCTGACCTGGGGCGGAGCCAAGGTTCGCGAAACCAGGAATTGGCGCCGTCCGTCAATCTTTGAACGGCTTCCCTTCTCCAGTTGAGGAGGCGCCCGAGTAATTGAGAAGCTAATTGCCGGCGATCTCGCCCGAGAATATGGTCTGACAGCCGTAACGCAGACTGGATCAACCGCAACTCCAGATCTTCTCCAACCAAGGTCGCATAATCCGAAATCACCGCATTGATGTCTGTAGCCTTGAGCTTGGCTTCAAGGAAGGAGAAATCGACCAGCAGATCTCGAAGCTCGACAATTCGACCCGCTTCGAGAAGATGGCCGGCAAGATTCCGCCAGAGATACCGATTTTCTTCAGCCAAATCCGTCCAACGGCCGCTGGCAGGACGGTGAGAGTCGAGGAGCCGGGCATGAAGAGAGGAGATGCCCTCTCCGGCCTGCTCGATCAGAATCTTCCGAATGACGTCATGAAGCTGAATCGTCTCGCTCTTCAGATCGAAGTCGCGAAGAAGGGAGAGGTCGTAAAGGCGGCTGCAAAGTTTTCGTGTCCCAGAATGGCTAAGCTGCCAATACGATCCAAGGATGGAAAGCGGAATCTCTGCGTCCTCCGGAAACACGGCGAGTTGGAAATATAGTTCCCGCTCTCTTTCTAACACACGACGAACGCTGACGAGAATGGTTCGCGAGGCGGCGGCGTGGCGGGATTCCGGGTTGTCCTGGTCGAAGGCCGCGAAGCCTTCGGACTCCAAGGTAGACTTGACCTCCTTTAAGGCATCTGAAATCGCTAGGCCGTCTTCTTTCACCAATTCCCGTAGCTGCCGATTGACCAGCTTCAGAAGGAGGGGCCATTCTCCAAGCTGAGCAGCCAATCCTCTGAAAGTTTTCTCCTCTTCTTCAGCCAATTCCGACCGCAGAAGAGACACCGCCTCGCGGGACGCCATCGCGTCTACTTCGATCCGAAACGAATTCAAAGGGAGGGTCTGGCTGTCGCGGGTCGTAATGAGAAGAGCCGTGCCATTCCCGAGCCCCTGAAATGGAGTCACATCGGCCAGAGACCAGACGTCATCCACGACCACCAGAACCCTCTGATTTCTCAGAAGCTCCCGGAGATATGCTCCAGCGGACTCGAGGTCGGGGAGTCCCGGCGGCTGCGTGAGCGTCCATGAGCCAATCAGACCCAGAATGCGAGACAGCCGACTTTCCGAATCGAGATTCTCTCCCATGGTTCTCCAGAGAATCCCATCGGGATAATGCTGGCGGACCCGGTCGTCATAGCAGATCGCCTGAGCGAGGGCGGTCTTGCCGAATCCTCCGGCTCCGCGGAGAGCGGTCGTAATGCCGACCGCATGCGAGGCTCGGGTCGTTCCGTCTTGGGGACAGAGCGCCTCGAGGACCATCTCGTACTCGCTGCGTTGGATGAATTCCTCCGGCGGCTGCGCCATGCAGTGATAGGAGAGCTCCGTTTCTTCTGAATCGCCGGAGCTTGAAGGATTTCCCTGGATCCCACGAATCAGGGAGCGGAAGGCTTCTCTGCCATTCAGGTCCTTTCGGAAATCCACCCAGGTGGGGCGCCTCAGAGGACGTGGTAGCTTTCTCTCCTTGGGATCGGGTGCTCCAGGGAGGAGGACTGGAATGACCCGGAAGGACTTATCGCCGACCCAATCATCCATCGCGGAACGCATCTCCTCGTTCTGCCAAGGGCCGAGGCTGCTGGAACCTACAAAAACCGCACAGGTGCGGCTCTCATCCAGTGCCTTCTCCAGGGACTCTTGGGCGGGTTCACCTGGAATCAGGTCCCACTTGTCGAAGAAGGGCCTGATCCCGGCTTTGACGAGCTTCCGGGCAAGCTTCTCCACCGCGAGTTGGTCGGCGGTGTTGTAGCTCAGGAAGACGTCGTAGATGGTCGCCATGTCGGATTGGGTCGTTGGGGTTCGGCCGGTATTGTATCGCTTCGGCAATCCCAAGGTGGGTATCCCTGAAGACACATCGATGGTGCGCACAGCGCACCCTACGCGCCTGGAGGCTGTTCTCCCTCTTCTCCCGGCGGCCGGGGGGGAGGCTGGGAGAAGAGGGCCGGGGTGATGAGGGGCTTCGGCGGCGCGGACACCGATCCGATTCACGGCATCGTGGGGAATCGGCATCGCCCCCCAGTCGGATAGGATGGTTGCGATCGCGGGTACGCCCCTCCCCCAGAGAGGTACAGGCCTCCCCCCGCCCGGGTACACCCCCCTCCCCAGACAGGTACGGGCCTCCCCCGGCCCGGTACACCCCCCTCCCCACACGGGTACGGGCCTGTACCTGCCGGGTACGCCCCCCTCCCCAGACGGGTACGGGCCTCCCCCCGCCGGGTACACCCCCCTCCCCACACAGGTACGGGGCTGTACCTGCCCGGGGAGACGTTCCCCCGCCCAAGACCCTCATCACCCCGGCCCTCTTCTCCCGACCCCCTCCGCCCCCTCACCGGGAGAAGAGGGAGAACAGCCAGCAAGACCGCCTCAGCCGCGTTCCCCTCTCCCGGGGAGGGGGATCAGGGGGTCGGGAGAGGGGCAGGGGTGAGGGGCTGGGCGGACGCCCAGTCTGGGAAGGTCCCCTCCTACAACAACTGCTGCGGATCCACGTCGATCACCAGGTCGTACCCCGGATTCTTCGGCACCACCTCCTCCAGCAACCGGTGGAGGTCACGGAAGTTGGCGGCGCGGGCGAGGAGCTGGAAACGCCACTGGCCGCGGAGCCGCTCGAGGGGCGCGGGGGCGGGGCCGGAGAGGCGGACGTTGCGGCCCAGGGGGTGATCGGCGAGGGCCTTGGCGAGGGCGAGGATGTTCTCCTCGGCCTTGTCGCGATTCTTGTCGCGGACGAGGAGCTGCACCATGCGCGTGTAGGGCGGGTAATGGAAGACGCGGCGAAAGCGCATCTCTTCGCGGGCGAAGCCTTCGTCGTCCTGGTGCAGGGCGGCCTGGATGGCGTAGTGATCGGGATGGTAGGTCTGGATGACGACGCGCCCCGGCCGCTCTCCCCTCCCCGCCCGGCCCGCCACCTGCGTCAGAAGGTTGTAGGTGCGCTCGACGGCGCGGAAGTCGGGGAAGCCCAGGTAGGCGTCGGCAGCGAGCACGGCGGTCAGGGCCACGTTGGGAAAGTGGTGCCCTTTCGAGACCATCTGGGTGCCGATGAGCACCTGGATCTCGCCGCGGCCGAAGCGCTCCAGCAGGGCGGCGAGGCCGCCGGGGCGGCGCGAGGTGTCGCGGTCGAGAACGTCGACGGTGACTCCCGGGAACAACTCCTTGAAGTCCTCTTCCACCCGCTCGGTGCCGGCGCCGATGGCTTCCAGCGCCTCTTCGGAGCAGACGGGGCAGCGGGAGGGCGCCGGGATCATGTTGCCGCAGTAGTGGCAGATGAGCCGGCGATCCC
>DASUEN010000161.1:0-10683 GCA_036275055.1 Thermoanaerobaculia bacterium
CTGGTCAACTACACCGCGGCATTGACGGGGATCCCCCCCGGCCTCTTCATGGTCACTACCGCGCTGGGGTTGATCCCCGCGAACCTCCTTTTCGCCTACTTCGCCTCTGCCTTGGTCCACCTCGCCGGACCGGAGCGCAACAAGATCTACGTCCAGTTCGCGGTGGTGATCGGGTTGCTCGTCCTGCTGATCGTGGGACCGCAGATCTGGATGGCGCGCCAGCGCAAGCGGAAATATCTGGAGTTGAAGGCGACGCGGAGGCAGAGATCCGGTAAGATCTCCGAGGGGTAACCCCAAGGGGCTTTCATGAAAAAATCGTCCTTCACCCTTGAGTATTGGCTCGACGACGGCTGGTTCGTAGGAAGGCTCAGGGAGGTCCCAGGGGTCTTCAGTCAGGGAGAATCTCTCTCTGAGCTCAAGGAGAACATTCGGGATGCCTATCAGCTCTTGATTGAGCTTGGTCTTCCTTAGAATTCTTGCGGGCCGCCTCGACCCCCGGGACCGCTCCCCTCACGCCTTCCCCAACACCGCCTCCACCTCCGGCAAGTCGATCAACAGCGCGCCGCCGGTGACGGACTTGGCGGGGTCGAACTCGTAGTCGCGGATCACCCGCCGGAAAACTTCCTTCAAGGCGCGGGCGCCCAGGCGCGGCTGGCGGCCGGCTTCGGTGGCGATGCGGCGGACGGCGTTCGGCGAGATCGCCAGGTGGATTCCCCGGCTCTCGAAGTAGGAGCGGCTCTGGTGGAAGGCGGATTCCGGGGTCTCCAGGAAGATGCGGACCAATTCGTCCTGCCCCAGGTCCTGGAGCAGCACCACGGCGTCGAACCGGGAAAGGAACTGGGGGCTCATGCCGTAGTCGAAAAGGTCCTCGTTGCGCAGCCAGTCGCGGAGGTGGAAGACGAGCCTCTCCGCCACCTTTCCACCCTCGACCACGGTGACCGGCTGCAGCGCGCCGCGGTCCTTGCCGATGGTGACCCGGTCGAAGACGGAGTCGTAGAGTCCCTCAAAGGCGCCGGCGCAGACGAAGAGGATCTCCGCTGAGTTGACCACGACCGAGCCGCCACCCGCCCACGCCGGCAGGTTCACGGGCACGGCCTCGTTCTCGATCAAGGTGAGCAGGGCTTCCTGCGCCCGGATGCCCGACACGTTCGGCTGCCCCCCCACGTGGGAGCGGATCTTGTCCACCTCGTCCACGAAGACCAGCCCCGAGGCGGCCCGGCGCAGCAGCATGTCAACCGGCGCGGAAGGGCCGAGCTGCTCGCGGGCGCGGTCCAGGAGGCGCCCCAGCACCGCCTCACCGGGGCGGCCGCGCTCGGCCTCCTCCCCCAGCACGTTGGCATGGATGCGCACCACCGCCGAGCGGGTGGCGAGAACCGGGTCCGAGCCGAGATACCCCTCGACGGCCCGCATCAGCGTCGTCTTCCCCGTGCCGGACGAGCCGATCATCAGGATGTTCCCCACCCGCAGCCCCGCCAGGTGCTTGGAGAGGGCCACGGAGATTTCCCGTACCGCCTCCTCCTGCCCCATGAGGCGGCGGGTGAGGGATTCGGCGATCTCGGCCGGGGTGGGGGCGGTGATCATGGTTCGACGCGGAGAGAACGAAAACTGCGGTCCCGTAGGGACTACCGTCGGTAGCCCGGGATTTCAATCCCGGGCGCCATCGGAGCCGCTGGCGGCTCCCTTTGAGACATCCTCTAGAAGCTCTTCAAGATTGTAGCGCCTTCCCTTTAGAGCTTGACGTAGCTGTTCTGTCCGGACGCTGTCCGCGATCCCTTGGAGGCGCTTGAAGCTTTCAGCTCCGCCGAGGCCAACAGATGTTTGACTGCACTCCCGGATCTTCATGGCCATGCCCCTCACACCCGCATCAACACCGCCCCCCAGTGCAGCCCCGCCCCCAGGGCGGCGAAGGCCACCAGCGAGCCCTGCGGGGCTTTGCCGAGGTGGCGCGCCTCGTGGAAGGCCAGGGGGAGGGTGGCGGAGGTGGTGTTGCCGTATTTCTGGATGTTGTTGTAGACCTTGTCGTCCGGCAGGCCCAGCACCTGCTGCGCCTTCTCGTTGATGCGCAGGTTGGCCTGGTGCATCACCAGCAGATCCAAGTCGTCCGGCGTGTAGCCGCGGCGCTTCAGGACCTCGACGACTGCTTCCGGCATGCGGGTGGCGGCGAGCTTGAAGACCTGTCGGCCATCCATCACCGGCACCGTCTCCCCGGCCTGAACCATCTCACTGGTGACGAACGGCCGCCGCGCCGAGCCGCCGCCGGGGACGTAGAGGACGTCCTTGTGGTTGCCGTCGCCGTAGAGGGCCGCCGCCAGGATCCCCCGGCCGTCGTCCTCCTGCGCCCGGAAGACCATCGCCCCGGCGGCGTCGCCGAACAGCACGAGCAGGTGCCGGTAGCGCGAGTTCCACTGGAAGTCCTCGTCGGAAAGAGGACCCTGGTCGCGGCCGTGGAGCACTTCGAAGGTGCGGTCCGAGAAGGGCATCAGGGAAGTGTGGACGTCCGTCCCCACCAGCAGCACCGTGCGCGCGGCGCCGCCGCGGATCAGCGCGTCCACCAACTGGAGGCCATAAGCGAAGCCGGCGCACTGCTGGCGGATGTCGAGGGCCGGCAGCGGCCGCATCCCCAGCTTTTGCTGGATCAGGGTGCCGGTGCCGGGGAAGTAGTGATCCGGCGTCATGGTGGCGCAGACCAGGTAGTCCACCTCGCCGACATCGGCGCCGGCATCCTCCAGGGCCATCTGCGCCGCCTGGGCTCCCAGGTCGGAGGAGGCGACGCCGCGCTCGACGAAGTAGCGCGTCGAGATGCCGCTGCGATCCCGCACCCACTCGTCGTCGGTCTCGAGGATCCGCGACAGCATGGAGTTGTCGACTTCCAGGGGCGGAACGGCGATTCCGGTTCCCGCCAGCACGGCACGAGCCTCGGTCATGAGAGGGGGGCTCTCCTTCTTGGGATGAAGCTTCAGTGCTGTATCGGCGGCAAGGTGGCCGGCTGAATCCGCGGCACGTAATTGACCGTCAGGTCGCCGCGCTTGATGAAGCGGTAGGTCGAATCGGGCTTCTTGCCGTCGATCCCCAGGGGCGCCTTCTCGTTGTAGGTCCAGACCTCGACGGGCGACTCGTTGGGCGACGGCGGCACGTCGAACGCCTCTTTCTGCGGTTTGCCGTAGAGCACGTAGACGGTGCCGCGGTCCGTGCGGTGACCGAGATAACCCGATTCGCTGAACAGGCGGTCAGCGTTGGCCGCCCTGTCCGCATAGGCTTTGCGGACGGCATTGCCGCGCTTGCTCCAGAAGCTCTCGGCGAAAGTGGCGGCCGCAGCGTCGTCCTTGAGCGCCAGGAAGGCCTGGGTCTCCTCGGGAGAGGCGAGGTGAGAGATGGGGCCCACCAGCCAGGCCGACCAGTCCGGTCCCAGGAAGGGGTTCGCGAGGTCCGCCATGGAGCGGGAAGCGCCGGTGTCGCCGCAGCCGGCGGCAAGGAGCGCCAGGACCAGCGCTGGTATCAGGAGGGCCGGAGCCCGGCGGATCATTCCGAGGTTACGCATGGCGGAGGAGGTCCAGGAACTCCTCGCGAACCGGCTTCTGGTGGAAGATGCCGCGCAGGGCGGAGGTCACCGTCAAGGCGCCCGGCTTCTTGACGCCGCGCATCTCGACGCACAGGTGGCGCGCCTCAATGACCACCATCGCCCCCAGCGGCTGGAGCTTGTCCTCCAGATAGCTGACCACCTGCTCGGTGAGCCGCTCCTGGAGCTGCGGCCGCTTGGCGTAGAACTCCAGGATGCGGGCGAACTTCGACAGTCCCAAAATGCGTTCGCGGGGGATGTAGGCGATGTGGGCGTGGCCATAGAACGGCACCAGGTGATGGGCGCACATGGAGTAGAAGGGGATCTGCTTCTCCATCACCATGTGGCTGTACTGCTCCTCGTTGGGGAAGGTCGTCACCTTCGGCTCGGCCCCCTCGTCGAGGCCGTGGAACATCTCGACGTACATCTTGGCCACCCGCAGGTCGGTCTCGGCCAGATTGGGGTCCTTGAGGTCCAGCCCCAGCGCCGTGAGGATTCCCCGCACGTGGCGGGCGATGGTGTCGAGCTTCTGCTGCTGCGCGTCGTCCAGCTCGGCGAGAGCGATCGGCGGCACGTGCTCGGGGACGACGACATGGGGTTCTTGACTCATCAAAGCTCCTTGCAGCGGCCTCCTATCCTACACCACCACGGCTGGTCCGCCTCCCGAGGGGCAAGACAAGGACAACAAGGACGCTCCAGCCGGGCCCCCTCTCCGGGGCGGGCATAGGGGCTAACTTTGCGGAGAGCGCCCCCGCCCAAGACCCTCACCCCTGCCCCTCTCCCGACCACCCCATCCCCCTCCCCGGGAGAGGGGAACCCGGCCGAACCGTTCTTGCTGTTGGGTGGGGGCTCCCTCTTCTCCCGGTGAGGGGGGTGGCGAGGGGGCGGGAGAAGAGGGCGGGGTGATGAGGGTCTTGGGTGGGCGGCGCTCTCCGCAAAGTTAGCGGCCATGCCCGGGGAGGGGGATGGGGTGGTCGGGAGAGGGGCAGGGGTGAGGGTCTTGGGCGAGGGCGCTCTACTTTGGGCCACCGCATGCTGGTCCTGCCGGCTTCCGCTATGATCCGGTGGGCAAGGAGGCGCGCGCGATGCTCTATGACCTCTCGCCCACCATCCGCCCGGAGACCCCCGTCTGGCCGGGCGATACGTCGTTCCAAACCCGCCTGACGTGGTCCATCGCCGCGGGAGCCAGCGTCAACCTCTCGGCGATCACCACCACGCCCCACCTCGGCTCCCACGCTGACGCCCCCTTCCATACCGAGGCGCGGGGCGACTTCATGGCGGACCTCCCCCTCGATCCCTACCTCGGCCTCTGCCGGGTGGTGCGGGTGCCGCCGCAGCCGCTGATCACGCCGCGCCACGTGGAGGGGATCGACCTCGCCAATCCCGGCCGGCTGCTGTTCAAGAGCGAGAGCGTGCGCGACCGCCGCACCTTCCCCGAAAGGTTCACCGCTTTGTCACCCGAGCTCGCGAACCTGCTCGCCGAGCGGGGAACGCTGCTGGTGGGGATGGACACCCCCTCCGTGGACCCGTTCGACAGCAAGACCCTCGACGCGCACCACGCCCTCTTCCGCGGCGGCATCGCCATCCTGGAAGGATTGATCCTCGACGGCGTGCCGGAGGGAACCTACGAGCTCATCGCCCTGCCCCTGAAGCTGGCCGGGCTGGACGCCTCCCCCGTCCGCGCCGTGCTACGGACGCTCGAGTCTTGAAAGGACACGTTAGAATACCTGGAGGAAGGAATCCGGCAGCTTCCGGGGGGCGCCCCGGCGGCAGCCCTAAGAGGAGGGATCACCTGTGAACGCCAAGGAATTCGTCGCGCAACTGCTCGATGAGATGGGAAAGTTGTTCGCGCGGCTGGGGGAGACGGAGACCCTGGAGTCCGAGTCGGAAGGGAACGTGGACGTCGTCACCCTCCTGCGCCTGGCCCTGAAAAGCGAGCTGGAGGCGAGCGAGCTCGCCGGCTTTTGGATGCCCACCACCCCCGAGGTCGACGCCAAAATGGCTCTCGCCCTCCAGTGCGGCGACGAGATGAAGCACTACGGCATGATCAGCCAGCGCCTGGCCGAGCTGGGCGAGGATCTGACAGACTTCGATCCTCTGTCCGACGGCCACAGCCCGCTCTATCAATACCTGCGCAGCCTGCGCACCACCGTCGAGCGGATCGCCGCCGGCCCCTTCGCCAGCGAGGCCATCGCCTTGATACGCAACGCCCAGTTCGTCACCTTCTGCCGCTCCGTGGGGGACGAGGACACGGCGCGCCTCTACGCCGACACCATCCAGCCCGAGGAGGCGCACCACCACCACCTCGGCCGCGAGATCCTGGAGAAGTACCTCACCACCCCCGACCTCCAGGAGAGCGCCGCCTCCGCCGTGCGCAACACCCTGGCCATCGCCGACGAGCTGCGCAACCTGGCCGCCAAGACCACTGGCGTCCACAACATCCCCGTCTCTTGAAGAAGACCTGAAGACGACATGCCAAACGAGATTTCGACCCTTGCCGTGCTCGGCGCCGGCACCATGGGGCGAGGGATCGCCCACGTCGCCGCCGTCGCCGGCATGGCCACACACCTCTTCGACACGCAGGAAGGCGCCCTGGAGAAGGCCGCCGCCGGCATCCGCAAGAACCTCGCGAAGGGCGTCGAGCTCAAGAAGCTCACCCCGGAAGCATCCGAGGCAGCGCTCGCAAACCTCCATCTCCACACCAGCCTCTCGGAAGCGGTGGAGAGCGCCGGCCTGGTGATCGAGGCCGTGCCCGAGGACATGGCCTTGAAGATCGAGACCTTCCACGCGGTCTCCATCCACGCCCCGCACGACGCTCTCTTCGCCTCCAACACCTCGGCCCTCTCGATCACCGAGATGGCCGCCGCCTCCGGCCGTCCCGACCGCTTCGCCGGCATGCACTTCTTCAATCCGGTCCACTTGATGAAGCTGATCGAGCTGGTGCGCGGCCTGGAGACCTCGGAGGAGACGCTGGCCACTCTGCGGGTCGTGGGCGAGCGGATGGGCAAAGAGGTCGTCCTCGTCAACGAGGCCCCCGGCTTCGTCACCACCCGCATCAACGCCCTCATCGGCAACGAAGCCTTCCGTATGCTCCAGGAGGGAGTGGCCTCCGCCGAGGACATCGACAAGGCCCTGAAGCTGGGCCTGAACCATCCCATGGGACCCTTCGAGATGATCGACCTGGTGGGCCTGGACGTGCGCCTCTCCATCCTCGAGTTCCTCCACCGCACCCTGGGAGAGGCCTTCCGCCCGAACCAGATCCTGGTGCAGCACGTCCGCGCCGGCCGGCTGGGAAGGAAGACGGGGCGGGGGATTTACGAGTATGACGAGGAGGGGCGGCGGGTGTAGGGGGAGGGCCGTCTGAGCCTGTGACGTGACGCCGAGCCACCTCGTGGACGGACCCGCGTCCGCCGCCTCGGGGCCCTCATCACCCCGGCCCTCTTCTCCCAGCCTCCCCCCCGTCCGCCGGGAGAAGAGGGAGAACAGCAGGAACGGTTCGGCATCCCTTGCCTGGGAGCGCCGGCGTCCCGCCGGCTTCTACCGCCCCGGAGAGACGACCCGCCGTCACTTCCCGCGTCACTTGGGCCGCTTCCCGGGCGGTTCGGATCGCTTTCCGGGCGGTCCACTTGGCTTCCCCAACCGCCCGGTTCGCTTCCCCAACTGCCCGGTTGGCTTCCCCGACCGTCCGGATCTCTTCCCGGGCGGTCCGGTTCGCTTCCCCAACCGTCCGGTTGGCTTCCCCAACTGCCCGGTTCGCTTCCCGGGGAGTCTAGTTGGCGTCCCGAACCGTCCGCTTCGCTTCCCGAGCCGTTCGGGTCGCTCTCCGCGTCACTCGGTTGGCTTCCCGAGTCGTCCAGTTGGCTTCCCGGGCCGCCAGGTTCGCGAGACTTGGAGGGCGGGAGTTCTCCCTCTTCTCCCGGCGGTCGGGGGGGAGGCTGGGAGAAGAGGGCCGGGGTGATGAGGGCCCCGAAGCGGCGGACGAGGATCCGATCCACGAGATCTCTCGGCGTCATGTCGGTGTTGCCCGCACTTCTAGACACCCTCTCACGTCACCCTCCGTTCCAACCACCCCACCTCCCGTCCCCGCCGCCCATACCCCGTCTCCTCCACGATCTTCCGCGCCGCCCCCACGTGTCCCCGAGCCGCCTCGGCATTCCCCTGCTGGAGGCAGAGGCGTGCCCACTCCAGGTGCGCGTCGCAGGCATGAAGGCGCATCGAGCCGCGCTCCGCGATCTCCAGAGCCTCGTCCAGGTCGGCCTTGGCGCCAGCTAGATTGCCCCGCAAGCGCCGGAAGGCAGCTCGGGCCAGGAGGCCGCGGGGGAGGTCGTCCTCGTTTCCCGACTGCCGCAGGCCCTCCACGGCGCGGTCCAGATGCTCCGCAGATCGAGCGAGCTCCGCCTCGGCCTCCTCGCCGGGAGTTGCCGGGGCTGGAGCCGTCAGGGCCAAGCCGAGATGGGCTCGGCCCAGGGATAGGTTATTGAGGGCGATGTCGAGGAGCCAATGATTTCTCTCAGCAATCTTGATCGCCTCTCCTGCCCGCTCCCGCACCTCCCGGCACGCCTCGCGGAACCGCCGCGCCTGCTCCGGGTTCGTGGCGAGCCCGACCAGCCCGGGCCCATCCTCCGGCTCCGCCCGGCTCAGCAGCAGGTCGCAGTATCGATAGCCCTGCAACGAGGTGAGCCGCGGGTACTGGGATTGCTGCTCCGCCTGCATCGTCTCGGCCTCACGGAAGGTCTCCGCGCTCTCCTCCCACCGGCCCGCCTGGTGCAGGGCATCAGCACGCTTCGCCCGGCTGACTATCCGCTGGAAGGCGTCGCCGCTACGGTCGGCCAGCTCGACGCTCTGCTCCCCGAAAGCTACGGCGCGCGGCACCTCTCCCAGGGTCAGGGTCAGCTCGCTAAGGTTGCTGGCGACCCTTGCGGCGAATTCGAACCTTTCTTGAGCAATGTAAGCCTTCAGCCCTGCTTGCATCGGCTGAACCGCCTCCGCCAGGCGGCCCAGGGCGCGCAGGTCGAAGCCGGCCTCGCTGAGGACGAACGCCTGAGCGGCCGGGGTGAGGCTGGTGGAGGGCCGGTCCCAGGGGTGATCGAAAAAGCCAGACAGTGCCGTTAGATCCGAACCGAAGGACCCGAGCTTTCTCCAACTGAAATGCTCGTTCCCACGCAGAATCCGCCGCCCATATACCTCCTCCATCGCCTCCTGCTGCCGCCCCGCCCGGCAGCCGTGGATGACCGCGGTGAAGAGAGGCTCCATAGCCTCCAGCGTCTCCGGGAGCTCTGGTGCCGAATCTTTCAGAAACTCGTAGAGCCGCAGGTTGCCCTCCCGCCAAGCCTCGGGGCGCTCCTTCTCAAGCTCCTCCTGAAAGTAGGCCCGAACCAGGGGATGGGCGTCGAGGACTCCTACCCGATGGGGATCGGGTGGCAGGAGGAGGCTGTGTTCCTGCAAGCTCGAGATCGCCCAGCTCCACACCTGGGTGGAGATGTCCACCAGCGTCTCGGTGAGGCCCGGGATCGCCGGCTTCGCCCGGAGAGCCGCCAAGGCCTCCGCATCGGCCGGTCGGTCGAAGAGGCCCAACAGGCACAGGATCGCCACCTCCGGTCCTTCTCCCAGCCAACGCGAAAAGGTCTGGATGACCCGGAAGGCGTGGCCCCCCTGCCGCTCGGCAGCATCTCCCAGATCCACCTCTTTGCGCCGCCGCACGTCGCCACCACAGGCCCGGCGGAGATAGTTCCCCAGGAGGGTCAGCGCCAAAGCGTGGCCGCCCATCTCCTTGGAGGCCGCCAGTAGCTCGGAATCCTTCCCCTCTACGCCGAGACGGCGCAACAGATCGGCGCCGGCTTCCGGAGTAAGGTGCTCCAGATCCCATTGGGGAGCGGTCTGGGCGAAGTTGTTGAGATCGGCGATGTGCTCGCGGGTGGTGACGAGGCAGAGACCGGGATTCTCGGCGGCGAGGCTCTTCAAGAGGGCCGCGAGACCCGGATCTTTGAGGCGGCCAGCCAACGGTTCCTTCGGGTGCTGGAGCGGCTCGACGCCGTCGAGGATCAGGAGCGTCTTCTCCCGCCGTACAAGATCGGCCAGTCGCAGGCCGCGGTCTCGGGGCGAACCGGCCGTGGGATCGGGATCACCGAAGAAGGTCAGAGCATGGTCGAGAAAGCGGTCGGCGGAGGTTACGCGATCCCCCGTTCCCTGGCTGTAGAAGGACCAGTCAAGGGCGCGGCGGACTCCGGGCCAGCCCGCGGCGGCGCGGCGATCGAGCCAGCGGCTCACCAGGGCGGACTTGCCGACGCCGCCGAAGGCGACGAGAGTGACGATGTGGATTCCAGGGTCCTCCCAGGCAGCGTCGAGGCGGGCGAGCTCGGCTTCGCGCCCTACGAATTCGAGGCTGGTGGTGGGGAGGCGGGTGAGGTCGAGGCGGGGGGCGGGGCGGTGACCAGCGGAGGGTTTCTGATCCCCACCGGCAGCGTGGATCTTTTTGCAGATCTCCTTCAACGCCACGTCGCATTCGGCCTCGGAGAGCGTGTTGAGAGGCCGGGCAGGATTGTGGGCTGCCTGGATCTCCGCCAATGGCGTGTGCTCGTGAAGGCACGGCGAGACCGGCACCCAGAGGAGCGTGACGTGCTGTCTCCGAGCGGCTTCCACGAAGTAGGGAAGCTCTACCGTATTGATGAAGTCCGAGGCGAGGAAGGGAGCGCTGACCAGGAGGACGGCCACCCGGGCCGAGGCCATGGCGCCGTCGATCTCCTCCCGCCAGGGTCCGCCCGCGGAGATATGGCCGTCCCACCAAAATTCGATCGCGCCCGTCCGCACTAGGGGCGCCAGCATCGTGGTGAGACGTTCCTGCCAGGAGCGGTCCTGGTGACTATAGGAGAGGAAGACCGTGGGGCCGGGCATTGAAGAAGATTGTAGCGGAGGGACCTTCGGCGTGCCGTCCAGGGGTGGGTGAAGACCGGATCGGAATCGCTGATTCGGAGACGCCCCACGGGGTTCCCGTGAGGGCGTCTTCCATGAGAAGGCCCCAAATAGCAAGGCCGCCAGGGCGGCCTGTCCCTATCTGCTTCTTCGATCGGAGTCGGGTGTCGGTCCCCGAGTCTTCCATCCGCACTCTCAAGGAGCCCTCTTGGGCTCGG
>DASUEN010000162.1:0-20195 GCA_036275055.1 Thermoanaerobaculia bacterium
CGACGATGGCCACGGCGCTGGCGCCCGGCGCCAGGTCGCGCAGCGCGCCCGGCGCCGGCGTCTCGCCGGCCGGCAGGGCGACCCTCTCGGCCACCGAGCGGGCCAGCCGCGCCGCCTCCTCCTGGCGCTCGCCCACCAGCAGGGAGATGGCATTGCGGTAGGAGAGGAGGGTGAAGGTCGAGAGGACGACGAGCAGGAGCAGGGCGACGGGCAGCAGGATCAGGACCTCGCGGCGCAGGCCCAGTCGCCACCGCCCCGACTCCCCCGCCGGCGTCATAGCAGCCGTGCGTACGCCGCGACGATCCGCTCGCCGGCGAAGAGGGCGATCAGCCCGCCCATCGCGAGGAAAGTGCCGAAGGGGAGCTTCGACTTGAGGTCGCCGCCGCGCCAGGCCATCAGCGCCAGGCCCACCACCGCGCCGGACAAGGCGCCGAAGAAGAGCGCCACCAGCACCCCTTTCCAGCCGAGGAAGGCGCCGATGGCGGCCAGCATCTTGACGTCGCCCAGCCCCATTCCTTCCTCGCGCCGGATGAGGTACCACCCCGTCCAGACGGCGAGCAGGATGCCGGCGCCCACCACCGCCCCCAGGGCGCCGCCGGCCAGCGCCCGCCAGGGGCCGGCCCCCAGCCGCGCCCAGGAAAGGAGGGGCTGGAAGAGGATCCCCGCCGCGATCCCCGGCCAGGTCAGGACGTCGGGGAGGATCATGTGGTCGAAGTCGATCAGCGCCAGCGTCACCATCAGGGCGCAGAAGAGGGCGCCGGCCACCGCCTCCCAGGAGACGCCGAAACGGAGGAAAGAGCCGAGGAAGAGCGCCCCGGTCGCCCCTTCGACCAGCGGGTAGCGCCAGGAGATGGGAGCGCCGCAGGCGCGGCAGCGCCCCCGCAGCAGCAGGAAGGAGAGCACGGGGACGTTGTCCCGCGCCCGGATCCCCGCCCCGCAGGCGGGGCAGCGCGAGCGCGGCAGCACGGTGGAGATCCCCAGCGGCAGACGGTAGATCACCACGTTGAGGTAGCTGCCCACGACCAGCCCGAGGGCGGTCGCGTAGAGGGCGAGGAGGAGTTGCAGGGACACGGCGCCGGGATTCTACGTCATCGTCGTCGTTGCCGCGGGGCGGTTCGCCCGCCGCAGGAGCACCGCCGCCGCCACGAGCGCCGCCAGGGTGAGGGCGGCGCCGGCAGGGAGCCACGGGTCGCGGTACTCGAGGTCCAGGTGATGGTCGCCCGGCGGCAGCTCGACGCCGATCTGGCAGGCGGCCGTGGGCCGGACGGCCACGGGCGCGCCGTCCACCCGGGCGCGCCAGCCGGCGTCGAACGTCGTGGCGGCCACCAGGAACCCTCCCTGCTCCGCCCGGTAGTGGAGCTGTGTGCGGCCCCCCTCGTCCTCCACGTCCAGCGACACGGGCGGGCGTGGGTAGGCGACAGTGCGTGCCGATCCCACGCACTGCTCGTGGCGCGCCACCTGCCAGCCGCCGGCTTGGGCGGCGGCGAGGGCCTCTGAATGGCTGGGGTGAAAGGTCACCCGCGGCACGAAACGAAAGCGGGGGAGCACGTAGGAGCTCACCACCTTCGTCATGGGAGGAGCGCTGGTGCCCGGGTCCGCGGCGGTGGGACGCAGGAGGAGGGTCCCGACGTTCCAGACGCCGAGGTAGCGGTAGGCCATCTCCGGCCGCGCCCGCTCGCCGTCGAGGATTGCGGCCGCCTTGCGGGCCCAGCCGGTGAGCATCAGGTCGTAGTCGGAATGGAAGACGTAGGGGATGTGCCAGAGCAGGCCCGAGTAGGGCTCCAGCCGCGACAGGTAGAAGCTGGTGAAGGCCGTGCGGGAGCCCTCCCCGCGCGGCAGCCGCTCGCTCGCGCCCGATTGCGCGGGTTGCACCCAGACGCGGTCGCGGGCCGGCAGGAGCGAGGCCGCGAGCGGCGGCGGGGTGTGGTAGACGGCGGCGGGCACCGTCCGCGGCAGGCCGTGCCCGTAGTGCCAGAGGTCGGCCGCCAGCAAGGCGACGGCGAGCAGCGAGAGGAGGCGCCGCGGCGGCTTCGCCCAGCGGCAAAGGGCGAGCAGGGCGGCGACCGCCGCCGCGGTCGCCACCGCCGCCCATCCCTCCTGCCGCAGGTAGGCCGCGGCGGCGAGCCGGCGCGCCGGGCTGAGGTCGGGGGCGCCGTGGGCACTCACGAAAGTGGCGGCGACCCGGGGGTCGAAGCTGAGCACGAGGGTGAGGCCCAGCGCCGTGGCCAGCACCACCAGGGCGACCGCCAGGGGAAAGTCCGCCGCCTCCGGCCGGCCGGCCTGGCGCTCGGCGAGCAGCCGCTGCCACCCCAGGACGCCGGCCATTCCCAGGGCGAGGACGGCCAGCAGGGCGAAGCGCTCGGGAAAACGGAGGAGACCCAAAGGCGGAAACACCCGCCGCAGCCCCTCGTACAGCGGGTCGTGGCGCCCCAGGGCGAGGAGCAGGCCCGCCGCGAAGGTGAGCGCCCAGGCGGCGCGGCGGGGAATTCCCCCCCGCAACAGGGCGGCGGCCCCCAGCACCGCCAGCAACAGCCCCGGGTAGAGCGACTCGAGATAGGGATAGTCGAGGTCGTCGATCCCCCAGCCGAAGGAGAAGCCCTCCGAGCTGCGCGCCGGATCGCCGAAGAAGCGCGGGAAGACCACCTCGGCCAGGCGCTCCGGGGGGAGCGACCAGACCGTGACGTAGCGCGCCGGGAGGTCTCGCCGCGGCGAGTCGGCGAGCCGCCCGAGGGTGGGCACGAGCTGCACGGCGGCGAGCGCCAGCGCCGCCAGGAAGGGCACCAGCGCCCGCGCCGCCACCGCCGGCCGGCGCCACCCCGCCGCGGCGGCCAAAGCCAGCAGGGCGAGACCGCTCATCATCGCCGTCGACGGCTCGCCGTTGAGGAGCGCGAGGCCGAGGGCGCCTCCGGCCAGCAGCGCCGGGCGCCGCCAGGGCTCGCCGCGCGGGGCCTGCAGCGCCTCGTCTCCCCAGACTAGCACCCACGGCAGCCAGGAGATCCCCCACTCCAGCGTGTAGGCGCTGAGCAGGGAGAGGTAGGCGCCGCACCCCGCGAAGCCCACGCCCGCCAGCGCCGCCGTGCCGGGGCTGCCGCCAAGCCGCCGCGCCAGGCGCCACGCTCCCGCGAAGGCCAGCGCGCCATGCAGCGCCGCCAGGAGGCCGAGCGCAAAGTAGGGCGGCAGCACGAGCACCAGCCAGCTCGGCGGGTAGAACGACCCGTAGCTGGGATTCGAGAGGATGGGCTGGCCGCCGTGCAGCCACGGGTTCCAGGACGGCAGGCCTAAGGCCGCGAGGTCCCGGAAGGCCGTGCGCAAGGGGAGGTGGAAGAGGGCGACGTCGCGGTTGGCGATCGCCCGCGCCGGCGACAGCAGCGGCGCGAAGAGGCTGGCGAGCCAGCCCGCCGCCAGGAGCCAGGGCGCGAAGCGGCGACCGGTCACGGCGCCGCCGCCTTTGCGGGGCGCCGGAAGAGCAGCGCCCCCGCCAGCAGGGCGGCCAGGCTCACGGCGGCGCCCACGGGCACGAAGGGGTCCCGGTACTCCAGCAGCAGCCGGTGCTCGCCGGCGGGGAGCTCCACCCCGAGCTGGCAGGCGGCCGTGGGGTCCACCGGGACCGGCGCGCCGTCCACCTCGGCATGCCAGCCTTCGTCGAACGTGGTGGCGGCGACGAAGAAGGCCCCCTCCTCCGCCTGGTAGTGGAGCCGGACCCTCCCCCCTTCGTCGGCGGATTCCAGCAGGCGCGGGGGGCGGGTGTAGGCCAGGGTGCGGGAGGGCGACCCCGGCCGCACCCCCTGCTCTTCGCGGCCGACCGCCCACTCGCTGGCGCGGGCGGCGGCGACCGCCGCGGCATGAGTAGGATGGAAGGTGACCCGGGGCACGAAGCGGAAGCGGGGGAGCACGTGCGCGTTCTCCAGGCGGCGCATGTCGCGCAGCTCGGGCTCCGGCCCCGCCGGCGGCTGGTCCGGGCTGCGCCGGGCCATGAGGACGGTGCGCACGTTCCAGGCGCCGAGATAGCGGAAGCTCCGCGCCGGCTCCGGCCACTCCTGGCGCAGGATCTCGTCCGCGGCCTGCGCCCAGCCGGTGAGCATGAGGTCGAAGTCGACGTCGAAGGCATAGGGGATGCGCCAGAGCAGGCCGCCGTAGGGGACCAGCCGGGCGATGAAGGTGCGGGTCACCTCGGGCTGCGTCCCGCGGCCGCCGGGCGACGGGTCGAGCCCTTCCTGGGGTGGCGCGAAGACCCGGTCCCGGGCCGGCAGGAGAGAGGCGGCGAGCGGCGGGGGGACCTGGTAGAGGCTGGCCGGCACCGTCCTCACCTGCCCATGGCCGTAGTGCCAGAGATCGGCGGCCAAAAGCAGCACGGCCAGCAGCGAGAGCAGCCGGCGGTCCGGCCGCCGCCACCGGCAGAGAGCGAGGAGGGCGGAGACGGCTGCGGCGGTGGCCAGGGCGCCCCAGCTCTCACCCCGCAGGTAGGTGAGCCCCGCCGGCGTCATGCCGGGAGCCCCTCCGGGTCCGCGCGCCGCGATCAGCGGCCACACGGCACCCGGCGCCCCCAGGAGGAGGGCGGTGACCGCCGCGGCCACGGCGAGCACCGCCAGCGACAGGCCCAGGGGGAGGTTCGCCGCCGACGGCCGGCCGGCCTCCCGCTCGGCGAGCAGCCGTTGCCAGCCGAGGACTCCGGCGACGGCCAGCGCCAGGACCGCCAGGATCACGAACTTCTCCGGATAGCGCTGGACGGCCAGCAGCGGCACCACCCGGCGCGCCGCCGCGTACAGCGGATTGTGGCGGCCGAGGGCGAGGAAACAGCCGGCGGCGATGGCCAGGGCCCAGGCTGCCCGCCGCGGGACGCGCCCCCGGATCAGGGCCGCCGCCCCCAGCACCGCCAGCAGCAGGCCGGGATAGAGCGACTCCACGTAGGGGTAGCCGGGATCGCTCAGCGCCTCGCCGAAGAAGAGCCCTTCCCCGCCGCGGGCGGGCTCGCCGTAGAACCGCGGGAAGACCACTTCCACCAGGCGCCGGGGGGAGAGCGACCAGAGCGTGGCGTGGTGGGCGGACAGCGCCGTGCGGGGCGACTCCGCGAGCCGCCCCAGGGTGGGCAGGAGCTGCACGGCCGCCAAGGCTGCGCCGAAGGCGACCGGTACCAGCACCCGCAGGGCCGCCGCCGGCCGCCGCCACGCCGCCGATACCGCCAGGGCTAGCAGCGCCAGGCCGCTCATGATCACCGTCGAGGGCTCGCCATTGAGCAGTTGCAGGCCCAAGGCCCCTCCGGCGAGCAGGGCGGGCCGCCACCAGCGCTCTCCCCGCCCGGCGCGCAGGGCCTCGTCTCCCCAGGCGAGCAGCCACGGCAGCCAGGCGAGGCTCAGCAGCAGGGTCAGGGCGTTGAGCTGCGAGAGGTACGCGCCGCAGCCGGAGTAGCCGACGCCCGCTAGCGCCGCCGCCCCCCGGCCGCAGCCGAGCCTTCGCGCCAGCCGCCAGGCGCCGGCGAAGGCGAGAGCCGCGTGCGCCATGGCCAGCAGGCTCAAGGCATAGTACGGCGGGACGGCGAGAGCCAGCCAGCCCGGCGGGTAGAACGCGCCGTAGCTGGGGTTCGACAGCAGCGGCTGGCCGCCGTGCAGCCAAGGGTTCCACCGCGGCAGGCCGAAGGCGGCGAGCTCCCGGAAGGCGGAGCGCAGGGGGAGGTGAAAGAGCCCCACGTCGCGGTTGGCCAGCGCCCGCCGCGGGGAGAGCGCAGGCGTGAAGAGGGCGAGGACCCACCCCCCCGCCAGCAAGGCCGGCAGGACGAGCCGCCGCCAGCGCCCCGCGTCTCCTGGCGTCATTCCTCGCGAGCCTCCGCGGACGCGGCGTGCGGCCACCGGAAGAGGATCGCCGCCGCCAGCAGGGCGGTCACGCTGACCGCGGCGCCCACGGGGACGGACGGGTCCCGGTAGCGCAGCTCGAGCCGGTGCTCGCCCGGCGGCAGCTCCACGCCGACCTGGCAGGCGGCGGTAGGGTGGAGGGCGATGGGCGAGCCGTCCAGGCGGGCCCGCCACCCCTTGTCGAAGGTCATGGCGGCGACGAAAAAGGCGCCCTGCTCCGCCCGGTAGCCGACCGCGATGCGGCCGCCCTCGTCGGCGATGGCCAGCAGGTGCGGCGGCCGGCCGTAGGCCACCGTCTGGGGCGGGCCCGGCCGCACGCTCTGCTCCTCGCGGGCCACGTTCCACTCCCCGGCGCGGGCGGCGGCGAGAGCCGCCGCGTGGTTGGGGTGGAAGCTCACCCGCGGCACGAAGCGGAAGCGGGGGAGGACCCACGCGTTCTCAACCCTGCGGACCGCCCGCGCCTCCGGCCCCGGTGCCGCCGGCGGCTGGTCCGGGCTGGTCCGCGGCAGCAGGAGGGTGCCGACGTTCCAGGCGCCCAGGTAGCGGTAGAACGCCTGCGGGCGCCCCGCCTCGCTGCGCAGGACGTCCTCCGCCGCGCGCGCCCAGCGGGTGAGCAGGAGCTCGAAGTCGACGTTGAAGGCGTAGGGGATCTGCCAGAGCAAACCAGAGTAGGGCGAAAGCCGGGCGACGTAGGTGCGGAACCCCCGCGTCCGCGGATCGCCGACGCGCGGCAGCACCACCTTGGAGCCTTCTTCCGGCACGAAGATCCGGTCGCGCGGCGGCAGGAGCGAGGCCGCGAGCGGCGGCGGCGTGCGGTAGACCGCGGCCGGAACCGTGCGCAGCAGCCCATGCCCGTAGTGCCAGAGGTCCCCGGCGAGCAGCAGCACGGCGAGCACGGAGAGCAGGGAGCGGGAGGGCCGCCGCCAGCGACAGAGGGCGAGCAACAGCGCCACCGACCCGGCGGTGGCGACCGCGGCCCAGCTCTCGCCCCGCAGCGAGGCGAGCCCCGCCTCCAGTCCTGCGGCGTCCATCCCCACCGGGCCATGAGCGAGGAGGAGGCCGCTGACCGCGGCGGGCGCCGCCGAGAGGATCGCCATCAGGGTCACGGCGGTGCCGAGCACCACCAGGGTCAGGGCCAGCGGCAGGTCCGCGGCCTGCGGCCTGCCCGCCTGCCGCTCGTCGAGCAACCGCTGCCAGCCGAGGATCCCCGCGAAGGCCAGGGAGAGGACCGCCAGCGCCGCGAACTTCTCGGGAAAGCGCAGGACCGCGAGCACCGGCACGCTCCGGCGCAGCATCTCGTAGAGCGGATTGTGCCGGCCCAGGGCGAGGAACCAGCCGGCGGCGCAGGCGAGCCCCCAGGCCGCCCGCCGGGGGATGCCGCCGCGCAGCAGTGCCGCCGCGCCGACGACGGCGAGCAGCAGGCCGGGGTAGAGCGACTCCAGATACGGATAGTTGAGGTCGTTGAGCTTGCGGCCGAAGAAGCGCCCTTCGAGCTCGCGCGCCGGATCGCCGAAGAAACGGGGGAACACGACCTCCACCAGCCGCTGCGGAGGCATCGACCAGAGCGTTGCCGTGGCGGCGGGGAGGCGTGAGCGCGGCGAATCCGCGAGCCGGGCGAGGGTGGGCACGAGCTGCACCGCGGCCAGCGTCACCGCGAAGACGAATGGCACCAGCACCCGCAGGGCGACCGCCGGCCGCCGCGCCGCCGAGGCCGCCGATATCGCCAGGGCCAGCATCGCGAGGCCGCTGATCACCACCATCGCCGGCTCGCCGTTGAGGAGCTGCAGGCCGAGGGCGCCACCGGCCAGGAGAGCCGGCCGCCACCATCGCCCGCCCCGGGGGGGGCGCAGCGCCGCATCGGTCCAGGCGAGGGGCCAGGGTAGCCAGGCCAGGCTCCAGAACAGGTTGAGGGCGCTCAGCAGGCCCAGCACCACCCCACAGCCGGAGAAGCCCACCGCCGCCAGGGCCGCCGCGCCACGGCCGCAACCCAGCCGCCGGGCCAGGAACCAGGCGCCGGCGAAGCCGAGGCCCAGGTGGAGCACCGTCATCAGGGTGAGGGCGTAGTGGGGCGGTACGGCGAACACCAGCCAGCTCGGCGGGTAGAAGGCACCGTAGCTGGGGTTCGAGAGGACCGGCTGACCGCCGTTGAGCCAGGGGTTCCACACCGGCGGACCGAACGCCGCCAGCTCGCGGAAGGTGAGGCGCAGGGGAAGGTGGAAGACGCCGACGTCCCGGTTGCCCAGGGCCTGGTCCGGCGGCAACACCGGAGCGAAGAGGGCGAGCAGCCAGCCGGTTCCCAGCATCACCGGCCAGGCGAGCCGCCGCCAGAAGGGAACGGTCTCCTCCGCGGCCGTCATGACGGGTCCCTGCGGTTTGCCGGGGGGCGCCGCGGCCAGCCGAGCGCCGCCGCACCGGCAGCCAGGGCGGCGAGGGTGACGGCGGCTCCCACCCGCACCAGGGGCTCGCGGAATTCGAGCACCAGGCGGTGCCGGCCGGCCGGCACCGCCACGCCGAGCTGGCAGGCCGCCGTGGGATAGACCGGCAGGGAGGCGCCGTCCAGCCGGGCCTGCCAACCCTCGTCGAACGTCATGGCGGCGACCAGGAAGGCCCCCTCTTCCGCGGCGTAGTCGATGCGGATGCGTCCGCCCTCGTCCACCAGCTTCAGGGGCTGGGGCGGCCGCGTGTACGTCAGGGTACGCGCCGGCTCACCCACGCACTGCTCGTCGCGCGCGACCTTCCAGGCGAGAGCCCGGGCGGCGGCGAGGGCGGCGGCATGGGTGGAATGGAAGCTCACCCGCGGCACGAAGCGGAAGCGCGGCAGCACGAAGGGGTTCGCCACCCGGCGCAACACCACCTCCGCCGGATTGCCCTGGACGGCCGGGTCGCGCAGCATCGCCTCCTGTTCCGGCAAGGTCCGGCGCAGGAAGATGTTCTCCACGTTCCACACCCCGAGGAAACGATAGCCCCTCCCCGGCCGTGACCATTCGGTGCGCATAATCTCGTCCGCCCGCTGGCCCCAGCGGGTCAGCATCAGCTCGAAATCGACCTCGAAGACGGAGGGTATGCCCCACAGCAGGCCCGAATAGGGTTGGAGGCTGGCGACCTCCCGGCGCTGGGTCAGGGTCCGCAGATCGCCCTCGACCGGCGTCAGGTCCAGCGAGTCTTTCAGCACCGGCTGCATGAACATCCGGTTGGCGGCCGGCTGCAGGGCGGCGGCGAACGGGGGAGGATCGCTGTAGACGGCCGCGGGGACGGACCGCAGCAGCCCGTGCTCCGCATGCCAGAGGTCGGCGGCCAGCAGGACCAAGGCCAGCCCCTGGAGCAGGCGCTCCGGCGGGCGGCGCGAGCGGCAGAGCGCCAGCAGCACGGCGACCGCCGCCGCGGTCGCCAGCGCGATCCAGCTCTCCCCCCTCAGGTAGCCCAGAGCGGCGGCGCGCCCCGCGTCACCCAGGTGGGGATCGGAGTTGGCAGCGACGAAGCGCAGGCCGGCCCCCGGCGCCAGCCGGAGGAGCAGGGCCAGGCTCGCAGCCGCGGCCAGCACCGCGAGCGCCAGGGCGAGCGGCAGGCTGGCAGCCTCTGGCCGCCCGGCCCGGCGCTCGTCGAGCAGGCGCTGCCAGCCCAGGACGCCCGCCACCGCCAGGGCGAGCACGGCGAGGACCGCGAACTTCTCCGGGTACCGCAGCACCGCCAGCGGCGGGAACGCCCGGCGCAGCCAGGCATAGGCAGGGTTGCGACGCCCCAGGGCGAGGAACCAGCCGCCGGCGCAGGCGAGGGCCCAGGCCCAGCGCCGGGGGATGCCGCCACGCACCAGGGCGGCGAGCCCCAGGACGGCGAGCAGGAGGCCCGGGTAGAGCGACTCGACGTACGGATAGTGCGCGTCGCTGATCGTCCAGCCCAGGTAGAGCCCCTCCAGGTCGCGCGTCAGGTCGCCGAAGAAGCGGGGGAAGACGACCTCGATCAGCCGCGCCGGCGACATCGACCATTGGGTGGCCTCGGCGAAGCCGAGCCCGCGGCGACGCGACTCGGCGAGCCGGCCCAGGGTGGGAAGAATCTGCACGGCGGCGAGCGCCGCTCCCACCAGGAAAGGGAGCGCGATCCGCGCCGCGGATGCACTACGGCGGATGGCAGCGGGCACCGCCAGCGCCAAGAGGCCCAGGCCGATCATCATCGCCGTGGCCGGCTCGCCGTTGAGGAGCGCAAGCCCCAGAGCCCCCCCGCACAGCAGGCCCGGCCGCCACCAAGCCTCCCCGGCGGGCGCCGACAGCGCTTCGTCCCCCCAGGCCAGCACCCACGGCAGCCAGGTGATCCCCCAGTAGAGGTTGAAGGCGCTGAGGAAGGAGACGTAGACGCCGCAGCCCGCAAACCCCAGCCCCGCCAGCAGCGCCGTTTCCCGCCCGCAGCCCAGGCGACGCGCCAGGAAGGCGGCGCCGGCGAAGGCGATGGCGGCGTGCAGCACCGCCAGGAGGCTCAGGGCATAGGCCGGCGGTACCGCCAGGACGAGCCAGCTCGGAGGATAGAAGGCCGCATAGCTCGGGTTCGACAGCACGGGCTCCCCCCCGTGCAGCCAGGGGTTCCACACCGGGAGCCCGAAGGCCGCGAGCTCCCGGAAGGCCGTGCGCAGGGGAAGGTGAAACGTGGGGACGTCACGATTCGCCAGCGCCCGCCCCGGCGAGAGGACGGGCGCGAAGAAGCCCAGAAGCCAGACCGACGCAAGGAGGGCTGGCAGGATGGTGGCAATCCGGCGGCGCATTCGCAAGGAATCCTGCGCCGGATTCTATCCCGGCTGGCAGGCTACTTTTGCGGCCAACGGACGAAGAAGCCGTCCGCCCAGACGATGTCCTGATCGTAGTCGGTGGGATCGAACCCCCCGACCGTATAGCTGCCGGTGATGTCGCTGTTGTCCCGGCCGCCGCTGCCGATGACCATCAGGTGCTTCGACTGCACGTCCGTGGGATCGAGGAAGTACTTGTAGGGGTTCTTCCACCCATCCCGGTCCGAGATGCGCTCGATGTACTGCGGCACCAGGACCGTCTGGAGATCCGCGAGCGTGATCGACTTGTAGTCCGCGATGTCGATGCTCGTCGCCGTCGCTCCGGCTGCCGCCGCTCCCACCTGGTCCGACAACCAGGAGAACATCGCCGTGCCCGTGATGCGGATGTCCGCCACCGTCCGCTTCTGCTTTGCCTTCTGCATGGCGTCCAGCAAGTTCGGGACCAGGATGCCGGCCAGAATGCCGATGATCGCTATGACGATCAGCAACTCGATGAGCGTAAAGCCCGTCTGTCTCCCTGCGAGTCTACGCTTCATGATCAAGGTCTCCCCCCATGTGATGGCTGCCTTTAGGGCAAGGGACGTGCCAGCGATTGTCTCCCCCTAAACCATTGAAAAACTTGAGTTTCAGCGCTCCGCCCCAGGGCTGGTCTAACAAAAAACGTCAGCGGCTCGCCACAGGATGTCACTGCGTTGCAGAGACATAGAAAAATAGGACTCGGCGCATGCGATCAACTCCGCGATCGAGCTCGGCGAGCGAGAGGCGCTCGTCGGGGCCATGGATCCCCTGCGTCTCCTCCGGGCCGAGCCGGAAAGGCGACAGGCCATAGGCGGCGATCCCCCGCTCGCGGAAGAAGCGGGAATCGGTGAAGCCGGCGATGAACGTCGGCACCACGGGAGCCTCGGGCTTCAGGGCCCGCTCCAGCGCCGCGTAGAGGCGGCCGGAAGCGGGCGAGGGCTGCGAGGGCGGCGAGGTCACCAGCACCTTGACCTCGACTCCCGGACCCAGGAGGCGCTGGACGTTCTTGAGGAAGGCAGCGGCATCGGTGTCGGGCAGCAGGCGGACGTCGATCCGTGCCGAGGCGGCCGCGGGGATGACGTTGATGCGGTCGCCGCCGCGCAAGACGGTCACCTGCACGGTGTCGAGGAACAGGTTCGCCATCCCCGGCATCAGGAATTCTTTCGGCCCGTTCTCCGCGATGACGGCATCGACGTTGCCGAAGATGCGGCGCCAGTACGGGTTCTGGAGCGGCGCGATGGCCTGGCAATAGGCGCGCACGGGCGGGCTGACGCGGAACTTGGGAGATGCCGCGAGCAGGCGGGCCAGCCCCTGGACGAGCTGGTGGTTGGCGCTGTCGGGGTTGAGCCCCGCTCCGTGCCCGCCGCGGCCGGAGGTGGAGACCTCCAGCCAGAGCGGCCGCTTTTGCGCCACCTCGATCCCCCACCACAGGAGCTTGCCGCCGGCCCCCGTCTGGCTCCGTCCCCCTTCGCCGATCACCCCTTCCACCCCCTGGAACAGCTCGGGGTGCTGGGCGAGCAGCCACGCCGTGCCGCGCAGGCCGCCGTTCTCCTCGTCGGCCACGGCGAGGAAGATCACGTCGCGCGCCAGGGGGACCCGGCGCCGCTTGAGGTCCACCAGGGCGGCGAGCTGCACGATCCCCAAGCTCTTGTCGTCGAGAGCGCCGCGCCCCCACAGGGAACCGTCGCGCACCCGGCCGGCGAACGGCTCGGCGCTCCATCCCGGCCCCGGAGGCACGACGTCCATGTGATGCAAGAGAAGGATGGCGCGGCCGTTGCTCGCCGGGGAGGAGAGGCGGGCCCAGAGGTTGGCCCGTCCTTCCGGGGTCTTCACGGTCCTGGCAGGGATCCCCTCCCGCAGGAGGATACCGGCCAGGAAGTCCACCGCCCGCTGCTCGTTGCCGGGGGGGTTGGAAGTGTCGAGGCGAAGGTACTGCTGGAGCCAGGCCGCCGGCTCGGGCAGCGCGGGTGCCGCCGCCGGGGCGGCAGGCCGCTGAGGCACGAGCAGGATGAGCAGGGCGGCGAGCCGGAGCGGGCGCATGGAGGAAGGTTAGCCTAAACGAAAAGGGGGCCGCCCTGGAGGGCGCCCCCTTGCGACGGGCGAGGAGCCTCGACAGCGGCTCTTAGTTGGTCTTCTGCGGCCAGCGAACGAAGAAGCCGTCAGCCCAGACGATGTCCTGGTCGTAGTCGGTCGGCTCGAAGCCGGCCACCGTGTAGACGTCGCCGGAGGCGGAGGTGTCGCGGCCGTCGGAACGGATCGCCAGCACGCTCTTGGCGAGGACGTTGGGACCGACGTAGTAGTCGTAGGCATGCTTCCAGCCGTCCTTGTCCGGCACCGCCTGGAGGTACTGCGGCACCAGGAAGGTGCTGACGTCGCCTGCCGTCTTGGCGGAGCCGTAGACGGCGGCATCGCCGAGGTTGATCTCGGTGGCGGTCTGGCCGGCCGCGGCCGCGCCGACCTGGTCGGTCAGCCACGAGAACAGCGCCGTGCCGGTGTTACGGATGTCGGCCACGGTCCGCTTCTGCTTCGCCTTCTGGAGCGCGTCCAGGAAGTTCGGAATGAGCAGCGCCGCGATGATGCCGATGATCGCTACGACGATCAGCAGCTCGATCAGCGTGAAGCCCTTCTGCCGGTTACGAATCTTCATCAACATGTTAGGGTCTCCTCCCCTGGTTTTTCACCTTCTCGCCCCCGGGAAATCCGCGGAGCCTTGTCACAGGGAGATATAGCAGGGTCGATGCCAGGGTGCTTCCCCCCGTAAGTTGTTTGTTTTCTTCAGGTTCACTTTCGGCCGCGACAAAATTTGACACCGCGGCTTACCACTAAGTGTCAGACGCCAGGCGGCGGACCGCCCGGCTGTAGAGCGCCACGCCGTCCACGAAACCCGGTAGCGCGAAGCGCTCGTTGGCGGCATCGACCTGCAGGGTGTCCGTGTTCATGATGAGGAACGGGGAGAAGCCGTAGGTCGGCACTCCCAGGGCGCGGAAGAAGCGGGCGTCGGTCGCCGTCCACGGCAGGAAGTAGGGTCCCAGCGGCGCCTCGGGGTAGCTGTCATGGAGGGTCGACTGCAGCACCTGGAACACCCGGTTGTTCACCGGGCTGCCGGCGCGGGCCGTGACCGGCTCGTCGAGCCGGGTGGTCAGGCCGAAGGTCAGCCACGGCGGGACGAGCTGATCGCGTACCCGCGCCAGGTCCTCTCCCGGCAGGAGCTGGAACTTGACGAGCATCTCGTAGCCGCCGCCGGGCGCCGCCTCCACCTTGAAGGGCACCGCCTCGTTGCGCAGCATGGAGCGCAGGTAGTTGGGGAGCTTGCGGTAGGCGGCGACGTCGTTCAGCACCTTCTCCGGATGGGTGACGAGGTCCCGCAGGTCCGAGCGGTCGCGGGTCGGGCCATAGGCGGCCAGGGTCTCCGCGGCCTCGGGCGTCAGCCGCAGATCGGTCTCGGTGGGCCCGAGGTCGATCAGCGCCTTGCGGAGGTCCTCCAGCGGCTCGCGGTCGCCGCTGCAGACGGTGAGGTCCGCGTAGCGCTTCTGGGCCACCTCCGTCCCCCAGAACTTGATCTCCTCCCGCGACCGGGCCTCGACCACCCCTCCCTCGGTGAGCACCGCCCAGAAGTTGCGCACCCTCTCCGGGTCGAGCTGGACGATGCGGCGCACTCCGAGGCGGCTCCCCCGTTCCTCGCTGCTGGTGGCGAGGAAGAGGACCGAGTGCTGCAAAGGGACCCCGCTCTTCTTCAGGTCGATCATCGCCAGCATCTGGGCGATGGCGATGCTCTTCATGTCGAAGACGCCGCGGCCGTAGATCCACGGTCCGTCGATCCGTGCCTCGAAGGGCGGCGAGAACCACTCCTTGGGATCGACCGCCGAGACGTCGAGGTGATTGTGGAGCACCAGCGGATGCGGATCCTTGCCGTCCAGCCAGGCATAGAGATTGGCCTTCTTGGGGCCGACGCTCTCGATGCGGTAGGGGATGCCGGCGGCGGCGAAATGGCGGGCCAGGAACTCTGCGCCCGCCTTCTCGTCGCCCGTCCCCTCGCTGGTGTCGATCTGCACGTACTGCTGGAGGAGCTTGACCTCGGGCATGCGGGTGTAGTCGCGCCGCGCCCACTCCTCGGTGCGGCGGGACTTCAAAGGACGGTCGAGGAGCTTCACCAGGCCGAAGGCGACGCCCCCCACCACCACCAGGCTGGAATACAGGGCGATGCGGGCCGCTCGCCGGCGACGGGGCGTGAGGACGGTGAGAGTCATGGGACCCGGGATCATAAACCCGTCGGCGCCAGTTGTGTATGCTTCGCTGATCCGTGAGGACCCGATGACCTCCCCCGAACCACCCTCTCGTGGCCCGGCTCGCCTGCCGGCCGCGCTCCTGCTGCTGGCCGCGGCCGTGGCCTGCCTGCGCTACCTGCTGGCGGAGATCGCCCGCCTCAAGGGAGGGCTCGGCTTCCCCCTCGACGACAGTTGGATCCACCTGCAGTTCGCGCGCAACCTGGCCCGCGGCCTCGGTCTCTCCTACAACCCCGGCCAGCTCGTCACCGGCTCGACGGCCCCCCTTTGGACCGCCCTGCTCTCGCTCCTCTTCCTCCTGCCGGGAAGCGTGATCGCCTGGACCAAGGCGCTCGGCATCGTCCTCCACCTCGGCGGCATCGACGCCACGCGGCGCCTGGCCCGCGAGCTGGACCTGCCGCCCGGGCTCGCGGCGCTGGCCGCCGGGCTCGCCCTGGCCACGAGCTGGCTCGTCTGGTCCGCCCTGTCGGGAATGGAGATCCCGCTCTTCATCCTGTTGTCCCTGTGGGGGATGATCCTCCACCTGCGCGAGCGCGCCACCCCGGGCCGGCTCCCCCTCTCCGCGGGGGTGCTGGCCGTCGCCGCCCTGGCGCGCCCCGAAGGGATCCTGCTTCTCGGGCTGGCCTTCCTGGACCGCCTGCTCGTCTTCGTCCCGGAGGGCGAGCGCCGCTGGCGCCGCCCCTCCTTCCGCACCCTGCTCCTCGCCGCGGCCTTCGCCCTCTGCGCCTTGGCCGGCCCGTGCCTCTTCTACGCCTGGGCAGGCGGCTCGGTGCTCCCCACCACCTGGGCGGCCAAGGGAGGCGGCGGCGCCCACGGCGTGCTGCCCAACGAGCGCTACCTGGTCAACGTCCTCGGCCTCTTCTTCCAGCCCCAGCCGTGGATGACCCTCCTCGCGGGCGCGGGCGCCGCGAGCCTCGCCAGCCGTCTCGGAACCCCCCGGGATCGCGGCCTGCTCCCCGCCCTCTGGCTCTTCGGCCTACCGCTCGCCTACTCCGTGCTCACGCCCGGGCCCACCCAGATGCTGGGGAACTTCGGCCGCTACTACTTTCCCCTCTTCCCGGTGCTGATCCTCCTCGGCGTCCTCGGCCTCGAACGTCCCCTCCGCGCCCTGAGGGACCTTGTACGTCCTCCCCTGCGCCTCGCTCTGGCGGCCCTCGGTCTCGCCGTCCTCGCCGCCCCCACCCTGCTCACCCTCTTCCGGGGCGAAGCCTTCTACGTGCAGAACGTGGCCAACGTCCAGGAGAGCGACGTGGCGGTCGCGCAGTGGCTGCAGGCGCGCGTCCCCCCGGAGGCCGTGCTGGCGGTCAACGACATCGGCGCCATCAAGTACCTGCTGCCCAATCCCATCGTCGACCTGGCGAGCATCGCCACCCCGGAGATCGGCCGCGAGGTGCAGCAGGCCGTGGCGGCCGGCGTCCCGCGAAGCCTGGCCATGGTGGCCGCCATCGAACGGCGCAAGCCGGACTACGTCGTGATCTTCCCCTCCTGGATACCGGGCGTGGCCCACGATTCCAGGTTCCGGGCCGTCCATCACCTGGAAATCCCGGGCAACATCACGATGGGCGGCAGCGAGATCGTGGTCTACGACACCCCCTGGACGCGGTATCCCCTGCGCCCCTAAAACACTTTTCACTGCGGCTTGCGCGCCTTCACGAAGGCGCTCATCACCTTGCCGTCCACCGCGCTCGCCAGCGCCGTGTCCAGGCCCGCGTTCTCCAGGAACGGCAGCACGTCGTCCCCAGCGAAGATCCGGGTGGGCTCGATCTCCACCTCCGCGAAGCCCGCCTCGGCCAAGAGGTGCCGGTAATCGGACTCCTGAAGCGCCCCGGCCACGCAGCCGGACCAGGCCGCGAAGCTCCTCTGGAGAGCCTCCGGTAAAGCTCCCCGCAATACGATGTCCGACACCGCGAACCGCCCTCCCGGCCGCAGCACCCGGAAGGCCTCCTGGAGAACCTTCCCCTTGTCCGCCGACAAATTGATGACGCAGTTGGAGAGGATGACGTCCACCGCGCCGTCCGGCAGCGGCACGGCCTCCATCTGCCCCTTGAGGAACTCGACGTTCTCCGCCCCGGCCTGGCGCTGGTTCGCGCGGGCGAGATCCAGCATCTCGTCCGTCATGTCCAGCCCGTAGGCCTTCCCCGACGGCCCCACCCGGCGGGCGGAGAGGAGGACGTCGATGCCGCCTCCCGATCCGAGGTCCAGCACCACCTCGCCCGGCGCCAGGGACGCCAGCGCCGCCGGGTTGCCGCACCCCAGGGAGGCGAGGACGGCCTCGGCCGGGAGCCCCGCCGTCTCGCTCTCGTCATAGAGACCGACCGTGATCGGGTCCCGCTCCACGCCGCAGCCGCAGCCACACCCCGCGGCCGCGCCCTCCTTCACCTGCCGCGCCGCCGCTCCGTACCTCTCCTTCACGATCTCGCGTACCGTCTCGGGGTCCATCGTCGCTTGACTCATGACAGCTCCTTTCGTTGTCAGTTGCAACCATCAAATCCAGAAAAGGCGCTCGGGATCTCTCCGGAGCGCCGGTCCTTTCGCTACGTGCAGCAGGCTTCGCCATTCCCCAGCCGGGCGGCGACGGCTCGGGCGAGGCGGGCGATGAGCTGCGGCATCGCCCGGCGAAGCTCGGGGTCGAATCCGGCCAGGAGGCTCTGCTCGTCGGCCAGCAACCCCTTCCGGATCGATTGGTACAGCTCCCGCCCCTTCTCCGTCGTCACCAGCAGCAGGGCCCGGCCGTCCGTCGGGTGCGGCGAGCGGTCCACGTACCCCTTGCGCTCCAGGGCATCCACCACCCGGCTGGCCGTGCTCTTGTCCAGGTAGAGATGGGCGGCCAGCTCGCCCAGGGTCGATCCGCCCCGGCGCGCGAGCGCCTCCAGGGCGTTGCACTGGGTGATGGAGATGTCGTGGCAGCAGATCCGGTCCCGGTCCAGCGACTGGTAGACCCGTACCAGCTCCGAGATGGAGTCGTAGAGCGCCTCCGCGTCCCGTTCGAGATCGGGGTCGGAGGTCAGGACCGGCAGGAGGGTTGGCGAGCTGCTCATGAAGAGAGCTTAGCCGATCTCGTTGGCAGTCGCAACTATCTCCGTTCGCCACCGTGAGAAGATCCCTCCATGTTCGCCGCCGCCGTCATCCCATACGACCCTGAAGAGCACGACTTCACCCTGGAGGATCTCCGGGACCATCTCGCCGCGAGCCTCTCTGCCGAGTGCACGCTGACCGAGTGGCAGGGGTTCTCGGAGGCGGTGCCGCAGGTGCGGGTCGCGACCGCCGTGCCGCTGACGATTCAGATCGAAGACGATCCTGGGCTCGTGCCGGACGAGCTCGCGGACCTGGCGGATCGGGCTGGGGGTTTCCTCTCCGAGGAGTGGGTGGAGGCCATCCGCCAATGCACAGCCCGCCTGGACGTGCAGGAGGCCGAGGACTCCGGCCCCCGCCTCGATCCCTGCGAGCCGGACGTGGAAGCCGTCCTCACCGAGATCGCCCGCTTCGTCGACAGCCTGGCCTACGACAGCGTCAACGACGAGTGGCTGGTGCCAGAGGGTTGAGGCTGCGGAATCGCCCCGGCGGGCCCGGCTTCCGCGTTGCCTGCGGCCTCCTCCTTGATCCTGTCGTCTGTTCCGGCCGGGAGGCTCCAGAAACAATGGGTTGAGTCGCTGCCACATTATTGGAATTGAAGGAGGCGACGGTGTTCCCCAGCTAATACCGCCATGCCATTCCATCGTCCTTTCCAGAGGCGGGCAAGTCAGCCCGCCAGGAAGTCGGCCTTCACGGCTGAATTGGAAAGGACACGCTGCCATGAGCATTCCCGATATCGAGGTCACGGTCTATCCCGCCGGACCCTCGACCACCCAGCGACAACTGCTCTATCTCGAGCTGGCGCCTGCCGATACGGCGCTCGCTCCGGTCTGCCCGCTGCCACTGCAGCTTTGGATCAAGAACAAGCAGAGCACGAGTCTTCACCTCGAAAAGATCGAAGCGGATTTCTCCAACCCCACGTTCAACAAGGCACTGCCGGTGAGCGTGGACCTCGGACCGGGCGCGGCCACGGCGTGGTATGCGTCGAACGACCAGTACATCATCCTGCCCTCGCCGCCGCCGTCACCCTTCACCCTCAAGCTTTATTTCACCAGCTACGATACCTGGACCGACAGCGTCTTCTTCATCCCCTTCCCCACTCCCTTCCAGTTTCCCGGAAAGGCTGCCGACCTCGCCAAGGATGAATTCTGGTCGGGGAAGGGAGCGGCTCACGCCGGCGGCGGAGACCAGATCTTCCACTATGACCTCGGGATGATCGGCTGGAATCCGGACAAGAACGACTGGACCTTCGAATATCCCGGGAAAGACGGCACCCACAACCAGGATTACCACATTTGGAACCGGCCCGTGTATGCCCTCGCCGACGGCGTGGTGACGTTCTACCAGAACAGCGTGAACGAGAATCCCGTGCCTGGGACGATCTCGCCCGAAGGGTATGCCAAAGGGTATGGCAACGCCTTCAACATCCAGCATGGTCCCTACCTCGCAACCTACATGCACATGCGGAAGGGATCGCTCAACCCGGCCTTGATCACGGGCTATCCGGAAGACGTGCAGTTTTCGAATGGGGCGACCGTCAAAGCGGGCGACTTCCTGGGGCTGGCCGGCAACGCGGGGACCTCGAGCGCGCCGCATCTGCACGTCGGGTTGGTGGTCCGCGATCCCGGAAAGGGGCAGTTCTCCGTCCCCCTGCCGTTCTCCAATGCCCTCGTCGTGCAGGATTCGGAGCTGATTGCCGGCGATGCCGCGGATGCTCCCTGGGTGGACACCTCCACGCAAGGGTTGCCGTGGATCCCTGATCCCAACGTCAAGGGGGCGGTGGCACTGGCGCCGTTCCTCAAGGTGCGCAATCCCAACGTCTATCAGGCGGCCATCGATCCGGTCGCGCTGGTGCTGGGAGCGCATTCGCAGATCTACGTCCTGTTGACGTTGCCCGATCCGCCCCCCATCGACGTCATCACCGAGCAGATTCGTGCCCAGGTGAAGGTGATGGGATCGCGGGAGCTGGAAGACGCCCAGGTCCGTTTGAAGGGCCTGCAGGAGTACGTGGACGTGCTGGGAAAGGAGCTCGGTCAGCGAGGGTGAGGGCCCGGGGGGTGGGGCGCGCCCCTACTCCCCGAGCTGTTCCCGCACCGCTTCGCCCACGGCGGCCAGGGCCTCGGGGAGCTTCTCCGGCTCCTTGCCGCCGGCCTGGGCGAAGTCGGGCCGGCCACCGCCGCCGCCGCCCACGATGGCGGAGAGCTT
>DASUEN010000163.1:0-5987 GCA_036275055.1 Thermoanaerobaculia bacterium
GCCGCTCTCCGGCAGCCGAAGCCACCTTCGCGCACGACTTGCATGTGTTAAGCACGCCGCCAGCGTTCATTCTGAGCCAGGATCAAACTCTCCAGTTTAACCCTTGCGCTTCCCTAGCACCGGCTAACGGCGCCAGGAAGCCTTGTTCGGAATTGACCCCAGACTCAAGACCTCGCGGTCGAGCCCGGAGTCAGGCCGCTGACTTCACTCTTCCTCTATCTAGTTTTCAAAGAACCGGCTCTGGTTCCCGGCCGGTCTTGCCGACCCGGCCGCCCTCCCGCTCGTTCCAGGGGGAGGCGAAGAGTAGGGCAGGTTGGTTCGCTTGTCAACCCCTCGTCTCAGCTTCGTCGCGCCGTCGCCCCAGCTTCGAAGCCGCAAGGCAGCGAAACGTGCGGGCGCCGCCCTTCATTCCCGGCGGAGTCGCAGCGCCCGTTTCGCCTTGTCTTCGGGGGTTTTCAACCAGGAGGCCCGGGCCATCGTGCAGCGGGGCTTCTCTGTCGTACCAGACGACTATACAACTTCGGGGCCGGTCTGTCTATTCCCCCCCTGCCGGTTTGCCGAAGAGGAGCCGGCGCCCCTCCACCCGCCAGGGCTCGGTCAGCAGCCTGCGGAGGGCCTCCGGATAGGCCCGATGCTCCTCTTGGAGGATGCGCGCCGCCAGGGTTTCCGGGGTGTCGCCATCCTCTACGGGGACGGTCCGCTGGACGACGATGGGGCCGCTGTCCAGCCCCTCGTCCACGAGGTGCACGGTGCAGCCGGAGACCTTGACGCCATGGGCGAGCGCCTGGCCTTGAGCGTCCAGCCCCGGGAAGGCGGGGAGCAGGCTGGGGTGGATGTTGACGATCCGGCGCGGGAAGGCCCCCACGAGCTCCGGCGACAGGAGGCGCATGTAGCCGGCGAGGCAGATCCACTCCGCCCCCGCCTGCCGCAGGGCCTCCACCATCTTCGCTTCATGGGACTGCCGCGGGATCCCCTGATGGGGAATGGCCAGGGCCGGCAGCCCCAGCTCGCGCGCCTTTTCGAGACCTGGTGCATCCGCGACGTTGCTCACCACCAGGACGATCTTCCCGGGCACCTCGCCCCGTTCGATCGCGGCGTGGATCGCCAGGAAGTTGCTCCCCCGGCCGGAGAGGAGGACGGCGATGGGGGTGGCCATCAGGCTGAGGGAGCCTCGGCGGCCTCGGGGCCAAGGTCGTAGGCCACGCCCTCTCCCCCCTGCTGGAGGGTGCCGATGAGCCAGCTCTTCTGGCCTGTGGAGCGCAGGAGGCTGAGGATCTCGGCGAGGCCGACGGGATCGACCGCCAGGATCATGCCGATCCCCAGGTTGAAAACGCGGAGCATCTCCTCCAGCTCCACCTCTCCCGTCTCCTGAAGGAAATGGAAGAGATCGGGCACGGGCCAGCTCCCCAGCCGGATGAGGGCGTGGGTCTCCGCGGGGAGGATGCGGGGGAGGTTGTCCGTGATGCCGCCGCCGGTGATATGGGCCATGCCATGGAGCGCGGGATGGCCTAGGAGGGGACGGATCGACTTCAGATAGGAGAGGTGCGGAGCGAGCAGGGATTGGCCGACCGTCTTCTTCCTCTCCCACGGCGCCTTGTCCGCGATGCCGAGGCCGGCCTGCTCGAAGACGATCTTGCGGGCGAGGGAGTAGCCGTTGGTGTGGAGCCCCGAGGAGGGGAGGCCGACGAGGACGTCCCCGGCCCGGACCTTGGAGCCGTCGAGCACCTTCGGCCGGTCCACGAGGCCCACGATGAAGCCCACGAGCTCGTAATCGCCCGGCTGGTAGAACCCCGGCATCTCGGCCGTTTCACCGCCCAGGAGGGCGCAGCCGTTCTCGCGGCAGCCGTCGGCCACGCCGGAGACGAGCTCGACCATCTTCTCCGGCTCTAGGACGCCGGCCCCCAGGTAGTCCAGGAAGAAGAGCGGCTCGGCCCCCTGCACCAGGACGTCGTTGACGCAGTGGTTGACCAGGTCGCGGCCGACCGAGGAGTAGTCGCCCGCCATCTTCGCCACCACCAACTTGGTCCCCACCCCATCGGCCGAGGCCACGAGGACCGGCTCGGCCATCCCGGCAAGCTCGGGGCGGAACAGGCCGCCGAAGCTGCCGATCTCGGTCAGAACCCCTGGAGTGAAGGTGGACTTCGCTAGCTTCTTGACGCGGGCGAGGCCCTTCTCCTGGGCGTCGATGTCGACGCCGGCGGCGGCGTAGGCAGAGGGCTTGGCGGCGCTCATCGGCCGAGACTATACCAGCGGCGGCGCTGCAGGGCAGCCCGGCCCCATTGTGGCAGCGCCGAAACGCGTTGTGGGGAGCTCCAGGAACAATGTAGTAGCCTTCCCCCACATTGTTGCTGGGCCAAAACACATTGTGGTACGGCTCATCCACATTGTTGCTGGACCGAAATGCATTGTGGGAGCCTCCACCAACATTGTTGGCGGGCTCAAACACATTGTGGTGGAGCCCCCCAACAATGTGGCTGGGCCCACCCACATTGTGTCCGCACGCTCCAACATTGTGGCTGCGTCCTCCAACATTGTGATCGCCGGCTGCAACGATGCTTTGGGCTCTAGGAACATTGCTGCGGTGCGGCCACCCATGGGTCGGGGGCCCGGCTGCAACGATGCGTTGGCCTCCAGTCGCACCCCAGACGCTCCGCTCGCCTTCGCCCGGGCATAAATGCCGGGGCTATGAACAGCGCTCCCTGAAGGGAGCTTTCCCGAAGGGGACTTCGCAAGCCGGATTCATCCGGCGCCGTTCGTAGCCCGGGTATTTATGCCCGGGCGGGGCGGCGGAGCTTCCAACACCCTCAGGAATACGGCCACTAGCAGGAGAAGAGGATGCCCTTCTTGCTCTGGCAGCCGACGATCGGCGCGCAGACGGTGACGTCGTAGGTCACCTGCTTCTTGGCGACGTCGACGCACAGCTCGGCCTCGGCCTTGAACCCGGCCGCGCCGCCACCCACCTTGACGCACGGGTTCTGGGCATTGATCGTTCCGCTGCCGATCTTGACCTTGGCGAGGTAGACGGTGAAGGTCACCTGCGGCGGGTTCAAGTCAACGGAGAAGTTGATCTCGAGGGGGCCCCAGGAAAACCTGTGCGAGGTGGAGTTGAAGATGGACTCGTGGACCTGGTTGTCTTTGATGTGCTGCAACTCGTTGGCCATTGCGATCTCCTTTGGAAAGGTTTGAATACTTTCACTTCGAAACGGTCGCAGGCCCACTACGCAAACGCCGGGCCAATCCGCGAGAAGAAGGAACAGCCGCCAGGCGGGAACGTCGAGATATGTCGAGCCGTGTCGGAGAATGTCGGAGGCTATGCCGAAGCGACGATCCGCCGAGGGGAATCCCTCCTCGGTCCCCTGGTACGGCCCTTGCTCAAGGGAGGAGAAGGAAGATCCGTCAACGAACGCCGACGCTCTCGATGGAGCGCCAGCGACCATGAGGGAGGGATTCCATGTTGCAAGAAAAGTTGGTGTCAGCAACCCCCGAAGCGGCGATCAGCCACTCGACTGCCCTCGATGTCACGACTCTCGAGCTCTCCTACGATCCTGCCACGGGAAATTTCACTCTCGGTGACCAAACAGGCACGATCTCTTCTGGGTTCCAGATTCAGTTGTCCGAGCCTGGAACGATCCATATCAATGCCGGCGAAAACATTCAGTTCTCCACTGCTGGCGGGACGCCAGCACAGGCTCTGCCCTTCAACACGATGGGCGGCACGGTCCTCGCCGGTTTCGAAAGCAGCTTCGTGGAGCTCGAGGTCCAAGAGGTTCCCCCCGGGGACCAGGTGATGGGCTTCGTCTTTTTCGTCGAGCTCACTGGAGAGACTCCGACGCTAGGGCTCGAAACGCCACCCGTTTTCATCGTCCCAAGCGCTTTCGATTCCCTTTCCTTGGTGCTCTCGTATGACCCGGGGACCGGACAATTCCGCATCAACCCCAACGGATTGGACATTCCCGCTGAGCGGGGCCAGATAATCCTCCGTCTCGGCACCTCGGATTCCAACAACCAAGGCCCCTTGACAACCGTCTCTCTGAACGACAATGGCGGCACGCTGCAGTTCGTCGATCCCTTCGTGATCTTCAAGCCCGAGGGCGCCGCGGAATTGCAGTTCCATAGCGCCACGACGGTAGTAATCAGTAAAGAATTCGGGGACGGCAGTGGGGTCGGTGTGAACTTCGTCGTCCAGTTTACTCCCGACGAGGGGGCGCCCTGCACGATCATTTCTCCCGATCCCATCATCCTCGACAAGCAGATCGGAATGGGAGGCGACAACTCCCCTGTCTCCTAGCTACAACGACGTCAAAGCGCGGAGTTGCGGTCGCCCATGAGAAGGTAGACTAGGGAGATCTCGTACGCTGACTGCGAGCTCAAAGGAGCGAGGCGGAGGATCTGCTGCACTTCCAAGGGAAGAAGGAACAGCCACAAGGCGGGAATGTCGAGATATGTCGAGCTGTGTCGGAGAGTGTCGGAGGTTGTGCCGGAGCGGCGATCCCCGAGAGGAATTACTCCCAAGACCCCTGGTATGACCTTTGCTGAAGCGAGGAGAAGGAAAATCCATTAACGACTGCCGGCGCCCGCGATGGAGGGCCGGCAACTATGAAGGAGGGATTCCATGTCGCAAAAACCGACGGCGGCCACAAGTGGGACGGGAACTGCTAACTCTACGGCTTCCCTCGATACTCAGAGCTTCGATCTCAGCTATGACCCTTTCACGGGGGAGTTCACGCTTCAGTCGAGTGAGCCGGCACCATCATCGCAAACAGGCTCGATTACGGCAGGATTTCAGATCCAGTTATCCGAACCTGGAATTATTCGCATAAACACTGAGGGAGCCATTCAGATCAGTTCAGGAACTCAACTGGGGCTCCTGCCCTTCAACACGGCCGGCGGTGCATCCCTCTCTCGTTTCGAAAGCGGTTTCGTGGAGATCGACGTCCAGGCGCTGCCCACCGGGAGCGATGTGCTTGGATTCGTTCTTTTCGTAGACTTCACCGGCCACAACCCTTTTGTGCCAAGCATCGAGACGCCACCCTTTTTCATCACCTCAGGCTCTTTCGCCGACATTTCCTTGAGACTCTCGTACGACCAGGAATCTGGTAACTTCAGCCTCAACCACAAAGGATTGGAAATTCCCGTCGAGCGAGGCCAGATACTTCTTCGTCTTGGCACCTCGCAAGAAAACAGCCAGGGACCCTCTATGACCGTCCAATTGAGTGATACCACGAGTACGCGGTTCGTCCCACCTTTCGCAGCCTTCACGTCCGAAGATCACGCGACTGTGAGTCCGGAGTCAGGCCCCACGAGCGTGACATTGAGCAGGGACTTCGCCGGCGGCACGGGAATTGGCGTGAGCTTCGTTGTCCAGGTGAATGCCGACAGCGAACAGCCCTGCACGATCGTTACCCCTGATCCCATCATCCTCGACAAGCAGATTGGGATGGGGGGGGACGGCGGCGTCCCGGCCTCCTAGCTACAACGACGTTTCGGCCTTGCGCCGTTCCAGGGCCTCCCGGAAGCTCTTGTCCGTGCGCAGGGGGTCGAACCAAGGGAGGTCGAAGAACCGGGGTTCGATCCCCTGCTGGAGGGCCTGCGTGGCGTTGAAAAGCGCGGAGTTGCGGTCGCCCATCAGGAGGTAGACCAGGGAGATCTCGTACGCCGATTGCGAGCTCAGAGGAGCGAGGTGGAGGATCTGCTGCACTTCCTCCACCGCGGCAGGTCCCTGCCCGAGATGAACAAAGGCCTGGGCGCGCGCCGACAGGGTCTCGACGTCGGTGCTCGCCTGGCTGGTGCCGGCCAGGAGGTGGCGATAGGTATCCTCCGCCTCCTGCCGCTTCCCCGTGAGAAGCAGGGCATCCGCGAGGTTGAGCTGCACGTAAACGTTTTTGGGGGACAGGGACAGAGCGTGCCGGAAGCTCTCTTCGGCCTCGGCATAGCGGCCGAGGATCAGTTGAGCGAACCCGAGGTTCGAAAGCTCCGTCAATTCCGGG
>DASUEN010000164.1:0-84965 GCA_036275055.1 Thermoanaerobaculia bacterium
CCCCAAGCTCCTGCAGGCGGCCGAGGAGACGGAGGGGGACTTGGTGCTCGGCATCCGCGATCACCTCTTCGGCAAGATGAGCGGCGTGCGCCGGACGAGCAACCGCCTCTCCTCACAGGCCATCTCCTTCATGGCCGGGCAGAGCTTCTCGGACGTGCAGACCGGATTCCGCTTCTACTCCCGCCGCCTGATCGAGACGGTGGGCTTCCCCGAGTGCCGCTTCGAGGCCGAGAGCGCCGTGGTGGTGCGCGCCGCCCGGCGCGGGTTCAAGGTGGTGACGGTGCCCGTGCACCTCGCCTTCGCCGACGGACGGACGACGAGCCACTACCGGCCGCTGATCGACAGCCTGCGGATCGCCGGCGCGGTCGCCCGCGCCCGCCTGGAGACGATGGGTTGGGCGCGGTCCTCGTAACCGGCGGCAGTCGCGGGCTGGGGCGGGCCATCGTGGAGGCCCTCGCCGCCGAGCCCGGAGCCCGCGTAGCCTTCACCTTCAGCGCCAGCGAGGCGGCGGCCCGCGAGGTGGAGGGGGCCACCGGCGCCCGCGCCTTCCCCTTCGAGTTGCGCGACCGCAACCGCGCGGACGACCTGGTGGCCGAGGTGGAGGAGGCCCTCGGCCCCCTCGCAGGGCTGGTCAACAACGCCGGCTTCCGCCGCGAGTCGCTCCTCGCCCTGACCTCCGACGACGACTGGGACGCGGTGGTCGATGCCAACCTCGGCGGCCTCTTCCGCTGCTGCCGGGCCGTGCTGCGCGGGCTCATGGTGCGGCGGCGGGGGGCGATCGTCAACGTCTCTTCCCTCTCCGCCCTGCACGGCGTGGCCGGCCAAGGGGCCTATGCCGCGGCCAAGGCGGGGATCCTGGGGCTCACCCGCTCGCTCGCGCGCGAGGCGGGGAAGCGGGGGGTGCGGGTCAATGCCGTGGTCCCCGGTTTCGTGGCCACCGACTTGACCGCGGGGCTCCCCGAAGCCGCCGTCGCCTATCTGAAGGCTGGCGAGTGCCTGGCCCGGGGGGTGCGGCCGGAGGACGTGGCCGCGGCCGTGCTCTTCCTCCTCTCGGACCACGCCGCCGGCATCACTGGGCAGTCGCTGGTGGTGGACGCGGGGGCTTCGGCTTGAGGGCGCTCTCCCGCTTCTCCGCCGCCCTCGCCGCGCTCATCGCCCGCCGCCCCCGGCTGGTGCTGGCGGTCACTCTGCTCCTGACCTTCCTTTCCATTCTGCCGGCTTCCCGCTTCCGCATCGAGACCCGCCTGGAGGCCCTGCTGCCGGAGGACGCACCCGCCGCGGAGGACTACCGCACGTTCCTGAAGACCTTCGGCGGGTTCGAGAAGGTTTTCGTCCTGGTGCGCGCTCAGGGCGGTAAGGTGGAGGCGGAGACCCTGGTGAACGCCGCGAGCGAGCTGGCGGACCGCATGCGGGAGAGCCCCCTGGTGGCCGACTCCCGCTCCGGCCTCACCGAGGAGGACGAGCACTTCTTCTTCACCCACGTCGCCCCCCGCATGCCGCTCCTCGTCCACACCCCCGGCTGGCGGGAGGACCTGGCCCGCCGGCTGGAGCCGCAGGCCGTCCACGACCGGGTGGCCCAGATGCGCCAGGCCCTGAGGAGCCCCGTCGGGGGGATCGCCGCGCCGCTCTTCGCCGCCGATCCCCTGGGGCTTTCCGAGGGGCTGCTGGGAGCCGCGGCGGCGTCGCTCCCCATTGACCCCTTGAGTGGCGCCTTCATCTCGCCCGACGGCACGGCGGCGCTGGTGATCCTCACCCCGGCCCGCGCCGAGGTGGACCCGGAGGGGGGGCGCGCCCTCCTCGCCGCGCTGGACGGGGCCTACGGCGCGGTGCGCAAATCCGCGGGCGTGCCGCTCGATTTCCAGGCCGTGGGCGGGCCGATCTACGCCGCCCAGGACGAGGCGATTTTCCGCTCGGACCTCTCGGCCACGGCCTCCGGCACCATCCTGGGGCTCGCCCTGGTGATGATCCTGGGTTTCGAGGGGCTCTTCCTCCCCACGGCCATCCTCACCGGCGTGGCCGCGGGCACGGTGTGGATGGTGGCCGGCGCGGCTCTGGAGTTGGGGAGCATCAGCGTGGTGGGGGTGGGCTTCACCGCCGCCCTGCTGGGGATGGGCGTCGACTTCGGCATCCTCGGCTCGGCGCTCTTCCGCGAGCGTCGGCTAGCGGGCGAGGGGGTGGCGGCGGCGCTCGCCGCGGCCTTCCGTGAGACCGGGCCGGGCAACGCCACCACGGCCTTCACCACGGCGGCGGGGCTCGCGGCGCTCAGCGTCGCCCACTTCCGGCTGCTGCGGGAGCTGGGGCAGGTGCTCTCGGTGGGGGTCCTCGCCACCCTGGCGGCCACCGCCACCCTGTGCGCGGCTCTGCTCGCCGGCTTCCCCCGGGCGTCCGCCCGCTTCCGTCCCCTGCGGCTGTGGCCGCGGGTGGGCAAGCCGGTGCTCGCCGGGCTCGCCAACCTTTCCGCCCGGCGGTGGCGCGCCTGCCTCGCCCTGGTCCTCCTGGTGACGGCGGCGGCCGGCTGGGGGATCTCGCGGCTCACGCTGTCGACCGACCTGCGCGCCCTGCGGCCGGCCGATGCGCCCTCTGCCGCAGCGGAGCGGCTGCTGGTCGAGAAGTTCTCCCTCGGGCTCGACACGTTCTCGGTGGTCCTGCGCGGGCGCGACCTGGGGGAGGCCCTGGACCGGGCGGCGGCGGCGCGCCAGATCCTCACGGCGCGCTTCGGGCCACGGGCGGAGATCACCTCCCCGGCGGACTGGCTGGTGCTGGGCGGCCGGCTGCGCCAGCGCCTGGCGGAGCTTCACGGTCTTCCTCTCGAACGGGCGGCGGACGATTTCCAGCGCGAGCTGGCCGCGGCCGGCTTCAAGGGCGAGCCGTTCGCGGGCGCCCTCGCCACGCTGCGGAGCTTGAGCCGGGGGGAGGACCCGGGCGCTCCCGCCATGGATCAATGGCCGCGCTGGATGAGCGAGCTGGTGCGGTTTCCCAAGAAGGGGAGCCCGGAGGCGGTCGTCGCCGTGCACGTGCGCCTCCCCCTGGGTGCGGGCGCCAAGGCCGATCCGGCAGCCCTCGCCCGCGACCTCTCGCGCCTCGTGCCGCAGCGGCGGGACGTGGCCCTCGCCTCCTTCGCCTGGGTGGGGGAGGAGCTGCGCGACATCGCGCTCAAAGACCTCGCGCGGTCGAGCGTCCTCGCCCTCGTCCTCGTCGGCGGGGTGGTGCTCTTCTCCTTTCGCGGCCGGGTGCGGGATGCGCTCCTTGCCGCCCTTCCTTTGACCCTGGGGTGTGTGTGGACCTTCGGGCTCTGGGGGGCTCTGGGGCGCCCGCTCGACCTGCTCTGCGCCTTCACCGTCCCTCTCCTCCTCGGCACCGGCACCACCCTGGGAGCGAACGCCGTCCACTTCCGGCGCCTCCATCCCGAGCGGGGGTTGCGTGGCGCTCCCGCGGACATGGGGCTCGGCCTCACCCTGGCGACCCTCACCACGGTGATCGGCTTCGGCAGCCTCGCCGGCTCGCGGGTGCCGGGGCTCGCCCACGCCGGCATCCTGGTGGCCCTGGGGCTCTCGGCCTGCCTGCTGGCGACCGTCCTCGTGCTGCCGGCCCTGGAGGCGCTCCTCGCAGCATGGGAAGATAAGAAGAGCGAGACTCCGAGCTCATGAGCGTGGCGACTTCCGGCGTTCCCGAAGAGACTCCTCCGCATGCGCCCGCGGCCGGCTGGGCCCGCCGGCTGCTGGGACCGTTCCACGTCACGGGCGTGTTCTGGTTCCGCTTCCATCAGTTCGGCGTGCGCATCCTCCCGGGGTGGGGGCTGGCGGTCATCGTCTTCCTCTTCACCACCTTCTTCTGGGTCGTGCTGCGGCAGATCCGCGACGCCATCGCGAGCAACCTCGTCCCGGTGCTCGGCCCCTGCGGCTGGTGGCAGCGCCAGGTCCGCATCTACCGCACCTTCTACAGCTTCGCCTGGTGCCTCTCGGAGCGCTACGAGCGCCTCAGCACCCGCCGGGCCTTCGCGATCGAGGTCGAAGGGCTCGAAGAGTGGCGGAGGCTGAGCTCCTCGGGCGAGGGGTTCCTCCTGGTCACCGCCCACCTCGGCAACTGGGAGGTGGGGTCCATGCTCCCGGCCTCCCGGGAGCAGCGGCGGATTCACGTGGTCCGCGAGGCTGAGACGGACCCGCGGGCGCAGCGGTTCATCGAGGGCCTGATCCGCCGCTCGGGCGGCGAGCTCTACGTCACCCACTTCGCCTCCGAGGATCCGCAGCTCGGCATGGCGATGCTCGACGCCCTGCGGCACGGCGAGGTGGTCGCCCTCCAGGGGGACCGCCCGCGGGCCGGTGGGCGCACGGCCGAGGTGCGCCTCTTCGGCCGCCCTTACGCCCTTCCCATCGGGCCGGCGGCGCTCGCCCGGGCGGCCGGGGCCGCGATCCTCCCCATCTTCGTCTTCCGCGAGGGGCGGCGGCGCTATCGCTGCGTCGTCCGCCCCGCCCTGCGGGTGGCCCGGACGGCCGAGCGCCGGCGCGACCTGGAAGCGGCCCTGGAGGGGTTCGCCGCCGAGCTCGAAGGGGCCATCCGGCGGCGGCCGCATCAGTGGTTTTGCTTTCGTAAGCTGTGGAACGGTGAAACTGGGTTACAATATTAGTTAGATATCTGCTTGCTTGTTTTCCTTGGACGGAGGCCGGTGTAGGGCAGGTCGTCGGTAGGTGGACCTGTGTGTCCACGGGCGATTCAGACCCTATGAAAGGAGTCAAGTATGCCGTACCTTCGCCGCACCCCGGTCCTCGCTCTGCTCTTCCTCTTCCTACTCTTCCCCTCCTCCGTCCGGTCCCAGCAGGTCGTCCTGGAGCTCGACCCGGGCGTCATCACCCTCTCCGTGTGCGACTTCGCGCACGACGTGGCCAGTTGCCAACGGATCCACATCGACATGCTGACGAGCTCGAGCGTGGGGGCGACGATCCGGCTGGGCGGCGTCAACTACGTCCTCGATTGGGTGGGGGCAGGCTATTACCTGGATTCCGGGCTCATCCTCGAGCCTCTGGGAGAGACCAAGGCCGGGCTCGCCGGGCAGAGCTGGCTGGAGGTCTACCCGAAGCGGGGCACCCTCCACTCCTCCAGCGCCTGGCAGGATACGGACGGCGACCGCCGGCTCTCCGTGTCCGACGCGTTGACCCTGGAGAACGGGCTCATCGCTCGCGTCAAGGACGTGCGTCTGAACCTGCGGGTGAGCCCGGCGAAGCCGAAGTGACGGCGGCGTCGAAGAGGGGGTAGCCGGCCTCGCGCCAGGCGAGGATCCCGCCGCGGAACCACAGCAGGCTGCGAAACCCGAGGTGGGCGGCCATCGCGGCCGCCTTCCGGCTGCGGACGCAGTCGGCGCCGTAGCAGTAGAAAAGCAGCGGCAGGGTGGCACGGTTCGCGCCGGGCCACCCTGCCGCGATCCTCTTCTCCATCTCCGCGGCCTGGTCGAAGGGAAGGCTTTGGGCGCCCGGCAGGTGGCCGATCTTGAAGTCCGCCCCTTCCCGCAGGTCGAAGAGGGCGAGCCCACGGGGCGGCTCGTCGTGATCGAGCCTGGGGTTTTCTTGCTTCAGCAGGGTGGCCACCTCGGAGGCGGTGACCACCCGCACCACCGGTCGCGCTCCCGCCTCCGTCCACCCTGCCCAGCCGGCCGCGAACAGCCGGACGTCGAAGCCTGCCAGGGAGAGGATGAGATAGCCCAAGCCCAGGCGAGGGTCGCTCGCGTCGCTGCCATAGAGGACGAAGGTCGACTGCGGCTCCACCGGATCGCCGGGGCGCGGCCCGAGCCCGCCGATGGCGCGGCGCACTTCCTCGGGGCCGGGCCAGCGGTCGCCTGCCGGCAGCAGGGCGCGGGGGTCCCAGGGAAGGCTGTAGGGGACGTGACCCGCCGCGAAGAGGGGGGGAGTCTCCCAGCGGTCCCAGCCGCGGGCGTCCCGCAGGTCGAGGATCTCGAAGCCGGGCTTGGCGAAGACGCCTTCGACCCACCCGGAATCGACGGTGACCGTGTCTCGACAGTTTGCAACCTCCTCGCTGGGAGCCCGGCGGGAAGGGCCGGTCTCCAGGGCCCCTCCCTGCCGGCGCCAGGCCGCGAGGCCGCCGTCCAGCACCCGCACGGCGGCGCAGCAGCCGCACCCGTGCAGGAGCTGGAAGAAGCGGGCCACGTCCTCGCGGTCCCCGTCGCCGTAGACTATGACGGCGGTGCCAGGGGAGATGCCTCGCGCGGCGAGGAGCGCGGGGATCCGGCCGCTCGTCTCTTCCCCGGCGCTCCACGCGGCGGCGGCTCCCGGCAGGTGGCCGGCGGCGAAGGGCGCGGCGCCGCGGACGTCGAAGGGGATGGCCTCTCCCTTCGCGAGCGCCGCGGCCAGCTCTCTGGCGCTCATGAGGATGGGCGGCTGGGGCTCGGGTGGGAAGGCCCGCGGCGGCGGCCAGTCGAGAGGCGAGGACGGAGGCGAGGTCTGGCCGCACGCGCCTGAAATCGCGAGGGCCAGCCCGGCCAGCATCGCGAAACCAGTTTTCAGGGCCATGCGGAGATGCTAATCTGTAGGCGAGCACGGCACAAGGAGACTGTCGAGCCCTTCTCGGTTGGCAGGGTGTGATTCGATCATGAGCGTCCCCCTCCCCGGCGATCTGCGGTACGGCCTGCGCCGCCTGAACAACAACGTTGGCTTCACCGTCGTCGCGGTGGCCTGCCTGGCGTTGGGCATCTGCGCCAGCATCACGGTGTTCAGCGTCGCCGACACCCTTTTGCTGCGCCCCCTGCCGGGGGTGGTGGAGCAGGGGCGGATCGTTTCGCTCGCCCCGCGGGAGAGCCACCTCCCGGGCCTGAAGAGGCCGGTGACCCTGGGGCTCTCCTACTCCGACTTCGAGCGCTACCAGGAGTCGAGCCACGCCTTCACCAGCCTCGCGGCCTACCTGCCGGTGACCGTGAGCCTCCTGGCGGGCAAGCCCCTGCGGCTCAAGGCGCAGGTCGTCTCCGACAACTATTTCGCCACCCTCGGTCTGCGGCCCGACCTGGGGCGCCTGCTGGTGGCGGGCGAGGGGGCAAGGGACGGCACCGCGGTCGTCTTGAGCTATGAGCTCTGGCAGAAGGAGCTCGGCGGCCGCCGCGACCTGCCGGGGACCCTGGTGCGGATCAACGGCAGCGCCTTCGTCGTCGCCGGTGTGGCGCCCAAGGGCTTTCGCGGCACGCTCCACAGCGACCCGGCTCAACTCTGGCTGCCGGTCGAGGCGGCGCCGCAGGTCGTCGCCGGATTGACTGCGAACAGTTTGTACCAGCCGAATCCGAAATGGCTGAATTGGTTCTTCGGCCGCCTCGCCCCCGGCGCCGACCTGGAGCAGGCCCAGGCCGAGATGGACATGCTGGCCGGACGCTTCAACGCCGGAGTGCCCAAGGTTGAGCAGCAGTCCGGGCTGGCGGTCTACCCGGGCCTGGGCGTCTGGCCGGGGAGCCGGGACAAGCTGGTGCGTCCGCTGCTGCTCGCCGGATTGGTCGTGGGGCTCCTGATGCTGGTGGTGTGCGCCAATCTGGGCGGCCTGCTGCTGGTGCGGGCGGCGGCGCGGCAGGAGGAGATCGGGGTGCGGCTGACCCTGGGCGTCACCCGGCTGCAGCTCCTGCGGCAACTGCTGACCGAGAGCCTGGTGCTCGCCGGCTTGGGGGGGGCCGCCGGCTTCGCGCTGGCGCTCTTCGCCATCGATTCGATCCAGGGGATCCCCCTGGGGGAATACCTCCCTCGCATCGAGGGGGTCGCCATCGACGGCCGCACGGTGACCTTCACCCTGGGGCTTGCGCTCGGCTCGGGAATCCTCTTCGGCCTGGCTCCCGCCCTGTGGGCGGCTCGCCGGCAGGTGACGCCTCTCCTGCGGCCGGCGGCGGCCGGCAGCGGCCTCGACCGCGACCGTACCCGCATCCAGGAGGTCTTCGTCGTCGGGCAGATCATGGTCTCGCTGATCCTGCTCATCAGCACGGGGCTCTTCGTCCGCACGCTGTGGAACCTGCAGTCGGACGATCCGGGTTTCGAGAGCCGCCACGTCCTCGACCTGCGGATCGATCTCTCGATGCAGGGGTACACGGCGGCGAAAGGCGCGCTCTTCTATGACCAGCTCCTCTCCCAGGCGCGGCGGCTGCCGGGGGTCGAATCGGCATCGCTCACCCTCACCATTCCCCTCTCGCGCGACAAGGGGGTGGCGCAGCTCTCCAGTCTGCGCCTTGCGGGAGCCGGCGCCGAAAGCGCCGTGCAGGCGGAGTACACGGTCGTCTCTCCCGGCCACTTCCACACCCTGGGCATTCCCCTGCCGAAAGGGCGCGACTTCCTCCCCAGCGACGGGGCGGGAGCCTCCGGCGCCGTCATCCTGGACGAGGACATGGCGAAGCGCCTGTGGCCGGGGCGAAATCCCATCGGCCGGCGCGTGGCCCTGCCCGGGACGCCCGAGCGCGAGCTGGAGGTCGTAGGGGTGGCCAAGACCGTGCGGATGGTGGACCTCCAGCGCCAGCAGCCGCTCTTCTTCTACCTGCCGCTCGCCCAGTTCCCCCAGCCGGACCTGGCGCTCCAGGTGCGCACCGCCGCGGGCGACCCCCTTCGCCTGGCCGCCCCCCTCCGCGGGATCATCGGCAAGCTCGATCCCAGCCTCGCCGTCGAGACGAGCCTCTACGAGGCCGACGTGCAGGAGACGACGTTCGCCCAGTCCCGCCTCTTCTCGTGGCTCCTGGGGAGCTTCAGCGCCGTCGCCGTGCTGATCACCGCCCTCGGGCTCTACGGCGCCCTCTCCTACCTGGTCAGCCGGCGCACCCGGGAGATGGGGATCCGCATGGCCCTGGGCGCCCGCAGCTCCGAGATCATGCTCCTGGTGGTGCGGCGGGGGATGACCCTGACGCTCACCGGCCTGGTCCTGGGCCTGGTGGCCGCCTCGTGGACGACGAGCCTCTACTCGCGCCTCCTGTTCGGCGTGTCTCCTACCGATCTGGGGGTCTTCGCCGTCGTCGTCCTCGTGCTGGCCCTGGTCGGCCTCGCCGCCAGCTCGCTGCCCGCCTACTCCGCCACCCGGGTCGATCCCATGGCGGTCATCCGCCACGAGTAGGTTTCAAGGATCTCCCGGCACGAACGTGCTGAGGGTGCCCGCCGCGACCTCGTGCCCCGGCTCCCCGGCGGTGGCGGCGTAGACCGCGAGGGCGCCGGCGCCCCCTTCGAGCCGGGCGGTGACGCGCACGGGGCTCCCCGCGGCGAGCGACGGGACGGCGAAGGTGGCATCGCGGATCCCCACCAGGTAACCGATCCGAGGTCCTCCCGAGTCGTGCCGGCCGAGGGCCGCGAGCACGCCCGCGGCCTGGGCCGCGGCTTCCAGCAGGAGGAAGGTGGGGAAGCGGCCGCCGGCCACCAGGGGGTGGTCCCGCGGGACCTCGGCGACCGCGGTGATCCCCTCGGGCCAGACCTCGGACACGGCACGCAGGAGGAGGGCGGGAGGGCGGTGGGGAAGGAGCTCCGACGGCGGCGGAAAGCCCGCGGCGGGAAGCTGCGCCACGGCCGTCTCCGCCGCCGCCCACTCCGGGCCACGGACCGTGATCGTGCCCTGGCTCGCCACGGCCCCGCCCACCCAGGCCTCGAACCGTACGGCGCCGTCCTCCCCAGGCGATCCGATCCGCAGCTCCAGCTCCTCTCCGGGAGTCACCGGCCGGCGCAGCTTGAGCGAGCGCACGGCGGCGAGGGGCGCCGCGCGGCCGGTAATCTCCTCCAGCGCCCCCTGGGCTAAAGCCAGGTGGGCGATGCCGGGAAGGATCGGCCGCCCCGGGAAGTGGCCCGTGAAGAGGGGGCTCGGCAGGCTTGGCATGGGCGAGAGAGCCTAGCATCCCCACGGACGAGCACGGACTTTCACGGCCTCCGTCCCTGGCCGTCCTTGTCGTCCGTGAAAGTCCGTGTTCGTCCGTGCTCGTCCGTGGTGGCGCTGCGCGCCTACACCCGGGCAGGCACCGGAAATCGCCGCCCGGCAACCTCCCGCCACGCCTGGCGTAGGGCCGGGTCCCCCGCGGCTTCCAGCAGTGGGTCGAGCCGGTCCAGCAAGCGGCCGCGAGCCTCCGGCCGGCTGCGTTCGAGCCGGCAGAGGAGGGCCACCAGGTTCTCCTCGCCGGCCGCCGCGGGCAGGGGATCGTGGGCGGCGTCGAAAACGAGGTAGGGCAGGCGCGGCAGGTGCCGCTGGAGCGCCCCGGGGATCGGCTGGAAGAGCTCGAAGGCGTCACGGGGCGCGCTCCAGGACGCGCCGCCGCCGTACAGCACCACCGGCAGCACCAGCGGCAGGGGCCTCCCCCGGTGCGCCTCGCGGCGCTCGAGGAGGTGTTGGTAGAGTTGGCCGCGCTCCGCCCACAGGCGCAAGGCGGCGAAACGGTCCGCCGCCGCCAGCGGCACGAGGAGCAGGTAGACCGCCGCCGATCCCCCCTGCCAGCGCAGGCGCCAGAGGAGGGTTTCGGAGAGCGGGCCGGGAGCCGGCCGCCGTTCCAGGGTGGTGGGATCGAGCCATCCGATCCACTCTTCGTGCAGGAAGCCGCGCAGCAGGTCCCGCACCATTCGGGGTTGCGAGAAGAGAAGCTGGTACTCCGGATCGTGTCTTTCGTCCATGGGTCTGGGAATCCTCCTGCCCCATAGAGACGTAAAAACCGGTGCCGATCTTGCAACCCCTAGAACCTCTAGGGCCAAATCAACACTTTTTCGCCGGGCCCGTGCCACGCTTTTTCTCAGGAAGGTCTCAGTAGAGCGCCACCGTCGTGCCGTCCGCGAGGCGCGCGGCCGGTTGCGGCGTACGCCGGGTCCACCCCGCCAGCCGCAGCTCCTCGGCGCCCAGCCGGGGGAGCCGGCCGAGCCGGAGAGGAGCGGAGGGCTCCGCCACGCCCACCAGGCGTGCCCACGCCTCCCGGCGGCGGCCGCGGCGCAGGTGGATGGGATCGAGCCCATACCAGGATGCCTCCGGCTCCACCAGCCGGGCGCCCCTCGCCTCGCCCAGCCGCCGCAGGCGATCGTCGAGCTCCCGCGCCCGCTCCAGCAGCCCCGGCCAGGGAGCCGGCCGCCCCGGATAGAGGAGCGAGACGGCGAGCCGCACCTCCCAGGGAGAAAGCCGCGCCAGGCGGGCGAGCGGGATCAGGCAGATCGCCACCTCCGCCCCCTGCCCTACGAGCTGATCGAGGCACGTCTCCACCCAGCCCGCGATGGTGGCGGCCTCGGCGCCGTAGACCAGGTCGTTGCCGATATCGGTGACCAGGGCGAGCGTGGGGAGGGAGGGGCGGCGTTCCAGCGCCGGCCAGAGGCCGCAGCCGGCGATCCCCGGCAGATGGCGGAGGCGCAGGAAGCTGCTCCAGGCGCCGTACGAGCGGCCGCGGCCGCACGCGGCCAGCACCTCCGCGGGTCCTCCGCCGGCCCGATGCCGTACGAGGCCGACCGCCAGCGGCAGCGCAGCGGCCAGGTTGCTCGCTCCCAGGAGGACGGCGCGGAGGGTGGGGGTCACGGCGGCATCCGGCACGTATCCCCGCCGGCGGCCGGCAGGTAGCACTCGCGCACGTAGTCCATCACCATGCGGTCGGCGTTGTAGCGCCAGGCCAGGGTGCGGATGGCCCTCTTCACCCGCGCCATCCAGCGGTAGGGCACGCCCTGGGCGTCGCGCTGGTAGTAGAGGGGGACGACCTCACCCTCCAGCACCGCGAAGAGGGCCAGGGCGTCGCGCTCGTCCTGCACCTCGGGATCGGCGTGCACCTCGCCGTGGCCGATGGCGAAGCCGTTGCCGCCGTCGTAGGCCTCGGCCCACCAGCCGTCGAGGATCGAGCAGTTGAGCACACCGTTGAAGATGCACTTCTGGCCGCTCGTGCCGCATGCCTCCAGCGGCCGGCGGGGGGTGTTGAGCCAGCCATCCACCCCCTGCACGAGCTGCCGGGCGACGTGCATCGAGTAGTTCTCCAGGAAGAGGATGCGGCCGGCGAAGCGCGGATCGTTCTCCAGGCTCGCCACCCGCTGGGCCAGGGCCTTCCCCCCCTCGTCCTTGGGATGGGCCTTGCCGGAGTAGAGGATCTGGAGCGGCCTCTCGGGGTCGTTGACCAGCCGCGCCAGGCGGTCGAGGTCCCGGAACAGCAGGTCCGCCCGCTTGTAGGTGGCGAAGCGGCGGGCGAACCCCAGGGTCAGGGTCTCCGGGGAGAGCGGCTCGCGCGCCGGCTCCGGCAGCCGCAGCCGCCGCCGGCGCTCGGCCAGCCGGCGGCGGACGAAGGTGAACAGCTTCGCCTTCAGCACCTGGTGGATCTCCCACAGCTCGGCGTCGGCGATGCCATCGACCTTCGCCCACAGCTCCGGCTGCGCGATCTGCTCCAGCCAGCGTGGACCCAAGTGCTGGCCGTAGAGGTTCTGCAGGTCCGAGGCGAGCCAGGTGCGCACGTGCACGCCGTTGGTGATATGGCCGATCGGCACCTCCTCCTCGCTCTTGCCGGGGTAGAGCCCTTGCCACATCTTGCGCGACACGCGGCCGTGGAGGGCCGAGACGCCGTTGGTGCGGCGGGTGAGGTTCAAGGCCAGCACCGTGGGGCAGAAGGGCGCCTCCGGGTCGGCCGGCCGCTCCGAGCCGAGCGTCATCACCTCGTCCAGCGCCAGGCCGAGCCCGGTGGCGAGAGGCGCGAGGTACGGGCGGGCCAGCTCGGGCGGGAAGCGGTCGTGCCCCGCTTCGACCGGCGTGTGGGTGGTGAAGACGCTCATCGCCGCCACCTCGCGCAGCGCCTCGGCGGCCGTCACTCCGGTGCGCTCCACCAGCTCCCTGGCCCGCTCCAGCAGGGCGAAGGCCGAGTGCCCCTCGTTGAGGTGGAGGACGGAGGGAACGATCCCCACGGCTCCCAGGGCCCGGTGGCCGCCGACGCCGAGCAGCACCTCCTGCTGGATGCGGATCGCCTGGTCGCCGCCGTAGAGGCGGGCCGTCAGCGTCTGGTCCTGCTCGGAGTTGGCGCCGTCGCGGGCGTCGAGGAGGAGCAGGTCGCTCCTTCCCACCCGCACGCGCCAGATGCGCAGGAAGACCTCCCTCTCCGGCAGCTCGACGCTGAAGCGCGCCTGGGCGCCGGACGCGTCCGAGACCGGCGCCACCGGCAGCTCCTCGGAGCCGATGGGCTCGTAGTCGTCGATCTGCCAGCCGGTCGCGTCGATGAGCTGGTGGACGTACCCCTCGTGGTAAAGCAGGCCGATTCCCACCACGTGGGCTCCCAGGTCGCTCATGCTCTTCAGGTGGTCGCCGGCGAGCACGCCGAGGCCGCCGGAGTAGATGGGCAGCGACTGGTGGAGGCCGAATTCGGCCGAGAAGTAGGCCACCGGCCGGGCCAGGATGGGGCCGGCATGGGTGACGCCCCAGCTCTCGCCCCCCTGAAGGTATTGCTGCAACAGGCGGTGGGCCTGGTCGATGCGGGTCTGCAGCTCGAGGTCCTGCACCCGCCGGGAGACCTCGTCCTCGCGGATCCGCCGCAGCATGGCCACGGGATTGTGATGGACCAGCCGCCAGAGCACGGGATCGAGACTGCGAAAGATGGCGCGGATGTCCGGCTGCCAGGACCACCAGAGGTTCTGCGCCAGCTCCTGGAGCTTGCGATAGGTGCCGTCCGTCGGTTCGGTCATGATCGGGGGCGGACTATATCGCGGGAAGAGCGCCCCCACCCAAGCCCCGCGCCATCCTGGAGAGGCGGGGCGGATTTGGAGTGAAATCGGACCGATCCGTCCGATCCGACGGATACTCCCCCCTGCTAGACTTTCCCCATGAACCGCGCCCCGAGCTGCCTCTTCGTTTTCCTAACCGCCGCCCTGGCGGCCTTTGGGGGTTTCTGGGTGGGCTCGACCTGGTCGTCGCGTGCGCAGGTGGCGCCCGCGCCTTCGGCCCCCGCCGTTCCCGGCGCGCCGGCCGGCCGCGAGCGGGCTGGGGCGGTGCCCGCGGGGGTCACCCTGGCGCCCCGCGGCGAGCTCGACGAGGACGAAAAGAAGAACGTCGCCCTCTTCGAGAGCGCTTCCCCGGCGGTCGTCTTCATCACCTCCCTCGCCGTGCAGCGCGACGTCTTCACCCTCGACACCAGCGAGATCCCCCAGGGCACGGGCTCCGGGTTCATCTGGGACCGCCAGGGTCACGTCATCACCAACTACCACGTGGTGGCCGAGGCCGGCGCCGCCCGCGTCACCCTCGCCGACCAGTCCAACTGGGACGCCAAGCTCGTGGGCTGGGCGCCCGAGAAGGACGTGGCGGTGCTCAAGATCGACGCACCCGCCGAGCGCCTCCATCCCCTCCCCCTGGGCTCCTCGGACGACCTGCGGGTGGGCCAGAAGGTCTTCGCCATCGGCAACCCCTTCGGGCTGGACCAGACGCTGACCACCGGCATCATCAGCGCCCTGGGGCGAGAGATCCAGTCGCTCAACAACGTGCCGATCCGCGACGTCATCCAGACCGACGCCGCCATCAACCCCGGCAACTCGGGTGGCCCGCTGCTCGACAGCGCCGGCCGGCTGATCGGCGTCAACGCGGCCATCTACAGCCCCTCCGGCGCCTCGGCGGGGATCGGCTTCGCCATCCCGGCCCATGCCGTCGAGTGGGCGGTGCCGGACCTCATCCGCTACGGCCACATCCAGCGTCCGACGCTCGGCGTGCAGGCCGCTCCCGAGGGCCTGATGCGCCGTCTGGGTCTGGACGGCGTGATGGTCTACCGCGTCGCCCGCGGAAGCGGCGCCGCCAAGGCCGGCCTGCGCGGCCTCGACAGAGACGTCCTCGGCCGCATTCGCCTGGGAGACGTCATCCAGACCCTCGACGGCCAGGCCGTGCAGTCGAACGGCGACCTCCTCCTGGCGCTCGAAGGGAAGAAACCCGGGCAGACCGTCCGCGTCGGCCTCATCCGCGACGGCAAGAAGACCGAAGTTACCGTGGAGCTGGGAGGCCCGTCGGAGGGGAGCACCTAGGAGCTAGCGCTACGCCCGCCCGATTCCGGTCTGGTGCAGCAGCTCGGCGATCTGTGTCGCCAGCAGGAGGGGCGTCGTCTCGATCTCCAGCGCCGTGCGCAGGACGGGGTTGGCGGCGAGGGAGTGATTCGGAACCTTTTGCTCGGCGAAGACCGTGACGGCGGCGGTCACCGTCTCGCACGCCTCCTGGGCTTGGCCGAGATGGAAGAGGACGGCGGCGAGGTCGAGCGCCACCAGGGCGGCGCGGTAGCGCAGCCCGGCGTCCTCGAAGCCGTGCTGGACGGCGCTCAGGTGCTCCGCGGCGAGCGGCAGATCGCCGAGGCCGCCGGCGATCCGTCCCTCCAGCCACTGCAGCGTCAGCTCGTTGAGGCGGTCCGCCGCCTGGAACGGCCGGCGGCTGTAGAGCAGCTCCCGGGCCTCGGCGAAGCAGCCGCATTCCACGAGGAACCAGAGCTGATTGTGGGCGGCGATGAAGAACAGCTCCGGATCGGCCGTCTCGTCGAGCAGCGCCAGCCCCTGGGCGGTGAGGCGGGCGGCCTCGTGGGGGCGATGGGCGCCGCCGCCGTGCACCGCCTTGCTGATCAGCACCCGCCCGGCCGCGTGGAGCTCGCCGTGCGCGACGTAGATGGCGAAGGCGGCATCGAGCGCAGCCTGGGCCGGCTCGTGATCCTGCTGATTGCTGAGGAGAGAGCCTTGGAACTCGAAGATCCGCGCCTTGAGGGCGGGATCGCCCGAGCCCTGCTCGAGGAACTCCGCCGCCCGCGCCAGGGCTTCCGCCGCCGGCATCAGCTCCCCGGCCACGCGGTAGGAGTTCCCCAGGTGCGCCCAGGCCCGGCAGCGCAGGTCGGAGAGCTGGCGCAGGTCGAAAGTCTCCGGCCGCATCTCCAGCGAAACCATCACGGCGCTGCGGGCGAGGTCGATCATCTCCGCGGGGTTCTGGAAGCGCAGGGACCAGGAGAGGCCCAACAGAGAATCGATGAGGGCGGCGCCGATGGGACCCTTGGCGATGTCGCCGCGGGCCTGGATCTCCTCCGGCTCGGGGCGCGAGAGGGACGCCCCGTACTGCAAGGTGGTCAGGGCGCGGTCCATCACCACCCCATCGCCGCCAGAGGCGGACTCGGAGCGGGACTCACGGCTGAGGCGCAGGAGGTTGTACCGCGCGGCCTCCTCCCCGCAGGAGCGGCAGCCGAGGAAATGCGCCACGACCTGATGCGCCTCTTCCCGTGGCAGCCTGGCCTCCACGAACTCACACAAGACCTCCAGGCTGGGATGTTGGTCCACAGGGCCTCCACGCGCCGTGACTCTGATTCGCCTTTGCCAACAGAATACGCTTGGATTGTTACGATCCCCATTACGACGTGGCGGGCGGGGCCGCCGACGCGGAGCTGGAGCGCACGGCCGGGCCGTCCCCCGAAGGGAACGGCCCGGATGGACACGGGCCCCAACCATCCTTTGTGAGTTTCCTCTGCGGGTCAGTATGCGGCGGCGAACCTTACGGAAAGCATTACGCCTTCGCCCGCACGCTCTTCAGCATCGCCACGAAGGCATCCCGCTGCGGCGCCAGGGTCTTGTCCGGCCCCTGGGCCTTGAAGAACCAGGGGCCGCCCGGCCCTTCCACCACGGCGCCGTAGAGGCGCCCGTCGCTCACGGGCGCAGAGGGGCCTGGTCCCATCTGGCTTGCCTTGAGCGTGCCCTTGACGTCCACCCAGGTCACCTTCAGGCCGCTGGCCTCGAACGTCTGGGGTTTCGGATGGTCCGAGGTCTCCACCTGCCCCAACCAGCGTTCGACGTTGGCCTCCACCGTGCCACCCCCGCCGGGGCCGAAGAAGAAGACGGCGAAATCGACGGGGCCGCCGGGGCCGGGGATCGAGGCCTGGAAGAGGCGCATGGTCGATGACGGCTCCTGCTTCGTCCAGTCCTTGGGCAGGTCGAAGTCAATGGAGCCGCTCGCGGCCGCCGCCGCGGGCTGGGAGTCCGCCACCGTGCCGCCGTGGGCGGAGATGGGGGCCGGAGCCGAAGAGCCGGCGGCAGGAAGCGGCGTCGTCGCGGCCTCCTCCGGAATGGGAGCGTCCTTGTGGCAGGCGCAGACGAGGCAGAAGAGCAGCGGGAGCGTCAGGATCGGGCGAAGCATGGTCGGGTTCTCCGTTGGGACGGGCGGCGCCGAGCCGCACCTGCGGGGGAGGGTATCACCGTTGGCGTGCCCGTATGGGCTAGAATCCCTCCCGGAAGCGCTCGGGGGCTGGTGCCTCCCGCGGTCTTCAAAACCGTTGTCCGGCGCCGGTTGCGGCGTCGGGGGTGGGTTCGATTCCCATGCGCTTCCGCCATTCGGTTCAAGGTGGTACGGCGGCTTCTCGACGGCGATTTTGCTTCAGATCCAGACGACCTTCCTCCTCGAATCTACGCCCCCAGTGACACGGCAGTGACACAGGGAGGCACCGGCCCCCGAGCGCCCTCGTCAGCGAACAAGCAGAAGCGGAGCGGTGGATCGAGAAGGCCTGGAGAGACCAAGCCGAGACCCTAGACCTCGGCGGCTTTGCATTGAGCAAACTTCCGGCCAGCTTGTCTCGCCTTCACAGTCTTAAAAATCTGGACCTGCCGAGAACGGGCGTGACGGATCTATCTCCTCTATCCCGTCTCCACAGGCTTCAGATCCTCCAACTGGGGACTCGGTGTAGATATCGGCAGTGAGTACTAGCCGGCTGGGAGAGGGGAACGTCCTTTCTCGCGAAAGCGGCAGGCACCGGCGCTGCTGTATCCGATTGTCCACATCGACTGTGAACAGTTGGATACGGAAAGTGTGCATTTTTAACTGACATTCTGGCCAATCCTAGTTGCCGATTGCTGGCACAGATCCTGCTCCATCCTTCACGTATCCACAACTCGCATGGCTCCGGCCGTTCGCGAGCACCGGGGTGATCGTGGCCGATAATCACCTCACCAACAAACATGCCGTGAAAGCGGCGAATCTCAAAGAAGGAGTAGGACATGGCGCTCTATCAGTTGCACCAGGATGGATCGATTTGGGGCTATTGGGGTACTCCCCCGACTTGGCGGATTCTCGACAACCAGCCTCAGACTCGTGGCATCACTGCCAACGGCAGCAACCTCTATCAGATCAAAGAAGATGGACGGATCTTGAAGTACACAGGGTCAGGGACGTCTATGGATTGGGAAACGATCGACTCGAACCCCCTGTCCATCGCGATTGTCGCCGGTTCCGAGGGCCTCTATCTGTTACATGGAGATCGTACGATTTGGCTGTACCTTGGTGCTCCTAACAATTGGCAACAGCTGGACAACAATAAAGCCACGTGTCAAATTGCCTCCGGCAATTACCTGTGCCAGTTGCATGCAGACGGTACGATCTGGAAATACGTGGGGCCTCCTTTGTCTGGTTGGCAGAAGTTGGGCGACAATCCCACGACACGTGCCATCGTTGCCGCAGCCAATAGTCTGTATCAATTACGAGGGAATGGGTCGGTCTGGAAGTATACAGGCCCGCCGAAAGGTTGGCAGCAACTGGATAACAACCCAGGTACCACGGCGATCGCGTCGGACGGTACGAATTTGTATGAGTTGCGGAATGGAACTGTATGGGTATACAACGAAACTGATACGGGCTGGCATCGACTCGACAACACTTCCGCGGCCGTTGCGATTACCGCGGCTGGTGGGAAACTCTATCAGTTGCATGCAGATGGATCGATCTGGGAGTACACAGGTACGCCCGATTGGAAGCAGATCGATAAAAATCCAGGGACCATCACGATCGTGGCAGCAGCAGGGTAAACCGACTTCGGATGCAAGGAGGGTCTTCGGGAAGCCGTCGGCGTGGAGAAGGCATGGGAACGATCCGGCCTCAAAACCGTTGTCCGGCGCCGGTTGCGGTGTCGAGGGTGGATTCGACTCCCATGCGCTTCCCGCCAGTTGGTTCAAGGGTTTACGGAGGCTACTCGACGCCGATTTCTCTTCAGTTTCAGATTATCTTTCCTTCCGCAATCTACGCCCCAGTGACACGGCAGTGACACAGGGAAGACCGCAGGAGGCACCAGCCCCCGAGCGCTTCCGGGAGTCCTGCTCCTCTCGTCTTAAGGCATAGCGATCCATCCAGAGGTACTGTTTGCCAGGGATGTACCCGATCTTCTCCAGGAAGGGGATGATCGGGCTGTCCAGCGAGGCGTACCCGCCCACGAAGGCCACCTCCCGAGGGATATGAGCCCTTAACTCCTGATGCAGGGCCGTACCGATCCCCCGCCGCCTGTACTCCGGGAGAACGGCGAGAAACACGATCCGGGCCGAAGTTTCCTCCAAGGTGGCGTATAGGAAGCCCAGGATGCGGCCTCTCCGCTCAGCAACCAGGGTCACAGTGTTCATGACCTCGAAGAGCCACCTATTGAACTCGCCGTATGCAGACAGATTTTGCCAGAGGATGCTGCCTTTTGGGTCTGCGGGACTAGCCTGCCCCTAGTGGTTTGAGCCATTGGCGTTCCTTGTTGGAGGCGGCAGACCGCACGATCATCTTGGGCACGCGCTAGGACCTCCTACGGAGGAAGGTCCCTCGTCGTGGAGGCTTTCAGATCATTCTTCTCTTTCGAGCGCCTTGCGCCCCATTCCAGAAGTTCTACGGAAGCTATCCCTACTGATTGAACCCTTGACATTCCCTCTCAGTGAAACGCACTTTGCTGGTTGCGGCGTCGGGGGTGGGTTCCGCGAGCGGGGAGCGATCACGCTGGAGGCTCGATGAGCATGGGATCGTTCACTGCGACGCGGCCTGGTTCTACGGTCGAGCCGTAGACGCCGAGGCAACCCTGACGATCGCGAGCTACCGTGCGCAGGATCGCAGGGTTGTGCTCTGTCGTCACGGGATCGATCGTGATGACGACGCAGCGACCGTCGCGTTTATCGACGCGCATGCGCATGCCGCCGATGCGCAGTACGCAGCCCACCCAGCCGTCCTCGGCGAACGGCGCCTCGTCGACTGCCTCCACCAAGATGTTGGGTCGAAAACGCTGGACGTCGAGCCGGGCACCGACTATCTCGCCAAGCCGGACAATCGTCTGGGTCGTGATGAGGGACAGGGGGAAGGTGTCGAAGATGCCGCGGTCCTGCCTGATCACCTGCACTCCGCGCGGACAGAGCTCTGCCCCGAGCGCCGGATCCGCGACGTCGAAGGTGACCCCCGAGGGAGTCCGCACGACCGTCGGCGATTTGTCGGGTCGAGCCGATTCAACGAACGATGGACGGTAGTGGCTCATGTCCTCGCGGTCACGAAGGGTGAGCCAAGGGAATCCATTGTGCGCCACGCCGTTTCGGATGAAGGCCCAGCGGCGATCCCCAGCGAGGCCATGCCAGGAAACGTCGACTTCGGCCAGCGCCTCGGCTCCCATCGACTTGACCGGGTAACGCCACAATCCCACGACGCGGCCGACCTGCCTGCCCTTCCTGGAGTCATGCATAGGGGCAACCTCTTGAAAAGGCGCCCTTATCCTCCGAACCAGCGTCGAGCGTGGCGGATCTGGGTCCGCTGCAGCGCCTCTCGACGGAGGAGTGCGCTGCCGACAGCAGCGCCACGGAGATGACGTACTAAGTAGACCAAGAACATGCGTAGCCGTCAAGGAGGCTGATACACTCACGAGGGGCATAGCGATCCATCCAGAGTACTGCTTGCCGGGGAGGTGCCTCCGGCCGCGAAGCTCTAGGGAATGAAGTTGAGGGGCGCTGTTGACAGCCAACGACCTGAGTAGTACTATCTGGGTAGTTGGTTCTAAGGAGGGACGCACATGGAGATATTCCACCACCTCGGAGACCTTCAGCCCGCCATCCTGCGGGTGCTGGCCAATCCGTTCGCGAATGAGCTCGTCGGCCCGGCGATCGCCTGGCTGCTCACCTACCTACTCCATGGCACAGTCCTGCTGGGCCTCGCCTGGCTCGTCTCGAAGCCGCTCGCCCGATGGTCGGTGTCGGCCGAGGAGACGGTCTGGAAACTGGCCCTGGTCGGAGCCCTCTTCACGGCCTCGCTCCAACTCGCCGCTGGCTGGGAGCCGGTGTCGGGTCGCTGGGGCCTCGCGGACCTCACGCCGCCGGCCCATCGGATGGCGGCAGCGGCTTCGGACGTTCCGGCCCCGGTCCGCGCGCGACCGATCCCTGAATCCGCCCGGCCTGTGCTCATTGCCACGGCGCCGGCCCCGATCGCCCGGTTGTCCAGGCCCTCCGCTCCGGCGCTGGCGTTCGGCTTCTGGGTCTTGGGAGCCTGCCTCCTGCTGGCCGGCTACGGACGCTCGCACGCCCTCCTGCGCCGCCGGCTGAAGAACCGGCCGCTGATCGTGGGGGGCACCCTCCACTCGCAGCTCCGCGCGCTGACGGTGGAGGCCGGCTTCACGAAAGACGTCCGGCTCTCCTGCTCGTCGCGGGTACCGGTGCCGCTGGCGCTCGGAGTGCGCCGGAGCGAGATCTGCGTGCCGCCCAGAGCCCTGGCGGGGCTCACCGACGAGCAGCAGGAAGGGATGCTGGCGCACGAGCTGGCCCACCTGGCGCGTAGGGATCCGCTCTGGCTCGTCGTCAGCCATGTCCTGACCTGTGTCTTCTTCTTCCAGCCCCTCAACTGGGTGGCCCGCCGCCGCCTGCGCGAGATCTCCGAGATGCTGAGCGACGAGTGGGCGGTGTGCCGCACGGGCCGTCCGCTCTCCCTGGCCGGCTGCCTGGCTGAGGTCGCCGGCTGGTCGGCGGTGCGGCGGTCGCTGCCCGTGCCCGGAATGGTGGATCGGCCGTCGCACCTCGCCCGGCGTATCCGCCGCCTGCTCGATGGGCGCTCGCCCGAGAAACCGGCGCGCCGCCTCTGGCTGGCGGCCGCCATGGGGGTGCTGCTGATCGTCGTGGCCGCCGCCGCTCCGGCCGTGTCGGCGGCCGGGCAAGAGGCTTCCGGCCAGCCCGGGAGACCGGCTGTCAACGTCGTCCAGGTCATCCCCAAAGTCACCGTGGTGGCCCAACCAAAGGATCACCCCGTGGCCGTCCCTGTGGACGACGTAGACGTCGTCGTCCATCCCAACGATCCCAAGGTCGGTGCCGTCACCGACTCGCCCGCCTCCGAGAAAGCAGCCCTGCCTTACAAGGACGTTCCCCTCGAAGGGATCGCCGACGTTCAGGTTCTTCCAAAAGAAGAGCAGAAAAAGATGGCGCCGGAGCCCTCCGATAAGGTCCCCCAGGACTTGATGAAGCCCACCGAGGAGCAGCGCGAGGGCAAGAAAGACCAGAAGGAGAGCGACAAGGAGAAGCCGCCCAAGATGGTCCTCCAACTCGACCTCTGGGGCAACTTCCGACTCGTGCCTGAGAAGCCCGGCTGCTGACTCCGGAGCGTTTCTGGAGGGTGTCGTGGGGGGCGGGGGCGAAGTTCTCCGTCCCCTTCCCTTTTGGGGTTTCTACGTCGTCTCTCCGGGCGGCTTAGGGTTCGTCTGCCGTCCCTTCGGAAGCGCCGCCGTCCGTCGGCCTTGGGAAACGAACGGATGGAAGACCGGACGTGCTGAGTGACCCGGCTGACGGCGGCAGGGCTCATTCTGATCGCTCTGGCGCACCCTCTAAAGTATAGGAGATCCTCTCCCTCAAGGAGGTAGCGCATGCGGCGACGAATTCTCAGTCGTGCTCTCGGCTTGATTCTCTTGTTTGGGCTCTTCCTAGCGGGGCAGCCGGCGATGGCCGAGCCCTGTCCTGCGGACTACAACGGCGATGGCCAGGTCAACGAGGACGATGTCTATGCATTCCTCAATGTCTGGTATGCGACCGTGGAGGCGGACATCAACCAGGATGGCCAAGTCACGATGGACGACGTCTACGCCTTCCTCGACCTCTACTTTGCGGGCCTGCCGGGCGCGGACGTCAACGACGACGGCATTGTGAGCTTGGACGACCTCTACTACTTTCTCGACGCATGGGAGTTGGTGACCAACAGCCCATCGACGGATTTCGATGGGGACGGCCAGGTCACTCAATCCGGCACTACTGACCCCGGCGACCTCTTCGCCTTCCTCGCGAGCTGGCACGCGGGCTGTTGAGCGGCGTTCCAACCTGCCATCTTTAAGGTCAGCCCGGGGCGCGACCGCACCCGGGCTGGCAGCTAGGCGGCGGCGAGCGCCGGACAAGCCTCCGTCTCTGCCGTATAGTAGCGCTGTGTTCGCGTTCATTGAGACCAAGGTGTTCAAATGGCTAAGAAAGCCGTTCGTAACATCGGAGAAGAGATCCTCGAAGGTATCCGGGAGATCAAGCGGGGTGAGGTGGGCCGCGTTTTCATCTGTCCCCCCGTTGCCGAGACTCGCGCTCAGGTGGGACTGTCGCAGGCGAAGTTCGCAGAGTTGCTTGGAGTATCCGTTCGGACATTGCAGGAGTGGGAACAGGGGCGTCGTGCTCCGTCCGGACCGGCGCGCAGGCTCCTGATGATCGCCCATAGGAACCCGCGCGCCCTTTTGGAGTCCGAGGGCTGAGGGGCTTGTCCCAACGGTTTCAGATTAGTGTTGGCACGCGCAGCAACCGCCGCTACCATTGCCGCCGCACAGGGGGGTACCCCCTCCATGGGTTTCGCACCAGGCGCCGCACTGGCGAGCGATGCAGCAGCTCGGCGTGCGGAGGCAGGCCGGAGGATTGCAGGTCGTAGCCGCCTTCACGGGAGAGCTGAGCCAAGCAGTGGCAGCGAGGCCGAGGGCGAACAGGAATCCAGTCGTTCTCTTCATTCTGTGCTCCTTTCCAGCGTGTCCGCCGCAACGGACATTGAAGAATCGTAATTTTAACATCTAGGCGAAGCTCAGATCTAGCCTTCGAGCTCAGCTCGGTCCCCTCTACGGCAAAACCGCCGCAGGCCACCAGCGCGAGCCCGTAGGGCGGCAGATTTGTAGCCCAGGCCGTGAGCCCTGGGCAGAGGCCGGGCTCCGCGAAAGGGAGGTCCGGCACCCTCTTCTTTGAGGAGCTGCCGCAAACGGCGCAGCTCATCCCTGAACCGACCTTCCAAGGAGACCCGCATGAAGCTCAAATCCACCTTCCTGGCGTTCGCCTCACTGCTGCTGATCGGCCACCTCGCGAGCGCCATCCAGACCTCTACACCGGCAGACCCGGCGAGCGCAAACCTGGCGGCGATCTTCACCGCTCCGGCGCCTCCGGATGGCGCGGACGTGACGCTCCCGTCGTTCGAACCCGCGCCCATGAACAAGGCGATCTCTTGTGGGAGCTGCAGCGATTCTCTCTGCCAGGGCAGGAGCGTCGGAACGGTCTGCAAGCTCCAGGGCACCAAGGTCTTCAAGTGTCAGCTCGCGTTCGTCGTCTGCTCCGCCAACGACTGCGAGTGCTGGAACGGGCCGCTGCCGTAAGACCCTACCGGGACCCTACCAGCACCGCGAACCCTTCCTTGCCGCCCCGGCCAGCCCGAGCACCGGGGCGGCTCGGCGGGTGGGAGCCGGCACCAACCGCGCCGAGCGTTCCTTCGTATATATTCATCAAGAGACCTTCCCTCCACCTCTGGACTGGAGAGCGCTCATGCCTCGATTCCGCTTGACGGCCCCGTTGTTCGCTGTTCTTCTCTTCGCCGGCCTTGCCGCTCCTGCCATGGCGGGAGCCGACCGCTGGACGCGGATCGGTCCGGATGCCGCCGCGATCCAGTGCGTAGCCGCGGCTCCCTCGCGGCCGGAGATCGCCTACGCCGGCCTCGGCATGGGCGGCGTCTTCCGCAGTGCCGACGGGGGAAAGAGCTGGACCTGGGCCTCCCGGGGTCTGGAATGGCGCGAGCCGATCTATGCGTTCGCGATTTCGCCGTCGGACCCGGGGATGGTCTATGCCCTCACTTCGCGGGGTCTCTACAAGACCAAGAACGGCGGTGACCTCATGGACGCGCCTCGAGCCTGGAGGCTCGCTATCCGTTCCCGGAGTCGTGGTCCATCCCCAAAACGGCCTCATCGTCTATGCGCTCCCCCGGGAGGGACCGATCCGGCGCAGCTCGGACGGAGGAGCCACCTGGACGGACCTCTCCCCGAATTCGCCGCGTAACGTCACCGCTCTGAAAATCGATCCCCAGAGCCCGAACGTCCTCTATGCCCAGACCTTCAACGGTCCCGTCCCTTTCAAGAGCGTCGACGGCGGCCGCACTTGGACCGGCATCGGCCAAGGGCTGGCTCCGGAGGTCAGGGTGCGGGAGCTGGTGATCGATCCGGTCTTCCCGCAGCGGCTGTACTTGACCCAGGCGACCTCGTCCGCGGGGCGAGGTTTCTTCCGCAGCCTGGACGGCGGCGCGACGTGGGCTCCCCTCGCGAGCGGCCTGGGCGGCGGCCTTCCGGTTCTCCTCGGTGCCGTTCCCGGCCGGCCGCAGTCGGACCTCTTCGGGACCGTGCAGGGCCGGCTCTACCGGAGCGTCGACGGTGGCCAAACGTGGCTGGAGGTGGGGCCGGAGCTGCCAAAGCCGATCGTTCCCACTCTCGCCGTCACCGGCCACGGGTTGTTTTTGGGGACCTATCAAGGTGTGTACCGCAGCACCGACGGCGGAACCTCCTGGGTGCTCGGGAGCCGCGGGCTCAACGGCAACTTCGTCCGCGGCCTGGCCGCCGGCTCCTCGCTGGTGGCCGGCACGCAGAACTCGGGGCTCTTCGCGAGTGAGGATGGTGGCGCCGCGTGGCGACGCCTCCCCCTGGAGGGCCTTGCCCCGCAAGACACGCCGCTCGTCCTGGGGCCCGTGGTCTTCCCGCCGGGAGATCCTCAGCGGATCTACGTCTCCGTGGACCAGGGGATCGCCCGGAGCGAAGACGCCGGAGCCTCCTGGTCCATCTCGTCGATCGATTCCCTGTGGGCGGAAAAAATCGTAGTGGACCCCACCCATTCAGACGTTCTCTACGTGGCGGGAAACACCATGGCCCCTGGGCCCTACGTGACCGGCCAGGTGATCTGCGGTTTGCAGAAGAGCGTGGACGGCGGCCGGAGCTGGTCCTGTCTGCGCGACCGTCTGCCCGGCGGAGAGATCTCCGTGCTCGCCCTCGATCCCCGGCAGCCTTCGACCCTCTACGCCCGCGTCGCCAATGCCCTCTATCGCAGCGCCGACGGTGGTGGCTCCTGGCAGCTCTTGCCGAGTTTCCCTCTGGAGCTCGCGCCGCGCGCCCTGGCCTTCCCGCCGGGAAATCCCGCCACGATCTACAGCGGTGTCTACGGCGGCGTGGCCCGCAGCACGAACGGCGGACAAACCTGGACGCGATTCACCCGCGGGCTTCCCGAGCACGACGCCATCCTCGACGTGGAGATCGATCCCGTCGAGCCGGCGACGCTCTACGCCATGTCCAGCGCCTCCGGCGTCTTCAAGAGCACGGATGCGGGAAAGACTTGGACTTTCCTGGGACCCGGCCTGGAGGGCACCTTCGCCGAAACCCTGCGGCTCGACCCACAAGACCGCTCCACCCTCTACGTGGCCACCCGCGGCAGTGGAGTGCTGAAGCTCACCCAGCAGCGCGGCGGGGCGGCGGATTCTGCCCCTACAGCATCAGATCCCCACCGTTGATGTCCAGCGACGCCCCGGTGATGTAGCCGGCGGCTTCGGAGGCGAGGAAGCAGATGAGGTCGGCCACTTCGGCGGCGTCTCCCAGGCGGCGGATGGGAAAGGTTTCGGCGATGGCTTCGAGCTGCTCGGGCGTGGCGTTCTCGCGCGTCAGCTCGGTGTCGAAGAGCCCGGGGCAGATGGCGTTGACAGTGATGCCGTGCGGTCCCAGCTCTTTGGCCGCGGCGCGGGTCAATCCCTGGAGAGCGGCTTTCGAGGCGGTGTAGTGGGCGCCCCCCAGGGTGCTCACCGTCTTGCCGGCGGTCGAGGAAAGGTTGACGATACGTCCGTACCGCTGCTCCCGCATGGCCGGCACGGCGGCGCGGATGAGCAGGAAGACCGCCGTGACGTTGACGTCGAAGGTGCGCCGCCACTCCTCTTCCGTAATCTTTTCGAACCGCGTCGTCAAGGCCACGGCCGCGTTGTTGACCAGCACGTCCAAGCGTCCGAAACGGTCGAGGGTGCGGGTGACGATCAAGCGCAGCTCGGTGGGATCGGCCAGGTCACCCGGCACCGCGAAGGCGCGGTTGCCCAGCCGTTTTGCCGTGGCCTCGGCGCGCTCGCGGTTGCGGACGTTCACGGCCACCGAGGCCCCCCGCGCCACGAGGCGCTCGGCGGTGGCGAACCCGAACCCCCGGAAAGCTCCAGTGACGAGGGCGACCCGGCCGGTGAAATCCTTGGGCATAGCGTCACGCTCCCGGAGCCAGCCGGTCGATCTCGGTTAGATCGTCCGCGGTGAGCCGCCAGCCGCCGGCGGCGACGTTGGCTTTCACCTGCTCGGGCGTGGTGGCTCCGGCGATCACCGAAGCGACGGGTGGATGGCTCAGCAGCCACGAGAACGCCAAGTCGAGCAGGCTGTGCCGCTTCACATCCGCAAAGGCGCGGAGCTTCTCGACGATCTCGAGGTTGCGGTCGTTGAGGAAGCGAGGCGAGCCCTTCGCCAGGCGCGCGTTCGCGGGCGCCGGCTCGCCGCGGTGATATTTCCCCGTCAGCATGCCGCCCGCGAGAGGGAAGAAGGGGAGGAAGGCCAGCCCTTGGCGCTCGCACTCGGCGAGGACGCCCTTCTCCGGATCGCGGTGCAGGAGGCTGAATTCGTTCTGGACGCTCACGAATTTCGCACCCTGTCCGGCGGCGGACTCGGCCTCGCGAAGCTGCTCCACCGAGAAGTTCGAGCAACCGATTTCGCGCACCTTCCCGCTTTTCACCAGCGCGTCGAGCGCCGCCAGCGTGTCCGCGATGGGAGTTTCCGGATCGGGCTGGTGAAGCTGGTAAAGGTCGATGCAATCGGTGCGAAGCCGGCGCAGGCTGTCCTCGCAAGCCTGCTTCACGTAGGCGGGCTTGGCGCCTTGGCGTTTCTCGTCCACCTTCATTCCGAACTTGGTGGCGAGGACGATGCGATCACGCCGGCCTTGCAACGCGCGGCCGAGGAATTCCTCGCTTTCGGTGCCGCCGTAGATGTCCGCGGTGTCGAGAAAGTTGATGCCGGCTTCCAGGGCGGCATCGACTACCGCCACCGTGCGGTCGTAGTCGAGCCGCCAGCCGAAGTTGTTGCAGCCGAGCCCCACGATGGAGACGTCGAGCGAGCCGATCTTGCGGGTTTCCATGTCTCCCTCCCTTCCTCTTACGGTAATCGTTTCCAAACCAGGTCCCACGCCTCCCGCCGCTCCGCGAAGCCGGTGACGTGCCCCTCGGCGTCGCGCAGGAAAATCTTGCGGTAGCGGGGCTTGCCGGGCACGAAGAGGACGTCCGGCGCCTCCGCCCGCAGCGGCTCCACCTTCCGCCCGGTCTGCTGTCCTTCGAGGCCGTCCCCCTGGCGGCGGATCTCGTAGGTGATCTCGGGAGTGAGCGCGTAGCGGCCGGCGTATTCGTCCCTCTGCGCGGCTTTGAACGGGACGTCCGGCGGATCGGTGCGCAGAGCCAGGACCTGGCCGGCGATGATCCGCCACCCCTGGGGCGTCTTCAGCCAGGTCTCCGTCGTCCGGTACTGGCAGTGAAGCTCGTGGCCATGGTAGGTCTCGTGCTCGTCGTCCACATAGGTGGCGATGGCGACCGTGCCGTAGTCGGCGACCTTGAAATCCGTCACTTTGATGTTTCCCGAGACGCCCGTGGGCATGGGCTTGGTCTGCGCGACCATCTCGGCCTTGGTCAGCACGGTGCCGTCTTCCGTGACGTAGACGGCCTGCGGGTCGAGGTAGCGGTCCCAGACGGCGGCATTGCCGGGCACGATCGCGTCGACCATCTCCTGCGTCTGCCGCTGGAGGAGGGCGGCGAGGTCTTCCGAGGGCGGCGGGGCCGCCGCCAGCGAAAAGAGCGCGACTCCCGCAACGAGCCCTGCCAGAAGCAAGATTTTGTTGAGCATTCCGTTCTCCTTGCCTGCGTTTCTTCGCGCCCGTCCGCCAACCTCCCCTCGGGATTCTGCAATGAACCGGCCGCGTTCGCCAAATCGCGGCGCGCGCGGCTCCCTGCAAGCTGTCCCGCCCGTCCCCTTCCCGCACACCCTTGAATACGAGGGACCCTCCCGTGAGGGACCTCTCTCATCTCCACGAACTTTCATAGGAGATCCACTCATGAACAAGACCGACGTCATCCGCGCCTGGAAGGACCCCGTTTATCGGGCCACCCTGTCGGAGGAGGAGCAGGCGGCGCTGCCGCAGCACCCGTCCGGCCTGACGGACCTGAGCGACGACCAGCTCGTGATCGCCGGCGCTTCGAGCGTCGTGACCACGGCGCCCAACTGCACCAATTACACCTTCCTCAACTGGCGCTCCTGCTGCCCGCCGATCACCACCGCCGTCACCTGCACGGAATATACCTTCGCCGGCTCGACCGCCTGTTGCCCGACGACGGCTTGATCCCGTGGAGCTGCGGAGGCCCTCTCTCCACCGGGGGGGCCTCCCTTCGCGTCCTCGATCTGACAAAGTAGGTCTCATGCCGGCAGCAAGCCTCGATCTCGCAGACTGGTACCGCGCCCTGACGCTCGCCGAGCGCGCCGCTCTCGGCATTCCGGAAAACTCCACCGTCTCCGGCGAGGACCCACACGCCCGCCACCGGCTCGCGGAGTGGCGTGGCGCGGCGGCTTTCCAGTCCGGTCCCTGGTGGGGGGAGCGCCTCGCCGCGCTGGGTCTCAGCCAGGAATCGTTCGAGCGCCTGATCGCGCTGCCGCCACACGAGCTCGGCGCCACGGCGACGGAGGAGCCCCCGGCCTGGATCACCGAGATCGCCGATCGCACGGTGTCCGCCGCGGGCTTGGAGCCTCTTTCCATTTCGCCTGAATTGGGGACCGCGGCCGGCTTCCTGGAGCTCGTCCGCCCGCTCATCGAGCGCGCCCGGCTGCGATTGCAGGGGGATCTCGCGGCGCTCGTCGAGGCTGCGAAGGCCCCTCTCCCCTTCACCGTGGAGAGCGCCCTTCGTCTCGCTTCGGAGGCCCTCCCTTACCGGCTGCTCCCCGTGCTCTCGCGGACCCTCGTCCTGGAGCTCAACGTGGCGCGCCTCCAGGGGCTCCTGGCAGGGGAGACGCCGGAGGAGCGCTTCGCGTCGTTCGTCGAGCGCCTGCGCGATCCCGAGGCCGCGGAGGCGATCCTTCGCGAGTACCCGGTACTCGCCCGCCAGATGCTCCTCGACTTGGAGCTGTTCCGGGAGACCACCGCCGAGGTCTTCTCCCACCTCGCCGCGGACTGGCCCGAGATCGTCGCGCGTTTCTTCGACAACGAGGATCCGGGGCTGCTGACCGCCCTCGACGGTGGAGCCGGAGACCGCCACCGGCGCGGCCGTGCCGTGCGCCTCCTGACGTTCGCCTCCGGCGCGCGGCTCGTCTATAAGCCCCGCTCCCTCGCCGTGGAGTCTCATTTCCAGGAGCTGCTGGCATGGGTGAACGGAGCCGGTGAAGCGACCGGAGCGCCCCGTTTCCGCATCCTGGAAGTGCTCGACCGCGAGGAGCATGGCTGGATGGAGTTCGCCGCCGCCGAGCCCTGCCGTTCGCCGGCCGAGGTCGCCCTCTTCCACGAGCGGCTGGGCGGCCTCCTCGCCGTGCTGTACAGCCTGGCCGCCACCGATTGCCATTATGAAAACCTGATCGCCGCCGGTGAGCATCCGGTGGTGATCGATCTGGAATCCCTTTTCCACCCGCAGATCCAGCGCGGCAAGCGGGCGCGCCCGCAGGAGGACCTGCGCTCGCAGTTCGCTCTCCACTCGGTGCTGCGCGTCGGCCTCCTCCCTTTCCAGGTGGGGCAGAGCGACGACTTCGAGGGCGTGGACATCAGCGGCGTCGCCGCCGTCGACGGCCAGCCCACGCCGCAAAAAGTGATTCAATGGCAGGGCACGGGCACCGACGAAATGCGCGTGGTGCGCGACCGCGCGATCATGGAAGGCGGCCACAACCGGCCGTTCCTCGACGGCAAACCCGTGCAGGTAGGAGAATATCGCGAGGAGATGACGCGCGGTTTCGCCGCCGTCTACCGTCTGCTCGCCGGCCGCCGCGAGGAGATGACGCGCGTGCTCGAGCGCTTCGCGGACGATCCCGTGCGGGTGGTGCTGCGCCCGACGCAGATCTACGGCCTGCTGCTTTTGGAAAGCTTTCATCCGGATTACCTGCGCGACGCTCTCGACCGCGACCGGCTGTTCGATCGCCTCTGGCTGGAGGCGGAGAGCCAGCCCAACCTCGCGCGGGTGATCGCGGCCGAGCACCGCGATCTCTGGGACGGGGACGTGCCGTCCTTCTCCTCCCTCCCCTCGTCGCGCGACGTGTGGACGAGCCGCGGCGAGAGGGTGGCGGATTTCCTGGAGGAATCCTCCTTCGAGCTCGTCCGCCGCCGCATCGAGCTGCTGGGAGAGGAGGACCTGCGGCGCCAGCTCTGGCTCCTGCGCCTCTCCCTGGGAACGCAGCTCCTCAATCGGGACGACGTCGAATGGACCTCCTACCAGCCCGATCCGGACGCGCCGCGCCTTTCACCCGAAGAGCGCCGCGAGAGCCTGCTCCGCCATGCCCGCGCCGTGGGCGACTGGTTCGCCGAGATGGCCGTGCGGGAGGAGGGCTACGCTTCGTGGATCGGCCTCGAATTCCGCGACAAGCGCTGGTCGCTGGAGCCCACCCCGGACGACCTCTACGCGGGGCTGCCGGGAATCGCCCTCTTCCTCGGCTTCCTCGGCGAGATCGCGGGCGACGCGGGCGCCACCCGGCTGGCGCGCGCGGCGATCGCCACCCTTCTCCTGCAACTGGAGGCCTGGAAGGACGACAAGAAAGGCCCGGCGTCCATCGGCGCCTTCCAGGGTTGGGGAGGGACGATTTGGACGCTCGCCCATCTCGGCCACCTCTGGCACGACCGGGAGCTGCTCGCCGAGGGCGAGCGGATCGTGGAGGTCCTCCCGGACCTGCTGGCTGGCGATCAGGATCTCGATCTCATCGGCGGATCGGCGGGAGCGATCCTGGGCCTGCTCGCCCTGCACGAGGCTTTGGGATCGCCAACGTCCTCGCGGGCTCTGGAGGTGGCGATCCAGTGCGGCGAGCGCCTCGTGGGCCTGGCCGTGCCGTGGGGATCGGGGCTCGGCTGGCTCACCCGGCTGGCTTCGGAGAAACCGCTCGCGGGCGTCTCGCACGGCGTGGGTGGCATCGCCCTCGCGCTCCTGCGGCTCGGAGCCCTCACCGGCGACGAGCGGTTCCTGGCCGCCGGCCTCGGCGGTTTCGCGGGCGAGCGGGAGCGCTTCTGGGGCGATCTCGACCGTCTCCTCCACGCCGCCCAAGGCGAGAATCCGCCGCCTGAAAGCACCGTCGCCGTGGCCTGGTGCTACGGTGCGCCGGGAGTGGGGCTCACCCGGATCAAGGCTTTGCCCTACGCCCGCAGCGACGAAGAGCGGGCGGCCTTCCGCGAGGAAATCGAGCTTGCCGTAAACCGCACCCTGTCACGCGGCCCCGGACAGAATCACTGCCTCTGCCATGGCGATCTCGGCAATCTCGATTTCCTCCTCCAGGCCCAGGAGGCCGTCCCGAGCCCGGGGCTTGCCGCGGCGATCGATCGCTTCCTGGAGATCGTCCTTGCCAGCCTCGACCGCGACGGCTGGCTCTGCGGCACCCGCGGCAGCATCGAATCCCCTGGCCTGATGAATGGCTTCGCTGGGATCGGGCTGGGCCTGCTACGGATGGCGGAGCCAGAGCGGGTGCCTTCGGTGCTGGGGTTGGCCTCCCCCTAGCCGAACGTCTTCCCCTCATCCCGCCGCCAGCCGGCCCAGGCGAGGGCGAGGGAGAGGAGGGCGAAGACGGCCAGCACGGCCACGCCGCGGCCCACCGGCTCGTGCTGATCCATGCCGATCGTTTTGAGGGCGAGCTGCGCGTAGTGGTAGGAGGGGAGGAAGAGGGCGATCTTCTTCACCACGGCCGGCATCATCTGGATGGGAATCCACATCCCGGAGCCGAAGGCGGCGGGGAGCGAGATCAGGTTGATCATCGCCGGCGCCGAGTTCGGTCCCGCCCAGTAGCCGATGGCGAGGCCGAAGGCGGCGAAGGGCACGGCTCCGGCGATCTGCACTCCGGCAAGGGAGAGCCAGGTCGCGAGCGGCAGACGCACGCCGCCGGCCGTGGCGCCGAGGGTGAAGAGAGCCGTCACCATGATCGTGCCGAAGAGGAGGCACATCGCGAGCTTGCCCACGTAGGGAGCCAGCGGCGGCATGGGCGTAGCCCGCTTGAACAGCAGCCACCCCTGTCCGCGCTCCATCGCCAGCCCCACGCCGAGGCCGAAGAGAGCCGCGTTCATCACGCCGAACGCGCCGTAGGTGGCGATGAGGTAGGTGGGGAAGTTGAAGCCGCTGGTCCCCTGCCTCAAAGCCACGCCGAAAAGCATGTAAAAAACCAGCGGGAACGAAAGCGTCGGCACCACATAGGCCGGCAGCCGCAGCAGCTTCAGGAACTCGTATTTCGATTCCAGGAAGAAGATCCGGGGAAGGCTGCGCCGGCTCTCGCCAGCCGCGGCCGTGGTCATGACTGGGATCGTCGTCGTGCTCATGCCGCCACCTCGTCTTTCGTGTCGAATTTCGTCTCGGGACCGGTCAGGGCAAGGAAAGCTTCTTCGAGGTCGGCTCCCTGGACCTCGAGGCCGGAGAGGGCCGGATCGCGCTGCATCAGGTCGCGCACGGCGCGATCTGGCTCGTTGGTGAAGAGCTCGGTGAAATCGCCCTCCTGCCGTGCGGCGCGTACGCCGGGCAGAGCGTTCACGTCCTCCAGCGTCAGCGCCGTGCGGCAGCGGACCTTCCGTCCCGCCACCCGGGACTTGATCTCCGCCGGAGTGCCCTCGGCCACGATCCGTCCGCGGCTGATGAGGACGATGCGATCCGCCAGGGCGTCCGCCTCCTCCAGGTAATGGGTGGTGAGGAGCACGGACCGTCCTTGGGCCGTCTTCCCCTCGATCACCGACCAGAAAGCGCGCCGGGCTTCGACGTCGAGCCCCACCGTGGGCTCGTCGAGGAACAGGAGATCGGGATCGCCGCAGAGGGCGAGGGCGAAGAGCACACGCTGCCTCTGCCCGCCGGAAAGCTTGCCGAACAGGCGCTCCTCCAGCCCTTGCAGCCCGGCCGCCGCCATCACCTCCGCGGCCGGGAGAGGACGGGGGTAATAGCTTGAAATGAGGTGGACGTGCTCGCGCACCTTGAGGGTCTCCGGCACCTTGGAAACCTGAAGCATGGCGCCCACCCGCACGCGGGCCGCCGTGCTCCGCGGGTCCTGCCCGAACAGCTCCACCTCGCCGCTGCTCGGCCGCAGGAGGCCGAGCAGGAGCTGCACGGCCGTCGTCTTCCCCGCGCCGTTGGGACCCAGAAGCGCCACCACCTCGCCGGGCCGGACGGTGAAGTCCACTCCCGAAAGGGCCGTGACGCTGCCATACCGCTTGACCGCCCGGCGCAATTCCGCGAGCGGCTGGTCGTCGATCTGTCTTTGGATTTTCATCAGCTCCTCCGTTCGAATCTTCCAGGAGCATTCTGGGAGACGCGAGCGGAGGATTTCAGGGAGGGATGTCAGGAGTTTGGGGTGACAGATGTCATTTGGGCCGCTTCTTGCTCTTCTCGGCTTCATTCTTCCCCGCCGCCACCTCCACGCCCCCCACCACCTGCTTCGCCATTCGCCCGGCCTCCAGCGTCCCTCCCGGCTCCACGTGGTTGATGACGGCCACGGTCTCGACTGGCACCGTCGAGGGGAAGGCCTTGGCGAAGTCCTCCAGGGTCAGGGCCTTCTTGAGGCGTACGACCTTGATCTGCCGCGGCTGGATGGCGAGGGTCTTGGGATCGGTGATGCGGTCGAAGCTTTCGATCGAGCGCTGGAGCGCGGGCTGATAGCCGGCCCAGACGTTCTTGCCGCTCACGCCGAGGACCTGGAAGATCCGCTTCTGGTGCGAGACGAAAGCCACCGTGCCCAGCAGGTCTTTACTGTTCACCTTGGCGTCCAGGTCGCTCCAGACGGCGGGCTGGCCGTGAACCTTGCTTTCCCAGGACTTCTCCCGGTTCACGCCGGCCTCCCGGAAGAACACGTCGGCGGCTTCGTCGGGCGTACCGATGCCCATGAGGGCGACGCGTAGAAAGGCGTCGCCCTTCGGGCTCTGCGCCGTGATGGAGTCTTTGTCGCTCGCGGCTTTCCAGCCGGCGGGAAGGGTGAGCTGGACCTGCAAGTCGGGATGCAGGAACGCGCCGTCGCGAACGAAGCCCTCGCGGGGATTGTCGCCGAAGCGCATGCCGTCGATCTTGGAGAGGTAAACGTCGCGATTGACCGTGGTGCCGTCGAAGTGCGTGCCGCCCTTTTCCATCTCGGCGACCTTCTGCTCCAAACGTTCCCGGCGCGAGCCCGGATCGGGATGAGTCGAAAGCCAGCGCGGCAGGCGCCCGGTGCCCTCGATCCGTGCGTCGTTCTGGGCCACCCGGTCGAGAAGGCGGAACACCTCGGGGCTTTCGCGCAGGTCGTAGCCGGCGCGCTGGGCATAGCGCAACCCGAGCTGATCGGCCTGGCTCTCGTCACTGCGGCTATAGGAAAGGAAGACGAGCCCCATGCCGAGAGCGGCGACGCCGGCCAGCGCCAACGCCTCCTTGGAGTCGGCGAGGATCAGGGCCACCCCGATGCTGGCGGCGGCGAGCCGCTTCTTGCTCATCTGGCTGACGCTGTGGCGTGCCGTGACGTGGCCGATCTCGTGCCCCATGACGGTGGCCAGCTCCGCCTCCGATCCCAGGTGGGTCAGGATGCCGCGAGTCACGTAGACGTAGCCCCCGGGCAGGGCGAAGGCATTGATCGCCGGATCGTCCAGCACCTTGAAGCTCCAGGGGAGGTTCGGCCGCTCCGACTGCGCCGCCAGCTTCTTCCCCAGGTCCGACACGTAGGCCTGGACGGCCGGATTGTCATAGAGCCCCACGTGGCCGACGATGTCCTGATCGGCCTCCCTGCCCATGGCGATCTCTTCCTGCTCGTCGTAGAAGCTGAGCTGCTGGTGCCCCGTGGCCGGATTGACCGAGCACCCGAGGACCAGCAGCAGCACCGCCGGCATCAAGCCGGCCAAGGGGCGAAACCAGAAACGGTCGCGAAGCATGGCGGAGCCCTCCCCAGTGAAGGACGGCGGGTACGGTCAGGAGTATTAGGGGGATCTTAGTACGGCTTCGAGCGGAATGGGTGCGGTCCGGCTCGCTCAGTGCAGGTACCCGAGCGCCTTGAGCTGTCTCGCGACCTCGGGCCCCACGGCGGCCTCTCCCGCCCGCAGCATCCCTTTGCGGGGACGCTCGGCGATGCGGAGCTGCTCGCGGAGGAAGCCGGTCCGCACCGGTCTTTCCCGGGAGAGGTCGTGATGCTCGTCCGGGTCGGCTTGGCGATCGTAAAGGTAGCGGCCCGGGATGGGGAACCGTTTCTCGATGAGCCGCCAGCGGGGAGTCGTCACCGCGGCCGCCCGCAGGCCGCTCTCCTCGAGCCAGGAGAAGGTGGCGCTCTCCGCCGGGTCTGCGCTGGGCGGCTCCTGGCCCATCATCTCTCGTAGCCGGCTGCGCCCTTCCTGGCCGGGTGTGGGCGGCAGACCCAGGAGGTCGAGGATCGTCGGGGCCACGTCCGCCTGCTGGACCTGCTGTTCCACGGTGCGCCCTCTCGCCAGGCCGGGAACGCGCACGATGAGGGGGACGTCGAGCATCTCGTCGTGCAGCGTCTTGCCGTGCTCCCAGCCGCCGTGGTCCAGGAACTCTTCACCGTGGTCCGAAACGAAGACGATCACGGTGTCTTCCAGAAGCTTGCGCCGGGCGAGCAGGTCGAGGAGCTCGCCGAAGGCCGCGTCGTTGGTGGCGATCTCGGCGTCGTAGAGGTCCATCAGCCCCTTTTGCAAGGTTTTCGTCGGCGGGATCTCGGCGAGACCGGCACGGGAGTGGAGTAGCCATAGCAGCCGAGGTGATCGGCGCGCAGGGTATCCACCAGGTAAAGGATCACGTTTCGCGGCCGCCTGGGCAGGGGGACGGGGGACACGGAGGGATCCACGGCGGCTCCGGCTTTCCCCGCAATCTGCGGGTCGCCGGCACCGGCCGAAGAGAGGATCAGCGGCCGCCGCAGGACGAGGCCGCCGCTCATGGACGCCCCCGGCTGGCCGGGCACGGAGACGAGGGAGAGCCGCACCGGCTTGGAGCCGGCGTCCGGCAACGCCACGGTCGCCGGTTCCCCGTTCGGCCGCAAGCGGGCCACTTCCTTATCCTAGCCTCCCTCGGAGCGCCAGACCACGCGCAGCTCTCCGGGCCTGCCCCCCCGGCTGCGGAGGCTGTCCACCGCCAGCACGGCTCCGGCGGGGAGGCGCTGGTAAGAGGAAACGCGCGAGCCGAAGGGGAGGGAGAGCTGGTCGCCCGCGGCACGCACCTGGCTCTGCTCGTCGACGCCGGTGCCGAAACGGAAGCGCTCCCAGGCCATGGCAGAGCGGCGGCGGCTCCCCGGCCAGGGCGGGCGCGTCCAGGCATAGCGCAGGACGAGGTGGTTTCCTCCGGCCAGCAGGTGGCGCTTCGGGAGGATCACGTTCGCCGTCGCGCGAGCCTGGGCCGCGGTGATCCTGCCCACGGTGCCCCCGTTCAGGATGAGGGTGACCTCCTGCGGCGGCGCCGAACGATCGGCGAAAGCGGTCCCCGTCAGGGCCAGAGGGATGTCGCGCGGCGCGGCGAGGAAGAAGAAGAGCTCGGATTCCGGGCCATCGCTCCAGACGAAAGTGCGTCCTCCTGCGGCTTCGTCCGCCGCCCATCCCCGGCGCAGCAGCGGCCGCGCCGCGGGCGTGCCCACGTCGACCACCCCGGGCTCTTTCTGGATCTGCGCCACGTCCAGCGTGGCGATCAGGTCGCGGACCGGCTCACGGGACGCCTCCGGTTTGCCCACGATGCCACACCCGGCCCAGAGACCGAGCAGAACTGCGGCGGCGGCGAACCGGGAAACGGCAACCACGAGCAAACTATAGAATCGGTTGGAAACTCCGGGCCCGGTCTTACAAGAAATTTACAAAACCCGGTCTGGAAAGGACGTTTCGCACTTTCCGCTCGGCGGACGTCTCCGGGCCGGCTGGATGGGCTCGCTGAACGCCCATATCGAGGAGATCTGGAGCGCAGTGCCCAACGGGACGACCGTCGAGATCCATCCCTGAGGCTCTCCCTTCCCTCTCCTGGCCAATTCGAAAACGGGCATGACCGGTGGTCCATCGGACGCGATCGACGTTCCGTCGAACGCGACCGATGAGCCGTCAAACACGAGCGATGAGCCGTCAAACGCGATCGACGAGCCGTCAAACGCGACCGATGGGCCGTCGAACGTGCTCGACGAGTCATCGAACGTGCTCGACGAGTCATCGAACGTGCTCGCCGAGTCATCGAACGTGATTGACGGGCCGTCGAACGTGTTCGTCGAGCCGTCGAACACGACCGATGAGCCGTCGAACGTGATCGCCGCGCCGTCGAACGCGCCCGATGGGCCGTCGAACGTGCTCGCCGAGCCCTGGGCAAGATCCTCCGCAGGCGTCCCCCCTCTCCCGGCGGGGGAAAGGGCGGGAGCCGGGAGAGAGGGGGTGAGGATTCCAAGCGCAAACCGGCCGGATTCCAAGCACCCCCTGAGGATGAGGCGTCAGCAGGCCGCGAGACAGGCCAGCCACTCGTTCCGGCAATCGTTGGCGCAGCCGGTGTAGGGGAAGGAGTGGCAGTCGGCCAGGCAGTCCTGGCGCTCCCCGTCGCAGATCTGGGAACAGGTAAACGCCGAGCTCGTCTTCGCCGGACCGAGCAGAGCGCAGAAACCGAGGACCAGGGTGAGAGCGGCAAGCCTTTTCATGATCGTCTCCTTTTTCATGCCTCGAACCGCGAGGACGTTGCCCTCTGGTATACACGATGGAGACGCGAAAACCTTGTAGTTTCTTGCGGACTTGGCCTTGAGGCTAAGGCAACGGGACGAACGAACCGTCATTGGGAGCCCTGCGAAGGGCGCCCTGGTACGAGGTCCGCAACCAGGAGGTCCTCGGCGAGCCGCTGCGCGGATCGAAGGACCGTGCCATCGGGAGCGACGACGCTGGACGATCCGTAAGACACCAGGTCCGCCGTGCGGCCTGCGACGTCGGCACGGAGGACCCACACGTTGTTTTCCATGGCCCGGGCGATGCTGGCATTCCTCGCGTCACCGGCGACGTCCGCCCTGTCCGGAGGGAGGCCGTTGTTCGTGGGCACGAACAGCGCCGTCGCTCCCTGGGAGGCCATGAGTCTCGCCGGCTCGGGAAAGTTGGAGTCGTTGCAGATGACGATTCCGAAGGTCAGACCGCCCACCTCGAAGACCGGGACTCGGTCGCCGGCGCGATAGACCGACTTCCTGATCGCCGGATGCAGCTTGCGATACAAGCCGGCGACGGCTCCCTGGTGAAACACCGCTGCCGAGTTGTAGAGCTGACCCGCAGAAATCTCGGTAAACCCCAGGATCGTCGTCACCGTGTCGCTGACGAGGGGTGCAAGCGCGGCGCCGAGCTGACCGCTTTCCACGTCGATCGCAAAGTCGGCCGGGCGAGCGGCATAGTCCGCAAGACCGCCAAGCACGGCCTCCGGGCAACAGAGGATCTCCACTCCCGCCGCTTCACACCATCTGACTCGTTGGCGAATGAGCTCGACGGCCGCCATGGAGCCGCCTGGAAGAAGAGGAGCTTGATAGGCGGCGACTTTCACCGGGATTCATCCCAAGGCAGGCTATGTTTCGCCAAGGCTGATCATGCATTTCTCCGGGCAAGCTCGGGTCGTCGAACTTGGGCCGCCGCCTCCTGAGGCGGCGGCGCTCCTGTCAGAGCGGCTGGGCGGTCAAAAGCTTCTTCAGCAGAGGAAGGTGGGGCAGGTGAAGCTGCAGGCGCGGACGCAGGAGCCGCAACTTGTTCCAACCTTGGTACAGAGTCCTCCCACGGCGTTCTTGAGGGCCGGGTCTTCGTCGAGGGCCAACAGGGTCTCACGATGAAGCGTCAGTTTCCTGAGTAACTTTTTCACCGCTTCCTCCTTTGTAAGGCCGCATCATAACACTGCGGGGGGTGGAGGCATTCAAGCGGTTCGCTCTACGGCAGGCAGTCCGATGCGGTGATCACCAACCGGCGCTGGCGGGCAGAGCGGCAGGCAGTCGGTGTCGCGGGGGCCGGGACGACAAGAGGCGGTCCTCGTCCAGCAAGCCCTGGTTGACGTCGACGCCGACCACGATCTCCACTCCCAGGGCGCGGTGACCGGCACCGGATTGACCAAGCCGCCATCCACGCACCAGCGGCCGTCGACTTTCACCGGCCGCAGAGAGCCTCCAGAATTGGCAGGAGTGAGCGCTCGGGCGCAGCTCGATACGCGGGCCGCAGGATTTCGTGTATCGTTCCCTCATGGCTCAGTCAGACTGGAAGGACCCCGTCATCGAAGCGTACAAACGGGACGTGGACCTCACTCTTCTCAGGAAGAATCTCCGGTTGACTCCAGAGGAGCGAATCCTGGCGGCCATGGAGCTCCAGAAGTTGGCCGAAGAGGTTCGTCGCGCTGGCCGTGAGGCACGGCGGGGGCTGTGACCGACTTCAAAGCCCTCCTCGAGGCGCTCACCGGCGCAGGTGTGGAGCTCATTCTGGTCGGTGGCTTGGCTGGCATCGCGCACGGCTCGGCACGTCTGACGCAGGATATCGACATCGTCTACGCGCGTAGCGACGAAAACTTGGAAAAGGTGGCCCGGGCTTTGGCGCAGCATCATCCCTACCTCCGCGGCGCTCCGCCCGGACTTCCGTTCAAATGGGACGCCGCAACCCTTCGCCATGGGTTGAATTTCACCCTTGAGACCACTTTGGGTGACATCGATATCCTAGGGGAGATCACGGGTGGCGGCGGATATGAGGATCTCCTGGCGCACACGATTGAGTTGCAGCTTTTCAATCGGCCGGTTCTGTGCCTCGACCTGGACACGCTGATTAAAACCAAGCGCGCAGCCGGCCGCCCCAAAGATCTTGAGGCGATCGCCGAGTTGGAAGCGCTTCGCGACTCGCGCGCTGAAGATTCTTCACCAACGAGCCTTGAGGAGACCGCGGCCGGCTGAGTTATGCTTGTCGGACCATGAAGACCACCAACCTCCTTCCCTCGCTCCGTACCCGGCGCTCGATTCTGATGGCTGTGGTGACTGCGTCCTTCCTTCTTCTGAGCTGCGGCGACGCCTCGACAGCCGGCCGCGCCGCCGCTCCCGGGCCTGGCGTCAAGGCCGATTTCCGCCTGAAGACGGTGGATGGCCGCCTGGTGGGTCCCAAGGATTTCGGGGGACAGGTGGTGGTGGTGGACTTCTGGGCCACCTGGTGCATGCCGTGCCGGCTCCAGGCCGAGATCCTCGAACCCGTCTACCGGGACTACAAGGGACGGGGCGTCCAGTTCCTGGCCGCCAACGTGGGTGAGGAATCGGACGTCGTCAAGAAGTTCCTCAAAGACAAGCCGTTCCCCTATCCGGTGCTCCTCGATCCCCAGCAGGCCGTGGCGACGGACCTCGGCGTGCTCGCCCTGCCGACCCTCCTGGTGGTGGACAAGAAGGGGAACATCGCCTACTTCCAGTCGGGAGTCGCCGATGGCGACACGGTGCGCCAGCTCATCAAACAGGCCGGCACCTGAGCCAGGCTCCGCTCTGCCTGGCCGCCTCTCGCCGCCACTCCTGCTACCATAGGCGGACCGTGTCCATCGCCGGGAGGAGATAGGCCGATGTCGCTTCTGCACGGATCGTTCGAAGAGAAGTACGAGGTGCTCGCGAAGCTGCGGCAGGGGGGGATGGGCGCCGTCTACAAGGTGCGCCACCGCCTGCTCGACGAGCTGCGGGCCATCAAGGTGGTCCGCTCCTGGGCCGTGGGGAGCGAGGAGGCGACCGCCCGCTTCCTCCAGGAGGCGCGGGTGGCGAGCCGGCTGCGGCATCCGAACCTGGCGGTGCTCCACGACTTCGCCGTGGACCCCGAAGGCGGCGCCTACCTGGTCAGCGAGTACATCGACGGCTGGACTTTCCGGGAGATCCTCCGCCGGCAGGGGCCGCCCCCCCTCTCGCTGGGGCTGGAGATGGCCCGCCAGGCGCTCAAGGCGCTCGGAGCGCTCCACAGGAGCCGCATCGTCCACCGCGACGTCTCGCCGGACAACCTGATGCTCACCCGCGACGTGGACGGTCTGCCGGTGGTCAAGCTCATCGACCTCGGCATCGCCAAGGCGCTGGAGGAGAGCCTGGGCGCCACCGACGAGGGAGTCTTCCTCGGCAAGCCCCGCTACGCCTCCCCCGAGCAGTTCGGCGCCAGTCCGGCGGACGAGCGCAGCGACCTCTACTCCTTCGGCGTCGTCCTCTATGAGCTGCTGACGGGGCGCTGCCCGATCTCGGGCCACGATCCCCTCTCCCTGATGGCGGGGCACCTCAACCGCCCTCCCTTGGGCTTCGAGGAGAGCGATCCCGAGGGGCGGATTCCTCCCGATCTCCGGAAGCTCCTGCTGGACGCCCTGGAGAAGCGGCCGGAGGATCGCGTCCCCACGGCGGAGGACTTCGCCGCGGCCCTCGCCGGCATCCAGGTGCGCTACCCGGTCTTCGAGACGGACCTCCAGGCGCTGTTCGCGGTGCCTGCCGCCGCTGGGGAGACGGCGATTCCGGAGGACACCGAGGCCGGAGAGGCCACGGCCGAGCCTTCGGGCTCCCTCTACCTGCGCGCCACGGAATCGGAGACCACCCGCTCCGGCGCCCTGCCCTTGCACCTGGCGAAGGGAGGCCCGCCGATCCCGCCGGCCATCCCGGAGGTCGACGAGATCACCTGGGGCTCTCCAACTGTGCCGCCGCCTGTGACGCCGGAGAGCTCGCCTGCCCTTTTCCGGCTGGCCACGGCCACGGCGGCGTTGCTGCTCCTCTTCGTCGTCGCCCGCGCCTTCTGGCATGCCGCCCCGCAGGCGCCGGCGAAGGCTCCGGAATGGGCTGCCGCGCCCCACGTGCCCAGCCCGCCGGCGCCCACGCCCGCGCCGCCTTTGCCGGTCTTGCCCACCGTGCCCCAGGCCGCGCCCCAGGAGGTGGAGAAAACCGCCGCCCTTCCCGCCGAGCCCGAGGCACCGGTTCGGCAGGAGCCGCCGGCCGCCCGCGAGCCGCAGCCGCAGCCTGCTCCGAAAGTCGCCGAGACCCGGCCCAGGCGCGCCTCGGCCAGGCCCGTTCCTCCGCGACCCGTTCCGGCGAAGCATCCGGCGCGGCCCAGCCTTCCGGCGCCGGCTCCCTCCGTGGCCCTGGCTCGTCGCGCACCCCAGCTCTGGGAGGAGGGACCCCAGCCGCCGGGCCTGCTCAAGCCGGGACCGGGCGTCGAGGAGCCCGTGCCCCTCGACCTCCCGCGCTTCGCCTACCCCTCCGCCGCCCACGGCACCGGCCTGCGCGCGGACGTGCGCCTCGCCTTGCTGGTAGACGAGAGAGGGAAGGTGATCGACGCCCGCGTCCGTGAAGGGGCGCCCCCGAACCTGGGCTTCGCCGAGACCGCCCTCGCCGCCGCCAAGCGCATCCCCTTCCAGCCCGCCACCCGGTACGACGTGCCGGGAAAGATGTGGACGGAGATGATTCTGGAGTTTACGGAGTAGGGGCCTCGCCCTGCCCCCATAAGCGCTAACTTGGCCCGAGAGCGCCGCCCACCCAAGACCCTCACCCCTGCCCCACTCCCGCCCCTTCGCCACCCCCCTCACCGGGAGAGGGGTCCCGGTTGGGGCAGTCTCGCAGTTCTTTCTCGTCCCTGTAGTCTCTGCCGTCCCTGATGTCCCTTTTGGCTGTTCTCCCTCTTCTCCCGGTGAGGGGGGAGGCGAGGGGGCGGGAGAAGAGGGCCGGGGTGATGAGGGTCTTGGGTGGGGGGAATCCGGCTCCCCGGTGAGTCCCCCTGGGGCAAGGTGCTACTATCCTCCATACTTCCCTTCACTCTCGGTCGCTCTCGATCAAGGCGGGACAGGCGTGGTCCTTCTCAACGAGCACATCGACGGCAAGTACGAGATCCTCGAGAAGATCCGCGAGGGTGGGATGGGGGCCATCTACAAGGTCCGCCATCGGCTGCTGGACGAGATCCGCGTCGTCAAGGTGATCCGCTCCCAGGGCGAGCCCGTGGGGGAGGCGGCGGACCGCTTCCTGAGCGAGGCCAAGGCGGCGATCAAGCTGCGCCACCCCAACGTCGCCGTGCTGCACGACTTCGCCGTGGGCGAGGGTGGCCAGGCGTTCATCGTCATGGAGTACATCGACGGCTGGAACCTGCTGGAGGTCCTGAGCGGCTATGGGCCGCCGCCGACCTCCCTCACCCTGGAGATCGCCCGCCAGTCGCTCAAGGCCCTGGGCTACCTCCACCGGCACAAGATCGTCCATCGCGACGTCTCACCTGACAACTTGATGCTCACCCGCGACGTGGACGGCAATCCGCTGATCAAGCTGATCGATCTCGGGATCGCCAAGACCCTGGAGGGGCAGGGGGGCTTGACCACCACCGGCGTCTTCCTGGGCAAGCCGCGCTACGGCTCGCCCGAGCGGTTCAGCGGCGCCGAGTGGGATGAGCGCAGCGACCTCTACTCCTTCGGCGTGGTGCTCTATGAGCTCCTGACCGGCCGCTGCCCCGTGACTGGCACCGAGCCGGCAGCCTTGATGGCGGGGCATCTTTTCCGGCCCCCCCTCGACTTCGCGGAGACGGACCCGGAGGGGCGGGTGCCGCAGGAGCTGCGCGCGATCGTCCTCAAGGCGCTGGCCAAGAAGCCAGAGGAGCGGATGGCGAGCTGCGAGGACTTCATCTGGGAGCTGACCCTCCTCCAGGACCGCTTTCCCTTGACCCGCGAGGAGACGGAGGGGGTCTGGCGCGTCCTGCTGCCGCTTGGGGCTGGGGAGGTACAGGCCCAGGAGCCGCCGGGCTCGACCCAGGACCATCTCGACCTCCAGTTCGGGCTGACGCGGACCCCCGCCGCGGGGACGCTCACCGGCCAGTCCGTACGGGCCGAGCCCTCTGGGGTATCCACCCTGGCGGAGGTCGTCCCGTTCTCGCCGTCTTCCCGGCCGGCGGCGCCGCCTCCCGCGCCGGTCCCTCCCATCTCGCGGCCCCAACTCCTCGGGACGCGGGAAGACCTGGATTCCACCTGGGCCTCGCGTCCCATGCGCGTGCGCCCGGCCGCCGAGCCCGAGAAGGCGCCTGTGGCACCGCCGCCTCCTCCGTCACGCCTTCGGGGGGCCGCCGCGGCCGCTTCGCCCTCCAGGAAGCCCGTCTGGATCGCCATGGTGGGAGCTGCGTTGATGCTCGTCGCCCTGGGCCTCTGGCTGGCGCAACGGCCTGCGAAGGTGGCACAGGCCGAGCCGGCTCCGGCTCCGGCTCCGGCCCCGAAAACCATTCCCAGTCCCCCCGGGACCGTCAGCCCGGCTGCCGTGTCGCCTACGCCGGCTCCGGTCAGCGTGCCGGCGGCGACGGTTCCTCCGGCTCCGGCCCCCGCTGCCGCAGCAGAGAAGCCCAATCCGAAACTCAAGCCCACGCCGGCGGAGGTCAAGCCAGCTCCGGCGGCGCCTCTCGAGCCCATGCAGGCCGGCGCCATGATCCGCCGGGGACAGCCGAACGTGGAGGAGCCGGAGGTCAAGACCCTGGCCTCGTACTCCTATCCCGCCGCCGCCAAAGGGAGTGGGACGAAGGTCGTCATCCGCCTCGCCGTGCTGGTGGACGAAAACGGCCAGGTGATCGAGGCCCAGATCCGCGAGGGAGACAAGTCCGGCCTCGGCTTCGACGAGACCGCCCTGGAAGCGGCGAAGAAGACGCGGTTCTTCCCCGCCACCCGCGATGGCATCGCGGGGAAGATGTGGACGGAGCTGCTGCTGGAGTTCGCGGAGTAGGGAGGCGGTTGTAGCGAACACCTCGCGGCGGCGGAGCGGGCCAGTCAGAGGAATCGGACCGATCCGACCGATCCGTCCGATGACCAGCCGACAGCTCTGGGGCTGAGCCGGCTATCCGCGGTGCACGGGAACGCGGCCGCTCGACGCAGCAGAGGTGCGATGATCGCCGGGCAGGGAGGCCGTCACGGCCGAGCTTTCCAAATACCCAGTGTATGATGCGAAGTTCCTGACCGGAAGGATTCGCCTGGTGGGAGGTGCTGCGCATGAGGGAGCGATCTAACAAGGCCGACGGACCCATCCAACCCGAGAGTGGCCAGCGGCTGCGGCCGAGTGGCGGCTATCGCAAGCTGCGGTCGTTTCAGGTGACCACGATCGTCTACGACGCGACCGTCTCGTTCTGCACCCGCTTCCTCGACAGGCGCTCACGGACCGTGGACCAGATGGTGCAAGCGGCACGCAGCGGACGGCAGAACATCGCCGAGGGGAGCCGGGCATCGGCAACCTCCTCGCAGACCGAGCTGCGCCTGGTCAACGTCGCCCGCGCCAGCCTCGACGAGCTGCTGCTGGATTACGAGGACTTCCTGCGCCAACACGGCAAGCGCCAGTGGGACAAGGACGACCGCGAAGCGAGGGCGGTGCGGACGGTCGGGAGAGAGCACCCGCCGGATGCGGCCGATGCCGCCTACGCTCCATGGCTGAGCCACGTTGATCCTGCCGTGGTCGCCAATGCGGTGATCTGCCTGATCCACCAGGCCAACTACCTGCTCGATCAGCAGATCGCCGCGCTGGAACGCGACTTCATTCACAAGGGTGGTTACAGCGAAAACCTCGCGGCGGCACGGCTCGCGGAGCGGGCCAGGAAAAAGAATCGGACCGATCGGACGGATCCGACCGATCCGTCCGATGATGATTCGGCCGCCGCCCCCGCGTGCCCGGCTTGCGGCAGGGGCATGGTGCAGCGCACGGCTCGCAAGGGCGCCCTTGCGGGGTCGCGGTTCTGGGGATGCGCCGGCTATCCGCGGTGCACGGGAACGCGGCCTATTGACGCCGCCGCCGGTTGACATCCCGAGCTGGGCGCTCAGCGCGGTCCAGAGGCACCCAAGCGCCCTGGAACCGCCGCCGTTGCCCTCACCAGGACCGTGCTCAGAGCCGGCAGACGCCACTTGAAGCTCGTCTCCGTGATGCCGGTCACCGGGGCGTCTCCCAGCAGAGGCAGGAAGGCGGGGACACGCCCGGGCAGGAGCCCCGCGACGTCCACCGTGACCTCCTTCGGCTCGTTCGCCAGGTTCACTCCCACGAGGATCGTCTCGCCTTCCGCCACCTTGGCCATCACGAGCTGGTCCCGCTCGGCCAGCAGCGGGAAGCGCCCGCCGCGGGAGAGCGCCGGATGTTGCCGGCGGGCGGCCAGGATCTGGCTCACCTGCCCCACCAGGCTCTCGTTCAGACTCTTCCAGGGCATGGGGATACGGCCGGCGTCGACGAACCCGGTCTTGGGCGCGCCGTTGGCGAGGCCCGTCTCGGTGCCGTAGAAGAGGTCGATGGGGCCGGAGAGGGCGGCCAGGAAGCCCACGGCCGCCGTCAGCCGCTGCGGCTTGTCGGTCCAGGAGAGGAAGCGCGACAGGTCGTGGTTGTCGAGGAACCGCGTGGGGTGGGTCCCCGGGCCGTAGGCCGCTTCACTCTGCTGCAGCCAGCTCTCGAGGTCCACCGCCGGATTCCCCTTGGCGAAGACGTCGGTCAGGACGCTCTGGAGGGGGAAGTCGAAGAGCGAGTCGAGCTGGGGCTTGCCGCCGGGCTTCTCGAAGTAGGTGGCGATCTCCCTGGCGTTGGCCTCCGGCCCCTGCTGGTCGATCCACGCCTCGCCCACCAGGAAGGCGCCGGGCTTGGCTTTCTTCACCTCGCCGTAGAGCTCGCTCCAGAAATCGTGCGGCACGCCGCGGACGTAGTCGAGGCGCAGGCCGTCCACGTCCTGCCGGGTGAGCCAGAAGAGGGCGGCGTTCTTCAGGAACTGGCGGGTGGGAGGGTGGTCGAAATCCCAGTAGCGGTAACCGGCGCCCCAACTGTCCCACAGCTTTTCGGCCTCCTGCCGGCCGGTGGTGGCGCGGGGGTGGAGCTTGTCGGGATCGCCGTCGCCGCGGTCGTAGCCGGCGCTCGCGTGGTTCAGCGGAATGTCCAGGATCACCTTGATCCCCCGGCCGTGGAGGTCGGCCACCAGCTTGTGGAAGAGGTCGAGCGACGCGGCCGGATCGTTCGGCACGGCCACGGCGTTGGCGATCCGGTAGTAGTTGGTGACGTCGTACCCATGGGACGACTTGGCGGCGAAGACCGGTGAGAGCCAGACGGCGTTGGCACCCAACGTCTGGATGTACCCGGCATGCTCCAGGATCCCCTGAAGGTCCCCGCCGGCGTAGTTGGGGTGCTTCCAGCCGGTGATCTCGCCGTCGTTCGAAGGGGTGCCGTTGGCGAACATGTCCACCATGACGTGATAGATGATCCAGTCGTCGAACGGCCCGGCCTCGGGGCTCTCCGCCCCCACCACCACGGCCGCGCTGTGCTCCTTGCCGCTCCCGGCCTCGATACGCAACGCGCCCGCGGGCACTCCCCTGAGCCTCACCTGCACGGGATCGCCCCCGGAGCCCACAGCCTCGGCCGCCACCGGCTGACCATCCGCCCAGAAGATGAGCGCACCCGGGTTCTTGGCGCCCCGGCCGGTGATCGTCGCCGTCCACTCCCCCGGCGCGCCGGACGGCCGCAGGGAGACGAAGCGGACGCTCTGAGCCGCGGCGGGCGCCGTACAGGCGAGGACGATCAGGAACGCGAGGAGGACGAGGCGGGTGCGGGTAGCCATGGCCTGGATTGTATCGCTGGCGAAGGGTCACGCAGCGAAGGCAGGTGAGGCGTCATCAGATGGATAGATCGGTCGGCTCCGTCCGATCGGTCCGATTCCTCCTTGCTTGGTGAGGCCTCCCTTGGACACTTCCACCCCCTGCCGCGTATGATCTCCATAGAGAGGTTTGAAGCCCCCTGGGTCTTAGCCTGCTGGAGCGCGCCGCAATGAGACGGTTCGAGGTCGCCGCAGTTCTCGGTCTCCTCCTTCTGACCGGAGGAGCGCCAGCGCTTTGGGCGTCCGACACGCCGAAGGCGCCGCGGACGGCCAAGCGCAAGGCCATCCCTCCCAAGAAGGCGGCCAAGGCGGACGCGACGCTCGAAAACCTCTACGTGGACGCGGAGATCGGCGAAGTCTTCACCGTCAACCTCGGCAAGCCCGGCCAGGAGCCGACGGCCGGCAGCGGCCCTGGCGCCGTGCAGGTCTATCAGCTCAGCGCGCGCGAGATGGGGCCGCCTCCCGCCGAGGAGGTCGCAGGGCCGTCCGATCCCGCCGCCTGGGATGACGAGGAGGGCGAAGGGCCAGGCGTGGAGGCCGAAGCCGCCCCCACCGGAGAGGAAGGCGACGGCGAGATGGAGGCCACGGAGGCGGAGGAGGAGCCCGGGCCTGCACCCTCCGAGGAGCCGGTCGCTGCTGCGGAGGCTCCGGCAGCTCCCACGGACCCGGCGACTCCGGCCGCCGATCCGAAAACGGCCAAGCCGGCCGCGGCGAAGGCTCCGGAAAGCTCCAAAACTACGGCCGCCGCGAAGGCTTCCCCTTCGCCCCAGCCCCCCCTCCCATCCGCTAAGATCCCCCTCTTTCCACCGGCATCCCTTGCCGGCAGCCAAGCAGAAGGAGAGGACGATGGGACTTTTGAGCGGAACGGTCGCCGTCACCCGGTTCAACGTGGCCGTGCCCCCGGATGGGCCGGACTTCGAGCGCGCCCGCTTCTGGGAGATCGAGCCGGGCTCGGAGGTGCGCGAGCGCATGGGCTTCGTGCCCTTCGAGCTCGACGCGCCGTACGAGGTGGCCAAGGGGCGGTACGTCTTCCGCGTACGGGTGGACCGTATCCGGCCGGACGCCACGGCCGTCAAGGAGCGGCTGCGGGAGCTGGTGAAGACCGAGATGGAGGCGACGGGCAAGAGCTTCGTCGGCTCGAAGACCCGCAAGAAGCTGCGCGAGCTGGCCGAGGCCGAGTCGGCGTCGCGCCAGGCGCCGCGCACCGCGATCATCGAGGCGGTGATCGACGGCGCCATCCTCTACGTCGCCAGCACGGCCAAGACCTGGCTGGGGACGGTGCTCACCCTGCTGCGCCAGGCCGGCGTCGAGGGGGACTTCAAGGCCCCATGGCTCGACGAGGCGCCGGAGACGGATGAGCGCAGCGACGTCGTTATCCCCAAGGAGCCGGGGGAGTCGGTCCTCGGCTGCCGGTTCCTCCGCGCCCTGCTCGACGAATCGGACGTGATGGTGGAGCCCGAGACCGGGAGCGTGCGCCTCGCCACCCGGGAGGCGCGGGTGACCCTCGCGGGCGCCGTGATCCACGACCTCATCCGCTACCTGGACGAAGGGGCCGAGATCCTCTCCGCCAAGATCCACGTCGGCGCGATCCCGATGCGCTTCGACGCCCTCTCCTACCGGCTGAGCGGCATGAAGCTCGAGCCGGTCAAGAACGAGCACTGGACGATCGACCTCGACCAGCGGTTGGAGCAGATCGCCGCCATCTTCGAGACCTTGGACGGCAAGTACGCCGCCTTGAAGGAGAAGATCAACGCCGTGGGCGGCCCGGCGGTCCCCGCGCTCGTTGCCGAGGACTCCGGCGAGCGCCCCCCAGCCCGCGAAGCGGCGCCGTGGGAAGAGTAAACAAGGGACAGCAGGGACTTCAGGGACTCCAGGGACGATCCCGGGAGTCCTGTTGTCCCTGGTGTCTCTGCCGTCCCTGCTGTCCCTTCTCAGAACCGCGTGCCGAGAGTCAGCCGGAAAGCCCGCGCCGGCAGGATGTAGTACTGGCCGTCCCCCAGCTCGCTCAAGGAGACCGGCGGGCGGGTGTCGTTGAGGTTGGTGCCGTCCAGCCGCAGCTCCCAGACGCCGGCGCGGTAGCCGAGGCCGGCCGACCAGGTGGTGTAGCTCGGAGCGAGGATCTCGTTCTGCTCGTCGAGGACCCTCGAGCCCGTGTAGTTCACGGTCACCGAGCCGAAGAGGCCGTGGACGGAGGCGTAGACCAGCCCGGCCGAGGCCAGGTCCTTGGCGGAGAGCTGGAGCCGGTTGCCGTCGAGCCGGGTGTTCTCGCCGTCCAGCTCTTCGGTGAAGTCGCGAAACTTGGCGTCGTGCCAGGCATAGGTCGCCCGCCACCAGAGGTCGGCGCAGAGCCGGCCGCGGGTGTCGAGCTCGATCCCCTTGAAGCGCTCCGAGCCGGCGTTGATGAGCGTCGGCAAGCCATTGACGTCCCGCGGCACGACCAGGTTTTCGAAGTCCATCTGGAAGGCCATGAGCTCCCACTCGAAACGGCCGCCGCCGACGCGGTTCTTCAAACCGACCTCGACGCTGTGGGCCGTCTCGGGGTTCAGGATGTCCGGCTCGGCCTCGGGGCCGAAGTCGAGGGCCGCCGGCTTGTAGGTGTTGCGATAGTCGGCGAAGAGCCAGAGCGCGTTGTCGCCTTGCGTCCAGGCGAGCCAGTTGACGCCCAGCACGCCGCTGCCGCGGGTCACCGTCCGCTTGTCGGTGCCCTCGTCGCCGGGGTCGGGGAAGCTCAGCTCGCGGTCGCCAGCCGTACGCTTCTCCACCGTGTGGTTGAGGCGGGCGCCGGCCAGGACGTGGAAGCGGGGAGTGGCGTCCCACTCGCCCTGCAAGTAGAGACCGGAGAAGTTGCGCTCGTCGTCGATGTTGAAACCGTGGTCGCGCGGCTGATCGGCGCTCGACGGCTGATGCGAGCCGTCGGGGTCGGCGAAGTAGTCGAAGGTCTCGGAGTCGGCCTTGGCCTTGCCGTAGAGGTGATCGACGCCGGCGACGAGGCGGGTGCTCGACCCCAGGTGCCAGGCGACGTGGCTGTCGAAATAGACGTCGTCGGTCGTCAGGTCCTGGTGGAAGCCTTCGGCGTTCGGATCTTCCCCTTCGGGGTCGAAGATGAAGCCGCGGATGGAATTGCGCGTCGAGTGAGTCACGGCCAGGGTGGTGGACCAGGAGCCGCCGGCCAGCTTGCGGTCGTAGCCGGTGACGAAATGGAGCCGGTTCTCGTCGATCTTGGCGTCGCTCGGGTTCTGGTTGGTGTCGAGCCGGGTGAGGAAGGCCACGTCGGGGTCCTCGATGGGGACGGGGCTGGCGGGCTTCTGATCGACGATCGAGCCGTCGAGGTCGAAGCGGAAGGTGCCGCCGGCCGCGTCGAGAGAGGAGCGGTAGAGGACGTGGCCGCGGTCGAAGCGGGTGCGGTCGTCCTTGAACCCCTGGCGCTCGCCGTCCACGGAGAGCGACTGGTGAAAGCCCCCGATCTGCGGCAGCGGGGCCGAGATGGCGGCGCCGCCGCTGCTGAAATTGCCCCCCCAGGCGCTGGCCGTCCCCCCGGTGGCGCCGGCCTGGCGGTGGATGACGTGGATGACGCCCACGAACGACGTGGCCCCGTACATCACCGGCGCCGAGCCGCGCAGGATCTCGATGCGGTCGACGTTGGTGAGGTCGAGGCTGGACAGGGCGGGGTTGAAGGCGCCGCCCCAGGGGACGCCGTCCACCACCAGCAGGAAGGCGTCGAACTCGCGCAACCCCCAGATCTCGGGCACCGAGCTGGCCGGGCCGTTCTCGCCGCCGGGGGCGACGGCGATGCCGGCCGCGAGGGAGAGCGCCGAGGTCAGATCGGTGGCGCCGCGGGCGGCGAGGTCGTCGCCGGAGATCACGGTGACGGAGGCGGGGACGGTCTCCACGTCCTCCGGCGTGCGGGTGGCCGTGACCTGGAGGGTCTCGGTGACGGTGGGGGTGACCTGAGGCGGGTTGGCCTGGGCCAGAACGGGAAGGGCGGCGGCGAAGGCCGCGGGCCCGGAAAGCGCACGGACGAGCTGCAGGAAGCGCATGGAACCCTCCTCTGCACGAGGCAGACAGGAACGAATTTTGGACGAGCCGCGCCCGCCGGTGCGGTGCGGCCCCCGAAGACCAGACGGCGGGATGAGCTGGTCTTATTCGTTCTGCCGCTGCGTCAGGAGGAGGATGTCGGAAGACGCGAGGCCGGATTGCGCGCCGGCCGTGCGGAGGGGGCGGCGAGGGATCGGGGGTGCCGCGTGCCCGCGCGCCGCGGGGAGCACCGTGAGCTGGACGGGCCCCTCACCGGTCGCTAGGACCGCGGGCTCGGAGCCGGTCGCCGGCGTGTGGACGGCGTCCTCCAGGGAGAGGGGCGGCGCCGCCACCACGGGACGGGAGGCCCCACCATTGCGCGAGCCTTCCACCCAGGCCACGACTCCGGGACGGCCCGGCAGCGCGGGCTCGCCCCTGCCGGGGGCCAGCCGGGCCAAGCTGGTGATACCCAAGAGGGCAGTCCCCCCCGGAGGCTCGGCGATGGCGAAGCGCTGCGGTAGCTCGACCGCCGTCTCCCGCCGCTCGTCGCCGAAGCGCAGGAGGAGCCGCGCATCGGCCGTGGGAAGACCAGGCACCTGGAAGCGGACCCGCCGCAACTCGCGGTCGAGGTGCGGCGTGATGCGCACCGGCCAGGTGGCGCCGCCGTCGAGGCTGAGGAAAGCCTCCCACTCTTCGGCGTCGCCGAGAGAGACCAGCGGAGCCCAGGCCAGCTCGGCCGTGGAGCCCGCCGTCAACGTCTCGCCGCCCCGCGGCGCCTCCAGGCGGACGAGAGCAGCCTCTCCCCTGTGCAGAGCCGCCGCGGGAACGGCGCCCGCCGCCGTCGCGGCCAGGAGGAGCAGGGGGAGGGAGGAGCGGCGCATGGCGAGGCTCAATCCGCGATCTCGGCCACCACGGGCACGTGATCGGAAGGAGATTCCCCCTTGCGCTCGTCGCGGAAGATCTCGACGCCGGTGCAGCGGTCGAAGACCGGCTTGGTGCCCAGGATCAAGTCGATCCGCAGGCCGTTGTTCTTCTGGAAGGCGAGCTGCCGATAGTCCCACCAGGAGTAGAGGCCGCCTTCCTCATGGTGCTTGCGCAGGAGGTCATGGAGCCCCCAGGAGGTGATCTTCCCGAGCGCCTCGTGCTCCTTGGGGTGGAAATGGATGCCGCCGCGCCAGAGGTCGATGTAGCGCACGTCGCGCTCCTCGGGGGCGATGTTGAAGTCGCCCAGGAGGATGAGCGGATCCTTGGGCTTCGCCGCCGTCTCCAGGAACTTCTCGAGGCGCGAGAGCCAGTCCAGCTTGTAGACGAACTTGTCGCTCGTTGGCGACTGGCCGTTGGGGACGTAGACGTTGACGATGCGGAGCTTCCCGGCCGTGGCGGCGAGGAGGCGGCGGGGAGCTTCCGGCTCGTCGTCCGGCAGGTTGCGCACCACCTGGGTGAGCGGCGAGAGCGCGAGGATGGCGACGCCGTTGTAGGTCTTCTGGCCGAAGACCTCGGCGTGGTAGCCGAGGTCCGCGAAGGGCTCCAGGGGAAAGCCGTCGTCCGTCGTCTTCAGCTCCTGCATGCAAAGGACGTCCGGCCGCTCCCGCGCCGTCCAGGCCGCCACCCGCTCGACGCGCGAGCGGATGGAGTTGACGTTCCAGGTGGCGATCTTCATCGGGGGGAGATGGTATCCCAAAACACTTCCGGCCCTTCCGCCGTATACCTTTCTGGAGACGGACAGAAAGCCAAAGACAATCTCCTCTCCAAACCTCCCTCCTCCAAGCCCCGCCGACGACGCGGGGTCTTTTTTCGTTGGCGAAAGATGACGGCGAGGCGCCCCGGCAGGCCGGGGCGCCGAAGTGGCAGGGAGTTTACTGGTCCTCGGGGTGCGAGGCGATCGTGCCGGCCGGCGAGAGGCCGTGCTTGGCGATCTGGTGCTCCAGGTAGTGCTTCATGACGCTGTGGTGCCGGCCATAGAAGATGTAGATGACCAGACCGGCCGCCAGCCAGCCGAGGAGACGGTACCAGTTGCCCACCGGGAGCGAGAACATCAGCATCAGGCAGCAGAGGATGCCGAGGACGGGTACCACCGGCACCCACGGGCAGCGGAAGGGGCGCTCGGCGTTCGGGTACTTGCGCCGCATGATGAGCACCGCGGCGCAGACCACGACGAAGGCGAAGAGCGTGCCGATGTTCGTCAGGTGGAGGAGGAAGCCGAGCGGCAGGAAGCCGGTGAGCAGGCTGACGAAGATGCCGATCAGGATCGTCGAGCGCCAGGGCGTGCGGAACTTCGGGTGGACGTCGCCGAAGAACCCCTTGGGGACCAGGCCGTCGCGCGCCATGGCGAGGAAGACGCGGGGGCCGGAGAGCATCATCACCAGCAGCACCGAGGTGATGCCGGCGACGCCGGCGATGGCGATGATCACCTCGGCGATGCCGAGCCCGTTTTGCTTGAAGGCATCGCTGACGCCTGCCGAGACGTCGATCTGGTTGTACTTGACCATGCCGGTCAGCACCGCCACGACCGCGATGTAGAGGATGGTGCAGATCAGCAGCGACGCGATGATCCCGATCGGTACGTCGCGCTTCGGGTTCTTGGCCTCCTCGGTATGGGTGGAGACCGAGTCGAAGCCGATGTAGGCGAAGAAGATGATGGCCGCGCCGGCCATCATCCCGAGCGGTGTGCCGCTGGGGTCGGCCTGACCGGCGACGTGATGGCCGAAGAAGCTGACCCCCGTCCAGCCATAGGGGGCGAAGGGGTGCCAGTTCGCCGGGTTGACGTAGAAGGCGCCGACGCCGATGACGAACAGCACGGCGGCCAGCTTGATGCCGACCATCGTGGCGTTGAAGCTGGCGCTCTCGGAGATCCCCTTGACCAGGACGGCGGTGACGATGGCGACGATGATGATCGCCGGCAGGTTGACGAACGAGCCGGTCGAGACGAAGGCGCCGGTCGCCGTGTCGTAGCGGATCGGCGCGTCCTGCAAGATCTTCGGCAGCGCGATCCCGGCTTTCGCCATGACGCTCTGGAAGTATCCGGACCAGCCGTTGGCGACCGTCGCGCTCCCCACCGCGTACTCCAGCACCAGGTCCCAGCCGATGATCCAGGCGAAGAGCTCACCCAGGGTGGCGTAGGCATAGGTGTAGGCCGAGCCGGCGACCGGCACCATCGAGGCGAACTCCGCGTAGCAGAGCGCGGCGAAGATGCAGGTGATGCCGGCGACGACGTAGGAGAGCATCAGGGCCGGCCCGGCGATGTTGTGGGCCGCCTCGCCGGTCGCCACGAAAATGCCGGCGCCGATGATCGCGCCCACCCCCAGGGCGGAGAGCTGGACCGGGCCGAGCACCCGCTTCAGCCGGTTCTCCCCCTTCATCTCCTCGAGCAGCATCTCGAGGGGTTTTCTGGCAAAAAGATGGTTTGCCATGGACTGTCTAGACCTCCAAAGCGAGAGTTATGTCCGTGTCTCTCCCGGAGCGGGAGAGCCCAGTTTCCGCCAGGCGAAATATACGGGGATGCCGGTGAGCACGATCGCCAGCCCCGGCAGGCTGGTCGCCGGTTTGTAGATCAACAGCACGATGGAGATCACCGACGCCGTCACGATGTAGAGCGCCGGCACCAGCGGATAGCCGAAGGCCCGGTAGGGCCGCTCGGCGTCCGGCTGCTTGCGCCGCAGCACGAAGAGGCCGGCGATGGTCAGCACGTAGAAGATGAGCACCGCGAAGACCACCCAGTCGAGGAGCGTGCCGTAGAGGTTGCCGTAGGCGACGGCGCCGTCCGCGCCCACCGAACGGGTACGGGGGAGCACCAGGAACGACGCCCAGATCCCCTGCAGCACGAGGCCGAAGGTCGGCACGTGGCGCGCGTTCAAGCTCCCGGTCCTGCGGAAGAACAGGCCGTCGCGCGCCATGGCGTAGTAGACGCGGGCGCCGGCCAGGATGAGCCCGTTGTTGCAGCCGAAGGTCGAGATGATGATGGCGACCGCCATGATCACCGCCCCCGGCGGGCCGAAGATGACCTGGAGGGCCGCAGTCGCCACCCGGTCGTCCGCCGCCGTCTGGATGGCGTGGAGCGGCAGGGTGCACAAGTAGGCCACGTTGGCCAGGATGTAGAGGACGATGACGAGGCCGGTGCCGAGGGCGAGCGAGAGCGGGATGTTCTTCTTCGGCTCCTTGACCTCGCCTGCCGTGAAGGTGATGTTGTTCCAGGCGTCGGACGAGAAGAGCGAGCCGACCTGGGCGACGCAGAAGGCGATGAGCAGCCCGAAGGCGCCGGCGGTGGCGGCGATGGGGGCCGCGATGGCGAAGTCCGGCTTGATCGTCACCACGTCATGGGGCGTCCAGGCGTTGGTGAAGTTGGCCGAGATGGCGCCGGCATTGCGCCCCACCAGGATGCCGAGGACGATCAGGGCGAAGAGCGACAGCGTTTTCGCCGAGGTGAAGGTGTTCTGGATCAGCTTGCCGAGGTGGATGCCGCGGGTGTTGAGCCAGGTCAGGAAGACGATCAGCAGCACGGCCACGAGCTGTTGCACCGAGAGGCTGATGGCGTAGCTCTCGCTCAGCTTGACGGGCGGCAGGATCCACGACTCGGGAGAGATCGCGGGGATGAGCACCCCGAGATAGCGGGCGAAGCCCACAGCGACCGCCGCGATGGTGCCCGTCTGGATCACCAGGAAGAGGGTCCAGCCGTAGAGGAAGCCCCACAGCGGCGAGTACGATTCGCGGAGGTAGACGTACTGGCCGCCGGCCTTCGGCATCATGGCCGCCAGCTCGCCGTAGGAGAGGGCGGCGGTCACGGTCAGGAGGCCCGTCACCACCCAGACCATCAGCAGCCAGCCGGCGGAGCCCACCTGGCGGGCGATCTCGGCGGGCACGATGAAGATGCCCGAGCCGATCATCGAGCCGGCGACGATCATGGTCGAATCGAGGAGGCCGAGCTCGCGGACGAAGCCCCCGGCTGCGGCGGATTTCCCGTTCTGAGCGCTCGTCTTCATGGCGTCGAGAAGCACCTCCTGCGAAAGCGCTCGAGAGCCTTCCGCCGGTCTTTCGGTCAGCTTTGCCGGCGGTGAGGATAGCAGAGAGGATGGGGGCTGCCTACGCCCTAGCGTTTTCCCTGCGCCGTGACGTGGGCCAGCGGGCGGGGCGGGCTGATCCAGTTCCCCTGTGCGAAGTCCACCCCCAGCAGGCGCAGGCGCTCGACCACGGCCGCGCTGGTCACCCCTTCGGCGATGGTGCGCACGCCGATCACGTGACCCACCTGGTTGATCGACTCGACCATGGCCCGGTCGAGCGGGTCGGTGACCACGTCCTTGATGAACTTGCCGTCGATCTTGAGGAAGGCGACGGGGAGCTCCTTGAGGTAGCCGTAGGAGGACATGCCGGTGCCGAAGTCGTCGAGGGCGAAGCGCACGCCGCGGCTGGCGAGTCGCTCCATCAGGCGCCGGGCCTGGGGGAGGCTCTCGATGGCCGTGGTTTCGGTGATCTCGAAGCACAGCTTGCCGGGCGGCGCGCCGGAGGCGTCCAGCTCCTCCTCGACGAAGGGGAGGAGCTCGTCGTCCCCCAGCGACACGGCCGAGAGGTTGATCGAGCAGAGCTGGAGCAGGTCGAGGAATGGCGGCGGCTGGCTCATCAGGGTCCGGACGCAGCTCCGAATCACCCAGCGGTCGATCGAGCGCATCAGACCGTAGCGCTCGGCGGCGCGGATGAAGTCGCTGGGGAGGTGGACGCGCCCGTCGTCCTCCAGCATGCGCAGCAGGACCTCGAAGTAGAGCCCCGGCGCGGCGTGGGACGAGAGGGGCTGGATCTGCTGCGAGAAGAGGCGGAAGCGGTCCTGCTCCAGCGTCTGCTGAATGCGCACCACCCAGCTCATCTCGCCGTGGCGGCGGACGAAGGTGTCGTCGTCCTCCTGGTAGACCTGAATGCGGTTGCGCCCTTTGTCCTTGGCGGCGTAGCAGGCGTGGTCGGCGGCCGAGAGGAGGTGGGCCACGGTGCGGAACTCGCGGGTGATGGGCACCAGGCCGATCGAGGCACCGATGGCGAAGGTCTTGTCGCGCCAGGTGAAGCGGAACTGCTGCAGCGCGCGGTGGAACTCCGCCACCTGGCGCTCGGCCCGCTCCAGGGGGGAGCGGGTGAGGAGCACGCCGAACTCGTCGCCGCCGAGGCGGGCCACCAGGTCGGTGTCGCGCATCGAGTCCTGGAGGAGGGCGGTCACCCGGCAGAGGAGCTCGTCGCCCGCCAGGTGGCCGCAGGTGTCGTTCACCAGCTTGAACTGGTCGAGGTCCATGTAGCAGAGGGCGTGGGTGTTGGAGAGGCTCCGCGCCTCCTCCAGGGCGCGCTGGAGGTGGCCGTCGAAGGCCTGGCGGTTCAAGAGGCCCGTCAGCTCGTCGTGGGTGGCCTGGTGGGCGAGCTGCAGGGCCATCAGGCGCTTGTCCGAAACGTCCTGAAAGACCAGCACGGCGCCGAGGATGCGGCCGTCCAGGGCGCGGATGGGCGAGCAGGTGCTTTCGATGGCATAGTGCCGGCCGTCGCGCCGCTCGAGGCTGATCCGCTCCACCAGGCGGAAGCTGCGCCCTTCCTCCAGGCAGTGGGCGAGGACGTCGTCGATCCGCTGCTCGCTCTCCGAGAGGTGGAAGATCTCGGGCAGGGGCTTGCCCAGGGCGTCCGCGCGCTCCCAGCCGGTGAGCTTCTCGGCCACCGGGTTCAGGTACTTGATCCGCCCCTCCTCGTCGGTCGCCAGCACGCCGTCGCCGATCGACGCCAGGGTGACCTGGGCGAGCTCTTTCTCGGCGTAGAGCTCCGTCATCTGCCGCTCGTAGGCGCGCGTCGTCTGCGTCAGCAGGTTGCGCAGGATGGCGTTGTCGAGCTCCAGGGGGCCTCTCATCCGCCGGTCTCCCGCAGCAGCGCCAGCACCGCCGTGTGGTTGTAGCAGGCGAGGTCGCCGCGGGGCGTGGGGCCGATCTCGCCGAAGGTGAAGCAGCCGCAGAGGGGAGGGCCGCCCAGGGCCTCCTGCAGGGCGGCCAGCTCGAGCCGGGCCTCCCGCTCACCTATCGTCAGGCTGCGTTCGACGTAGGAGTAGAGGAAGGCGGCGTCCGCCGGCGGCCCGGCGGCCAAGCCAGCGGCGGTGCCGGCGAGCGTTGCCTCGTTGCTCATCCCCAGGCGCACCCGGTCGCCGGTCTCCAGGTCGCCCCAGAAGGTGACGGCGCCGGGCGGCTGGTCGAAGGCGCGCAGCGTGCGGTACAGCCCCTGGCGCTCCGGCCGCGGCCCTTCGACGAGGAGGGGGAAGCGGTTGGCGGACGTCGGCATGGGGGCGAGCTCGCCGCCGACGGTGAAGAAGCGGCGGTACCAGTCGGTGGCCGGCTCGCGGTCGATCTCCCAGACGGTGGCCCCCTCGGCGCGGGTCACGGTATACACCGGCGAGGCCGGGCTCCAGCCGCGCATCACTACCACCTGCATGGTGAAGCCGTGGAGGGTCAGCACCAGGCAGGCCGAGGGGAGCACCCGCTCGCCGACGAACACCCGCGCTCCCGCGCGCGTCACCGGCTCGCACTGCGAGGCGAGCGCGCCGGCGAGGGGCACCTGCAAACCCCCCAGGCTGCGCCGCAGGTCGGCGAGGAAACGCTCGGCGGGGAAGCGCAGGCCGTCGATCAGCAGCAGGGTGCCGTCGGCGGCGGCGATGCCGCGTGCCACCGTCTCCACCCGCCGTGCGGGCGGTGGCTCGCCGTGCGTGCCGGGGACGACCTCCACCCAGACGTTGTGGTGCTGCGGATCGGCGAGCCAGAAGAGCTGGATCGTGCCGTGGCGGGTGGGCTCCGCGCCGGCGAGCTGCGTCACCGCCTCGCAGCCGCAGCGCAGGGCGTCCGGGCACGCCAGGGTCATGGCGGCGAGGACGTCGCGCAGGTTCTCCTCGGGAGCGAGGAACGCCAGGACGAAATCCGGCTGCCGCCCCGCCTCCTCGGCTGCGGCGATGAGCTGGTCCCGGGGGTTCGTTCCCCCGGGTAGATGGACGGTTCGGCTCCGCATGACAAGATGTGAGACCGCGCGGCGAGCCGGCGTCTCCCCCCAAAAAATGACGAAAACAGGTGCAGAGGGATTCTACGCCGGTGGCGGGGATGGGGGAAGGGCGGAACGGTGATCACGCTTTGCGCCCGGGATTGAAATCCCGGGCTACCCTCGGTAGTCCCTGCGGGACCCGGGGAGAACGAAACTGCGGTCCCGTAGGGACTACCGTCAGTAGCCCGGGTCTTCAGCCCCGGGCGCAGGCGGCGAAGCAGTCCTGTCGCAGCTACTCCAGATCCGTCTCCCGGTACTCTCCGAAGACCTGCCGCAAGGCGTCCGAGATCTCGCCCAGCGTCACCTCGGCGCGGACGCAGTCGAGGATCGCCGGCATCAGGTTGCGGTCCTCCTGGGCCGCGGCGGAGAGGGCGGCGAGGGTCGCGGCGGCTTTCTCCGCGTCCCGCCTCTGCCGCACCGCCCGCAGGCGCTCCACCTGCTCGCGCTCGGCTTCCGGATCGATGCGCAGGATCTCCCGCGGCGCCTCCACCTCGGACTGGAAAACGTTGACCCCCACCACCAGCTCCCGCTGGTCCTCCACCGCCATCTGGAAGCGGTAGGCCGCCTCGGCGATCTCCCGCTGCTGGAATCCCCGCTCCAGGGCCGCGAGGGCACCGCCCATCTCGTCGATCCGGCGGATGTAATCCTTAGCCCGCTGGACGATCTCCTCCGTCCAGGCCTCGATCACGTAGGAGCCGCCGAGGGGATCGGCCACCCGGGCGATGCCGCTCTCGTGGGCGATCACCTGCTGGGTGCGCAGGGCGAGGCCGGCCGCCTCTTCCGTGGGCAGGCCCAGGGCCTCGTCCAGGGAATTGGTGTGCAGCGACTGGGTGCCGCCGCAGACCGCCGCCAGGGCTTGGATGGCCACCCGCACGACGTTGTTCATCGGCTGCTGGGCGGTCAAGGTCGAGCCCGCCGTCTGGGTGTGGAAGCGCAGCCAGAGCGAGCGCGGGTCGCGGGGGCTGAAGCGCTCCTGCATCAGCTCGGCCCACAGCCGGCGGGCGGCGCGGAACTTCGCCACTTCCTCCAGGAAGTCGTTGTGGGCGTTGAAGAAGAAGGAGAGGCGGGGGGCGAAGTCGTCGATCGCGAGCCCCCGGCCGAGGGCCGCCTCGACGTAGGCGAGGCCGTTGGCGAGGGTGAAGGCCACCTCCTGCACGGCCGTCGAGCCGGCCTCCCGCATGTGATAGCCGGAGATGGAGATGGTGTTCCACTTCGGCACCCGCTCGGCGCAGAAGGCGATGACGTCGGTCACCAGCTTGAGCGACGGCCCCGGCGGGTAGATGTAGGTGCCGCGGGCCGCGTACTCCTTGAGGATGTCGTTCTGGATCGTGCCTCCCACTTTGTCCCAGGCCACTCCCTGCTCCTCGGCCACGGCAAGGTAGAGGGCGAGGAGGATGGGGGCGGTGGCGTTGATGGTCATCGAGGTCGTGACCTGATCGAGGGGGATACCGTCGAAGAGGCGGCGCATGTCCGCGAGCGAGTCGATGGCCACCCCCACGCGGCCGACCTCGCCGCGGGCAATCGGATTGTCCGAGTCGTAGCCGATCTGGGTGGGGAGGTCGAAGGCTACCGAGAGCCCCGTGGTCCCCTGCGACAGGAGGTACCGGTAGCGCCGGTTGGACTCGGCGGCGGAGGAATAGCCCGCGTACTGCCGCATGGTCCAGTGGCGCTTCCGGTACATGTCCGCATAGAGCCCGCGGGTGAAGGGATACTGGCCGGGGTCGCCCACCTTCTGCGGGTAGGGGATCCTTGCCACGTCGTCCGGCCGGTAGAAGCGGCGGATGGGGATCTCGGAGGAGGTCTGCCGCGAATCCTCCGCACCGGCAGGGGCGGGGCGCTCGGGTCTGGTCTCGGTGGCCATGGGGGGATTGTATCGGGACGTAAGGGCGAGCGGGGCTCAGCGCTCTGCTACAGTCCCCGCATGAAGATCCTCTCCTTCGACGGCGACGCCGCCACGGCGCAGGTCAAAGCGCTGGAGATCCGGCTGCTGCGCGATGCCGTAGCGGAGGCGTTGCGCGCTCCCGGGGATCTGGAGGAGCGGCTCGGCGCCCCCCGCGAGGTGGTGGAGGGATTGCGCGACACGCTGGCGGCGGTATTCGACCAGGTGGACCCGGGCGACCTCTAAGAGCGCCCCCACCCGTCCGGACATGCGGAATAGGCGCGCAACGGCCGCCACCGTCGCGACTGCGGACCCTGCAGTCGCGACGGCGGTCGCAGATGCCGAGCCCTCAGGGCTGCTTCGGCTTCGGGGTGGCCTTCTTGGCTTCGCGGTAGCCGGCCTGGAGGGCGGCGGCTTCGGTCATGAACTGGCCGTGCTTGGTCTTGCCGTACCAGGGATCGCCCTGGCGGTGGAAGATCTTGGTGTCGAGGTTCACCCAAACCATGCCGGGCGAGGGGGGAACCTGGGCCGTGCCGGGAACCGCCTCCGCGGAGGTGGCGGGGGTCGCCGGACGTGGGGCGGGGATGGGCGCCTGGACCGGCGCCGGGGCCGCCTTGGCCGCGACCGGGGGAGGAGCGGCGGCCGGTGCGCCCACCGTCACCAGCGGAGTGATCTGCTGAATGGTCTTGGCGGGGACGCCTGCCCGCGACAGGTCCGCCACGGAAGAGTAGGGACGGCCGGCGATGATCTTCTTCGCCGTCGCAGCACCCACGCCGGGGAGCGACTCCAAGTCCTTCTGGCTGCCGGTGTTGAGGTCCACGGGTCCGGCCGGAGCCCCCTTCTTCGCCGAGGCGGTGGACGGCGCCTTGGCCGCCGACGGGGACGCCGGAGCGGCTGGCGCCGCCGGAGGAGCCGCCGGTGCGGCACCCACCGTCACCAGGGGGGTGATCTGCTGAATGGTCTTGGCGGAGACGCCCGCCCTCGACAGGTCCGCTACGGAAGCGTAGGGACGGCCGGCGATGATCTTCTTCGCCGTCGCGGCGCCCACGCCGGGGAGGTCCTCCAACTGTTTCTGGGTGGCCTTGTTGAGGTCCACGGGACCGGTGGCGGCTGCCGCGTCCTTCGCCTTGGCCGCCGCCGCTCCAGCCGGCAGGGCAGAGACGAGCAGCGCCAGCGCGAGCAGCGACGTCGTCAGAGCTCTCCTGAATGACATTCTGGTTTCCTTTCTGGGTCTCGCAGGGGAGCGGATGGCGAGATCGCTCATCCCTGACCCTGGAGCCCGCAGGCTATGAGGGTAGCATTACGCCAGAGATTACGAGAGTGCCCGGTATGTTTCGTCCGGCCGCAACCCAGTCGCGCCGCCCACCGCTGTCTCCGTCGGAACCGTCTCACTCGGAACCGTCTCGCTTCGGACTGTCTCACGGGAGACCGTCTCACTGGGAGACGCTTCGCTCGGATTCGGGCTGCCCGGAGCCGCGTCCGCCTCGTCCTTCCCGTCCGCGGCGAGCCAGATCATTTCCAGGGCGCGCAGCTTGGCGGCCCGGCGGCAAGAGGAGGCGCGGACCGGCCGAGTCTCCGGCCCCCACGCTGTCTTCGCGGAGGTTTCCCCCGCCGAAGGGGGCAGTGGGGCTCGCCGCACGCGGCGGCCGCGCCAAGGAGAGGACGATGGGCCCCGGTCTGGCCAGGAGACGCTCCGCGAAGCGGACGGTTGCCGCCGGTTTCCCGGCTCCGCGCGCCGCGAACCGGACGGTTGGCCCCGCTTTCCCGGAGACCCGGCTCGCGAACCGGACGGTTGGCTACGAATTCCCAACCGCCCGCTTCGCGAAGCCGACCGCCCGCTTCAAATTCCCAACTGCCCGGTTCGCGAAGCCAACCGTCCGGTTCGCATTCCCGACCGCCCGCTTCGACTTCCCGACCGTCCGCTTCGCGAGGCCGACCGCCCGGTTCGAGTTCCCAATCACCCGCTTCGCGAGGCCGACCGCCCGGTTCGACTTCCCGGCCGCCCGCTTCGCGAGGCCAACGTTTCGCTTTGGGTCTCCAACGGTCCGGCTCGCGAGACCAACCTTCCGCTGCGGTCTCGTGCCGTCCCGCGTTGCGGCGCCGATCGCCCTCCCCGGTCTCCCATCCGTTCGCTGCGCGGACCGGGGGGAGGCTGGGAGAAGAGGGCCGGGGTGATGAGGGCCTCGAAGCGGCGGATGAGGATCCGATTCAGGAGGTCCCTCGGCGTCAGGTCGCGGTCGCCCGCACTTTCCAGACACCCTCTTATTCACCCAGAGCGTCCGGCGGCGACAGGCTGTCGCTCTTCCCAGGGAGAAGGGGCTGGAATCTCTGCGCTGCCTTGAGGATCTCTACCTGAAGCACGGCCGTCAGCTCGGAGCGGAGCCCGTCAGAACGGCCTTCCAGGCGGCCGAGGCGACTGTTGACGGCAGCGAGTTGCTCATTCAGATGGGCCAACAGGGCCTTGTGGGCTTCGCGGTTCTCCCGGACCTCCGCCGATAGGTCCTCACATCGTTTGCCCAGAACCTCCACCTGCACGTCCAAGCGACTAACACGAGGAGCCAGGAGGTCCTCGAGGAGGCTTCGCAGACCTGAGACCGCCTCAGCCTTGGCGCTCAATTCCCAGACTACGCTCCAGGATGCGAATCTGTTCTTTCTGGATGGCCAGGGTAGCCAGGTTCCGGTCGATCTCCCTCAGATGAGCCTCCACCTTCTTCTCGGAGCGATCGAGCTGACTGCACAGCTCCAAGACGAGCTGCTCGATCCTCCGAATCTCCTCGTCGACGTCCTGTCCGTCCTGGCGGGTGCCAGACGCCACCTTGGAGGTTCTCGGGAGGTGGAATCGCTTTCTCCACGAGGAGCGCTTCGGCAACGCGGGGGAGAGCTTGCTGAGGTCCATGGTTCGTGGTCTCCGGAATGCCTGCTCGTATCGGACGCTACCACAAGGACATGGAAAACCGCAAATTCAGCTCTCCCGCCATGTTCTCCTACGGCGTGTGCCCCGACCACGCCGTCAGGTCCCCGGATTCGAAACCATCCTTGAAGATCTGGTTGCCCACCGGCAGCGTCAGGCTCACGGTGTCGTTGGCGTTGTTCGGGTCCGTGGTGCCGGCCGGCGGCGCCACGGAGGCGGAATCGGTGAGGGAAGGGGGCGGTGTCGCGGAGACCTGGCCGGTGATGGTGAAGGTCACGGTGCCGCCCACGGCCACGTTGACCAGCGCATTGAGGTTCCCTCCTCCCGTGCCGGCGGGGCAGGTGGAGCCCGGCGTGGCGGCGCAGGTCCAGACCGGCGAGGTGAAGGCGGCGGGGAAGGTGTCCGTCACCCGCGCGCCGGTGACGTTGGCCGGGCCGGCGTTGGTCACCTTCAGGGTGTAGACGAGGTTGGTGCTGGGCTGGGCCAGGGTCTGATCGGCGGTGAGGGTGACGCCGAGGTCGGCAACGGGCGCGATCGAGTCCGAGTCGGTCGCCTGGTTGTTCGTCCCCACGGGGTCGGTGGTCCCCGCCGGCACGCCCACGGTGGCGGTTACGACCACGGCGCCCGTCGTCCCCTGGACCACCGTCGCCGTGACCTGGTAGGTCAGCGTGCCGCCCACCGGCAGGCTGACGGTGTCCAAGACGTCGCCGGTGCCGGAGGCCTGGCAGACGCTTCCCGGCGAAGGGGTGCAGGTCCAACTGACACCGGTCAGCGTCGAGGGACGCAAGTCGGTCACCGAGGCGCCGGTGACGTTGCTGGGGCCGTTGTTGGTGACCACGAGGGTGTAAGTCACCGTGTCGCCGGGCGAGATCGTGGTGCGGCCGTCCGTCAAGGTGACGGCGAGGTCGGCGCGGCGGCTCAGGGTGTCGGAGTCGGTCGCGGTGTTGTTGCCGGGAGTGGGATCGGTGACGCCGGCCGGCACGGCCACGGTGGCCTGGTTGGTCAAGGTGCCGGTGGCCGCCGGATTGATCGTCGCGGTCAGGGTGTAGGTCACGCTCTTGCCTGCCGGCAGGTCGACGGAGTCGGCGATGCCGCCGTTGCCGCTCGCCGTGCAGTGGGCGCCGGCCGAGGGCGTGCAGGTCCAGGAAACGGCCGTCACCACGGCCGGGGGCGAGTCGGTCACCGTGGCGCCCGCCACGTCGCTCGGCCCGTTGTTGGTGACGGTGATGACGTAGGTCACCTGGCCGCCCGGCGTCGCGGTGGTCACGCCGTCGTCCTTGGTGACGGCGAGGTCGGCCTGAGGCGTCAGGGTATCGGTGTCGGTGGCGCTGTTGTTGGCGGGGTTGAGCTCGGTCACCCCGGCGGGCGCCGTCACCGTGGCGGTGTTGGCGAGCGTGCCGGTGGCGGCGGCGGAGATCGTGGCGGTGGCGGTGTAAACCGCCGTGCCACCGGAGGCGAGGTCGATGACGTCGAGGATCTGGCCGACGCCGCTCGCCGAGCAGTGGGAGCCGGCGCTCGCCGTGCAGGTCCAGGTGACGCCGGAGAGAATGCCCGGGAAGGAGTCCGCCACCGTCACCCCGGAGGCATTGCTGGGGCCATTGTTGGTGACGGTGATGGTGTAGGTCACCGAGCCGCCCGGCACGGCGGTCGTCTTGCCGTCCGTCTTGGTGATGGCGAGGTCGGCCTGGGGCGTCAGGGTGTCGGTGTCGGTGGCGCTGTTGTTGCCGGCCACCGGATCGGGCACGGCGGCCGGCGCCTGCACGGCGGCGGTGTTGGCGAGGGTGCCGGTGGCGGCCGGGGAGATGGTGGCGGTGGCGGTATAGGTGACGGTGCCGCCGGCGAGGACGTTGACCGTGCGGTCGATGTTGCCCGCGCCCGCCGCGCCGCCCGCGCAGCTCGAGCCGGCGGAAGCGGAGCAGGTCCAGCTCACGCCGGTCAGGATGGCCGGGAAGGTGTCCGTCACCCGCGCTCCCGGCGCGTCGCTCGGGCCGTTGTTGGTGACGGTGATGGTGTAGGTCACCGAGCTGCCCGGCACGGCGGTCGTCTTGCCGTCCGTCTTGGTGATGGCGAGGTCGGCCTGGAGGAAGATCGTGGTGCTCGCCTGCGAGGAGTTGTTCCCCGTCTGCGGATCGACCGAGTTGCTGGCCACCGAGGCCGTGTTGGTGACCACGGTGCCGGCGGCGAGGCTGGAGGCCGGCTTGAAGGTGGCGGTCACCGTCACCGCCGAGCCGGCGGCGAGGTCGCCCAGGTTGCAGGGGAAGCCGCCGGCGCACGGGGCGCTCGCCGAGACGAAGGTGGTGCCCGTCGGGGTGGGATCGCTGAGCACGGTCGCGAGGGCGGTGCCGGGCCCCAGGTTGCGCACCACGATCGTCGCCGTCAGCAGGCTGCCGGCCGCCGCCTGCGCCGGGGCGGTCTTCACCACCTCCAGGTCCGCCGAGGGATGGCCGACGCCGGTGGTGGTGGTGGCGCTGTCGTTGCCGGAGACGCCGTCCGGCTCGTTGGCGGTGGCCGAGGCGGTGTTGACGATGGGGTCCGGCCCGGCGTAGCCGGCGGGGACGTGGTAGGTCGCCAGCACCGTCACCGTCTGCCCCGCGGCCAGGGTATTGAGGAAGCAGGGGAAGCCGCCGGCGCACGGCGCGGTGGCGCTCGCGAAGGTCAGGCCCGAAGGCGTCGGATCGGCGAGGAAGACGTTGGTGGCGGTGGCCGGCCCGTGGTTGGTCACCTTCAGGGTGTAGACCAGATCCTGCCCGCGATCGACCATCACGGGCGCCAGCTTCACCACGTCCAGGTCGATGGCCGAGGCCACCAGGCTGGTGATGGCGTTGGCGGCGTTGTTCCCCGGGGTCGGATCGGCCGTCGTCGCCGTCACCGAGGCGGTGTTGACGATCAGGCTCGGGCCGGAATAGCCCGCCGGGATGGAGAGGGTGACGTCCACCGAGCGGCTGGCGCCGGCGTTCAGGGTGCCGAGCGCGCAGTCGAACCCCGTCTGGCAGGGAGCGGTGGCGGAGACGAAGGAGAGCCCGGCGGGGATCGATTCCGAGAGCACCACCCCTTGGGCGTCGTCCGGCCCGTTGTTGGTCACCGTCAGCCGGTAGGTGACGGTCGAGCCCACCGAGGCCACGGCTGGAGCCGTCTTGGAGATGGCGAGGTCGGCCTGGGGAGCGCGGGCCACGGCGGTGGCCGAGCGCGCCGTGTCGTCCGCCGGATGCGGATCGGAGGCGTCGCTCTGCACCGAGGCCACGTTGACGATGGGGTCCGGACCGGCGTAGGCCGCGGGCACCGTCCAGGTGGCGGTGAAGGTGAGAGTGGCGCCGGCCGCGATCGTCCCCAGGTTGCACGGGAAGCCGCCCGCGCAGGGGGCGTCCGCGGTGGCGAAGGTGAGCCCCGCGGGCGTGGGATCGGTGAGCGTCACCGCGGCGTCCGAGGGGCCGGCGTTGGCCACCATGAAGGTGAAGGTCAGGGGAGCGCCCCGCTCGACCCGTCCCGGTCCCAGCTTGGTGAGCGTGAGGTCGGCCACCCGGGTCAAGGGCTCGGAGTCGGTGGCGGTGTTGTTCCCCAGGGCGGGATCGAAGATCGTGGGCGGCGCCGTCACCGTGGCCGTGTTGGTCAGGGTGCCGGTGGCGGAGGGCGAGACGGTCGCCGTGACGGTGTAGGTCACCGTGCCGCCCGAGGGGAGGTTGATCAAGTCGGTCAGTGTGCTCCCGGAGCCGGAGGGGGAGCCGCAGGCGGCGCCGCCGGTGGCGGCGCAGGTCCACGCCGGGCTCTGGAGAGCGGCGGGGAAGGCGTCCTGCACCGTGGCGCCGGTGACGTTGCTGGGACCGAGGTTGCTCACCACGATCGCGTAGGTGACCGGCCGGCCGGGCACGGCGGCGCTGAGTCCGTCCGTCTTGGTGATGGCGAGGTCGGCCTTGGGGGTCACGCCGTCGGAGTCGCTCGCGTTGTTGTTGCCGGGGACCGGATCGGTTTCACCGGCCGGCGGCGAGACGCTCGCCGTGTTGACCACGGCCGTCTGCGCCGCCGGATCGACGGTGGCGGTGAGTGTGTAGGTTACCGATCCTCCAACTGGGATCGAGGGCGTGGTGTTGATGGCGACGGTGCCCGACGCCACGCCGCAGCTCGCCCCGCCGGCAGCGGCGCAGGTCCACTGCACGTTCTGGAGCAGGGCGGGCGGGTTGTCGGTGACGCTCGCATTCACTGCGTTGCTGGGGCCGGCGTTGGTCACCACGATGGTGTAGGTCACGGGGTCGCCCGGCACCACGGTGTTCTTGCCGTCCGTCTTGGTGATCGCCAGATTGGCGATGAAGACGACCGGCGTCGAGGCGGTGGCGGAGTTGTTGGCGGTGCTGGTCTCGGGGCTGTCCGTCGTGACGCTCGCCGTGTTCTGGATCGGGTTGGGCGTGGTGTAGCCCGCGGGCACGGCGTAGGTCACCGTCACCGAGGGGGAGGACTGGCCGGCCGGCAGGTCGGCCAGGGTACAGGGGAATGCGCTGCATGGCCCCGAGGCCGAGACGAACGTGAGCCCGGGCGGCGTCGGGTCGGTGAGCACCACATGGGTGGCGGCGCCGGTTCCCTGGTTCTTCACGGTCACGGTGTAGGCGAGGTTGGTTCCCGCCGCCACTGAGGCCGGGCCGGTCTTGGTGACGGTGAGGTCGGCCGGCTGCACCACGGCGTCGGTGTCGGTGGCGCTGTTGTTCCCCGCCACCGGATCCTGCACGCCGCCGGGCACGGCCGCCGTGGCGGTGTTCGAAAGGCTGCCGCTAGCCCCGGCGCCCACCGTGGCGGTGAGCGTGTAGGTGAGGCTCGCGCCGGCGGCGAGGTTCACCGTGTCGTTGATGCTGCCGCTGCCGGACGCCGTGCAGCTCGCGCCGCTGCCGGCGGCGCAGGTCCAGGTCACCCCGGTGAGCGCCGCGGGCACGTTGTCGGTGACGGTGGCGCCGGCCACGTCGCTCGGGCCGTTGTTGGTCACCACGATCGTGTAGGTGAGCGGCAGGCCCGGCGAGGTCTGGGCCACGCCGTCCGTCTTGGTCACCGCCAGGTCGGCCCGATAGACCACAGTGGTCGAGGCCATGGCGGAGTTGTCGCCCGGGTTGGGATCGGCGTCGGCCGAGCTCACCGAGGCGGTGTTCACCAGCGGGTTGGGCGCCACGTGGTTCGAATGCACGTCGTAGTTGACGCCGATGGCGAGCGTGGTGCCGGCCGGCAGGTTCCCCAGGTTGCAGGGGAAGCCCGAGGCACAGGGGGCGGTGGCGCCGCGGAAGACGAGGCTCGCCGGCGCGGATTCGGCGAGCGACACGGCGTGGGCCGTGGCCGGCCCCTTGTTGGTCACCAGCAGGACGTAGCTCAGGCGGCTGCCGGCCGCCACCTGCCCCGGTCCCATCTTGGTGAGGGTCAGGTCCGCGGCGTCGGCGCCGATGCCGGTGAGCGCCGTGGCCGTGTTGTCGCCCGGCGAGCCTTCAGGGGTGTCGGAAACCACCGTCGCCACGTTGGCGAGCGGGTTGGCCCCCGAGTAGCCGGCCGGAATCTGGAAAGTGGCCTTGACGGTGATGCTCTGCCCCGCCGCGAGGGTGCCCAGGGCGCAGGGGAAGCCCGCGGCGCACGGCGGATCGGCGGCGACGAAGGTGAGGCCGGCGGGCGTGGGATCGCGGAGTTGGATGCCGGTGGCGGCGGCCGGCCCGCGGTTGGTCACCACCAGGGTGTAAGTCACGTTCGCCCCCAGGGCGGCGGAAGTGGGGCCGGTCTTGGTCACCGTCAGGTCCGCCGTATCGGCGCCCAGCGGCACCGAGGCGCTGGCGCTGTTGTTGCCCGGCGTGGGATCGGCGGTGGAGCTGGTGGCCGTGGCCGAGTAGACGATGGGGTTGGCGCCGCTGTAGCCGCCGGGGATGCCGAAGGTCACCTTCACGGTCACCGCGGCGCCGGCGTTGAGCGTCCCCAGGCTGCACGGGAAGCCGCCCGCGCACGGCGCGGTGGCGCCGGTGAACAGCAGCCCGGCCGGCGGCGTGTGGGCGAGCGAGACCGCCTGCGCGTCGTGGGGGCCGTTGTTGGTCACGGTGACGGTGAAGGTCACCGTCGAGCTGAGCGCCGCCGAGGGCGGGCCGGAGACGGCGGCCGCGAGGTCGGCGCTGGGGGTGCCCACCGGCGTGGTGGAGCGGGCGCTGTTGTTGGCGGGCACCGGATCGCGCGAGGTGGTGGTGGCCGCGGCGAGGTTGACGATCGGGTCCGGTCCCAGGTAGGGCGAGGGAAGCGAGAAGGTGACGGTGACCGTCGCCTGGCCGCCCGCCGCGATCGTCCCCAGGCTGCACGGGAAGCCGCCGGCGCACAACGCGCTGGCCGAGGAGAAGGTGAGCCCGGGCGGCGTGGGATCGGCGAGCGAGACGCCGTAGGCGTCCGACGGGCCGGCGTTCTTCACCGTCAGCGTGTAGGTGACAGGGCCGCTGCCGGCGCTCGCCGGTCCGGCCTTGGCGAGCGTCAGGTCGGCGACGGGCGTCAGCGTATCGTCGTCGGTGGCGCTGTCGTTGCTGGGAATGGGATCGGTGCCGTGGGCCGGCATCACGCGGGCCACGTTCTCGAGCGTCCCGGTGGCGGACGGAGAGATGACGCCGGTCGCCGTGTAGGTCAGGACGCCGCCCACCGGGACGTTGACGACGTCGGTCAGGTCGCCGCTGCCGCCGGCGGTGCAGGAGGCGCCGGCCGTCGCCGTGCAGGTCCAGGTCACGCCGGTGAGCTCGGGGGGGAAGTCGTCCATCACCACCGAGCCGCTCGCCGAGCCGATGCCGAAGTTCTTGACCACCAGGGTGTAGGTGACGCTGGTGCCGGGCACGGCGGTGGCGACGCCGTCGGTCAGGGTGACGCCCAGGTCGGGCACCCCCTGGGCCAGCCGCGCCGCGTAGTCCACCACGTTGACGGCGTAGGTGCCGGCGAAGGCCGCCTGCGGCGGGTTGGGGCCAGCCCCCATGAGAAAGTGGTCGAGCGGGATCGTCGAGTAGAGGACGGCGCCGTTGCCGAACGGATAGAGGAAGGTGACGATCTGGCTCGGATCCGTTCGCGACAGGATCAGCTTGGTCCCCGCGGGCAGGGTCGAGGCGTCAGCGTAGCCATGGTCGGAGAAGCCGCCGTTGTCGAGGGAGGTGCTGGTGATCGTGCCGCCGGCGCCGGTGCCATCGGTGACCGGCGTCGAGTTGTCGCGCACGTCGATGTTGTTGGGATCGGTGAAGTCGCGCCGGATGACGAAGCCGGAGCCGCCGGGGAGAATGGTCTTCGCTCCCCCGGTGCCGTCTTCGTTCGAGACGTATTCGTCGTGGATGACCAGGATCAAGCCGTTGGCGACCGCCGTCTGGATGACGGCGAGCCGGGAGAGGTACTCGGCACCGTAGGCGCCGTTCGAAGGGTTTTGCACCACCAGCACCTTGACCCCCGCGAGGTCCGCGGCCTGGAGGTCCATGAGCTGGACCGGCGTCTGCCCGGCGGCGGTGATCGGCGGCACCTGGTTGGGATCGCCGCTTCCCATGCTCATGTCGTAATAGCCGACGTTGACCGCGGCGCGCAGGGCGCCGGCTCCCAGGAAAAAAACCATTAAAAGAGAGGCGACACCCCTCCTTCGACTTGCCCAGATGGTCCTGCGCGACATGGTGCCCCCTCGTTTGAACGCCGCGGCTGCGGACCCGAAATCCCGCCGCTGCGATTTGATCCTTGACAGCGTGTGATCCAGCCTGTACCTTGATTTCCTCGTAACGGTAGCAGAAACACAATAGCTGGGCAAGCGACCCCGCTGCCCTCCCGGTCTCTCAAGTGCCCTGTGGCGGCGAGGGCGCGCCGGGAACCTCAATCAGGAGGCGTGACATGCCTGTCCCTCTGACCTACCCGGGCGTCTACATCGAGGAGATCCCGAGTGGCGTGCGCACCATCCTCGGCGTCCCCACCTCGATTACGGCCTTCATCGGCCGGGCCATCCGGGGACCGGTCAACACTCCGGTCACCATCAACAACTACGGTGATTTCGAGCGCACCTTCGGCGGCCTGTGGGTGGGCAGCGCCCTGGGGTTCTCGGTCCAGGACTTCTTCCTGAACGGCGGCGCCCAGGCGGTCATCGTGCGCGTCTTCGGCGGTCCGCCAGCGACGGCGGGGATCGACGCCAAGGGGCTGAAGCTCCAGGCCGCGACCCCCGGGGCCTGGGCCAATGGCCTGCGCGCCCGCATCGACTTCCCGGACGCGTCCGTGGCCGGCCAGGTGGCGGCCGCCCTGGGGGTCACCACGGCCGACCTCTTCAACCTCACCGTCCACGACAACGGCACGGGGCAGACGGAGGTCATTCAGAACGTCACGGTGACCGAGAGCCCCCGCCGCGTCGACCGCGTCCTCGAGACCACCTCGCTGCTGGTGCGGGCTCTGCAGCCGCTCCCCTCGGCGCGGCCGGCCGCCCACGCCGCGGCGGACGCCAACGTCTGGACCACGGACACCCAGTCGAGCCCGGTCAACGCGCCGGGCACGGACGGGGCGGCCTTGACTGCGGCGGACTTCGTGGGCGGGTTCGACGCTCAAAACAATCCGGTTGGCGCCAGCCGCGCCGCCAAGACCGGGCTCTACGCGCTGGAGAACGCGGACCTGTTCAACCTGCTGGTCATCCCGCCCTACCTCCTCGCGCCGCCCCGGCAGTTGCCGGTCGACATCGACTATTTGGCGCTGCTGCCTACCCTCACCGCCTACTGCGAGGAGCGGCGGGCGATGCTGATCGTCGATTCGCCGTCCGCCTGGACGTCGACGACCGCGGTGCTGGATCCCACTTCTCCTCCTCCTCTTCACGGAGTGGCGTCCCTGAGCCTCACCAGCAAGAACGCGGCGCTCTACTTCCCCAGGATCGGCCGCGTCAACCCGCTGCACCAGAACCGGGTGGAGGACTTCGCGCCCTCCGGCGCCATCGCCGGCGTCTTCTCCCGCATCGACTCCAGCCGCGGCGTCTGGAAGGCGCCGGCGGGGCTCGAAGCCACGCTCAACGGCGTGGTGAATTTGACCGTGCCGCTGACCGATCCGGAAAACGGCCAGCTCAATCCCCTGGGCGTCAACTGCCTGCGGGTGCGCCCCGCCGCCGGGCCGGTGATCTGGGGCGCGCGCACCCGCCAGGGCGACGACCGGCTGGCCTCGGAGTGGAAGTACGTCCCGGTGCGGCGCCTCGCCCTGTACCTGGAAGAGAGTCTCTACCGTGGCACGCAGTGGGTGGTCTTCGAGCCCAACGACGAGCCGCTGTGGGCGCAGATCCGGTTGAACGTCGGCGCCTTCCTGCAGAACCTCTTCCGTCAGGGGGCCTTCCAGGGATCGACTCCCCAGCAGGCCTACTTCGTCAAGGTCGACCGCGAGACCACGACGCAGAACGACATCGACCGCGGCATCGTCAACATCGTCGTCGGGTTCGCGCCGCTCAAACCGGCCGAGTTCGTAGTCATCCAGATCCAGCAGATCGCCGGACAGATCCAGACCTAGGGAGTCCGACATGCAATTCAGCGTCAACGCCCAGCGGCTCGATCCCTACAAGAACTTCAAGTTCCGGGTGAAGTGGGACGGCCGGTACGTCGCCGGAGTGAGCAAGGTGGGGTCTCTCAAGCGCACCATCGACGTGGTGGAGCACCGCGAGGGGGGAGACCCTTCGACGGTCAACAAGTCGCCCGGCCAGGCGAAGTTCGAGCCCATCATGCTCGAGCGCGGGGTCACCCACGACCCCGAGTTCGAGAAGTGGGCCGGCAAGGTGTGGAACTTCCACGCCGGCCTGGGGGCCGAGGTCTCGCTCGCCGACTTCCGCAAGGACGTCATCATCGAGCTGTACAACGAGGCCGGCCAGCTCGCCAAGTCCTACAAGGTCTACCGCTGCTGGGTCTCGGAGTACCAGGCGCTGCCCGAGCTCGACGCTTCCGGCAACGCCGTGGCCATCGAGTCGATCACCCTCCAGAACGAAGGGTGGGAGCGCGACACCTCGGTGGTCGAGCCGAAGGAGCCCAGCTTCGGCTGAGGCGGGCATGCGTCCCCTGTCGGCCCGCGACCTCCTGCTCGTCTGGGAGCAGGCCGAGCGCCAGCGTCCTCAGGAGCGGGCGCTGGCGCTGCTCGCCGCTGCCTCCCCGGAGCTGGCGGACGAAGAGCTCGCGGCCCTCAGCCTCGGCCGGCGGGACGCGTTTCTGCTCGACCTCTACCGGCAGACCTTCGGCCCTGCCCTCGACCTGGTGGCCGATTGCCCCGCCTGCCGGGAGCCGCTGGAGCTCGCCCTCGACCTCGACGAGATGGACCTCGCGACGGCGGAGGCCCCGGGCGAGGTCGAGGTCCGCGAGGGCGGTCTCCGCCTGGTGGCGCGGCCGCTCACCGCCGCCGACCTGGCCGCGGCGGCGGCCTGCGCCAGCGTGGAGGAGGCCCGGCGGCTCCTCGCCGAGCTTTCGGTGGCGGTCGCCGAGCGGGAGGGCGAGAGCGTCTCCCCCGCGACCCTGAGCGACGAGGAGATCGCCCTCCTCGCCAACGCTCTCGCCGAGGCCGATCCGCAGGCCGAGGTGCTCCTCGCCCTCTCCTGTCCGGAGTGCGGCCATGCCTGGCAAGCCGCGCTGGACGCCGCCGGCTGCCTCTGGCACGAGGTGGACGCCGCCGCCCGCCGGCTGCTGCGGGAGGTCCATGGCCTGGCGCGCGGCTACGGCTGGCGCGAGGCCGACGTCCTCGCCCTCTCCGCCCGCCGCCGCCGTTTCTACCTGGAGATGCTCGCGGAATGAACGACTTCCTCGGCCGCCTGGCGGCCCGCGTCCAGGGGGAAGCCGCGATGGTGAAGCCGCGGGTGCGCTCGCGCTACGAGCCCGGCGAGGCGGGGGTGGCAGGGGAGCCGCCGCGGGCCGGCGAGGTGTGGGGTGAGGAGGTGGCGGCGGCGGCAGGTGGGGAGGACGTGGAGGATGGCAGGGACGGCAGAGACAGCAGGGACGGCAGGGGAAGAACGGAGGAGGCCGGGGAGCGGGCTGCCGTGGTGGCGGCTCCGCTGGAGCGGCGGGTGGCTCCACCGCTGCCGGCAATGGCGGCCGTAGAGCCGCGGGAGGCCCGGCTGACCAGGAAAGCGCCGGTCGTGGAAGTCGTGGAAGCTGCGGCCCAGCCGGCTCCGGCCCCGATCCCGGTGGCGGCGCGCCCCAGGCCCGTAGAAGCCGCCAGGAAAGCCGCCGGGGAAACCGTCGCCGCCCCGCCGGAGGTGCCGGCGGCAGCGGCGCCCCTGCCGGCCGCCGCACCCGCACCCGCTCCAGGGCCGCGCCGGAGCGAGCCACGGATTTCGCCACGGATTTCCCTGACGCCGGAGCCCGGTCCCAGGCCGGAGAGGCCGGCCGGGGAGGCTGGGCCTGCCGCGGCGCCGGCCCCGCCCGAGCCGCGTCCGTCCGTCCGCGTGAGCCGGCCCGCCGGGAGGCCGGCCGAGCCGCTCCCCACCGTGGGTCCCCGGCGCGAGGTTGCCGTTGCCGCGACGGCGCGGGAAGCCCGGGAGCCCCAGGACGCCGAGGACGTGGTGCGCGTCTCGATCGGCCGCATCGACGTGCACGCCGGGCCGCCGCCCGTCCAGGCGCCGACGCCGCGCCGTCCCGCGGCGCCGCGCCTGTCGCTCTCCGACTACCTGAAGGGGCGCAGCGAGAGGCGGCGGCGATGAGCAACTACCTCGCCATCGCCACCGTCACCGCCACCCTGCGGCGCATGCTCCAGGCCGTGGTGGCGGCCGAGATCAGCGGCGCCGCGGTCACCACCGTGCGCCCCGGCACCGGCAGCGGCCTCCCCCAGACCGGCGTCAACGTCTTCCTCTACCAGGTGACGCCCAATCCGGACCTGCGCAACGCCGACCTCCCCACCCGACGGCCGGACGGCAGCGCGGTGGACCGGCCGGTCGCCGCCGTCGACCTCCACTACCTCTTCAGCTTCTACGGCGACGAGAGCCTGCTGGAGCCCCACCGCCTGCTGGGCGGCACCCTGCGCGCCCTGCACGCGCGCCCCATCGTCACCCGCGACGCCATCCGCGAGACCCTCGCCGACCCTCAGTTCGGCTTCCTCGCCGGCTCCGACCTGGCGGACGACCTCGACGTCGTCCGCCTCGTCCCCTTGGGGCTCAACCTCCAGGAGCTGTCGCAGCTCTGGCTGGGCATTTTCTCGAAGACCGACTATGCCCTCTCCGTGGCCTACCGCGCCTCGGCGGTCCTGCTGACGGCGGACGAGACCCCGTCGCCGGCGCCGCCGGTGCGCGAGCGGCGGCTCTTGGTCGAGACCCTGCGCCAGCCGCTGATCGAGACGGTGACCGCGGTGGGCGGGCCGGGGGAGCCGATCGTCCTGGGGACGACCGTGCGCGTGGCCGGGCAGCGGCTGCGCAGCGCGCTCACCCAGGTGCGCCTCGCCGGCCTGGCGGTCACGCCCACCGCGGTGAGCGACACCGAGATCCTCTTCCCCTTGAGCGCTCCGGCCGTCGATACTTCGGCCCTGAGCGCGGGTGTGGCGGGCGTGCAGGTGCTCCACCCCTTCCTGGTGGGGACGCCGCCGGTCGCCCGGGCCGGTGTGGAGTCCAACGTCGCTCCCCTGGTGCTCCGCCCGCGGCTCTTCCAGATCGACGTCGCGGACCTGACGATCAAGGGCGGGGTGGCCGCCGCCACATTGACCCTGTCGGTCGGCCCGTTGGTGGGTGCGAAGCAGCGCTCCTTCCTGCTGCTCAACTCCCTCCCCGGCAGTGCCACGGCCGCCGCCTACAATTTCCCGCTCCCCGCCCGCACCGACGATACCGACACCCTCGACGTGCCCGTCTCCGGCGTCGTGCCGGCCGTCTACCTCGTCCGCCTCCAGGTCGATGGCGCCGAGAGCCCCCTCACCGCGGACGCCAATCCGGCGAGCCCCACCTTCGGCCAGTACACGGGACCCACGGCCGACCTGAGCGGGACCACCACCCAGCGGGGGGCTACCCGGTGAGCTGGTACGCGGCCAACGACCGGCACGTGGAGCAGTCGCTCGCCCGCGTGCGGCGGCTGCTGGAAAGCCGGGCTGCCGGCACCACTCCGGCGGAGCCTGCCGTGGCGAGCTTCGAGATCGAGGGCTATCCGCCGGCCCTGGAGTCCCTCGCCTCCCTCTTCGGCCTCTCCGCCTTCGAGCGCGACGTGGTGACGATGGCGGCGGGTCCCGAGCTCGACGCCGGTTTCGGCGCCCTCTGCGCCGCCGCCCAGGGGGACCCGCAGCGCCCGTGGCCCTCCTTCGGGCTCGCCCTGGCCGCTCTCCCCGAGCCGCACTGGAGCGCCGCCTCCCCGCAGGGACCCCTGCGCCACTGGCGGCTGCTCGAAGTGGGGCGGGAGGGCGGGCTGATGACGAGCCCGCTGCGCCTCGACGAGCGGGTGCTCCACTACCTGCGGGGGCTGGACGTCACGGACGAGCGCCTGGCCGGGATCGCCGAGCCCCTGCCGCCCGCCCGCGCCCTGGTGCCGTCCCACCGCGCGCTGGCCGAGCGCCTGGCCCGCGCCTGGGCGAGGACGGCCGGCGGCGCGCCCCCGCCCGTCGCCGAGCTCACCGGCGCCGAGCCGGAGGGGAAGCGCGAGGTCTTCGCCGCCGCGGCGGTGGCGCTCGGCCTCTCCGGGATGATCGTCGCCGCCGGCGCGCTCCCCGTGAGCCCCGGCGAGCTCGACGGCCTGGTGCGGCTGCTCGGCCGCGAGGCCGCCTTCGGCCACGCCGCCCTGTTCGTCGACGCCCAGGAGCTCGAGCCGGCGGACGCTCTGCGCGACGCCGCCTTGAGCCGCCTGGCGGAGAGCTTCCGCGGCCCGCTGGCCTTGGCCGTCCGCGACCGCCGCCGGCCGCGGCGGCGCACCGTCCTGCCGCTGGAAGTGGAGAAGCCCACGCCCGCCGAGCAGGCCGGCCTCTGGCGCGCCTTCCTGGGGCCGGCGGCGGCGGAGCTCAACGGCCACCTGGAGGGGCTCACCGCGCAGTTCGACCTCAGCGCCGCGGCCATCCGCTCGGCGGCGGCCGAAGCCTTGTCCACCACGGACGAAGGGGAAGAGCCGGCGCCGGCCGCCCTCGGCGCGGTGCTCTGGCAGGCCTCGCTCGGGCAGGCGCGGCCGCGGCTGGAGGCGCTGGCACAGCGCATCCGTCCGGCCGCCGGCTGGGACACCCTGGTGCTCCCCGAGCGCGAGCGCCAGGTGCTCTCCGAGATCGCCGTGCACGTCCGCCGGCGCAGCCGCGTCTACGGCGACTGGGGGTTCGCTGCCCGCGGCAGCCGCGGCCTGGGGGTGAGCGCCCTCTTCGCCGGCCCCAGCGGCACCGGCAAGACCATGGCGGCGGAGGTGCTGGCCGGCGAGCTCGGCCTCGACCTCTTCCGCATCGACCTCTCCGCGGTGGTGAGCAAGTACATCGGCGAGACGGAGAAGAACCTGCGCCAGGTCTTCGACGCCGCCGAGGGGGGTGGCGCCATCCTCCTGTTCGACGAGGCCGACGCCCTCTTCGGCAAGCGCTCCGAGGTCAAGGACAGCCACGACCGCTACGCCAACATCGAGGTCGGCTACCTGCTGCAGCGCATGGAGGCCTACCGCGGGCTCGCCATCCTCACCAGCAACCTGAAGAACTCGCTCGACCCGGCCTTCCTGCGCCGCCTGCGCTTCGTCGTCCAGTTCCCCTTCCCGGACGCCGCGCTGCGCGAGGAGATCTGGCGCCGGGTCTTCCCGCCGGAGACGCCGCTCGCGGGGCTCGACTATCCGCTGCTGGCCCGCCTCGGCGTCGCCGGCGGCAACATCCGCAACATCGCCTTGAGCGCCGCCTTCCTGGCCGCCGATGCCGATGGCGGCGGCGAGCCGGTGCGCATGGCGCACGTGCTGCGGGCGGCGCAGAGCGAGTACGCCAAGATCGAAAAGCCGCTGACCGCGGCGGAGACCAAAGGATGGGAGGCATGAAGCCCGCTATGAAGAGAACGGAGGTCCACGTCGAGCGGCTGGTGCTGCACGGCCTTTCGGCCGCCCGCGGCCGGGCGGTCGCCGCGGCCGTGCGGCGCGAGCTGGCACGGCTCGGCGGCGAGGGCAGGATCCCGGCCGGCAACCCTGGGCAGGCCCGGCAGGAGGTCGCCGCGGGTGTCGCCGCCGCGGTGCGGGGGGCGAAGCGATGAGCACCTTCCCCGGCTCCCCCCGCCTGATCAAGGGCGCCCTCGTGGGCATCGATCCGTTCAACCCCGTGGCGAGCGTCATCCTCTTCCAGTACAACCCGGAGACCATGACGCGCAGCCTCGAATCGCAGATCGGCAGCGACGGCGGCAGCCGCTCCGAGGTGCTCCGCCTCAAAGGCGCGCCCAAGGAGACGATCAGCGTCGACATCGAGTTCGACGCCACCGACCAGCTCGAGAAGGCCGACCCGCAGGCCACGTCGGTGGGGATCTACCCCCGCCTCTCGGCGCTCGAGATGCTGCTCTACCCCAAGAGCAGCCTGGTGATCGCCAACACCGTGCTGCTGGCCGTGGGGACGATCGAGGTGATCGCCCCGCAGGCGCCGCTCACCCTCTTCGTCTGGGGCCTGAAGCGGATCGTGCCGGTGGTCATCAACTCCTTCAGCATCACCGAGGAGGCCTACGACGTGAACCTCAACCCCATCCGCGCCAAGGTGGCGCTCAGCATGCGGGTGCTGACCTACGACGACTTCCCCGTCACCCATCCCGGCTACGGCATCTTCCTCGCCCACCAGGCGGTCAAGGAGACGATGGCGACGCTGGGGAGCCTCGACAACCTGAACGCCGTCGCCTCGGGCGACGTGCGCATCGCCTGAGGGGAGCCCATGTTCGATCCGGACAGCCGCTATGCCGACGTCGAGGATGCCGTGATGGTGGCGGCGGACGGCCGCGAGGTCAGCTACAAGCGCCGCCGCTTCCTTCCCCAGGGCGACTCCATGCAGCTCCTGGTGGAGCTCAAGGTGCGGGAGGGGGACCGGCTCGACCTCCTCACCTACCGCACCCTGGGCGATGCCGTCCAGTGGTGGCGGGTGGCGGACGCCAACGACGCCATGCACCCGCAGGACTTGACGGCCGAGCCCGGCCGCACGCTGCGGGTGCCGATGCCGCAGCTCCCCGGAGGCTTCGGCCGGTGAGCCTGCTGGGCGTCCACCTGACGTTGCTCATCGGCCCCACCGTGGCGGTGCCGGCGCCGCTCAGCCTCACCCAGCGGCTGGAGAGCGCCGAGGTGACCCATACCGACGAGGGGCGCTCGGGCTTCCAGCTCGTCTTCCAGGCCGGCCGCTCCGGGCCGCTCGACCTGGTGGAGGATCCGCTCCTCGCCAACCCCCTGCTCAAGACGTTCAACCGGGTGATCCTGATCGTCATCTTCAACGTCCGGCCGCGGGTGCTGATGGATGGCATCATCACCCACCAGGAGCTGACCCCCGGCGACGCGCCCGGGACCTCGAAGCTGACGGTGACGGGGGAGGACGTGAGCCTGATGATGGACCTGGAGGAGCGCACGGCCTCGTACCCGGCGCAGCCGGACCTCGCCATCGTCGCCCGCCTCATCGCCCGCTATGCGAAGTATGGCATGGTGCCGGTGGTGATCCCGCCCAAGGTGACCGACCTCCCCCTCCCCATCGAGCGCGTGCCCGTGCAGCGCGGCACCGACCTCGCCTACGTCGAGGAGCTGGCGCAGCGCAACGGCCACGTCTTCTACGTCACGGCGGGGCCGCTGCCGTTCACCAACACCGCCTACTGGGGACCGCCCAAGCGGGTGTCGGTGCCGCAGAAGGCGCTGACGGTCAACGCCGGCTCGGCGACCAACGTCGACTCCATCAGCTTCCAGCAGGACGCCCTGGCGCCGGAGCTGATCGAGGGGGAGATCCAGGACCGGCGCACCGACCGCAAGTTCCCGGTGCGCACCTTCGCCAGCCTGCGCGTGCCGCTCTCCACCCGCCCCAACTGGCTGGTCAACCGCGCCAACACCCGCCGCGTGCTGTTCGACGAAACGCCTTCGAGCTTCGTTTCCGCCTTCGGCCGCGCCCAGGCGCAGACCGACCTCTCGACCGACCACACGGTGACGGCCTCCGGCTCGCTCGACGCCGCCCGCTACGGCGACGTCCTCACGGCGCGCGGCCTGGTGGGATTGCGCGGCGCCGGCTACAGCTACGACGGCCTCTACTACGTCAAGCAGGTGGCGCACTCGATCAAGCGCGGCGCCTACACCCAGAGCTTCACCCTGACCCGCGACGGGCTGGGGTCGACCGTCCCGGTGGTGCTGCCATGAAGTACTTCGGCAAATATCGCGGCAAGGTGGCCAACAACGTCGATCCCCTCCAGCAGGGGCGCCTGCAGGTGGAGGTGCCGAAGGTGCTGGGCGACAACACGCTCTCCTGGGCCATGCCGTGCGTCCCCTTCGCCGGCCCCGGCGTCGGCTTCTTCGCCCTGCCGCCGGTGGGGGCGAACCTGTGGGTGGAGTTCGAAGAGGGGGACATCGACTATCCCATCTGGAGCGGCTGCTTCTGGGACACCGGCCAATTGCCGGTCAAGCCCGGGACGCCGTTCGTGGTGGCGCTCAAGACCAAGAGCGTCACCCTCAACCTGGTGGACCTGCCGGGCGCCGGCGGCTTCACCCTGGAGGTCAAGCCGCCGGCCGTGGCGACGCCGCTCAAGCTCGCCTTCACCTCGTCCGGCATCGAGATCCAGAACGGCAAGAACAGCATCAAGCTCTCGGTGGCCAGCGTCAACATCAACAATGGCGCCCTGGAGATCATCTGACGTGCCCGGCTACCTCCTCCACGTCGGCGCCCTCGTCCAGTGCGCGCACCTGGGGCCGGCCCAGCCGACGCTCAAGAACCCGCGGGTCAAGGTGATGGGGCAGATGATCGTCACCCGGGTGAGCGTCTACACCGTCTCCGGCTGCACCCTGCCGCCGCCGCCGGCCGGCAACGGCCCGTGCGTCATGGCCATGTGGATCACCTCGGCGGTGCGGGTGCTGGCCAACGGCCTGCCGGTGCTCCTCTCGGACAGCCAGGCGCTGTGCAACCCCACCGGCACGCCGCTCTCGGTCAAGCTGACCCAGCTCCGGGTCAAGGGGACCTGATGCAGATCGACTACCCCTTCCACGCCGACGACCGGCGGCGCACCGCCGAGACCAGCGACGAGGACCACGTGCGCGACCTGATCGAGCAGGTCCTCTTCACCAACCCCGGCGAGCGGGTCAACCGCCCGGACTTCGGCGCCGGCCTCGACCAGCTCGTCTTCGGCCCCAACAGCCCGGAGATGGCGACCACCGTGCAGGCCCTGGCCCAGGGCGCGCTCCAGCAGTGGCTGGCGGACCGGCTGCGGGTGGAGTCCGTCGCGGTCACGTCCGACGAGGGGACGCTCACGGTGACGGTGCAGTACTCGCTGCTGCGCAACCTCGACCGCCGGACGGCCGTCTTCTCACGAGGGTCCCTGGTGTGACGGCCGAGGTGAAGGACCCGGCTGCCGCCTACCTGCGCCGCCGGCGGGCCGCGGTCGCGGCGCACGCCACGGAGATCGGCATCGACTGGGCCGAGGTGACCCCGGGCGCGAGCCCGTCGCAGCGCGTCCTGATCCTCCATTTCATCCCGGCCACCACCGCCAACCAGGGCAAGCTCGGGGTGCTCACCGCGGTGACGGCCGCCAACCTCCGCTTCACGGTGGGGGGCGAGGCGGCCGGCACGTCGCTCCAGGCGACCGCGGTCACTGCCGTGACCACGGCGGCCGATCCCCAGCTCAAGGTCACCTTGAGCCTCGGCACCGCGGGGCCGCTGGCGGTGGGCGGCACGCCCGTGATCGGCGTCGAGCTGACCGGGGTTTCCGGCCTCGATCCGTTCTTCGCCCGGGCGAGCTTCTCTTTGGACCCGGCCCCCCGCGAGGCCGACTGCCTGCCGCTCTGCCCGCTGGCGCCCGCGCCGGTGCCGGACGCCCCCATCGACTACCAGGCGCGCGACTGGGCGAGCTTCCGCCGCCTGATGCTCGACCGCCTGACCGTGCTCCTCCCCGACTGGAGCGAGGACAGCCCGGCGGACCTCTGGGTGACGCTGGTGGAGCTCTTGGCCGACGCCGCGGACCAGGTGAGCTATTTCCAGGACGCCGTGGCGACCGAGGCCTACCTCGGCACGGCGCGGCTGCGCGTCTCGGTGCGGCGCCACGCGCGGCTCGCCGGCTACCGCATGCACGAGGGGGCGGGCGCCCGCGTCTGGGTGCAGCTCCAGACGTCGAGCGCCGCGGGGACGACGGTGCCCGCCGGCACCGCCGTCCTGAGCCGGATCGCCGGCACCCCCCTGCGTCTCAACCCGGCCTCGCCGGAGCTGGACCAGGCCCTGGCCGCCTCGCCCATCGTCTTCGAGACGCTCGACGCCGCCACCGTCTATGCCGCCCACGGCACCCTCGCCCTGTACGACTGGGGCGCCCCCGAGTACGGCCTCGCCGTGGGCGCGACGGCGGCCACCCTGCGCGGGCAATTCCCCAATCTCAAGCCGGGGGACGTGCTGGTGCTCGCCGAGACCAAGGGACCGGCGA
>DASUEN010000165.1:0-7071 GCA_036275055.1 Thermoanaerobaculia bacterium
GGCCTGCCGGTGAAGACCCTTCACCTTCATGTTGGTCGCCGTGTTGTTCGGGCCCGTCGCTGTGTAGGCGGGGGCCACCACCGCGGGCGCTCCTGCGAGAGCGGTGGGATACGCGGCGCCGGTGTTGAGCGCGCCCGTCACGATGCCGGCGCGCTGCACCAGGGTGCCTCCTCTCCCCGGCACCGCGGCCACGTTCAGGAACAGGGCCCCGGAGCCCACGGCAGGGCTGCTCGCCATGCTGCGCCGCTGGAGGGTCGGGACGCTGCTGCGGCCGTTCTCCAAACGAGTGGCGATGGGGATCCTCTTGTCCTCCTCCATGCCGTTGGGCTTCGAGCCCACGTTCGGCTTGAAGAGCTGCGCGAAATCAATGCTGGCAGCGCTGGCGGCAGCGCTGCCAGCACCGCCGCCGTCGCCATCGCCGTCCAGCCGCCGGCGCTTCCTGGGTGGAGAAGGCGGCGCATCGACCTCTGGATCGGCGCCGCACTCCGCGCGGGTGCAGGCGCGCTGCACGACGCCCTCCGGCTCCGCGCCATCGACCGCGAGGGCCGGCGCGCCGGCGTGGCCCTCCGTCTCCGCCGAAGCCCGCCGCACCTCGGGCCCCCCCTGCTGCACGACGTGGGTCAGCTCGTGGGCCAGGAGCTCCTGGCCACCGCGGCTCGCCGGGTTGTACTCGCCGCGGCGGAAGAAGATGTCCTGGCCGGTGGTGAAGGCGCGGGCATGGATGGCGTGGTTGAGCTGGTCCGACTGGCGGTCGCGGTGGACGGTGACGCCGCTGAAGTCGGCGCCGAAGGCGCGCTCCATGGGCTGGCGCACGGCTTGGGGGAAGGACTCCCCGCCGCCCTCCCGCGCCCGCTGCAGCGTCCGTTCGAACTGCGGCTCCTCGCAGGTGCCGCCACAGGCATCGCAACCCTGAAGCAGCTCCTCGGAAGGGGACGGCAGGCTGGAGACCTCCGCCTGGCGTTGAACGGCCGCCGGCGCGCTCCGCGCCTCCACAGGGGGCGCCCGGAGCACGTCGACCACCTGCGAGGCCACGCGGTCGGCCTCGCGCTCGTGGCGGTCGCCCGGCGGGCCGATCCGCAGCTTGGGCTGAATCCTGAACGCGCCGCCGCCCGGCGTGGAACCGAAGAGGGGAACCGAGGCGAGCGTGCCCATCTCCCCGCCCATCCGCGGCGCCGGCGGCGCGGAGCCGGCCACCGCCGGCCGCCCCGCAAGCGCAGACGCGGCAGGCGGCTCGGCCTCTGTACGGAGCGCGAAGCTCCCGCTGGCGGCGGGAGCCGGCGACGGCGGCTGCGGCAAGGCTGTGCGCAGGTGGGCCATGAGCCCGAAAAGGGTACCAGCGGCCAGGGAGAGGAGTCAACGCGCGAAGAACCGCCCGGATGGCCCGAGCCTCTGCGGAGAGGGCTTGGGAATTCGCCCCTGACGCGGTAAAATACCGTCAAGTCCGAGGAGCGTTGCAGGAGGTCCCCCCTCCCAGGCTCGGACGCCGGCATGACCGGAGCACAGGAAACGGCGCTCACCTCAACCCTTCCGGGTGCGATAGAGGTGAGTCCCTGTCGCCCGGACCCTCACGAGGAGGTCAATCATGACCGTCGCCACGCAGAACGCTGCCGAAACCACCACCCCAACCGAGCACCACGTCGCGGACCTCTCCCTTGCCGCTTGGGGGCACCGGGAGATCAAGATCGCCGAGGGCGAGATGCCTGCTCTCATGGCCATCCGCAAGGAGCTCGTGGCGAGCCAGCCCCTGAAGGGCGCGCGCATCGCCGGCTCGCTGCACATGACCATCCAGACGGCCGTGCTCATCGAGACCCTGAAGGCCCTGGGTGCCGAGGTGCGCTGGGCGAGCTGCAACATCTTCTCCACCCAGGACCACGCCGCGGCCGCCATCGCCGCCGAGGGGATCTCCGTCTTCGCCTTCAAGGGGGAGAGCCTCACCGAGTACTGGGACTTCACGCACCGCATCTTCGAGTTCCCCGAAGGCGCGCCCAACATGATCCTCGACGACGGCGGCGACGCCACCCTGCTCGTCCACCTCGGCTCCAAGGCCGAGGACGATCCCACCGTGCTGGACCATCCCGGCAGTGAGGAGGAGCGGGTGCTCTTCGCCGCCATCAAGAAGCGCAACGCCGCCCAGCCCGGCTGGTACAAGCGGCAGCTCGCGTCGATCCAGGGCGTCACCGAGGAGACCACCACGGGCGTCCACCGTCTCTACGAGATGGCCAAGAAGGGGGAGCTCAAGTTCCCCGCCATCAACGTCAACGACAGCGTCACCAAGAGCAAGTTCGACAACCTCTACGGCTGCCGCGAGTCGCTGGTGGACGCCATCAAGCGCGCCACGGACGTGATGGTGGCCGGCAAGATCGCCGTCGTCTGCGGCTACGGCGACGTAGGCAAGGGGAGCACGCAGGCCCTGCGCAACCTGAGCGCCCAGGTGTGGGTCACGGAAGTGGACCCCATCTGCGCCCTGCAGGCGGCCATGGAAGGGTACCGCGTGGTCACCATGGACGAGGCCTGTGACCAGGGGGACATCTTCGTCACCGCCACCGGCAACGTCCACGTGATCACCCACGATCACCTGCGGCGGATGAAGCACAACGCCATCGTCTGCAACATCGGCCACTTCGACAGCGAGATCGACGTCGCGAGCCTGGAGCAGTACCCGTGGGAGGAGATCAAGCCGCAGGTGGACCACGTGATCTTCCCCGACGGCAAGCGCATCATCCTGCTCGCCAAGGGGCGCCTGGTGAACCTCGGCTGCGGCACCGGCCACCCGAGCTACGTGATGAGCTCGTCCTTCGCCAACCAGATCCTCGCCCAGATCGAGCTGTGGACGAAGCGGGGCGAGTACGAGGTGGGCGTCTACACCCTGCCCAAGCACCTGGACGAGAAGGTGGCGCGCCTCCAGCTCACCACCTTGAACGCCAAGCTCACCGAGCTGCGCGACGACCAGGCCAAGTACATCGGCGTCGCCAAGGAAGGGCCGTACAAGGCGGATCACTACCGGTATTGAGCCGGGGCGATCCGGATTCGATTCCATAGGGGGACCGGAGGACCGGTCCCCCTTCGTTCATCAGACGCGGAGATCACCCATGATCAGAATGACGCGAATGGTGCCCGCCGTCCTCTTCGCTCTTGGCCTTGCCCTCGGCCCTCACGCGGCGGCCGCGCAGGAGCCCAGCGAAACCACCGCGCGGACGATCGCCGAGATTCGCAACGGCGTCAACCGCTACTCGGCCACGACGCAACGCCGCCTGAAGGAGCTGGAGCGCAAGATCGACGTCCTCAGCCAGTTGACGGAAGCGGCGGACACGGTGTCGCCGATCGCCATGACTCAGTCGCTCTCCCGGGCCCGCCAGAAGGTCGAGGAGGCGCAGCGCGACGCCGACAAGGAGCCGGCCTTGGGGGAGCCCGTCCCCACCGTCCTCGACATCGTGTCGCACATCGTCACGACGCCTCCCTTCGGAGTGCCGGCGGACCAGCTTCGCGCCCGGCTCTTCGTCGAGATCAGCAAGCTGGAGGAAGACGTCCTGCAGCAATGCGATGCGTTCCAGAAAGAGGCCAGTACGGCCGAGGCGCTCGAGCAGACCCTGGGACAAATCCAGCGCAGCCTCCGCGCCGCCGCCGTCGCCGGGGGAAGGGCGTCGATCGTAACGCGAAGGCGAGCGCTGAAGTCGGGTTCGTGATCGCGGTATCGGACGGATCGGACGGATCCGTCCGATCGGTCCGATCCGGCGCCGGGCCACCGGCAAGATCATCCCGGGCTAGCTGCACCCGCTCGTCGAGCCGCAGTTCAGGCACTTGTAGCAGCTTCCGTTGCGCACCATGATGGCGCCGCACTCGTGGCAGCTCGGCGCGTCCTGCTGGTAGAGGAAGGTCGAGCGCGGCGGGCTGACGACGTCCGCCGAGACGGCTGGGCCCACGGCCTCCAGCCGGCCGCCCCCGCGCAGCGGCACCGAGGCCGGCGGCTCCGCGGGCTCGTCGCGCAGGATCACTCCCGCCGCCGCCTTGTCCTCCCGCGACAGGAACTTCGAGGCCAGCCAGCGGAAGATGTAGTCGGTGATCGACTTGGCGATGGGGATCTCCGGGTTCTTGGTGAAACCCGAAGGCTCGAAGCGGGTGTGGCTGAACTTGTCCACCAGGGTCTGCAACGGCACCCCGTACTGGAGGGCGATCGAGATCGAGGTGGCGAGCGAGTCCATGAGGCCCGAGATGGTCGAGCCCTCCTTGGCCATCACCAGGAAGATCTCGCCCGGCTGGCCGTCCTCGTAGAGCCCCACCGTGAGATAGCCCTCGTGATCGTTGATCGAGAACTTGTGGGTGATGGCGCGGCGCTCGTCCGATAGCTTGCGGCGCACCGCCCGCCGCTCCTGGAGAGGGACCTGGACGGCGGCCGCCGGCGCTTCGTCCTTCTTGGTCGACAGCGGCTGGCTGCGCTTGCAGCCGTCGCGGTAGATGGCGACGGCCTTCAAGCCCATCTGCCACCCTTCGACGTAGGCCTGGAGGATCTCGTCCGGCGTCGACTCCTCGGGCATGTTGATGGTCTTGCTGATCGCGCCCGAGATGTAGGGCTGCACCGCCGCCAGCATCTTCAGGTGCCCCTTGTAGTGGATGGAGCGGGTCCCCTGGGCCGGCTTGAAGGCGCAGTCGAAGACCGGCAGGTGCTCCTCCTTCAGGTCCGGGGCGCCTTCGATGGTGTCGTGCTCGTCGACGTACTCGACGATCGAGCGCACCTGCTCCTTGTCGTAGCCCAGCCGCTTCAGGGCCGCGGGGACGGTGTTGTTGACGATCTTGATCATGCCGCCGCCCACCAGCTTCTTGTACTTGACGAGGGCGATGTCGGGCTCGACGCCGGTGGTGTCGCAGTCCATCATGAAGGCGATGGTGCCGGTGGGCGCGAGCACCGAGATCTGGCTGTTGCGCAGGCCGTGCTCCTCGCCCAGCTCCACCACCTCGTCCCACGACTTCTTCGCCGCCTGCAACAGGTCGAGCGGCACGTGGGCCGGCTCGATGCGCCGGGTGGCGTCGCGGTGCTTGCGCATCACCCGCAGCATGGGCTCGCGGTTGGTCTCGTACTCGTCGAACGGCCCCAGGGCCTCGGCGACGCGGGCCGACTGGGCATAGGAGGCGCCGGACATCAACGCCGTGATGGCCGCCGCGTAGTCGCGGCCGGAGTCGGAGTCATAGGGAAGGCCGCGGGCCATGAGCAGGGCGCCGAGGTTGGCGTAGCCGATGCCGAGCGGCCGGAACTTGTGGGAGTTCTCGGCGATCCTGGGCGTCGGGTAGCTGGCGTTGCCGACGATGACCTCCATCCCCGAGATCACCACCTCGCAGGTGTGGCGGAAGCTCTCGACGTCGAAGCCCGACTCGGCGTCGAAGAAGCGCATGAGGTTGAGCGACGCCAGGTTGCAGGCGGTGTCGTTGAGGAACATGTACTCGCTGCACGGATTGCTGGCGTAGATGCGGTCGGTGTCGGCGCAGGTGTGCCAGTCGTTGATGGTGGTGTCGTACTGCATGCCGGGATCGCCGCAGACCCAGGCGGCCTCGGCGATCTCCTGCATCAGGCCGCGCGCCTTGTAGGTGCCCATGGGCCGGCCGCCGATGCGGGCGCGGGTCTGCCACTCGCCGTCGTCGAGCACGGCCTGCATGAACCCGTCGGTCACCCGCACGGAGTGATTGGCGTTCTGGTAGGCGATCGAGTCGTAGGCGCCGCCCTGGACGTTGAAGCCCCCCTCGTAGCCGGCGTCGATCAGGGCCCAGGCCTTCCTCTCCTCCTTCTCCTTGCAGCGGATGAAGTCCTCGATGTCCGGATGATCGATGTCGAGGATCACCATCTTGGCCGCCCGCCGGGTCTTGCCGCCGCTCTTGATGACGCCGGCGAAGGCGTCGAACCCCTTCATGAAGGAGACCGGCCCCGAGGCCGTGCCGCCGCCGGCGAGAGACTCGCGGGAGGAGCGCAGCTTCGAGAGGTTGCTGCCGGTGCCCGAGCCGTACTTGAAGAGCATCCCCTCGGTCTTCGCCAGGGTGAGGATGGAGTCCATGGTGTCGTCGACCGAGTTGATGAAGCAGGCCGAGCACTGGGGCTTCTCCTCGATGCCGACGTTGAACCAGACGGGCGAGTTGAAGCAGGCGTACTGGTAGAGCAGGATGTGCTTGAGCTCGGCGTGGAACGCAAGGGCGTCCTCTTCGGCGGCGAAGTAGCCGCCCCGGCGCCCCCAGCCGGTGAGGGTGTCCACCACGCGGCCGATGAGCTGGCGCACGCTGCGCTCGCGGTCCGGCGCATTGAGCTGGCCGCGGAAGTACTTGGAGACCACCACGTTGGTCGCCGTCTGCGACCAGAAGCGGGGCATCTCCACGCCCCGCTGCTCGAAGACCTTCTCCCCCCGCTCGTTCGAGATGACGGCATCGCGCACCTCCCACTCGACCGTGTCGAAGGGATCGACCCCGGGTGTGGTGTAGTAGCGCTCGAAACGCAGGCCCCTGGCGGGGGCCACCTCGGTCGCCGCGAGCGCCTCCGCTCGCGGGCTGGGCACCCGGTTGTTGCGCCGGTCGCGCATTGCTCCGCCTCTCGCCTCGTCGGAATGCAGGGGGGAATGGGGCTCCATGCTCGCTTCTCCTCAAGATGTGGGTTCTACGTCGTACCTGCCGGCGGCCAACGCCGGACACGCTCCCGCTCTCCTACGCCTCGCCTACCCGCGAACACCCTCCGGAATGGGATATGACTGCCTGCACAGGACCGCTTCTTTCGTGACGCGCATCGCCAACGCTACGCCTGCCTGTGGCGGGTGTCAAGGGGTGAAACCACAAGATGTTGGGGTTGTCACAGGCGGCCGCCCCAGCTCTTGGGGAGCCGGACAGGGCAGAGATTACAATCCACACCTTCCTGACAGGATTTCCACAGCCGGATTTGCAGTCTCCGCGAGGAGGAGTGTGGAAAACGGTGTGCAAGAGGGAGAGCGGGGCGCCCGCCCCATAAGCGCCGCCCACCCAAGACCCTCATCACCCCGGCCCTCTTCTCCCGCCCCCTCCCAGCCCCCCTCACCGGGAGAAGAGGGAGCCCCCACCCAACAGCAA
>DASUEN010000166.1:0-24510 GCA_036275055.1 Thermoanaerobaculia bacterium
GTTTCGTGCCGGATCCGTTCGGCGGTCCGGGCGAGCGCCTGTACCGCACGGGGGACCTGGTGCGTTCGCTGCCGGACGGGACCCTGGAGTTTCTCGGCCGCCTCGACCACCAGGTCAAGATCCGCGGCTTCCGCATCGAGCTCGGAGAGATCGAGAGCCTGCTCACCGCGCATCCGGCGGTCGAGTCCTGCGTGGTGCTGGCGCGGGAGGATACCCCCGGCCAGCGGCAGCTCGTCGCTTACGTGGTGCAGAGCCGAGGAGCGCCGGCACTCCCCCCGGAGGTCGCAGGGTCGTCGAGCGAGCACGTCAGCGAATGGCAGATGCTCTACGAGGACACCTACGGCCAGGGGGTGGCCGCCCAGGACGCGGCCTTCAACGTCGTGGGTTGGAACAGCAGTTACACGGGCGCGCCGATCCCCGTCGGGGAGATGCGCGAGTGGGTCGACCGTACGGTCGAGGAGATCCTCGACCTGGGGCCCGGCCGGGTGCTCGAGATCGGTTGCGGCACAGGGCTGCTGCTGCAGCGGATCGCCCCGCGTTGTGCGGCCTATTACGGCACGGACTTCTCGCGCGCCGTGCTCGACTGGCTGGGCGAGCAGATCGCCGGCTCGCTGCCCCAGGTCACCCTGGAGCAGCGGCTGGCGGACGACTTCTCGGGGTTCGCTCCAGGCTCTTTCGACGCCGTCCTCCTCAACTCGGTCGTGCAGTATTTCCCCGCTATCGACTACCTGGCAGAGGTGCTGACCAGGGCGGTCGAGGTCGTGGCCGACGGCGGCTTCATGTTCCTCGGCGACGTGCGCAGCCTGCCGCTCCTCGGAGCGTTTCACGCCTCGGTCGAGCTCCACCGGGCCGCCGCCTCGGTGCCCGCGAGCCAACTGCGGCAGTCGGTTGAGACCCAGCGGCGCCAGGAGAACGAGCTGGTCGTCGACCCCGCTTTCTTCGTCGCCCTGAAGCGGCGCGTGCCCAGGATCTCCTGGGTCGAGGTCCGCCCTAAGCGTGGTCGAGCGGACAACGAGCTGACCCGCTTCCGCTACCAGGTCGTCCTGCATGTCGGCCCGGCTCCCGCGGCGTCGGATCCGGTCTGGCTGGATTGGCAGCGCGAGGGACTTTCCTTGCACGAGCTCCGGCAGCGGCTGGCGGACGAGCGGCCCGCGGAGCTGGGGGTGCTCCGGGTTCCGAACGCCCGCCTTGCCGGGGCGGTGACCACCGCCCGGCTGCTCGCCGAGGAGGACGGTCCCGCGACCGCGGGAGAGCTGCGCGAGCGGCTGCGCGAGACCGCGGCCTTCGGCGGCGCTCCGGACGACCTCTGGGAGCTGGGCCGGGAGCTGGGCTACGCGATCGACCTCGGCTGGGCCCATCCCGGATCCGAGGGGAGCTTCGAGGTCCTTTTCCGGCGTCCCGGCGTCCCGCGGGCTTTCGAGGCTCCGGGGTCCCCGCCGCCCGACGGCCCGTGGAGCCGCTTCGCCAACGACCCCCTCCTCGGCCGTTTCGCCCGCCGGATCGTGCCCGAGCTGCACGGTTACTTCGAGGACAACCTGCCGGGCTACATGGCGCCGTCGGCCTTCGTCCTTCTCGATCGCTTGCCGCTCACCGCCAACGGCAAAGTCGACCGTCGCGCGCTCCCCGCGCCGGAGGTCGTCCGGCCGGATCTCCTGGCGGGATATGCCGCGCCGCGCACGGCGCTCGAAGAGGAGCTGGCCCGCATCTGGTCCCAGGTCCTGAATCTCGATCGGATCGGCGTCCACGACGACTTCTTCGCTCTTGGGGGGCACTCTCTGCTCGCCACCCAGGTGGTGTCACGCATCCGCAACGCCTTCGGCGTCGAGCTACCGTTGCGCTCGATGTTCCTGTCGCCGACCCTCGCTGAGCTCGCCGGCGAGATCGAGGCGCTGCGTGCAGGCGGAGCGGCCTTGCCGCTGCGGCCGGTGCCGCGCGACATCGACCTCCCGCTCTCGTTCGCCCAGGAGCGGCTCTGGTTCCTGGACCAGTTCGAGGGCCAGGCCCCGACCTACAACGTGCCTGGGCTGATCCGGATCCGCGGCCGCCTCGCCGTACCCGTGCTCGCCGCGACCTTCGCGGAGATCGTCCGTCGCCACGAGGCGTTGCGTACCACCTTCTCGGCGCGCGAGGGGCGACCCGTCCAACTCGTTGCGCCGCGGCTCGCCCTTCCCCTGCCGGTGGTGGACCTCGAAGGCCTTCCGGAGGCCTGCCGCGAGTGCGAGCTGGCGCGCCTGGCCGACCAGGAGGCGCGGCACCGCTTCGATCTCGTCCGGGGTCCCCTGCTGCGGACCGCGCTCCTCCGGCTGGGGCGCCGGGACCATCTGCTGCTCCTGTCCATGCACCACATCGTCTCGGACGGGTGGTCCCTGGGGGTGCTCTTCAACGAGCTGGCGACGCTCTATCGCGCCTTCCTGCGGCGGGAGCCCTCCCCGCTCTCCGCGTTGCCGATCCAGTACGCCGACTTCGCGGTCTGGCAGCGGACGTGGCTATGCGGGGAGGTGCTCGAAGCCCAGATTCGCTACTGGAAGGAGCGGCTGCGCGGGGTTCCGGACGACCTCGGGCTCCCCGCAGACCGGCCGCACCCTCCCATCCAGAGCTACCGCGGGAGGACGCTGGCGGTGCGCCTCTCGCGGGAGCTCGCGGCCGCGCTCCAGGACCTCGGCAGGGGAGACCGCAACACGCTGTTCATGATCCTGCTCGCCGCCTTCCAGGCGCTGCTCCACCGGTACACCGGCGCCCAAGACCTGGTCGTGGGCTCCCCGATCGCCAACCGGAACCGGTTCGAGATCGAGGGGCTGATCGGCTTCTTCGTCAACACCCTGGCGCTCCGCACCGATGCCTCCGGGGACCCCACGTTCCGCGAGCTGCTCGCGCGCGTTTCCGTAGTCACGCTGGGAGCCTACGACCACCAGGACCTCCCCTTCGAGCGGTTGGTCGAGGAACTGCAGCCGCAGCGGCACCTCGGGAGGCACCCCCTCTTCCAGGTCATGTTCCAGCTCCAGAACGCGCCCATGCCGGAGGTGGAGATCCCCGGTCTGAGCCTGCGCCTCGTGGCGCTCGATTCGGGTACGGCGAAGTTCGACCTCAGCCTGTTCCTGCGCGACACGCCGGAGGGGTTGGCCGGGATTCTCGAGTACGCCACTGACCTGTTCGACGCCACGACGGTCCTGCGACTGGCGAATCACTACCGGGAGCTCCTTGCCGCCGTTGTCGCGGACCCCGAGCGGCGTCTCTCGGAGCTGCCCCTCCTGTCCGCCACCGAGCGCCAGCAGCTCCTGATCGAGTGGGCGGGAGGGCGAGCTCCGTACCCCTCCGGTGCCGTGATTCACGAGCTCTTCGCCGCCGTGGCCGCGCGTTCGCCCTCCGCCGTGGCCCTGGTCTGCGGTGACGAAACCCTGACCTACGCCGAGCTCGGCCGGCGGGCTGGCGCCCTGGCCCGCGAGCTGCGCCGGCTAGGCGTTGGGCCGGAGGTGCTGGTCGGGATCTGCGCCGAGCGCTCGGTTGGAATGATCGTCGGGCTCCTCGCCATTCTCGAGGCGGGCGGGGCCTACCTGCCCCTCGACCCCGAATATCCGGAGGAGCGCCTACGATTCATGCTCGAGGACGCCGGAGTGGCAGTGCTCCTGGCGCAGCGGAGCGTGGCTGCGAGGCTGCCCCGGCACCAGGCCGCGGTCATCGACCTGGACGGCGAGGCTCAGCCGGATCTCTCCGCGGCGCGGCCGCTCTCTCACAGCGGCGCCGGCCCTGAGAGCCTGGCCTATGTCATGTACACCTCGGGCTCGACCGGCCGCCCCAAGGGGGTGAGCATCCCCCATCGCGGGGTGGTGCGCCTGGCCAAGGAGAGCGGTTTCGCGCGCTTCGGCCCGGACGAGGTGTTCCTCCAGGTGGCGCCGGTCTCGTTCGACGCCGCGACCCTGGAGATCTGGGCCTGCCTGCTGAACGGTGGCCGCCTCGTCCTACCGCCGCCCGGCGCGCTCGGCCTGGAGCGGCTGGGCGGGATGCTGCGCGAGCACGGGGTAACCACGCTCTGGCTCACGGCGGGGCTCTTCCACCTCATGGTGGACGAGCGACTGGAGGACTTGGCGAGCGTCCGGCAGCTCCTGGCGGGGGGGGACGTGCTGTCCGTGCCCCACGTCGAGCGGGCACTCGCCGGGCTGCCGGGGTGTGAGCTGATCAACGGCTACGGCCCGACCGAGAATACGACGTTCACCTGCTGTCATCCGGTGGCTCGGTCCGGCCGCCGGGCGGGGTCGGTGCCCATCGGCCGGCCGATCAACGCCACCCGGACCTACGTTCTCGACCGCCGCTTCGAGCTGGTGCCGGCCGGCGTCGCCGGCGAGTTGCTGGTCGGCGGCGACGGGCTCGCTCGCGGCTATCTGCGCCGTCCCGACCTGACGGCTGAGAGGTTCGTTCCAGATCCCCACGGCCGCGAGCCAGGCGCGCGCCTCTATCGCACCGGCGACCTCTGCCGGCATCTGGCCGACGGCAAGGTGGAGTTCCTTGGGCGAATCGACCAGCAGGTCAAGATCCGTGGCTTCCGTGTCGAGCCGGGCGAAGTCGAGGCGGCGCTACGGCAATACCCCGGAGTCCGGGCGGCCGCGGTGGTGGTGCGCACCGACGAAGCCGGTCAGAAACGCCTGGTGGCGTATGTGGAGACCGCCGGTGACGCACCGCCGGCGTCAGCCGATTTGAGCCACTTCCTCAAGCAGCGCCTCCCTGAGCCCATGGTGCCCGCCGCGTACGTCGCTCTCGACAGCCTGCCGCTGACGAGGCATGGCAAGGTGGACCGGCGGGCGCTGCCGGCGCCGGAGCCCGCGCGCCCGAGCACCGGCGGGACTCCGCCGGCCACCCCGCTCGAGGAGCTGATGGCCGGGATCTGGGAGCAGGTCCTCGGGGTCGAACGGGTGGGCCGGGACGACGGGTTCTTCGACCTCGGCGGCCATTCCCTGCTGGCGACCCAGGTCGTCTCACGCATCCGGCAGGTCTTCGGGGTGGAGATATCTCTGCGCAGCCTGTTCGAGATGCCGACCGTGAGCGGGCATGCCGGCGTCGTCGAGGCGGCCCTGCGGGAAGGCGGCGAGCGGCAGGCCGCGCCCATCCCGCGGACCTCGCGCGAGCAACCCGCTCCTTTGTCGTTCGCCCAGCAGCGGCTCTGGCTCATCGACCAGCTCGAGCCGGGCAGCCCGCTCTACAACGTGCCGGTCGTGCTGCGGCTCGCAGGGAAGCTGGACACTGCGGCCCTGGCCCGCAGCTTCGGCGAAATCGTCCGCCGGCACGAGGTGCTGCGCACGGTCTTCAGTAGCGAGCAGGGGGAGCCGGCGCAGAGCGTCTCCCCTGCGTGCGCCCTGGCGCTGGCGCGCGTCGACCTCGGAGGCATATCGTCGGCGCGACGCTCGAACGAGGCCCTGCGGCTCGCCGCCCGCGAGATCTGGCGCCCCTTCGATCTGCGTGAAGGCCCACTTCTGCGGGTCCTGTTGGTGGCGCTCGGGGAGGCCGAGCACCTGCTGGCGCTGGCGCTGCACCACATCGTCAGCGACGGCTGGTCCATGGGCGTGCTGGTCAAGGAGATGGCCGCTCTGTACGCCGCCTTCTCCGCGGGCCTCGGTTCGCCTCTGCCTGACCTTCCGCTCCAATACGCGGACTTCGCGCGCTGGCAACGGGAGTGGCTGCAGGGCGAGGTCCTGGAGACTCAGCTCGCCTTCTGGCGGCAGTGCCTGCGCGGCGCGCCGCCGCTTCTCGACCTACCCATGGACCGCCCGCGTCCGGCTGTGCGGTCGGGCGCCGGCGCTGCCATCTCTTTCCGGCTGCCGGGCGGGCTCTCCTCGGCCCTGCGTGAGTTGAGCCGTATTCGAGGATGCACCCTGTTCATGACGCTCCTCGCCGCCTTCCAGACGCTGCTCGCACGCTATACCGGCCAGACCGACATCGTGGTGGGCACGCCGATCGCCAACCGCACCCGGGTCGAAGTGGAGGCTCTGATCGGGTTTTTCGTCAACACTCTGGTGCTCCGTGCCGATCTCGCCGGGAATCCGCCGTTCTCGGAGCTGCTCGGCCGCGTGCGCGAGGTGGCGCTGGCGGCGCACGCATATCAGGACCTGCCTTTCGAGAGGCTGGTCGAAGAGCTGCAGCCGGAGAGGAGCCTCGGCCACACCCCCCTGTTCCAGGTGGCTCTCGTGCTTCAGAACGCACCGGTCGGCAGCCTCCGGATCGAGGGCTTGAGCCTCGATCTGGTTGCTCTCGAGGAGAAGACGGCGAAGTTCGATCTCACTTTGTCGTTCGCCGAGGTTGGGGACGAGCTCCAAAGCCGACTGGAGTACGCGACGGAGCTTTTCGACCGGACGACCCTGGTGCGCTGGTCCGAGCACCTCACGGCCTGCTTGACGGAGATTGTCAATGGTCCAGAAAGACGGATCTCCGAGCTGCCGCTGCTCGGCGGCCATGAGCGCCACCAAGTCGTCACGGAATGGAACGAGGGGCTTTGGGAGGCCAGCCACAGGAGGGCTTGCGTCCACCGTCTCTTCGAAGCCCAAGTGGATCGCCGGCCCGAGGCTCCAGCCGTCTCTGCGTGCGGCGAGCGGCTCACTTACCGGCAGTTGGACGAGCGGGCCAACCGGCTTGCCCGCCATTTGGTTGCACTTGGCGCTTCGCCCGGCGACCTCGTCGGCCTTTGCTGCGATCGTTCGCTGAACATGGTTGTTGCCATCCTCGGCATCCTCAAGGTAGGGGCAGGTTACTTGCCCCTCGACCCCACCTATCCCCCAGACCGTCTGGCCTTCGCCTTGGAGGACAGCGGCACCTCCATCCTCGTCACCCAGGAGCGGCTGACTGTCGCCCTGCCGGAGCACGCCGCGAACGTGGTGCGGCTCGACGCCGATGCGCTGGAGATCGGCAGTCGGAGCGGCGAGCGCCTGCCGCTGGAGATCGATCCCGCGTACCCAGCCTATATGATCTACACTTCCGGCTCCACGGGACAGCCGAAGGGCGTGGTCATCACCCACGGGAACGTAACCCGGCTCTTCACGGCGACCGAGCCCTGGTTCGGATTCGGTCCGGACGATGTCTGGACGCTTTTCCATTCCTATGCCTTCGACTTTTCCATCTGGGAGATCTGGGGCGCCCTGCTGTACGGCGGCCGGCTTGTCATAGTGCCCTACTGGGAGAGCCGCTCACCCGAGGCTTTCTATTCACTGCTGCGGGACGAGCGGATCACGGTGCTTAACCAGACGCCTTCGGCGTTCCGCCAGCTCCTCTGGGCGGAGGATGCCGTGCTCGGCAGCGCGTCGCCCGATCTCGACCTGCGCTTGGTTATCTTTGGTGGCGAGGCGCTCGAACCCGCAATGCTCGTCCCCTGGTTCGACCGCCACGAGGAGGAAAGAGTCCGCCTCGTCAATATGTATGGGATCACCGAGACGACCGTGCACGTCACCTACCGCCCCATTGGCCGGAAGGATTTCGCCGGAGGCCGGGGTAGCGTCATCGGCCGGCCCATTCCCGACCTGTCCGTCCATGTCCTCGACGGCGAGTTGCGGTCGCAACCCATCGGCATACCGGGAGAGATCTGCGTCGGCGGCGAGGGGCTCGCTCTCGGCTACCGCAACCGGCCGGAGCTAACTGCCCAGCGCTTCGTTCCCGACCCCTCCGGACCTCCCGGGGCGCGGCTCTATCGCAGCGGGGACTTGGCGCGGCACTTGCCCGACGGAGATCTGGAATACTTGGGTCGTATCGACCACCAAGTCAAGATCCGCGGATTCCGCATTGAGTTGGGGGAGGTCGAAGCGGCGGCACTCCTCCATCCGCAGGTGCGCGAGGCGGTCGCTGAGGTGCGCGAGGACGGCGCGAGTCGAGTCCGCCGGCTCGTGGCTTATGTGGTCCCTAAGACAAGCCACGCCCTGGACCTTCGCGACCTCCGCGATTTCCTTGGACGGAAAATCCCCGAATTCGCAGTCCCGTCCTCCTTCGTCCTGCTCGAGTCGATGCCGCTGACCCCCAGCGGCAAGGTGGATCGGCGCGCCTTGCCCGATCCCGGATCTTTGGGCCTGGAGCTGGAGGGAGCCTTCATCGCGCCGCGGACGGCCACCGAGGAGATTCTGGCGGCGATCTGGGCCGAGGTGTTGGGAGTGGAGCGCGTGGGGGCGCCGGACAACTTTTTCGAGCTTGGGGGGCAGTCGCTGCTGGCCACCCGAGTGGTGTCTCAGGTGCGAGAGGTGTTCGGTGTCGAGTTGCCGCTGCGCCGCCTGTTCGAGACGCCGACGCTGGCTGGCTTGGCGCTCGCGGTGGAGGCAGCGAGAATGGAGGGCCAGCCGCCCTTGCCGTCCATCGAGCCTGCGCCGCGAGACGGGACCCGGCCTCTCTCCTTCGCCCAGCAGCGCCTCTGGCTGGTCGACAGGCTCGCGCCGGGCAACCCTGCCTACAATATTGCCAACGCGTTGCACCTCGAGGGCCGGCTCGACGTTGCGGCCCTGCACGGCAGTCTCGCCGAGATCGTGCGGCGGCACGAGGCGTTGCGGACGACCTTCGGCGAGATCGCCGGCGAGCCGGTGGAGGTGGTGGTGGCGCCGGGAGCGTTCCCGCTGCCGCTCATGGACCTGAGCTGCCTCCCCGCGCCTCGCCGCGAGGCGGAGCTCCGGCGGCTCGCCCTCGCCGACGTCCGGCGGCCCTTCGACCTCGCCCGCGGACCCCTGCTGCGGGCCGCCCTCGTCCGGCTCGGGGATCTCGGGCACGCGGTGCTGTTCGCGATGCACCATATCGTCGGCGACGGGTGGTCGATGGGAGTGCTCCTGCGAGAGCTCTCGGCGCTCTACTCCGCCTTCTCCTCCGGCCGGCCCTCCCCGCTGCCGGAGCTTGCAATCCAGTATCCCGACTTCGCCGTCTGGCAGCGCAACTGGCTCCAGGGGGCAATCCTGGAAGCGCAGCTCTCCTACTGGCGGGGCCAACTCGCCGGTCTGCCCCCGGAGCTCGGGCTGCCCAAGGACCGGCCTCGGCCGGCAAACCCGAGCTACCGCGGGGCGCACCTGCCCCTCATCCTGGAACCGGAGGTAGTGGTGGGGTTGGCCGCCCTTGGCCGGCGCCAGGGGGCGACCCTGTTCATGATCCTGCTGGCCGCTTTCCAGGCCCTGCTTGGCCGGTGGAGCGATGAGGAGCAGATCGCCGTCGGGTCTCCGGTCGCCAACCGCGGCCATGCCCAGACAGCAGGGATCATCGGGCTCTTCGTCAACACCCTCGTCCTGCGGGTGGACCTCGCGGGGGACCCCGGATTCGTCGGGGTGCTCGCACGAGCCCGGGAGACGGCCCTCGGCGCCTACGCCCATCAGGACCTGCCGTTCGAGCGCCTGGTCGAAGAGCTGCAGCCGGAGAGGGACCTGCGCCATCATCCCCTCTTCCAGGTGATGTTCTCGCTCCAGGATTCGTTGGCGCCGGACCTGGGACTGCCGGGCCTCGGGATCAGCGCTCTGGCGCTCGAGACCGGCATCACCCAGTTCGACCTCAGCGTCTCGTTCAGCCAGGGTCCGGAGGGGATCACCGGCTATCTCGAATACGACACCGACCTCTTCGATCCCTCGACCGGAGCCCGTCTGGTCCAGTCCTTCCTGCGCCTGCTAGCGGGCTGCGGCGCCGCCCCGGAGCAGCGGATCGGGTCGCTACCCCTGCTGTCGGCAGGCGAGCTCCACCAATTGGTCCGTGAGTGGAACGACACGGATGCCGGCGGGTTCGCCGGCTCGTGCCTGCACGAGCTCTTCGAGGCCCAGGCGGAACGGAGGCCGTACGGCCTTGCCGTCTCCTCGGGCGAGCATCGGATGACCTATCGCCAGCTTGAGGACCGCGCCAACCAACTCGCCCGCCTCCTGCTTGCCGTGGGCGTTGGTCCCGAGGACGTAGTGGGGCTCTTCCTCGACCGCTCACCCGAGATGATCCTAGGGGTCCTGGCGATCTTGAAAGCCGGCGCAGCCTACGTGCCCCTCGATCCCGCCTATCCGCAGGAGCGTCTGGCCTACATCCTCCGGGACTCGGGTGCCCGGGCCGTCCTGACGGCGAAGCGGCTCGCGAGCGCTCTGCCCACCACCGACAGAGCCGTGGTGGTGCTGGCGGACGGGGGGGACGTCGATCAGCAAAGCGTCGAGAGGCTATCCCGCCAGGCTGACGCGAGCAGCCTGGCCTACGTGATCTACACCTCCGGCTCGACCGGGGCGCCCAAGGGGGTGGCCGTCGCGCACCGCTCCGCGGTCAACTACTGCGGACATGCCGCTACTGGGTACGGGATCGGGCCTGCCGATCGGGTCCTCCAGTTCTCGTCGCTCAGCTTCGACGCCAGCGTCGAGGAGATCCACTGCTGCCTGGCCGGCGGCGCGACGCTCGTGTTGCGCGACGAGGCGATGCTCGCCTCACCGGCGGTCTTCCTCCGCGCCATCGACGAGCTGGAGATCAGCGTCCTCGGTCTGCCGGCGGCCTTCTGGCACGAGCTGGCGGCGGCCGGGGAGCCCATGACGCGACCGCGCCGGTTGAGGCTGGTCATCCTTGGCGGCGAGGCGGTGCTGCCGAACCTCCGCGCGAGGTGGCAACTCGGTGTGGGACAAGGGATCCGGCTCGTCAACTCGTACGGACCCACCGAGGCGACGATCGTCGCGACGGCCGCCTTTCTCGGCGATGAGACACGGACCGAATCGCAGTGGGAGCCCATCGGCCGGTCGCTACCCAATATCCGAACGTACGTGCTGGATCGCAGCGGCCAACCGGTGCCCTTGGGAGTGACCGGTGAGCTGTGCATCGGAGGCGCCGGCCTGGCGCGCGCCTACCTGCACCGACCCGAGCTGACGGCCGGCAAGTTCGTGCCAGACCCCTTCAGCGGGCGGCCCGGCGCACGCCTCTATCGGACCGGGGACCTCGTCCGCTGTGGACGGGATGGTCGTCTGCAATTCCTCGGTCGTACCGACCGGCAGGTCAAGCTCCGGGGTTTCCGCATCGAGCTCGGAGAGATCGAAGCCGCGCTGGTTTCCCACCCGGCCGTCCACGAGGCGGCGGTCGTGGTGCGCACAGGTCGGACTGGCGATCGGAGCCTGGTGGGCTACGCCGTCTGCGAGCCCGGTCGCGTCGCCGACCCCGCGGAGCTCAAGGCCCACCTCCGGCAGAGGCTACCCGGTCACATGGTGCCTTCCGTCCTGATGCCGCTCGATAAGCTCCCGCGCTCGATTGCTGGGAAGGTGGATGGTGATGCCCTGCCGCCACCGCCGAGCGAGGGGTGGACGGACGTGGCGCAGCCGCGCAGCCCTGTCGAGGAGGTACTGGCCGGGATCTGGGCCGCGGTGCTCGGCCGTGACCAGGTGGGAGTGCGCGACCGGTTCTTCGACCTCGGCGGGCACTCGCTGCTGGCGACCAAGCTGATCTCCAGGGTTCGGGAGGCCCTGGCGGTCGAGGTGCCGCTGCGCGTGCTGTTCGAAAAGCCGACGGTCGCCGAGCTCGCGGAGTGGATCGCGCACGAGGCCGTTGGTGGCAGCCGGCCACGGCGGCCGGCCATCGAGCGCTTCCCGGGCGGCGGGCCGCTGCCGCAGTCCTTCGCCCAGCAACGCCTGTGGTTCCTGGCCCAATTGCAGCCGGAGAGCTCAGCCTACAACATGCCTTTCGGCTTCAGGCTGCGCGGCCGCCTCGACCTGCGGGCCCTCGAGCGGACGTTCGCGGAGATCGTCCGGCGTCACGAGGCGCTGCGCACGAGCCTCGGCGAGGTAGCGGGTGAGCCGGTGCAGATCGTCCACCCGCCGCGGCCCTTCCATTGGCGCCGGGTGGACTTGGGGGAGCTGCCGGAAGGCCACCGCGCCGCCGAATTGCAGCAGCTCGCTGCCGAAGCCGCCCGCCGGCCCTTCGCTCTCGGAGAGGGGCCTCTGTGGCGCGCCGTCCTGGTCCGGCTTGCCGAGGAGGAGCACGCGGTGCTCCTGGTTCTCCACCACGCCATCGGCGACGACCTCTCGGCCGGCGTGATGGTGCGTGAGGTCACGGCCCTCTACCAGGCGTTCGCCGCCGGCCGTCCTTCACCCCTCTCTGAGCTGCCGGTCCAGTACGCGGACTTCGCCCGCTGGCAGCGGCAGTGGCTGGACGGCGAGGTGCTCAAGGAGCAGCTCGGCTACTGGGCTCGGCAGCTCGCCGGCCCTCTGCCGGTGCTGGACCTGCCTGCCGATTTCCCCGCGCCGCCGGCGGACCTGCGCGGCGCTGCTGAGTCCCTCTCCCTGCCGCCCCACCTCGCGGCCTCTCTTCGGGCCGTTGCCCGGCGCGAGGGCTGCACGTTGACCATGGTGCTGCTGTCGGCCTTCCAACTGCTCCTTTCGCGCCTGAGCGGCCAACGGGACGTCATCGTCGGACTGCCGGTCGCCAACCGGGGAGTCGTGGAGCTCGAAGGGCTGATCGGGCTCTTCCTCAACACCTTGGCCCTGCGCACCGACCTCGCGGGAAATCCGAGCTTCCGGGACCTCCTGCTTAAAGTACGGGAGACCACCCTGATGGCTTACGCCTATCAGGATCTACCCTTTGAGAAACTGGTCGAAGAGCTGCAGCCGGAGCGCAGCCTCGATCGCCATCCGATCTTCGAGGTCCTGTACAACCACTTGGACCCGGGGCAGCAGGACCTCGCGCTTCCCGGCCTCTCGCTCACGCCCCTCGAAGGGCAGGCAGTCGAGGCCAAGTTCCCCATGACCCTGCACGTCAGCGAGCAGCAGGGCGGCATCCGCTTGCAGATCGTCTACCAGGCGGCCCGCTTCTCCATGGCGCGCATGGCCATCCTGCTGCGCCAGCTTCATTCCCTGCTCGATCAGATCGCCACCACCCCGGATCGCGCCGTCGACGATTTCTCTCTGGTCCTCCCCGGCCCGCCGGCGTTTCTGCCTGATCCCAGCGTTCCGCTGGCGGAGCCGTTCCACGCGCCGGTTACCGCGACCCTCGCCGCGTGGGCCGAACGGGCGCCAGAGAAACCGGCCGTGCTCTGGGAGGACCGCACCTGGAGCTATGCCGAGCTCGCCGCGAGATCCGACTGGATCGCTCGCGCCCTTCTGGCGGGAGGCTTGGAGCCGGGCGGGGTGGTGGGGGTGACCGGTCTCAAGAGCTTCGGCCTGATCGCGAGCATGATTGGGGTGTTGGCGGGCGGCGGGGTGCTCCTGGCCCTCGATCGGGGGCTGCCTGCCGAGAGGCGGCGCCTGATGCTGCACCGCGCCGGCGTGGTCCGCCTGCTCCACGTTGCGGACGATGCCGCGGAGACGGGGGACGTCGAGGGTCTTCCCGCTTCCGCCGTGCTCCGGGTCGCAGCAGACACGGGGCACCTCGCCGATCCGTCACCGGCGATTGCAGATCGCCGGACGCGACCCCTCGATCCTGAGCAACCGGCCTACCTCGTGTTCACCTCCGGTAGCACGGGGACGCCCAAGGGGATTCTCGGGCGTCACAAGGGGCTCAGCCAGTTCCTGGCCTGGCAGAGGGAGGAGTTCGGTGTCGGACCGGGCGATCACTGCGCCCAGCTTACGATGTTGAGCTTCGACGCGGCCCTGCGCGACATCTTCCTGCCCCTGACCAGCGGCGCCTGCCTGTGCCTGCCGCCCCGACATGCGCAGGGATTGGAGGCCGACTGGGTCCTGCCCTGGCTCGACCGGTGCCGGATTTCGCTGCTGCACACCATCCCGACGGTGGCGCAGTCCTGGCTGGCCGCCCTGCCCCCCGGTGTCTCTCTGCGTGCTCTGCGCTGGACCTTCTTCGTCGGCGAACCGCTCAGCGATGCCCTGGTCCGCACGTGGCGCAGGGCTTTCCCGGAGGCGGGGGGCATCGTCAATCTCTACGGTCCCACGGAAACGACGCTGGTCCGGTGCTTCTTCGTCGTTCCAGAGCAGGGCCTGCCCGGCCTGCAGCCCGCGGGTCGTCCGATCCCCGAGACCCAGGCTCTGGTGCTGGCGGAGGGCTGTCGTCTCTGCGGCGTCGGAGAGTCGGGGGAGATCCATCTGCGCACGCCGTTCCGGACCCTGGGCTACCTCGACGCGCCGGAGGTGGCCGGCAGGGGTTTCATCGTCAACCCGTTCCGGGACGACGCGAACGACCTCCTCTACGGCACGGGAGACCTCGGCCGATACCGGCCGGACGGGAGTCTCGACGTGCTGGGCAGGCTCGACTTCCAGATCAAGATTCGAGGCGTCCGGGTGGAGCCCGACGAGGTGACAGCCGTCCTGGCGCGTCACCCGGCCGTACGGGCTTGCGTGGTGATCGGCGTTCATGGCGAACGGGAGAACCGCCTGATCGCCTATGTGGTGGCGCCGGAACACGACAGACCGGCGCCGGCCGAGCTCCGCGCGTCCCTCGCCGAGCAGCTTCCGGCGGCGATGATCCCTGCGGCTTTCGTCTTCCTGGACGAGCTACCCATGACCGCCAACGGCAAGGTCGATAGAGCGCGGCTGCCGAAGCTGGATCCGCTCGCGCCGGAAGGGGCCGAGCTTGCAAGAGCGCAGACCCCGGTCCAGGAGATCGTCGCCGCGACCTGGGAGAGGGCCCTGGAGGTCCGGGGGATCGGTCCGGAAACGAACTTCTTCGAGGTCGGCGGACACTCGCTGCTGGCGGCGCAGGTGGTTTCGCGCCTGCGACAGGTCTTCCAGGTAGACTTGCCGTTGCGCGACCTGTTCGAGGAGCCGACGGTCGCCCGTCTCGCGAAGCGTATCGAAGCGGCGATGGTCACCCGGGAGGGCGCCAGGGTCCCGGAACTCCGCAAAGTCCTGCGCGCAGGCTCGCTCCCTCTCTCGTTCGCCCAACAGCGGCAGTGGTTCGTCGCCCAGCTCGATCCCAACCCGAGCCTCCATACCCTGCCTCGCGCGCTCCACCTGAAGGGCCGTCTGGATCTCGTCGCGCTGCAGGCGGCCCTGTGCGAGATCGCGCGGCGGCACGAGTCCTTGCGCACCACGTTTCCCGCGGTCGAAGGGCTCCCGGTCCAAGTCATATCCCCGGCGGCTTCGCTGGCGCTGCCGATTGTGGACGTGAGCAGCCTCCCAGCTGCGGAGGGCCGCCGGTTGGCGCTCGGTCTCGCGGTCGAAGATGCGCGGCGGCCGTTCGATCTGGCCTGCGGTCCCCTGTTGCGCGTCACGGTCCTGCGCCTCGGCGAGGCGGAGCACGTCGCCCTCCTCGCCATGCATCACATCATCTCGGACGAGTGGTCGCTGGGCGTCCTGGTACGCGAGATCAGCCTCCTCTACCGCGCCTTTTCGCAAGGAGAGGTTTCGCCGTTGCGGGAGCTGCCGATCCAGTACGCCGACTTCGCCGCCTGGCAGCGGGACTGGCTCGCGGGAGAAGTCTTGGAGCACCAGCTCTCCTTCTGGCGGGAACGGCTGGCCGGAGCCCCGTCGTCTTTGGAGCTCCCGACCGATCATCCACGGGAGGCGCAGCGCAAGTTCCGGGGGGCGCGGCGAAGCTTCCTCCTCTCCGAGCACCTTACCGACTCCATGAGAGGCCTTGCCCGTCGCGAAGGGGCGACACTGTTCATGACGCTCCTTGCCGGCTTCCAGGTTCTTCTCTACCGGCTGACCGGCGAGGAGGATGTCGTGGTGGGGGCTCCTACGGCGGGCCGCAACCAGACGGAGCTCGAAGGCCTGATCGGCTACTTCATCAACCCGCTGGCGCTGCGCACCGACCTTTCAGGCAATCCGACCTTCGTGGAGCTCCTGCGGCGGGTCCGGAGGATGGTCCTCAAGGCCTACGCCCACCAGGATGTCCCGTTCGAGAGGCTGGTGGAAGAGATGGCGCCGCAACGCCGCCCCGGGCGGGCGCCTTTCTTCCAGGTGGTATTCAATTTCTACAACGGGCCGTCGCCCGACCTTGAGTTGCCGGGTCTCCGCGTCGAGCTCCTCGAAGTCCCGAGCGAGAACGCCAAGTATGACCTGACCCTCTATATGGGAGAGCAGGGGGGGCGGCTGGCGGGCTCGCTGGTCTACGACGCGGCTCTCTTCGAGACGGGGACGATCGCCACCCTGGCGCGGCAATTCGAGGCTGTGCTCGAGAGGATTTCCAACGCGCCCGACCTGCACCTGCGCAAGATCGAGATCCTTACCGAGACGGAAGAAAAGGAAAGAGCTATGAAGAAGCTGGAGCAGCAGGATCTGAGCCTCAAGAAGCTGATGGCAGTCAAGCGGCGCGCCGTGAGCACGGAAGGTGCCGTACGGACGGGTCTCCTGCCTGCTGGCAAGAAGCTCCCGCTGGTGGTGGAGCCCACCCTGGGAGACGTCGATCTGGCAGCCTGGGCGGAGAAGAATCTTGAGCTCATCGAGGAGAAGCTGCTGGAGCACGGAGGCATTCTGTTCCGCGGCTTCGGCCTGCGCTCTCTGGCCGACTTCGACCGGGCGACGGCGACGCTCTGCCCCGAGAGGGTCAACTATTTCGAGGGCTCCTCGCCGCGCCTCGTCTTGGGCGACAACGTCTACACGTCGACGGAATATCCACCTGAGCTCTTCGTCTCCCTGCACAACGAGTTGTCGTACGCCCACAAATGGCCGCGGAAGATCCTGTTCTTCTGCGCCGTGGAGCCGCAGGTGGGTGGAGAGACGCCGATCGCCGACAGCCGCGAGATCTTCGCGCGGATTGCTCCCGCAGTGCGGCAGCGCTTTGTCGAAAAGGGTGTGCGCTACGTACGCAACCTCCATGGCAGCCGGGGCGCCGGCCTGTCCTGGCAGACCGTGTTCGAGACCTCGCATCCGGCGGCGGTGGAGAGCTACTGTCGCGAGGGCGGCATCGAATTCCACTGGCGGGAGGACGGCCGCCTTTGGACGAGCCAGAACCGCCCGGCGGCAGTGAGGCATCCCAAAACCGACGAGATGCTCTGGTTCAACCAGGCCCACCAGTTTCACCCGTCCAACCTGGGGGAGGAGGAAGCCCGCGCTCTCTTGGCGGTGAGCGACGAGGCCGACCTGCCGATCAACGCTTTCTACAGCGACGGCACCTCCTTCGAACCCGAAGCCCTGCAGGAGGTCCGCAACGCCTACGATCAGGCCACGGTGAAGTTCCCCTGGCGCCAAGGGGACCTCCTGCTGCTGGACAACATGCTGGCGGCGCACGGGCGCATGCCGTTCTCGGGCCCGCGACGGATCGCCGTGGCCATGGGCGAGACCGTGCGGCTGGAAAGCGTCGTCCTGAGCGCAGCGGAATGAGCGAACCGGCAGTCATCGATCGGGTCGAGTCGGGGTTCCGGCTCTCGCCTCAGCAACGTCGCCTGTGGACGTTGCAGGGACAGGGTGAAGCCGTAGCCCAGGGCATCCTCCGCTTGGATGGCGCGCTCGAGGTGCTGCGCCTCGAACGAGCCCTGCAAGGACTCGTCAATCGGCACGAGATCCTGCGCACCACGTTCCACAGGCTGCCCGGCATGAAGGTGCCCGTGCAGCGCGTCTCACCTGTCGGCGAGATGTGGCTGCGCACCCTGGAGGTGGGTGAGGACCGCTCCGGCCTCAACGACGCCGGGATCGCTGAGCAGGCTGCCGCGGAGGCGTCCAGGCCGTTTGATTTCGAAGGGGAGCCCCCGCTGCGCGCGCTCCTCGTCCGGCGGTCGGCATCCCAGCACTATCTGATCTTGACCCTCCCCATCCTCTGTGCCGACCGCGAGTCGCTGCGAGTGATGGCGAAGGAGACCGCCGACTTCTACGCCGCGGCTCCGGGTTGGCCGGAGTTGGACGAGCCGTTCCAGTATGCCGATTTCGCCGAGTGGCAAAACGAGCTGTTGGAGGGGAGCAGCGACCAAGAGGCCGGGACGCACTGGCGGGACTGGCAGGCGATGGGCATCCTCGCGCCTGCCCTGCCCGCAGCCCGCCGGCCAGGGTATTCAGGTTCGCCGGAGGTGCGTGCTCTGCCGCTTCACGTCGACGCGGAGGTTCTTCGCCAGCTCGAAGCTGTTGCGAGCCGGAACGGATGCTCGCTGGTGGACGTGCTCCTGGCGGCCTGGCAGACGTTGCTGCGCAGGATCACCGGAGAGCCAAGGCTGGTGGTGGGTGTCGTCTGCGACGGCCGCAAGTATGAGCAACTCGAAAGCACGCTCGGACCCTGCGCGAAAACACTGCCCATTCTCTCCCACTCCGACCACCCCGACGAGCGGCTGACCTTCGGCGAGTTTCTGCACGATGTCGCCGAAGTCCTGCGCAACGCTCGAGAGCTCCAGGAATTCTTCGATCCGGAGCAGGGTTTGGACCGCGACACGGAACATTTAGCCCAGTTCGGTTGCCTCTTCGACTTCGACGGCAAGCCGACGAGCTTCGAGGTCGCCGGCATCGCCTTCTCCATCGTCCGAAGGTCTTGTCTCCCTGGCTGCTTCGATCTCGCCCTCACGGGGGATCGCCGAAACGGCGGGCTTGCGCTCGAGGTCCTCTACCACGGCCTCCGCTACACGCCTGAAGGTATGAGTCACCTCGTGGACTGTCTCGCCGCACTTCTAGGGAGCATTGCCGCGGCGCCGGAATCTCCCCTCGAAGAGCTGGAGCTCCTCAGCGAGTCGATGCGGCATCAGATCGCGGTCGCCTGGAACGCGACTGCGGCGGAGTACCCCGGCGAGCGGTGCATCGACGAGCTCGTGGAGGTCCAGGCGGATTTGACTCCCGAGGCCGTGGCGGTCGTGTACCGCGACCAGGAGGTTCTCTACGGAGAGCTCGATCGGCGGGCGAACCAACTGGCCCATGCCCTGAGGCGGCGCGGCGTGGGCCCGGAGGTCGTGGTTGGCCTCTGCCTCGAGCGTGGCGTGGAGATGGTCGTCGCCATGCTGGCGATCTGGAAAGCCGGAGGAGCTTACGTCGCGCTCGACCCCGAGGCGCCCCCGGTGCGATGGGACCTCCTTCTCGCGGCGAGCCGGGCGCGGCTCGTGCTGACTCAGGAGGCGCTACTGGCAAAGCTCGCGGGCTTCTCCGGCGAGGTCTTCTGCCTGGCTCGCGAGCGAGCGGGCCTGGACGGGGAGAGCGCGAACAGGCCGGCGCGGCTCGCCGTTCCGGACAACCTCGCCTATGTCGTTTTCACCTCCGGCAGCACTGGGGCCCCGAAAGGCGTGCTGGCGAGCCACCGCGGCGTCGTCTCCTATCTCACCTTCCTCAGGTCCGCCTACGGCCTGGGCGGCGAGGACAAGGTGTTGCAGCTCGCATCTCTTCCTTTCGACGCATCGGTTCGAGACATCATCGGTCCCCTGGTCGCCGGCGCCACTGTGATCTTGGTGGGCCAATCAGAGCTTCGCGACCCCGGGGTGCTCCTCGGGATGGTCCGGAGGCGGGGAGTGACGGCCATCCTGAGCATCGTGCCGAGTCTGCTGCGAACCCTGGCGGACGCGGCGGTCGAGAGAAACGTGCCATACGATACCGTGCGCATCGTCTTGGTGAGCGGGGAGAGACTCTACCTGTCCGACTGCGACAGGGCGCGGTGGCTCTTTGGGCAGAGCGCAGTCGTGGTCAACCAATACGGTCCCACCGAGTGCACCATGACCTCTAGCTACCACCGGCCCGGCCGGGCGGAGGCCGGTCGCGAGGTGGCGCTCCTCGGCAGGCCCATCCCCAACGCGAAGTTCTACCTCTTGGGCCGCGGCCGGCGTTTGATGCCCGTCGGAGTTACCGGCGAGCTGCACATCGCCGGTGTGGGCTTGGCACGGGGCTATCTCGGGCGTTCCGATCTGACGGCGGAGCGATTCTTCCCCGATCCTTTCGGCGCGGAGCCTGGCGCCCGTATGTACTGCACCGGAGACCTGATCCGCCTCCTGCCGGACGGCAGCTTCGAGTTCCTCGGCCGCTCCGACCACCAGGTCAAGGTCCGCGGCTTCCGTATCGAGCCGGGCGAGATCGAGGCCTCCTTGCGCCGCCACCCCGCCGTGCGCGAGGTAGCGGTCCTGGCGTGGGGGGATGGATCTCAGGACGTGCGGCTGGTGGCCTATGTGGGGACCGGTCGCGCGACGCAGCCCGAGTCATCCGAGCTGCGCGCATTCCTGGAAGAGTGGTTGCCAGCCTACATGGTTCCTGCGGCCTTCGTGTTCCTGCCGGCGCTCCCCCTGACCGCCAATGGCAAGGTGGACCGGCGGGCCCTTCCCGCTCCCGATGCCTCCGAAGCGGCGGAGCGGCGTTGGGTGGCGCCCCGTACGCCCACGGAAGGGATCCTGGAGGAGATCTGGGCCGACGTCCTGGGCAGCGCGCGTATAGGCGTCGAGGATGACTTCTTCGGGCTCGGCGGGCACTCCCTGCTGGCTACCCAGGTCATGGCCCGGGTGCGCAGCGCCTTCGAGTTGGAGCTGCCTCTCCAGACGATTTTCGAACGATCTACCCTGGCTGGGCTGGCCGAGCGGATCGACGCGGCTATGCGGAGCGGCGGCGGCCTCCGAGCGCCGCGGCTGGAGAGGATGCCGCGCGGCGAAAGGGTACCGCTCTCCTTCGCGCAGGAGCGCCTATGGTTTCTGAGCCAGCTCGAGCCGGAGAGCCCGGCTTACAACATCCCGATCGCCCTTCGCCTCGCTGGCAGGCTCGACTTGCCGGCTCTCGAGCGGAGCCTCACCGAGCTCCTGCGCCGCCACGAGTCCTTGCGTACGACCTATGAGCTCGCGGAGGGTCAGGCGGTGCAGGTGATCCATCCACCGGCGCCCTGGAAGATCCAGCGAGTCGACCTCGCCAGACTGAGCGAGGAGGACCAGGAGCGCGAAACTCAGCGCCTGATGTGGGAAGAGCTCCATCGCCCCTTTGATCTCGCCGTGGGACCGCTGGCGCGCGCGACGCTGGTGCACCTCGGGGAGGACGACCATAGGGCCCTGTTCACGATCCATCACATCGTGAGCGATGCCTGGTCCACTGGGGTGCTGGTGCGGGAGATGTCGGCGCTGTACCGCTCCTTCCAAGCGGGTGACTCTCCCGCTCTGCCGGAGCTGCCCATCCAGTACGCCGACTATGCGCTCTGGCAGCGGAGCTGGCTGTCGGGTGAGATCATGGCCGACCACGTCGCCTATTGGCGCGAACGGCTGTGGGGCGCCTCGGCTCTGGAGCTGCCGACGGACCGGCCGCGTCCTGCCATCCTGAGCCCGTCCGGGGCCGTGCGGTCGTGCAAGCTCCCGCCGGCGGCAGCGGCCCTGCTGACCGCGCTGTGCCGCCACCAGGGCGCGACTCTGTTCATGGCCCTTCTTGCCGGGTTCGCGAGCTTGTTGCACCGCTATACCGGCCAGGACGATGTGGTCCTCGGCACGCCGATCGCGGGCCGGCACGTGCTCGAAACCGAGGGCCTGATCGGATGCTTGGTCAATACCCTGGTGCTGCGCACCGACCTGTCAGGAGATCCGAGCTTCAGGGACCTGCTCCGCCGGGTGCGGAAGATCGCGCTCGAGGCGCATTCTCACCAGGACTTGCCCTTCGAGAGGCTCGCCGACGAGCTCGAGACCGCGCGGACGCTGAACCGGACGCCCCTCTTCCAGGTGATGTTTGCCCTCCAGAATACCCCCTCGGAGAGTCTGGATTTGCCTGGCGTGCGGCTCACCCAATTACCCGCCGACAGCGGCACGGCGAAGTTCGACCTCGAGCTCAACGTCCGCCAAGTGGCCGAGGGCCTCGCCGGAGCCATGACCTACAGCACGGATCTGTATGACGCCTCCTCCGTCGACCGGTTGCTCGGCCACCTCGTGCGGTTCCTGGAGGCGGCAGGCCGGGAGCCGGACCAAAGAATCTCGTGCCTGCCCCTCCTCAGCGCGACAGAGTGGCAGCAACTCGTCGTGGAATGGAACGCGGCGAGCGGTGCGCGCGCCACCGTGGGGTGCGCGCTGCGGTGGATTGCTGAGCAGGCGGAGCGCACGCCGACGGCCGTCGCCGCCGTCTGCGGTGAGAACCGGCTGACCTATGGCGAGTTGCGGCAGCGCGCCGACCGACTCGCCGCCGTGCTCGAGGCGGAGGGAGGGGGCCGTGGCACCGTCGTGTGCCTGCTCGCGGAACGGGGGATCGACTTTGTCACGGCCATGCTCGGCCTCTTCGCATCGGGCGCCGCATATCTCCCTCTCGATCCCCGGCACCCCGCGCAGCGGCTTGTCCAGATGGTGGACCAGAGCGGCTCCCCTCTGGTCCTGGCTGCCGGCGAATTCAGGCCGCTACTCTCCGCAGCACTGGCAGATATGCCGGTGGAGCGGCGGCCGCGGGTGCTCGACCTCAGCGCGCTCTTGGACCGGTCGGGAGCTGCCTGGAAAGTCGCCTGCTGCGATCCTGGAGATCTGGCCTATGTTATCTACACCTCTGGGTCAACCGGGGTGCCGAAGGGCGTCATGGTTGAGCACCGGGGGATGCTGAACCACCTCGGCGCCAAGATCGACGCTCTCGGCCTGACTGCTGCCGATGTGGTCGCTCAGACCGCGTCGCAGACCTTCGACATCTCGGTCTGGCAGTTCCTCGCCGCGCTCCTGGTCGGCGGTCGCGTCCACATCGTACCCGACGATGTGGCGCACGATCCGGCCCTCCTCCTGGACGAGATCGAGCGCGCCGGCATCTCGGTCCTGGAGACCGTGCCCTCACTCCTGCGCGCACTGCTGGACGAGGTGCGGCGCCGCGATAAGGAGGCGCCCCGGCTGTCCTCTCTTCGCTGGCTGATCCCGACTGGAGAGGCGCTCCCCCCGGAGCTCTGCCGCGAGTGGCTGAGCCTCTACCCCGGCGTGCCGCTGCTCAACGCCTACGGCCCCACGGAGTGCTCCGACGACGTCAGTCATCACGTCCTCCGGCAGTTGCCAGAGGAGAGCTGCGTGCGCATCCCCATCGGCCGTGCGTTGTCGAACCTCGCTCTGTACGTGCTCGACCAGGGGATCTGGCCGCTGCCGGCGCAGGTCCCCGGCGAGCTATGCGTCGGAGGCGTCGGGGTCGGCCTCGGCTACCTGGATGACCCCGCCGCGACGGCAGCCCGATTTGTCCCCGATCCCTTCACCGGAATCGCAGGCGGACGAATGTATCGCACCGGTGATCTCGCCCGCTGTCTGCCCGACGGCATCATCGACTTTCTCGGTCGCCTCGATCACCAGGTCAAGATCCGTGGTTTCCGCATCGAGCTCCAGGAGATCGAGGCCGCGCTCGCGACCCACCCGGCCGTGTGCGCGGCCGCGGTGGTGGCTCGCGAGACGGAGAAAAAAGGTGATTTGAGGCTCGTGGCTTACGTGGTCCCTGATCCGGAGCATGCGTCCGCTGCCGGCGAGCCGGGCGCCGGATCTCCGGCCATCCCGGAGCAGCAGTGGCGGACCGTCTTCGACGAGGTGTACCGTCATGGCACCGTCTCCGACCGCGACTCGGGAGTGAACCTCCGCGTCTGGATCAGCAGTTATACCGGCCTTTCCTTCCCGGAGGAGGAGATCTTCGAGAGCGTCGAGGATTCCGTGGCGCGCATCCTCGCCCTGGCCCCCTCCCGGGTTCTTGAAATCGGTTGCGGCACGGGGCTCCTCCTCTCGCGGATCGCTCCGCACTGCGCCGAATACTGGGGGACCGACATCTCGGAGGAGGCGCTCCTCGCGGTTCATCGGCGGCTGGCTCAGAGAGGGGACGGTCTTGAATCCCGGGTCAGGCTCCGGCGCGGCACGGCCACCCGGCTCGACGGGCTCCCAGAGCGATCCTTCGACACCGTCGTCCTCAACGAGGTGGTCCAGTATTTCCCTGGCGCCGACTACCTGGCCCAGGTTCTCGCCGGGGCCGTCGACCTAGTGCGTCCCGGCGGCACCGTCTTCGTCGGCGGCCTGCGGAGCTTCCCCCTCCTCGCGGCGTTCCATGCCTCGGTCCAGCTCTTTCAAGCACCCGACTCACTCTCGGTTGACGAGCTCCGGCAGCGCGTCCGCGCCCAGGCGGCGCAGGAGAAGGAGCTCGCCGTCTCTCCGAGCTTCTTCCGCGCGTTCCGCTGGCGGTTGCCGCGGGTGAGCGCCGTGCGTTTCCTGCTCAAGGGGGGGCGCTCGCGCAACGAGTTCACTAGATTCCGGTACGACGCCATCCTCGAGATCGACGGCGCGCCGCAGACGGCCAGCGAGCCACCGAGGCTGGACTGGGACCGGGAGCTCGATCTGGCAGCATTGCGCCGGTACCTCGAAGAGAGAAGCCCACTGGAGTTGGAGATCGCCGATCTATCCAACGCACGGACGCTCGAAGACGTCCGCGCCCTGGATCTCCTGGACCGGGGGATCGGCGGAACCGTCGGAGACCTGCGGCAACACCTGGAGCAGCAGCTCCCCGGCGGGGGGGCCGGGATCGATCCCGAGGATCTGTGCGACCTCGGGAGAGAGCTCGGCTACGAGGTCGATGTCACTTGGGCGGTCTCCGGTCATCTGGACCGCTTCGACGCGATGTTGAGGAAGCCCGCAGTGAGGCCAAGGGGATCTCGGATGCCGTCCGGGCCCAAGCTCTCATGGGATCACTACACGAACCACCCCCACACCGCTAGTCCCCTCCCCCACCTCGCCCCCGAGCTGCGCGGCCACCTCGCCCGTCGGCTCCCCGACTACATGATCCCGGCTGCCTTCGTGATGCTGGAGGCGCTGCCGCTCACCCCGAACGGAAAGCTGGACCGCAAGGCCCT
>DASUEN010000167.1:0-2714 GCA_036275055.1 Thermoanaerobaculia bacterium
GGACATCAGGACCGCACCTACCTGGCCCACCTCATCGAACGGGAGCAGGTCACCACCCTACACTTCGTGCCTTCGATGCTGCAGGCGTTCTTGGAGGAATCCGACCTGGCGGGCTGCCGCTGCCTGACGCGCGTGATCTGCAGCGGCGAGGCCCTGCCGCCGGCATTGGTCGGGCGCTTCTTCGACCGCTTCGATCCGGCGGCCACCGAGATCCACAATCTCTATGGTCCGACCGAGGCGGCGATCGACGTGACCTCCTGGCCCTGCGGGCCGGGCGAGCGGAGAGGCTCCGTGCCGATCGGCCGGCCGATCGCCAACACCCAGATCCATCTGCTGGACGTGCAGCTCCAACCGGTGCCGATCGGCGTCGCCGGGGAGCTGTTCATCGCCGGCGTGAACCTGGCGCGAGGCTACCTGGATCGCCCTTCGTTGACCGCCGAGCGGTTCCTTCCCGACCCTCACAACGGCCGTGGAGCGCGAATGTACCGCACCGGAGATCGGGCTCGCCGCACGCCAGAGGGTGCGATCGAATATCTCGGGCGTTTGGATCACCAGGTCAAGATCCGCGGAGTGCGCATCGAGTTGGGCGAGATCGAGGCCTCGCTTCGCGAGCACCCGGCGATCCGCGATGCCGCGGCCGTCGTGCGCGAGGACGCGCAGGGCGAATCTCGTCTCGTCGCCTACCTGGTGCCCGACCCGAAGCAGCCGCCTACGGTCGCCGCGGTGCGCGCTTTTCTGCGGCGCAAGCTGCCGGAGGCGATGGTCCCGTCGCTCTACGTTTCGCTCGACGCGCTACCGTTGTCGCCGAACGGCAAGCTGGAGCGCCGTGCGCTGCCGGTGCCCGCCGCCGACGATACGGGACGGGAAGCCTCTACGCCGGAGGCTCTGTCGCCGGTGGGGGAGGTGCTGGCGACGATCTGGAGCGACGTGCTGGGCCTCGACCGCATCGGCGCGCACGAGAGTTTCTTCGATCTGGGAGGGCACTCGCTGTTGGCCAGCCGCGTGGTCTCGCGCATCCGCGACGCCTTCCGGATCGAGCTACCGCTCCGCAACGTCTTCGAGGCGCCCACCTTGGAGGGGCTGGCCGAGAGGATCGAGTCCCTGCTGCGCGCGTGCGCGCAGCTCGACTCGCCCTCGATCGAGCCGGTCCCGCGAGAGGGGGACCTGCCGCTTTCCTTCGCGCAGCGGCGCCTCTGGTTCCTGCACCAGATCGATCCTGTCGATTTCGCCTACAGCATCCCGCTGGCCGTGCGACTGTTAGGGCGACTCCACGTCTCGGCCCTGGTACGCAGCCTCGAGGAGATCGCCCGGCGTCACGAAAGCCTGCGCACGACCTTTCACGAGCAGCAGGGAGAGGCGGTCCAGAGAGTGCACCCGCCGCAGCCGCTCAACCTGCCGCTCGTCGACCTGCGCGGCCTCTCCGCCGAGCGTCGGGAGGAGTTGCTCCTCCGGCTGACTGCCGAGGAGGCGCACCTCCCCTTCGCACTGGAGCGGAGCCCGCTCTGGCGGGTGATCCTGGTGCGGGTGGGGGAAGAGGACCATGCGGTGCTCCTGACCATGCACCATCTCATCTCGGACGACTGGTCTTTCGGGATCTTCCTGCAAGAGTTGCAGGCCCTCTACCGAGCGTGCGTGGAGGGGCAAGCCGTCCGCCTGCCGGAGTTGCCGGTGCAGTACGCCGACTACAGCCTCTGGCAACTGCGGTGGCTCCAGGGAGACCTCCTCGACCGCGCCCTCGCCTACTGGCGGGAGAGGCTGAGCGACCTCCCCTCCCTGGAGCTGCCGGCGGATCGCCCCCGGCCGCGCGTGCAGACGTTCTCCGGCCGGACTCGAGGTCTGACGTTTCCCGCGGGTCTGGGCGACGCGGTGAGAGCCGCGAGCCGCCGCCACGGGGTGACCCTGTTCATGGCCCTGCTCGCCGCCTTCGATGCCCTGCTCTGCCGTTGGACCGGGCAAGAGACCCTGGTCGTCGGAACCCCCGTAGCCAATCGGGGCCGCACCGAGATCGAGGGGTTGATCGGCTTCTTTGTCAACATGCTCGTGCTGCGCACCGACGTCGCCGGAGATCCCTGCGTCCGGGAGCTCTTTATGCGGGTGCGGGAGGGGGCGCTCGGTGCCTACACACACCAGGAGCTGCCGTTCGAGAAACTGGTCGAAGAGCTGCAGCCGGAGCGTGATCTGAGCCGCTCGCCCCTGTTCCAGGTGATGTTCGCCTTGCAGGACGAGTTGGGCCGGGGCTTCGAGCTCCCCGGTCTCGCGCTGGAGCTGATCGGGGGGGGCGGCGGCGGCGCCAAGTTCGACCTCACCCTGGCGGTGCAGCCTGCGGGCTCCCGTCTGAGCGCCTCTCTGGAGTACAACCTCGATCTCTTCGACGGCACGACGATCTCCCGCCTGCTGTGCAGCCTCGGGACCCTGTTGGCGGCCATGGTTGCCGAGCCGGAACGCCGCCTCTCGGACCTGCCCGTGATGGAGCAGAGCGAGAGGGAACAGATGCTGGTGGAGTGGAACGACACTGCACACGCCTATCCTGCGCAGTCGTGCCTCCACGAGCTCTTCGAGGAGCGGGTCCGGCAGACCCCCAGCGCCGTCGCCCTCGTCGACGAAGAGGGGACTCTGAGCTATGACGAGCTCAACCGGCGGGCGAACCGATGGGCCCGCTCTCTGTGTCGTCTGGGTATCGGCCGCGAGCGCTTCGTGGGCATTCTCGTCGACCG
>DASUEN010000168.1:0-43144 GCA_036275055.1 Thermoanaerobaculia bacterium
AAAGGACATCAGGGACGGCAGGGACAACAAGGACGAAGTAGAAAAGCAAGACCGCCTCAGCCGGGACCCCTTCTCCCGGTGAGGGGGGAAGGGAGGGGGCGGGAGAAGGGGCAGGGGATGAGGGTCTTGGGTGGGGGAGCGTTCCGAGGCAAAGTCAGCGTCCAACCCGCATGTTCATGCTCTACCGGCTCCTATGGGAGTCCTGTAGGCTCCTTTCAGATAGGGCGCCCCGCTCGCGCGGGAACCCGATGAAAGAGGAGATTCCAATGAAACGATCAATACGAAGCCTGCTGCTGGCCCTGGCGATCCTCGGGATCGCGGCGGCGGCATCGGCTCAGGATTCCCAGGACCCCGAGGAAACCATCGCCCTTCCAAGCCCCAGCCGTTTCACCGAGAGCCACCTGTGGCTCGGCCAAGTGAAACTGAACGGCCGCAGCGATTTTTGGGACGACAACTTCCAAAACTTCAAGGCCGACCGCAGCCGGCTCGACGGCATCGCCTTCGGCGGCGACTACATCAAGCACCTCGACCTCCATAACGCCTTCATGCTTTCGGCCGGCCTCTCCGTCAACACGCTCAACGAGCCGGCTCGCCACGTGCTCGACGAATCCGGAAATCCCCTCGAACACCACCTGGAGCTCGGCACCTTGTCCTTGACGGCCGGCTACCTGTTGTTCCCCGCCGGCACTCAACACCCGGTGATTCCCTACCTGGGCGCCGGCGCCGGCCTCTATGGAGGGCAGTTGCGGAGCTACCGCAGCTCGTTCACCCCGGACGACTGCAACGAGGACGAAGAGGATGACGACGGCAACTGCCCGACCCAATTCGTCGACAGCCAGGACTCCTGGTTCGTCACCTTCGGCTACTTCGCCCTCGCCGGGCTGGAAGTGCCGGTGAGCTCCCACTTCGCGCTCCTGGTGGATGGGCGCTACACCGTGGCGCACGCCAACCTCGGGGGCGATTTCGAGGACCACGGCCGCCTCGACCTCTCCGGCAGGCAGGTCACGGCGGGCGTGGCGATTCGCTTCTGACGGGTGAGGTCTGATTGGAAGCAGAGGCCCCGGACCGAGGAGAGCGCCTCCGGTCCGGGGCCGTTTTTCGTCGCCCTGCCTATCCTGACACCTGAAGCGGCGGCAGGGGCTCCTGCGGGTACTTGCGCACCACCAGGCTGCCCCAGGTTTCGAGGATCAGCCGCTTGCCGGCGGAGAGGTCGCGGGTCACCGGCATGTAAAGCGTGCTGGCGACTTCCATGTCCTCGGTGATCATCACCATCAACTGATCGATCGCCCCTTCGACGCGAACCAGGTCGCCCAGCGGCATGAACAGATCCATCACCGGGAAGATCATGTCGTAGACGTAGAGGATGTTGCGATAAACGAAACGCCAGATCTGGAGGCGGTCGTACTGCGGCTGGCCGGTGTAGATTCCGTCGGCGTTCCAACAATCGACGAACTCGTTCACCAGGGCATCGTCGAACGGCAGCACCCTCGCCACCGAGTAGAACGAAGTGCCGATGGAGACGGCAGGGGGCTTGGCGAAGCCGAAGCTCACCGAGACCTGGGGAGCCGGCTTCGGGTAATAGGCGAGGATCGGAAAACCGGGCGCCTTCGAAGTGATGTTGAAGCCGGCGTTGCCTTGTGAGTCGACCCGAAGCCAGAACTGCGGGACGTCCAGGAACGGCGAGGCTGGCAGGACGTTGCAGACCGGCCCCGGGTCCTGGGAGACCGGCGGCGGCGAGGCGTCGAAAAGCGACCAACTGCCGGCTCCCAATTTGAGCATCCACGGGAAATACTGGAACACGAACACCTCGGTGCCCGGCGGCGGCAGGGCGTTCTTGTAACGTACCTGGAGCGATATCCTCTGCGTCTCTCCCTGATCGATGTAAACTCCGCGGTCGTCGGTCTCCACGGTGAGAGGCGTTTCCAGGGAGAGGATCTGCCCTTGCGCCCGGAGGGCGAGGACGCCGTTGTCCGCTCCCAGCCACTGGCTGATGAGCTGCGCCGTCACTCCGGATCCGAACGGGACGTCCACCAGGCCGCCCTTCGCGTTGTAGGCTGTTTTGTCGTATTGACCATAGCCGAACGAGCCGATGAGGTTGAAGGCGCCGCCCGGCAGTTGGACTCCCACGTCGATCGTCCCGTAGTCGTAGCGATCGGATTGCAGGTCGGCGTCCAGGGTGAACTCAGGAATGGCGTTCTGCAGGTCGAGAGAAACGATTCCGGCGCCGGCGTTGACTTCGGCGTGGATCACTCCCGGTGCCAGCGCCGGGAGGCTGCTCGTGGTGGCCGAGAGATCGGCTCCCGGCTCGAACTGGAGGGCGGTGTGGCCGATGACCCCGATGGGTACCGCGGCGCGGACCGTTGCCTTCGAGGACGACGAGACGGGCGCGAGAGGCATATTCGGCACCAGCATGTGGCCGCCGGGCGCCGTCGCCAGCTCTCCCTTGTTCCACACCCCGAGCACGCCGACGACGCGGCTGTAGGCGGGGTTGATGAACACCTTCCCCTGCTTGTACAGCGCGGTCAGTTGGGCGCAGTTGCGCGGCGTTTCAGGGATGTCGTTGAAAATCCCGTTCTGATAATAGACCGTGTTGTACGTGGCGAAGCGCAGCATGACTCCCGCGGCGTTCGCCGCTTGCGCGGCCTGGACGAGCGCGGTCGCCAGAGGCGAGTTTCCGGCCGTCTGGAGCGATGCCGTAGCGATCGTGGTTTGGAAAATGGCACCGATCGCCCCCGCGATGATCAGCTTCTGGTCGATGTTGCGCGGCACGAAAAAGGATCGCGAGTACATCCGCTGCGAGACGGCGCCGCCGAGAGAGGTCTGGGAGTCCCCGGCCTTGAACGACGAGAGATAGATCTGGCTGCAAAACGGCGAGGCCGGGTTGATGTCGATCAACCGCGCCGGCGACACCCGGCCACCGATCGTATTGCCGATGATCTGAATCGGCTGGCCGAGGATGGGATCGGACGGCGAGGCCGGCCGGTTGTAGCCGAGGTCGCCGCCGACAGTCTTCGAGGTGGCATTGTTGGCCGGGTGCTGGATGAAAGCGCAACCTTGACCACCATAGAAGTTCCAGCGGCTGGGCAGATGGGTGGATGGGTCGCTGCTGCAGGAGTCCGATTCTCCGGCGGTGCTGATCGGACAGGAATCGTCGTAAGGTTCGATCGCCCAGGGGCGGAACGAATCCCGGAAGTTCTCCGGGGTGATCGGCGGCTGCAACTGGCCGAGGAATCCCCAGTCGAGAGCGGCATTGGCGGCGTCGTAAACGGGGAGGTAATCGTTGTTGTTCGAGGTGCAGACGTCCCACTCCAGGTAGCCCTGAAAATAGATGCGGGGGAACGACAGGACGCTCATCGGGAGGTCTCCTCTCTCTTGATCAGATCCGGGTGCGTGGCGGTGGTCCGCTGCCGGTGGGCGCGTTTCATCGACCAGACGTAGTCGAGGAAATTGTATCCGGTCTGGTCCGGCGGGTTTCCGACGTAATAGTGGACGTTGCCGCCCTGGGTATAGGCCAGGTTGAAATATTCGCCGTTCGGCTTGATCGATGCCAGGTGGTGACAGGTGATACAGGACGACTGCGTCTGGAAGGCGGACTCGATCGTCGAATTGGCGAGCAGCGTGGGATTCAGCGATTTGCCCACGGTGAAGGTGGTCTGCACGCCGTCCAACTGATAATTGGCGAACACCGAGCCTTGGCTCTGCAAATTGCTCTGGTTGGACTGGTTCTCGGCCTGCACCTCCGGCGCGATGGGCAGCTCCAGATGGGCGGCGGTGAACTGGCTGTCGAAGACGTTCTCGAAGGTGATCCAAACCCAATTCGGCAGGCTCTTGTTGATGACGTGCATGCCGGCCAGGGCGGCATAGCCCACGTCCCAGCCGGCGGGCTGGCCGTCGCGGTCGAATTTCTGGTAATAGGCGTTGACGACGTAGTACTTGCCGGTGACCTCGGCGCACTTCGCCGCATCGGTGCCGAGCCAGAGCCAGGAGGTCTTGAGCTCATAGGACGTGGCGGGGAAGTCGGCCGGCTGTCCTTTCTGGGCCGCCAGCTCCTGGCCGTTCACGTTGTAGAACTGCCGGGCCACGATGTAGTTGAAGACCGGCTCGTTCATCAACAGTTGGTAGCGAACCGGCTGGCGCCATTTGTCGAGGAGGTCGCGGCCGTCGACCTGGATGGTGGTGTCGAGGTTGTGGCGCACGCCGGGGGGCACGCAGCCGTTCGGGGGAATCGGCGGCAGGTCCGGCGGCTCGCCGGCTTGCCCCCACGGTGGGGGAGCTGCCCCATCGGCCAGGTAGACCGTGCTGGTCTGCCGGAACTCGGTCTCCCAGACCTTGGTGCCGGTGCCGGTCACCGGCTCGTTGAGCTCGATGAAGAGCCGCCAGGCGCATTCGGCCCAGGGCTCGCCGGCCAGGCACTCCCGGATGGCGGCCGGATTGGTGCGCAGGTAAGTGGCATGGACGGCTTTCGGCGCCTTGGGAGAGGGCGGCTCCGCCCTCGCCACGGGCTTGGGGCCGTGGGAAGAGCAGGATACGGAGAGTGCTGCTAGCAGCAGGATCGACATCGCTCGGCGCATGGCCAGGATCTCCTGTGGGAAGCTGAGACTGTAGATTAGAGATTATTCAACTGCACGCAGAAGAGTCAAGCCCCCTACTCGAAGATCGCGACCGCCCGCACGGGCGAACCGGTTCCGCCACGGATCCTGAGCGGCAGACCGATGAAGCGGAAACGTCCCCGGCCGACGAGCTGGTACAAATTGACCATGTTCTCGTAATGCGTAAAGCCCAACTCCCCACAAACGTGATGGACTTCCTTGTTGGAAACGCCGGGCACGCCCGGCGACATGGTCTCCACTCCAAAAGCCGCGATTTTTTTCTCTCCCAGCCAGCGCGCCGCGTCGATGCTGACCCCGGGTCCGTTGGGCCAATCCTCGGTCCCAAAGGCACGGCGATAATGATCCGTATGGAGCAGTACCGTATCCCCCGGCTCGATCGTGAGGCCCGCCACGGCGAGGGCGAGCGCCAAATCGGCCGGTTCGATCAAGTCCCGCAGACCTTTCCGCGACAGGTCCAAACAGAGACCCTCGGTATAGAACGTCGTCAGGGGCATCGTATCGATGGACTGTCCCCGGTACTGGCGCGCCATGTGGTTGATGGCATCGACGTGCGTACCCGTATGTTCGCCCATCTCCAATCGGTTCACGGCAGGTGTAACGACGTCACTCTCCGTGATGCCATCCCACTGTTCATGCGTTGCGTGTACGGTGATCGCCACCTCCGGAAGGCCGGGGTATACCGGCATACCAGGGAAGATTTCCTGGCTCAGATCGATGATTTCGAGCATACCGTCTAGGGACAGGTGTTGAAGGCCGAGCTGTCCTGGATCGGTTGGAACTTCGCCCCCTGGGGATTGCTGTAGGTCTTCACTGTACCGGTCTTGGTGTCCGTCACGGTGATGTCGACTCGAACGTCCGTCAGGCCTCCTGCGTAGACCCAGAAACGTTGATTGAAGCTGCAGGCGTCGATGACTTTGAGGACCGCCTCGACGTTGGAGGCGGCAAAGAACCAGAGGTAACCGGTTTCGTCGGTCAGCTTGGAAACGTGAGCGGTGCCGGTGGGCTGGCCTGGAGCTTGGAACGAGGCCTCGACGCGGAAGCGATTGTGGTTGAGGCACAGGACCGTGTCCGAGGCGACGCAAGGTGAGGTATCCGACCTTCGCGTCACGGTCCAGGTCCGCGAGCTCTGAAGGAGTGAGCCCGCCATGGCGGGCTGAACCAGCGGAGTCGCGTCCCGGGCTTCGAGCGTCACCTGGTAGGTCCCGGGGGCTCCCGGAACGAACGTATAAGATTTCCCCTGGGCTCCCGGCACCGTGACGCCGTTGACTTTCCAAGTGACCTCGGGGGCCGGTCCAGTCGCCGGGCCGAGCAACTGTGCCGAGAAGGTCGCGCTCGTCTGGATGGTGTACGAACCCGGGGCCGGATTCTCCGAGCCGGGCTCGATCAGATCGATTCCAGCGGCGGGTTTCCCCCATCCCCCGCGATAGAGTTGCAGGACGAACTCCTGGGCACAGACCTCGCCGAACGGCTTGCCCAAGAAATTCATCAGGCACTCGGTATCGCGGTGCCGGTACATGCCCGTGGGGTTGTAGCGCGCGCCGAGGAAGAGACCCGCCGTGTTGGCATAGCTCGGGTTGTTCTCGGGAGTCGGAATCGGGGTTGCCGCATTGATCCAGGGAGCCCATTTGATCAGCGCGCGGGAGGTCTGATCGGTCACGTTCGCTTCGCAATGCGGGCTGCTGAGGTCGGAGCAAAAAGGGTAGCCCGGAAACGGGGAATCGTACTCGTCCGCGAGCTTGGTGAACGAGTGACCAAACTCGTGGCGGGCGATGTCGACCGCCAAGACGTTGGTCGACGCCACCCCGACGCCACCCCCCGAGCCCCCATAAGTGTCGTCGTTGAGGAGCACCAGGATCTTGTCCCACTCGGGATAGGCCGCGGCTGCGGCCAGGACCGCGGCGTCGTTCACCACTGCCAGCCGCTGAACGTTGAAGGCGCAAAAACGGCCTTCGAAGGCGGTGGAGACGTACCTGCCGGCGAGGGGGTCGTCCTGCGCGGCCGGATCGGCACAGCAACTCTTGTCTTCGGTGGCGCAGGCCGCAGCATAGGGAGGATGATCCGCTCCGGACTGTGCCGATGCCGTAAAGAGGACGACACGATTGAAGTAGCTCACGTATTCGCTGTATGGAGACAGCTTGAAGAAATTCGTCTCGAGATTCATCGCGTCCGTATTGAATTTTGCCTGCTCGGCCGAGGTGTAGCCATCGCCCATGATCAGCAGGTCGACGCGATTGCTGGAATTCCCGGTGATGGTGCTCGCCGCCGTTTGAATCTTCCCTTCGGCGGGCCGGGCCTTCGGCAGCAGGTCCGCCCGGGCGGCGAGTGCCTTCAGGTCGAAGGTTGTGGCGCGAAGGCTCGAGCGCGCCGGGTTCATGAACGCCAGAGACAGTTGCTCGCCCGTCGCGGGGACACGGACCACGAAGGCCCGAGGCTCCAACGGAAATCGATGCCCCTCGATCCTCCAACCTCCCCGCTCACTGGCCCCGTGGAACTCGCCCCGGACCCACTGCGGCAGCAGGATGGTGTCCTGGAAGACGACCTGGCCTTCGGCGTCCGCCAATCGAAGCTCCAGAGCCTCCTCTTCGCGGCCGGCCGCCTGCCCGAGCGACGCGAGTTCGTTTTCGGTGCGCGAAACCAGTGGAGCCGCGAGCGTCACGCGGCGATAGAATTCAGGGGTGATCTTCCCATCCGCATCGACCGAGAACACGATGTAGTGAGCCGGGAAGAGCTCCGCGGAGAGCGCGACCGCCGGTCCGCCGAGAAGAGCCACCAGAGCCAGAAGTCCCTTTAGCAGTTTCAAAGCCTCTCCTCTCTGAATCGATGGGTTGAATGCTTTGACACTACTAGAATTGCATCGCCCTGACAAGTCCGGCGCGCCAAGGGCTTCCAAAAAGACCTCGGTTGTGCGGCCTCGCGCCCTGCTCAGTCCGCCGGCTGCCGCCTTGCCAAGGCTCCTGGTGTAAGCTCCGCCGAGCATGGCCAACCCGGAAGGCCAAGGAGGAGATCCGAATGCCGATCGCCGACTTCCACAACCATTATTACCCGCCCGAGTACCTGGACGCCCTGGGCCCGTCCGGAAGCGCGCTGAAGATCTCCACCGATCCCGAGGGCAATCCGGTGGTCCACTACCCTGGTGATTACAACGTCATGGTGCGTGGCCATCGGGACATCGCCTACCGGCTGTCGGTGCTCGACGAGCACGGCGTGGACGTGCAGGTCATCTCGATGACCACGCCCGGCACTCACGTCGAGACGCCGGCCGTGGCGGTGAAGCTGGCGCGGATCGTCAACGACGCCTTCGCACGGGTGTGCGCCGAGTGGCCGCGGCGCTTCGTGGCGCTCGCCACCCTGCCGCTCTGCGATCCGCCAGCCGCGGCGGCGGAGCTCGTGCGCGCCATGGATCAACTGGGCATGCCGGGGGCCATGCTGTTCAGCAACGTCAACGGCGTGGGGCTGGACGACGAGCGCTTCCGGCCGCTTTACGAGGTGGCGGACGAGCGCGACGCCGTGCTGATGATCCATCCCACCTCTCCGGTGGGAGTCGAGGCGATGGCAGACTACTGGCTGATGCCGCTCAACGGCTTCCTCTTCGACACCACGCTCGCGGCCTCGAAGCTGGTCTTTTCCGGCACCGTCCGTCGCTTCCCCCGCATCCGCTGGGTGCTCGGCCATCTGGGTGGCACCATCCCCTACCTCGCCGAGCGTCTCGACCGCGGCTATCGCGCCTTCAAGGAGTGCCGTGCGCACATCGACCGGCCGCCGACCGAGTACCTGAAGGAGCATTTCTACTACGACACGGTGAACTTCGACCCCAGCGCGTTGCGGCTCGCCATCGATTTCGCCGGCGCCGGTCACATCCTGGCCGGGAGCGACTATCCCCACCAGATCGGCAGCATCCCCCTGATGCTGGAGTCGCTTCGCAGCCTGCCGGTCTCCGATGAGGTCAAGGAGGGGATCCTGGGCGGCAACGCCGGCCGGCTGCTGGGTTTGTAGGAGCTGGAGCGTGGCTCTGCCCGGAGCCCACGCGCTCCTCTCGAGCTTGCCGAGCGCTGGTTGCCGCGAAATCCCCTCGTCCCGGAGGATGGTGATGGAGCTGCTGAGTGAAGACGACCTGAACCTCAAAGACATGACCCGCGAAGAGCTGGACCGTGCCTGGAACCTCTGGTTCGATCTTGCCCAGGCGACGAACGAATTCGATCCGCTCTATACGCACGGTGTGTTCGTGCTGTGGGACCGCTTACCCGAGGGATCTGACTCTCCTGAGGATATTGATGGAATGGCTGAGGGAATCCGTTCGCCTTCTCAATGGTGAGGGTGGGCCGCAATCTGCCCCCGGCGGACATCGCAACGCGCACCGGTATGCCCCTCCCGAGACGTCCCGCCGTCGTAGGCCTGCGAGGGGTGTCGTGGACGGGCTGGGACGTCTCTACGGACACGGTGTCGCGATTCGGGTGTTCGTTTCCGAACGGCGCCGTTCGTGGCTGAACGCTTCAGCCTGACTCCAAGACCGATCAAGCTCCAATAATTCAACAACTTAGCCCCTGGCACAGGCCGTGCTCTCTCCGCTTCCCGACGAGGGAGAGCGCACATGGACCGCGAGTTGGAGGCCAGTTATCGATATCGCCGCTTGGGGCGCCGGGCGGCTTGGGGGGGGGGCGGGATCGCTTTGGGGATCGCCGTCCTCGTTTTGCTGCCGGGTTGGCTGCGGCCTTCGGTGGCGCGAGGGGAGATTCGGACGGGACGGGTGGACCGGGGACCGGTCGAGGGGATCGTCGAGGCTTCGGGGACGGTGATTCCGGCTTTCGAGTCGGTGATTTCGAGCCCGGTCGAGGCCCGCGTCGAAAAGATCCTCAAACGGCCGGGCGAGGTGGTCAAGGCGGGGGAGGCGATCCTCAAGCTCGATACGTCGGCTTCCCGGCTGGACCTCGAAAAGATCGAGGATCAGCTCGCCAGGAAGGCCAATGAGCAGCAGCAGCTCCGCATCAACCTGGAAAAGAGCCTGATCGATCTCAAGGGCTCGATCGAGCGGCAGAAGCTCGACGCCGAGGGCGCAGCCTATCGCGCGGAGCAGAACCGCAAGCTGCGGACGGATGGGCTGGTCTCCGAGGCCACCGCCCGCGCCTCGGAGGCGGACGCCAAGAAGGCCGCCATCGAGCTGGAGCAGCTTCAGGCGTCCGTCGCCAGCGCGCGGCGGTCCACGGATGCCCAGCTTCAGGGGGTGGAGCTCGACCTCGCGACGTTGCGCAAGGAGCGCGACGACGCGCGCCGGCTGCTCGATCTCGCCACCACGGGGGCGGACCGCCCGGGCGTCCTCACCTGGGTAGTGCTTCAGGAGGGGACGACGGTGCGGCGCGGCGACGTGATCGCCAAGATCGCCGATCTCGACTCCTTCCGCGTCGAGGCTACGGTATCGGACGTCCACTCCTCTCGCCTCCATGCGGGGCAGCCGGCGCGGGTGATCCTGGATGGCCAGCCCCTCACCGGCCGCGTCGCCACGATCGATCCCACGATCGAAAACGGCGCCGTCAAGTTCAAGGTGGACCTCGACGACGCCCGCAACGCCAAGCTGCGCAACGCCCTGCGGGTGGACGTGCTGGCGGTGACCGATTCGCGGGCCAGCGCCGTGCGCGTGCCCAAAGGACCGTTCGCTCAAGGGGGAGCCGCGGGGCCGGTGTTCGTCGTCCAGGGCGATCACGCGGTGCGCCGTACCGTGCGCTTCGGAATTTCGGGGTATGAGTTCTACGAGGTCCTCGACGGTTTGAATCCCGGGGAGGAGGTCGTCCTCTCCGATATGAAGGACTACGCTCACCTTCAACGGTTGAACCTTAAATAGAGATAAGAAAAGGGAGGCATCGTCATGATCCGCCTGCAGGAAGTCACCAAGCTGTACCGCACGGACCGCGTCGAGACGACGGCGCTCGACAACGTTAATCTGGAGGTCGCAAAGGGAGAGTTCATTTCCGTCATGGGGCCTTCGGGGTGTGGCAAGAGCACGTTGCTCAACCTCATCGGCCTGCTGGACGAGCCCACGTCGGGCAAGGTGGCGCTCGACGGCAAGGCGATCGATCGCTATGGAGACCGCGACCTGGCGCGGGTGCGCAACGAGCGGCTGGGGTTCATCTTCCAGCAGTTTCATCTCGTGTCTGACCTATCGGTGGCGGACAACGTGGAGATTCCGTTGCTCTACCGCAAGATGTCGAACAAGGAGCGGCGCCGCGCGGCTCTCGCGGCCCTCGATCGCGTGGGGCTCTCGTCGCGCACCCGCCATTTTCCCACGCAGCTTTCGGGCGGCCAGCAGCAGCGGGTGGCGATCGCGCGGGCCATCGTCGGCAAGCCGGGGATCCTCCTCGCCGACGAGCCCACGGGGAACCTCGACAGCCAGATGGGCGACGAGATCATGAGCATCCTCGAGGACCTGAACGCCGACGAGAAGACGACCATCGTGATGGTGACGCACGACCCCCGCATGGCGGACAAGACGCATCGCATCGTCCGCCTGTTCGACGGCCGGCAGGTGCAGTGAGGCCGGGACGAGGAAACGGTGATGATCAAAAACTATTTGAAGGTCGCGCTCAAGGTCCTGGGCCGGCGGAAGTTCTTCACGTTCATCAGCCTCTTTGGCATCTGCCTGACGCTGCTGGTGCTGATGGTGGCGACGGCGATGCTGGACGAGGTCTTCGCTCCCCAGGCGCCGGAGGTCCATGGCGATCGCACGCTGGGTATCTATCAGGTGGGTCTGAGCAGTGAGAACATTCGCTATACCGGGTTGGCCGGCTACGGGCTGGTGAGCCGCGTGCTGCGCGATTTGCCGGCGCAAATGCCAGCCGTGGAACGGACGGCCATCTTCAGCCAGCAGCAGGGCGCCATTTCGTACCTCGACGGCCGGCGGATCGAGTCGTACCTCAAGCGCACCGACGGTGAGTTCTGGCGCATCCTCGACTTCCATTTCCTGGAAGGCCAGCCGTTCAGCCAGGACGACGAGGCGAACGGCCGTCACGTCGCGGTGATCAACGAGTCGACCCGGCAGCGCTTCTTCCAGGGACAGCCGGCGGTGGGAAAAACGATCGAGATCGACGGCCAGAGCTTCCGGGTGGTGGGCGTGGTGCGCGACGTTCCGTTCCTCCGGATCGTGCCGTTCTCGGACGTCTGGGTGCCGATCAGCACGATCAAGTCGAGCACCTACAGGAACGAGTATGCCGGCAACTTCGTCGCCATCCTGCTGGCGCGGAGCCGAGCTGATTTCCCCGCCGTCAAGGCCGAGGTGGCGAGGCGCATGAAGGAAGCGGAGGCCGGCATTCCGAATCCAGAGATGTACAAGACGATCGATGGCGGTGCGGACACCTTGTTCGAGTCGTTCTCCCGCACCCTGTTCAGCACCCATAGCCTGCCAGAGAGACATCCCGAACGGCTGCTCGCCCTGCTGTTGCTCCTGATGGTGCTGTTCATGGTGTTGCCGACGGTCAACCTGGTGAACATCAACCTCAGCCGCATTCTCGACCGCTCGTCCGAGATTGGCGTGCGCAAGGCGTTCGGCGCTTCGTCGCGCACGCTGGTGGGGCAGTTCGTGATCGAAAACGTAGTGCTGACCTTGATCGGCGCCGGCATCGGACTGGCGCTGGCGGCGGCGGTGCTGGCGGCGATCAACGCCAGCGGCATGATCCCTTATGCGGACCTCCACCTGAACTTCCGGATTTTCCTCTACGGCCTCGTGATCGCCCTCTTCTTCGGCCTGTTCTCCGGGGTCTACCCGGCGTGGCGGATGTCCAAGCTCCATCCTGTTCAAGCCCTGCGCGGGAGGCAAGTATGACACGTCATCTCTTGAAGCTGGTGTGGAACCGCAAGCGCACGAGCGGCTTGCTCATCCTGGAGATCTTCTTCTCCTTTCTGGTGGTGTTCGTGGTGTCGACGCTGGGCCTCTACTGTTGGGACAATTACCGGCGCCCGGTGGGATATTCGATCCGCAACGTCTGGCAGCTCGAGGTCAAGGTCAAACAGTCGGACGACATCCATACCCCGCAGGAGTCCGCGACCTTCGCCCGTCTGCTCAAGGAGGTCCAGTCCTTCGACGCCGTCGAGTCGGCGGCAGGCGCTATGGGTGGCCCCTACGATTTCGGCGCCTATCAAAGCGGCATGACGATCAACAAGCGTCCCGTGGACACGGAGTTCAACGAAGTGACGCCGGAGCTCAAGGACGTGCTCGGCCTGAAGCTGGTGGCCGGCCGCTGGTTTCAGAAAGGTGACGAGGCACTGCAATGGCGGCCGGTGGTGATCGATCGCGATCTCGCCCACGCGGCCTTCCCGGGCCAGGATCCCATCGGCCAGAGATTGAACGATCCACCTCCTCCGGGTACCGAGGCCGGCCCCGAGATGCGGGTGATCGGCATGGTGGACGACTTCCGGCGGGGCGGCGAGCTCTCGGCGGCGGGCAACTACCGGTTCGACCTGAAGCGGCCGGGCCATCGCAACGACCGTCCGGGCCGGGTCGTCCTCGTCAAGGTGCGCCCGGGGACGCCGGCCGCGTTCGAGGAGACGCTGATGCAGCGCGCTCAAGGTGTCGCGCCCGAGTGGTCGTTCGAGGTCAAGCCACTCAGCCAGCTCCGGGAGTCGGCCTTCCGGCTCCGGCTGGCGCCGCTGACGGTAGGCGGCATCGTCGCCTTCTTCCTCCTGCTGATGGTCGGTCTCGGTCTGATCGGGGTGCTGTGGCAGAATCTCCTCCAGCGCACCCGCGAGATCGGCTTGCGGCGGGCGGCGGGAGCCTCCCGGGCAGCGGTCCACCGGCAGGTGCTCATGGAGCAGCTCCTGCTGACGACGCTGGGGGCCGGCCTCGGGGCCGTGCTGGTCGCCCAGATCCCGATCCTCGACCTGGTCGGTTTCCTCAGCGGCAGGGTATTCGCCGGCGGGCTCCTCTTCGCCATGGCTGTCATCTATCTCCTCTCCACCCTCTGCGCTCTCTACCCCAGCGCCATGGCCGCCAGGGTGCAGCCGGCCGACGCCTTGAGATACGAATGACGCCATGATCCTGATCATCGATGACGACCCGTCGGTGGTCGCTTCCCTGGGCCTCCTCCTCAAGCGCCATGGGCATCCTTCGCGCGGGGCCCGGTCGCCGGAAGAGGCCTTGACGCTGCTCAAGGAGCAGGAGCTCGACCTGGTGCTCCAGGACATGAACTTCTCCCGCGGCACGTCGGGCGAGGAGGGGCTGGAGCTGCTGGGCGAGATCCGCCGGCTGCGTCCGCGGCTGCCGGTGATCCTCATCACCGCCTGGGGCTCGATCGGCTTGGCCGTCGAGGGGATGAAGGCGGGAGCGTCGGACTTCGTCACCAAGCCGTGGAGCAATGCGCAGCTCCTGCAGGCGGTGGAGACGGCGCTGTCGCTCGCGGCCCATCCCGGAGAGGGGCGGGGCGCCGCCGTGTCGCGCGAGGAGCTCGACCGGCGCTTCGACTTCCGGGGACTGATCGGCGCCGATCCGCGCTTCCTCAAGATCCTGGAGCTCATCGGCCGCATCGCGGCGACGGACGCCTCGGTGCTCGTCACCGGCGAGAGCGGCACCGGCAAGGAGCTGATCGCCGAGGCCATCCACAGGAACAGCCGGCGCCAGGGCGGGCCGTTCGTGAAGGTGAACCTGGGCGGGATCTCCTCGACCCTCTTCGAGAGCGAGATGTTCGGCCACGTCAAGGGCGCCTTCACCGACGCCCGGGCGGACCGCAAGGGGCGGTTCGAGATGGCGGACGGCGGCACCATCTTCCTCGACGAGATCGGCGAGGTCGATCCCTCGGCGCAGGTGAAGCTGCTGCGGGTGCTCCAGGACCGTTCCTACGAGGTGCTGGGATCGAGCCATCCGCGGACGGTGGACGTGCGGGTGGTCAGTGCCACCAACCGCGACCTGGGGGAGATGGTGGAGAGGGGGCAGTTCCGGGAGGACCTCCTCTACCGGCTGAACCTGATCGCCGTGCGCCTCCCCGCCCTGCGCGAGCGGCGGGGGGACGTGCCTCTGCTGGCCCGCCATTTCCTCGACGCGAGCGCCCGGACGTACCGGCGCGGTCCCATCGAAATCACCGGCAAGGCCCTGGAGTGGCTCAAGGATCAGCCGTGGCCGGGCAACGTCCGCCAGCTCAAGCAGACCCTGGAGCGGGCCGTGCTGGTGCTGGACGGCGACCGCCTGGAGGTCGCGGACCTGGTGGCCCTCTCCGGCCTCGCCGAACGGGAAGCGCGCGGCACGACCGCTCTCCCCAGCCCGGGGACCATGACGCTGGACGAGATGGAGAAGGCCATGATCGTCAAGTGCATGCGCCACTACGAGGGGAACGTCACCCGCGTGGCCGAGGCTTTGGGGTTGTCGCGGGCGGCCCTCTACCGGCGATTCGAGAAATACGGGCTGGAACAGCATTGAGGCGTAAAGAACGGCGTACGATCCCGCCAAACATTGTTTTTTCCCACCAAACATTGTTTGGCGGTCCCAAACAATGTTTGAGAGCTTGAAACATTGTTCCGTGGCTTCAATCAATGTTTGACGGTCCGAAACAATGTTTGGCGTCTTCAAACAATGTTTGACGGCGCGAAACATTGAAAAAAGTGTCTGGTGCCTGTATGAGCCTGCGTAGCAAGATCATCCTCTACCTGGTCCTGATCCACGCCGTTTTGGCAGCGATCTCGGTCTTCGTCCTGCGCGAGAACCGGCTCTGGCTGGCGGCGGTCGAGGGGCTGTTCATCCTCTCGATCGTGTTGGGGGGCCTGCTGGTGCGGGCGTTCTTCGTGCCCCTGGAGCTGATTCGGACGGGGGCGGAGCTGATCGGCGAGCGCGACTTCACCTCCCAGTTCCGCGAGGTGGGGCAGCCGGAGATGGACGCCCTCATCCGCATCTACAACCAGATGATCGGCCGCCTGCGGGAGGAGCGGCTGAAGCTCCAGGAGCAGCACTACCTGCTGGATCGCCTCCTCAACGCCTCGCCCGCGGGGATCGTGACCCTGGACTTCGACGGCCGGGTGACCGCTCTCAATCCGGCGGCCGGCAAGCTCCTCGCGGTCTCGCCCGAGGAGGTGCTGGAGAAGGGGATTGCAGAGCTGGCGCCGCTGGGGCCGGCGCTGGCGGCTATTCCGGTGGGAGGATCCGAGGTCTTGCCGCTCCAGGGGGGCCGGCGGCTCAAGGCGTCGCGGGCGGAGTTTTTCGACCGTGGCTTTCCCAGAAGCTTCCTGCTGCTGGAGGAGCTGACGGAGGAGCTGCGGGCCTCGGAGAAGGGGGCCTACGGCAAGCTGATCCGCATGATGTCGCATGAGATCAACAACTCGGTGGGAGCGGTGGGCTCGCTCCTCGATTCCTTCCGCGGCTACGCCCCCGAGCTGGGGGAGGAGGACCGGGACGACTTCCTCCAGGCCATCACCGTGGCCGTGACGCGCCTGGAGAACCTCCGCGCCTTCATGAACGGCTTCGCCGAGGTCGTCCGCCTGCCGCCCCCGGACCGCCGCCCCACGGACGTCAAGCAGCTCGTGGACGAGATCCTCCTCCTGCTTCGCCCGGAGCTCGACCGCCAGCGGATCGCCGTGCGCTGGGAGAAGGCGGAAGAGGTCCCCCGGATCGACTTGGACCGCAACCAGATCGAGCAAGTATTGGTGAACGTCTTCAAGAACGCCCAGGAGTCGATCGGCGAGGACGGGACGATCACCCTGCGTCTCGGCCACGTCCAGGGCAGGCCGTCCCTATGGATAGAGGACAGCGGCCCCGGTATCCCGGAAGACGTGCGCCCCCTCCTCTTCACCCCCTTCTTCTCCACCAAAAGGAACGGCCGGGGCCTGGGCCTAACTCTGGTGCAGGAGATCCTCACCGCCCACGGCTTCGACTTCAGCCTGGGAACGGGGGTGGGGGGAGGGGGGGAGCTTTGGGTGGGGTTCTGATCCCGAGCTCAGCAGAGGGGAATCCGCGTGCAGGTCTGGTTGAAACCCGTATCGGGATCCGGCGGGCAGGGCTGCGGGTTACCGGAATAGCACCGCCGGCAGGTCTGGCTGCAATAGCCGTTGTAGGGAGGCTGGATCGCCTGGAGCTCGGGAGTAGGTACGCCGGTCGCGGGTGCGAAGATGGAATCGAGGAGAGCCGCCGCGGTCGGGTCCGCATTGGGGGGTGGGGTCGGAGTCGCCGCGAACGACGGAACTGCCGCGACGGCCAGGGTGAGGGCGAGGAACGACACGGTCCAGAGTCTGCTGCTGCGCATGGAATCCTCCTCAAAGAGAGTTGCTGGTTCCTACACAACCTAGACGTGCCAGGGCTGTAGGAAACCGAGCCGTCGCGCGTTGCGGAATTCAACCCGGCTGGAAACGAAGCGAGGAGTCGGTGCGGGCCTCTCGTAGATAGCGAACGTACTCGCGGACCGTCTGAACGGTGAGCAGCTCCTGGCGGGCGGCTTCCTGGAAGAGGCGCAGCGCGGCCAAGGCTTCGCGGTGGACGTCCTGCGATTGGAAAATGGGGAGGATCTCCTCCGCTAGACGCTTCACGTTGGCCGTGCGCCCCTGCTGCAGGTAAAGGAGCGCGAGGTCTTCGACCACGACCATCGCGGCATCGTAGCCAATCCCCGCAACCATGAAGCCGTCCCGCGCTTCGAGGAAGGCCCGCTCTGCTTCTTCGCTCTCCCCGCGGCAGGCCGCGATCTTGCCACGCAACCAGATGAGCCGGAGTTGGGTCCAGGGCTCGGGGAACTCCCGGTAAAGGTCCGCGTCGGTCGCGAGCAGGTCCGCTGCCGCCTCATGCTGGCCGTCCTCGGTCAGGTAGCGAGCCAGGTTGTAGCGTGCGCAGAGGTAGAGGCGCGACTCGCGATTTCGCGTGAGCCCCCGCAGTGCCGCCGTCGTGGTTTCGATGGCCCGTTCCCGGTCGTCCTGGAAGAAATACAGGTTGCCCAGGGTGACGAGGGCGCGCGCCGTCTCGACCGCATCGCCGCTCACCTTGTAGAGCGTCGCGGCGCGTGTCAGCAGCTCCTCGGCCTGCGGGAACAGGCGCTGATCCATGCGGAGGGAGCCTTCCAGCTTGTCCACCCGGGCGAGGATCTCCGTGTCCGTCACCCCGTGGTGGGTGATGACGTAGCGCGCGTGCCCAAAATGTTCTTCGGCCTGGCGAATATTCTCGAGCATCCTGCTGGCATTCGCCATCTCGGCGGTTGCGAGCGCGATGAGGTCGAAGGCGCCGGGCATCTGCGGATTGCGGTGGGCCACGAGCCGGCCGAGGCTGGCGAGGTGGAAGGCCTCCTCGGCGTCCGCCTGCACCTGTCTGCGGCTCTCTGCCACCAGGAGCCGCACCAGGGCTGCGCTGCGGAAGCGGTTGCGCGCCCTTTCCACCTTGTGGACCCGCTTTTCGCGGGAGAGGGCGAGGAGCGCCGCGAGGTCGCGGGCTGCTCCGCGTTGAGCCTGCTCCAGGCGGGGGATCTGCTCCGCGAGGACGGCGGGGAGGAGCTGGAAGGCCCGGTCGTAGTCGGCCGCGTCCTTGACCGTACGCTCCTTCCGGAAGGCCGTGATCTCCTGCCGGCACGTGGTACACAGGCTCATGAGATGCTGGGTGCCGATCCGGGTTATGACGCTGGCCGGCAATTCGCCGCGGGTGACCGCCCAGAGAAGATCGCGGGTCAAGTGGATGTCTGCCATGGAGAAACCCTCCCTTTCAGTGGATGGAGCTCCTGCCCTTTTTTGCTAGTGTAGCGTAAGGAGAGTTCCGTAGGACCAGAACAAAGAGACGTGCCGGCAGAATAGAGGCCGCCGCCGGCACGGGAGGAGGCTAGCCGTCCGGGTCCATAACGGAGCCCCGATCCGTAGTCGCTCCCCCTTGGTCCCCGGCAGCCGGACAGATGTTGGGGTCCATGATGGAGCCGCTATCACCTCGGCAGGAGCTTGCGGTGGCCGTCGCACCGTCCGGGTCCATGATGGAGCCGAGCGGTGCGAAAAGACTCGCGAGAGCCTGCCGTACGGTCTTCATGAAACCAGAGGCGTAAGCAGAGTGCGCCGGTAGACGTTCAGCAGGGCCGGCAGCGAACCCAGGGGAGGTGACCGCCGCCAGGAGGATCAGGACGAGGGCGGCGGCGCGAAGGCCACGGCGGTGCATAGGGGTCTCCTTTCGCGGTGCGGCGTCCAGGCTTCGCCCGAAAGAGGGCGAAGGGACCGCACCGTGCCCCTACGATGCCACGGAGCCGCTCCTGCGATCAGGCCGGAGAGGGAACCCGCCGAACCGTGCCACCCCCGCCCGCTCTTGCTACTTGGCGCTGCCCGCCGTCACGATCCAGCCCGTCTGCAGCGGCCGGCCTTCGAGGCCCAGGCCCTCCACGGACGTGTTCTTGAAAACGATGGGGATGCCGCGGGAGATCATGGGGTCCTGCCCGTCGGTGAGCTGGAAGTGGAGGTGGGGCTCGGTGCTGTTGCCGGTCTGCCCGAGCTGGGCGAGGACCTGGCCGCGGGTGACGGAGTCGCCCACTTTCACCCGCACGCTCCCCTGCTTGAGGTGGGCGTAGTGGGAGAATTCGCCGCCGGCGTGGCGAACGGTCACGTAGTTGCCGATCACCGCCTTGTAGCTCTTCAACAGCAGCGCGGCCTGCTCTTGCACGGTCCGCTTCTCGTAGTCCTCTGAGCTTTCGCCGGGCCGGCGCAGGCGGTCGTCGGCCTCGGTGCCTTCGGTCGCCACTTCGACGACGGTGCCGTCGGCCGCGGCGAGGACGTCCCGGCCGTAGTCGTAGTAATCGGCCAGGTGGGTGCCATCCCCCTTGTGCGTGTGTCCGTCCGGACCCAGGGCCACGAGGTCGAAGGCGAACTCCTCGCACGTGGCCCAGCGGTGATGGCTGTGGAAGTTGGGTCCGGCGCCTACGTACCAGGTGCCGGCGAGGGGGAAGGTGTAGTCGTTGGCGGAGCGGTGGTTCTCCACCTTGATCGTGGTCCGCGCTTCGACGGGCTTGCCCGTTGCGTCCTTGGCGTGAGCGATCAGGACCAATCCGTCGGACGGCAACCCGGCAAGAAGCAGCGGCTTGCCGAAGACAATGACGGCTGATCCAGGCGCGAGGGAGCGGCTTCCCGAGACATGGAGCCCGGAGAGATAGCGGCTGGTCTGAAAATAGAAGTCGTACACCTTCAGGAGCCCCTGTGCGTCCATGGCAGCGAGACGCTGGGCGCTCTTGTCGAGCTCGGCGCCGGGAACGACCACGCTCTGCAGGACCTGGCCGCCGGAGACTGCCTGGATCTCCAGGGAATCCACAGTAACCGGATCGCCATCCTTCTGGACGACCGCCACGTTCTGGAGCACGACGGTATAGAGATTGCGGGCCGGGTCGGCCTCATAGGCATAGACCGAACCGGCCGGATGGGTACGGACCTCCAGCGCCGCCCCCGGCAGGGGCAGCGAAAGCAACAGCAGGGCGAAGATGCTCCGCATGATGATTTTCTCTCCTTGGGGCCCGGCGAGGGAAGAACAGCGGGGCCGGGCTCGTCGGGGGATACTACGAGACGGGCAGGGGCAGGGTTGCCGGGAGGAGAACCCTGCCCCAAGCCGTCGCCAGAATTTCAGTCTTTCCGCACCTGTGCCGACGCCAGCATTTCCTCGAGCCGGTCGTAGCTCGCGGCGACACCCTTCTCCATACCGGTCTTGAGGGCGCCGTCGCGGGCCTCCTGGGAATCGAAGAGCATGGTGAGCGTGAGCGTGGTCCTGCCGCCCTCCTCGGTCAGGTTGTTGGTCACCAGGGCCTCCCCTGGATGTGGGTCCATCTTCTCTGTATGGACGATCTTCTCGGGCGGGAGGATCTCACGAAACACGCCGCCCGTTCCGAATTCCCTTCCATTGTCGTCACTACGCCACACGTAGCGATACGCGCCACCCACCTTGAGGTCGATCTCGCAGACCGGCATGGACCAGCCGGGAGGTCCGAGGAGCCAGCGCTTCACCAACTCGGGTTTCGTCAAGGCTTCGAAGACCAGGGGACGCGGCGCGTCGAAGACGCGCGTCATCGCGATCTCCCGGTCGGAGGGAGTGGTGACCTGCAGATTTCCAGGGATCGTCATCATCTGGTTCTCCTTTAGCGTTCTCTGTGAGATAGTCGGGCGGTTTCTTTGGATAACGCACAGGTTCTAGAACCATATGGTTATATATGAGGCCGAGGGTTGTCGTCAAGTGGCCCTGGTGGCCCAACCGTTGCCGTCGCCTACTCTTCCACTCGCCGTCCCAGGAAGGCCTCCAGCTTCTCCTGAATGAACGGCAGCGCCTCGGCGGGAGTCTCCTGGGGGAGGGGGCCGGGGGCTTTGTCCCGCGGCGGCAGGGCGGCGGCGGCGTAGAGGAGGGATTTCTGATAGCCGGTCAGCGGCGCCCAAGCGGCGGTTTCCACCACTTCTCCCGCCGGCGTGTAGATTGGCATCGGCAGGCTCTCGGGTCCAAGATTGAGGCTGCCTTCCCCCAAGGTCAGAGCGTGCGCCAGGCTCGGCGCGGCCTCGTCACGGCGGGTCAGGGGGCCTCCCGGCAGCCCCAGCCCTTCGCGAACCGTCTTGAGGATCGTCGTGTGGTCGAAGGGGACCTTGCCCGGCGGACGGACGATCCCCGGCGGGATCCAGGGGGAGACCAGCAGGGCCGGCACCCGCACGCCGTAGCGGTCGAAGGTGAAGCCGTCCTGCCCGGGCTTCGGGGAGCGGCCGTCGTCCGGCGCCTGCGCAGGGGGCGGCGGCACGTGGTCGTAGCAGCCGCCGTGATCGTCCCACACCACCACCAGCAGGGTCTTGGTCCACAGGCGGCTCGCCCGCAGGGTGTTGTAGACCTCGGCGATGAGCTGCTCGCCCAGGGAGACGTCGTGAGGCGGGTGCTGGTCGTTGGGCATCAGCTCGAGCTTGAGGTTGGGGAAGTAGCGCGGCTCGAGGAAGGAGTAGGGGGGGAGGTCGCCTGCGGCCACGTCGTCGCGGAACCTGCCGTAGCCGTGGAAGTGATCACGGTGGTCCCAGAGGCTCGCGAGGACGAGGGAATGGGGGAAGTCGTGGAAGTAGACGCGCCAGCCGCGGCCGGGCTCGGGGTGGCGTTCGCGGATCTGGTCGAAGATCGTGGGCATGTCGAACGGGAAACGCTCGCCGACCTTCCACGCCGGGATGGGCAGGTTGTTGACGTAGCCGTTGGCCGTGGCGCAGTGGGCGAAGAAGCGGTTGGGCCAGGTCTGGCAGGGGGCGGAGGCGAACCAGGGATCGGCGACGCCGAAGCTGGCGGCGAGCGCGCTGGTGGCCGGCACCTTGCTCGGATGGAAGCAGTGCATGATCGCCCGCGGGTCGTACTCCTGGGTGGTGGCCACGGTCTGGTTGACGTAGCTGCGGACGAAGCCCCCCATGGTGACCTCGTCTCCCAGGGCGGTATCGGGAAAGTAGGTCTCGAAGAGCTGGTAGTTGATGTCGGTGAACCGCTCGCCAGCGGGTTCGGGGAGGTTCAGGGTGCCGAAGTCGGCGCCCTCGTTCCCCCAGACGTAGATGCGCTCACCGCTGTCGGTGCGGTTGTTGAGGTCGGGATCGAGGCCGAGCTGCCAGCCGAGAAGGTTGTCGAAGGAGCGGTTCTCCATCATCAGGACGACGACGTGCTCGATGGGGGCAAGACCGGACGGCATTCCAAAGCTCCTTTTCGCGCCCTCGCGAGGACCTGGGGGAAGACGATAGCACTGCCCGCCAACTTTGCCCCGAAGGGCCGCCCGCCCAAGACCCTCATCCCCTGCCCATCTCTTGCTGCTACTCTATGCTCCTTAAACTAAGGAGGTATCATGACCAAGTCGCTCAACGTCCGGATCTTCATGCTGCTGCTGGCCGTCCTCTCCACCTTGGTGGCATTGGCGCCTGCTCCCCCCGCCCAGGCCTGTCCAGCCTACGAGATCGATACCTGCTACTACCCCAACGGGGTGAGCTGCCGTGTGCCTGAATGCCCCAAGCACCCCATTACCTGCACCGGCGTCCCGTCGGGGGCCCCGACCTGCTACTACCAGTCGGTCGAGTGCTGCCTCTAGAACCCGCTTGGAGGCTCAGCCGGAGAGGAGGAACTCCACCAGCAGCCGGTTCACCCTCTCCGGCTCTTCGAGTTGCACCCAGTGGGTGGCTTCGGGGATCAGCTCCAGGCGGCCGTGGTCGCAGAGGGCGAGGCTGGGCTCGGCCATCTCCTGGCCGAGGGAGCGATCCCGGGTCCCCCAGATGAGGAGGGTGGGAACGGAGACGCGGGGATTCGGGGGCACGCGGGGGCGAGCCCGCAGAGCCGCGCGGTACCAGTGGATCATGGAGCGCACGGCGTGGGGCTGCGACCAGGCCTCTTTGTACAACGCCACGTCCTCGTCGCTGAAGGTGCCGGGCCGGCTGGAGGCGCGCAGGGCCTTCTCGGCGTAGGCAAAGCCGTGACGCCGGAAGGCATGCTCGGGGAGCCAGGGGAGCTGGAAGAAGAAGATGTAGTGGCTCTTCTTGCGCTGCACGGAGCTGTGCCACAAGGTCCGTTCCATCACCAAAGGATGAGGGATGTTGAGGAGCGCCAGGCGGTCGACGCTCTCGGGATGCCGGGTTCCCAGCCACCAGCCGACGACGCCTCCCCAGTCGTGCCCCACGACGTGGGCCTTCGCGGCGCCCGCCTGGCCGATGAGCGCCACCACGTCCCCGGCGAGGCGGTCGAGGCCGTAGGAGGCGACGCGGCGCGGCTTGCCGCTCAGGTTGTAGCCGCGCTGGTCCGGCGCCAGGACGTGGAAGCCGGCGGCGGCCAGCGGGCCGATCTGCCGGCGCCAGCCGTACCAGAATTCCGGGAAGCCATGGAGGAGGATGAGGAGGGGGCCGTCCGCCGGCCCGGCTTCGACAGCGTGCAGGCGGACGCCGTTCACGGAGAAGGTGCGATGGCGGATCCCGTCCATTTCCATCTCACCTTCCTCCTGCTCCTACCCGTCCACCGTGCGCACCGAAAGGGTCAGAAGACGGTCCCAGGCGGGCTCGACCTCGGAGATCGCGCCGAGGAGGGAGAGGCCGATCCCCGCGGAGCCTTCCAGGAAACCGGGCTCGTCCCGCCAGCCGAGCTCGGTGGGCCCGCCAATCACGCCCCAGCAGCGGTAGCCGCCTACGCCCAGCCCCGGCTCCCGGTAGGAGAGGGCGCGCTCGTACCAGAAGCGGGCGGCCTCCCCCAGCCGTTGCTCGCCGGTGGTGTTGTACATCCGGTTGAAGAGGTGGCCGAGCCCCGCGGCGCCATGGCAAATGCCGGCGTCGCGGATGCCGGAGCCCTCCGCCGGCCGGGCGACGGCGGCGAGGGCAACTTCCACCGCCTTTTGCTCCCATTCGGAATTGCCCACGGCATGGGCGGCGGCGAGCAGGGCCGCGGCCACGCCCGGATCGCCGTAGCACCAGGCGAGCCGGGAGGGGGAGGGAGGCTCCCAGGGCGCATAGGCGGTGCTGAAGGAGGAGCCCACGGACGGGTCCTGCTGGCGAGCCAGCAGGAAGCGCACGGAGTCGTTGAGCAGCGGGCCCGCCTTCTCGATTCCGGCTGCCGCGGCGCCGGCGAGCACGGCGACGACCGCGGGCAGGCCGTGCGCCACGCCGAGGTTGTAGTTCCCCTTGGGATGGAACTCGCGCTGCCATTCGGGCAGCTCCTCGGGCTGGGTGAACCAGGCGGCGCCCTCTTCGCTGATGTCGGCCCTCTCGGAGAGCCGGTCGACGACGCTCGCGAGGAGACCCTGAGCCGCCGGCCGCGGCAGGCGCTCGAGGGCGTAAACGGCGAGGCCCACGAGGCCGGTGATCAGGTCGTAGTCCCCTGGCCAGGGGGAGCGCTTGAGGGGGATGGCGAGCGCTTCGTCGATCTCTTCGACCGGGTCTTCGTCCTCTCCGTCGTCTTCGAACAGCCGGCCGCGCAGGTGCTCCATGGTCCAGGCGACGCCCGCGAACCCGGTGTAGAGGTTCGGCGGCTGGGGCTGGACCGCCAGGGCCTCCGCCGCCTGCTCGATGAGCTGCGCCGCCCGCTCGGCGGAAGCTTCGTCGCCGGTATCGAGGGCGAGATAGGTGTAGAAAAGGGCTTCGCCGGACTGGCCGCCGGCGACCGAGGACGAGCGGAAGCCCTCGGCCTCCGGCTTGTTGAGGGACTCCAGGGCGGCGGCGATCTCCTGGACGCTCTGGCGGGCCTGCTCTGCCAGCTCGCCTTGCAACAGGGGTTTCCATTGAGTGCTCATGGCAGGGGATTCTGCCTCAAGTCGGGGCCGGGTGTCCCGCTATAATCGCCGGATGCCCTCTTTCCTGCTCTTCCTTCTCCTCCTGAAACCCGCCGCTGCCCTACCGAAGGGCGTGGCTCCCCTCCCCGCCGCCACCGAGCAGCATATGAAGAGCCTGCTGGCGGCGGCGGAAAAGTACCGGGGCCTCCACGCCCGGGCTCCGGTTCCCGCGGGAACCCTGGAGGAGGCGGGTCTGAAGAAGAAGCTGCTGGAATCCATGCATCAGCACCTGCCGCCGGAGTCGCTGCGGGCGGCGGAGGAGAGCCTCAAGGCGTTCGGCCTCATCCCCGAGTCCATGGACCTCGCGAAGTACCTCCCGGACCTCCTCACCAGCCAGGTCGCCGGCTACTACGACTCGGAGCGGAAGTACCTCGCCATGGTGCGGCGCGGTCCTGCGGCGGGGGCGGCGGGAGCCGCGGGGCAGGAAGCCGGCGACGACGACATGGTGCTCGTGCACGAGCTGACGCACGCCCTCCAGGACCAGAGCTTCGACCTCGAGAAGCTGGAGAAGGACGACGATCCGCTCTCCGACGCGGGCACCGCCGTGACGGCCCTGGTGGAAGGGGACGCCACCCTCACCATGATCGATTTCCAGGCCAAGGCGAGCGTCGAGAGCGCCCCCGGAGCCGGCCAGATGATCTCCTCGCTGCTCGACGATCCCGACAAGCTCGCCCAGGCGGTGCCGGACCTGCCGGGCGCCGACCAGTTCGCGGCGGCACCGGGATGGCTGCGGGACAACCTGATGTTCGGCTACCTCCAGGGGATGACCTTCTGTATGAGCGTCCGCGCCCGCGGTGGGCAGAAGCTGCTGGATTACGCCTTCACGACCGATCCGCCCCGCTCGACCGAGCAGATCCTGCACCCCGAGAAATGGCACACCCGGCGGGACGATCCGGTCGCCATCCATTTCCCCGATCTCACGGCGGAGCTGCCGGGGTACCGCAAGGCTTCCGAAGGGGAGATGGGCGAGCTCAGCATCCGCAGCCTCCTGCATGGGGGGATCCAGGACTGGGAACGAGCCAGCACGGCGGCGGCCGGCTGGGGTGGGGACCGCTTCGCCGTTTACGAGAAGCCGGGGAGAGGGCGATTGCTCCTCTGGGTCAGCGATTGGGACAGCGAGGCGGACGAGCAGGAATTTCAGGCCGCACTGGCGAGCCTGGGAAACGGCTGGCGGGTGACGGGAACGTCACCGCGGCGGGTGGTGGCGATCCGCGGCGATCTGACAGCGGAGACGCTGGCGGTGGTCCTCGCCCGGCTGGCGGCCGCTCCCGCGGAGCAGCCCGCCAACCGGGAGATCGACCTGGCGAAGCTGGGCGTCAAGCCTTGAGGTCAGCCGGTCAGGCCTGGGAGATCAGGCGGTCGAGCACGGAGATGTGCTGGCGCTGCTTCTCCACGAGGCCGCGGATGAGGGTGATGCATTCCGGCGCCAGGTCCTTGTTCTCCAGGGCGCTCTGGTAGTCCTTGAGGCCGTGCTCCTCTCCTTCCTTCAGGGCCTTGAGAGCGGCGGCGTTGCCGAACAGCTTGGCCGTGCCCTCCACCGTCTTGGCCCACGAGCCCCAGGCGCCCGAGCCCTCGGAGGGCTTGCCCCCGTGCTGCTCGACGTGGTGCCAGAGCTGGTCGGCGGCGTCGCGATGGTCCTTCTGGAAGCGGTGAAGGTCCTGGGCTCCGGGCTCGGTCCCGGCCTTCTCCAGGGCTTGGCGGTAGGTCTCGATGGCGGACATCTCGCCCCGCAACAGGCTGTTGAGGGCGTTCACGTCAGTGGTAGGAGTTGTCGTCGTCGGCATCTTGGTAGTCCTCCTGAGTAGAGTGAAAGGCCTTCGTGGGCCTTGCCGGCTTGGGAAGCTGCAAGCTCTGTGCCGCGGGGACCGCGCGCTCTCTACTCTTCGGCCTCAGGAGGAACCGTCTCAGGCTGGCGGACGGTGACGGCCACCGTGTTGATGCGGTTGTGCTGAACCTCCAGGACTTCGATCTGGACGGCCCCTACCTCGACCTTGTCGCCCACCGCCGGATTGCGGCCGAGCTCGGAGAGGACGACGCCGCCGATGGTGTCCTCGTCGCGGTCGCTGAGCTCTACCTCCAGGGCCTCCTCCAGATCCTCCACCAGCATGCCGCCCGAAACCCTGTAGACGCCATCGCCGGTCTTCTGGATCTCCGGCTTCTCGACGTCGAACTCGTCCTCGATCGGGCCGACGATCTCCTCGATGACGGTTTCCAGGGTGACGATGCCGGAGACGCCGCCGTACTCGTCGATCACGGCCGCCAAGTGGAAGCGCTCGGTACGCATGCGCTTGAGCAAGCGGTCGAGCGTCAGCGTCTCGGGCACGAAGGAGATCTCCCGCGCCACCTCCTGGAGGGAACGGAGGTTGCGGTCACGCTGGAAGATGTCCTTGATATGGATGAGGCCGATGACGTGGTCGAGGTCACCTTCGCAGAGAGGGAACCGGGTGTGGCCGCTGCGGCGGGCGAGGCGCAGGTTCTCGGCCAGGGACCTGGTGGTGGAGAGGTAGACCACGTCCTGGCGGGGGATCATGATCTGCCGTGCCATACGGTGGGAGAGCTCGAAGACGTTGTCCAGCAGCTCCTTCTTCTGGGTGGAAAGCTGGGCGCCGTTGCTGGAGGAGAGCAGCAGACGCAGCTCCTCCTCGTCGTGGGTGAACTCGCCCTCGGCGGCGGGCGCGATGCCAGCGACCTTCAGCAGGGCGTTGGAGGCGTGGTTGAGCAGCCAGATGGCCGGGTAGGTGATCTTGTAGAAGGCATAGAGAGGATAGGCCACGAGCAGGGAGGTCCCCTCGGCCTTGCGGATGGCGACGGTCTTGGGAGCCTGCTCGCCCAGCACGATGTGCAGGATGGTGATGATCAGGAACGATGCCGTCACGGTGATCGAGCGGAGGAGCTGCGGATTGTCCCCGATGAAGGGTGTGACGAGAGGCTTGATGATCCCGGCGAACGCCGGCTCGCCGACCCAGCCCAGGCCCAGGCTCGCTAGGGTGATGCCGAGCTGGGTGGCCGAAAGGTAGGCATCCAGATGATGGATCATGTGCCGGACGATCTTGGCCCGGCGGATCCCCTCGGCGGCGCTGGGCTCGATCTGCGTCGGCCGCACCTTGACCAGGGCGAACTCGGCGGACACGAAGAAGCCGTTGAGAGCCACCAGCAGGAGGCCCAGGAACAGCCCCCAGCCGTTCGAGAGGGCCGGGGTTTCAGCCGCGGAGCCTGGGCCGGGCAGGGCGAGGATCACGGGCGGTCACCCCGCGGGCTCGGGGGCTTCAGATGGCCGGAAGGGTAGGGGACGGCGTGCGGACTGGGAGGGTCGTCGTTCAATGCCAAGCGATTTTAGCACAGGCGGGCAAGGGCACCTTTGACACCGGCCGCCAGGGGAGGATAATGGCCGCCATGCCCACCTCCCAGCCGGGTCTGCCTGCGCCGCGGGTGCGGGAAGGAGTGCTCCGCCGCCTGCGCCGCCTCACCCTGCCGGAAGCCTGGGCCTTCGCTCGCGCCTGGGGCCTCCTGCTGGCGGCGGACTTGGGGCTGCGTCTCCTCCCCTTCTCCCGGCTGCAGCGCTGGCTTACCCCGGTGCGCCACCCCCTCGCGGCCACGGGGGCGGCGGAGGAAAAAATGACGTCGCGGCTCGTCTGGGCCACGGCGGCGGCGGCCCGCCACCACCTCTATCCCATGCGCTGCCTGCCGCAGGCCCTCTGCCTGCGCTGGCTGCTGGGCCGGCACGGCATCCCCTCCGAGCTGCGCATCGGGGTCGAGAGGCGGCGCGGTGAGATGCGAGCTCACGCCTGGGTGGAACGCGACGGCCGGCCCGTCGGCGAGTGGGCCGGAGTGACACAGAGGTGGTCCCCCCTCGGCCGGATCGATCCCGCCGGTCCTGCCCACTCCGTCTGAGGATCCGGTCTGGAAAAGACGTCGCTCGGTACCTCTTGACAGGCTGCTGCACATTCCCTATCCTGTTAGCAGTCACCGCCCCTGAGTGCTAACAAGCGGCGCGGTGAGACCATCCAGAATCCAACGAGTTTGAAGGAGGTAAGAGCCGTGAATATCCGTCCGCTGCACGACAGGGTGTTGGTGAAGCGTCTCGAGACTGAGGAGCAGATCCGTGGGGGGATCATCATCCCCGATACCGCCAAGGAGAAGCCGCAGGAGGCCGAGGTGATCGCCGTCGGTCCGGGCAAGCTCTCCGACGAAGGGAAGCGCTCGCCCATGGACGTCAAAGAGGGCGACCGGATCCTCATGGGCAAGTACTCCGGCAGTGAGATCAAGATCGATGGCAATGACTTCGTGATCTTGCGTGAAGACGAGATCCTCGCCGTCATCAATAGCAACGGCACCAAGTGACCGCTGATCCTTCCAGACATCTGGGTATCCCGATAGTTAGGAGATAGAAAAGAAATGGCCAAGCAGATTACTTACTCCGGGGACGCCCGCGCGGCGATCCTACGGGGCGTCAACAAGCTCGCCGACGCGGTCAAGGTGACCCTCGGCCCGAAGGGACGCAACGTCGTCATCGAGAAGAAGTTCGGCTCGCCCACGATCACCAAGGACGGCGTCACCGTCGCCAAGGAGATCGAGCTCGGCGATCCGCTGGAGAACATGGGTGCGCAGATGGTGCGCGAGGTCGCCTCCAAGACCTCCGACGTGGCCGGCGACGGCACCACGACGGCGACCCTCCTCGCCCAGGCGATCTACCGCGAGGGCTCGAAGAACGTCACCGCCGGCGCCAATCCGATGGAGATCAAGCGGGGCATCGAGATGGCGGTCAAGGCCGCCGTCGAGTCGGTCGACCAGTTGGCCAAGCCGGTCGAGGGGAAGGACATCGCCCACGTCGGCACCATTTCGGCCAACAACGACGAGGAGATCGGCCGCATCATCTCCGAGGCGATGGAGAAGGTCGGCAAGGACGGCGTCATCACCGTCGAGGAGGCGCGAGGCCTGGAGACCACCCTGGAGGTGGTCGAGGGGATGCAGTTCGACCGCGGCTACCTCTCTCCCTACTTCGTCACCGACGCCGAGCGCATGGAGACGGTGCTGGAGAACGCCAAGATCCTCCTCCACGAGAAGAAGATCAGCTCGATGAAGGACCTCCTCCCCGTGCTGGAGCAGACCGCCAAGCAGGGCCGGCCGCTGCTCATCATCGCCGAGGACGTCGAGGGCGAGGCGCTGGCCACCCTGGTGGTCAACAAGCTGCGCGGCACGCTGCACGTGGCCGCGGCCAAGGCTCCCGGCTTCGGCGACCGCCGCAAGGCCATGCTGGAGGACATCGGCGTCTTGACCGGCGGCCGGGTGATCACCGAGGACCTCGGCATCAAGCTGGAGAACGTCCGCTGGGAGGACCTGGGCGACGCCAAGAAGGTCGTCCTCACCAAGGACGAGACCACCATCGTCACCGACTCGGACGATGCCAAACGGCACGAGGTGATCGCTGGCCGCGTCAAGCAGATCCGCAACCAGATCGAGGAGACCACCTCGGACTACGACCGCGAGAAGCTCCAGGAGCGTCTGGCGAAGCTCGTGGGCGGTGTGGCGGTGATCAAGGTCGGCGCCGCCACCGAGACCGAGATGAAGGAGAAGAAGGCTCGCGTCGAGGACGCCATGCACGCCACCAAGGCGGCCGTAGAGGAGGGGATCGTTCCCGGCGGCGGTGTCGCCCTGCTGCGCGCCGTCAAGGCCGTCGAGGCCATCCAGGCCGAGGGCGACGTGCGGGTGGGCGTCAACATCGTCCGCCGTGCCCTTGAGGAGCCGGCCCGCCAGATCGCCATCAATGCCGGCGAGGAGGGCTCGGTGTTCGTCAAGCAGCTCCTGTCGACCAATGGCAACAGCGGCTACAACGCGGCCACCGGCAAGTACGAGGACCTGGTGGCGGCCGGCGTCATCGATCCGGCCAAGGTCACCAAGACCGCGCTGATCAACGCCGCGTCGATCGCCGGCCTGATGCTGACCACGGAGGCCATGGTCTCCGAGATCAAGGAGAAGGAAGAGAAGGGCGGCGGTCCGGGCGGCATGCCGGGCGGCGGCATGGGCGGGATGTACTAAGAGCCGGATTCCGCCGGCGGCCCGGTCGCAAAAGGGCTCGCCGGCTCGTCATACCGAGGCCGGTCCGCGCGCGCGGGCCGGCCGTTTTTTTTCGCTGGGTTAGAAGCGGGCGCGCAGCCCGAGGTAGACCTTGCTCTGCACGCGGCTCTGGGCGCCCTGGACGAGGTCGAAGCGGCCGGTGCCGAAGACGCTGAGCTTGTTGGTGAGGTAGATGTCGATGCCGAACTGGGCATCGGCTCCGAACTTGCTCTCCGTGCCGGTGAGCGTCGGGTCGTCCTCGATGAGCGACTTGTCGGTGGAGTGGAGGGCGGCGCCGACGCCGAAGAAGCTGTCCACCGAGCCGAAGGGGACGACGCCGATCAGGTTGACGCCGAGCAGCGTGTCGCTCCCCTTGCCGTGGTTGCCGCTCGCCTTCCAGTAGCCCACCTCGGGCTCCAGGTAGCCGGTGACCCCCTCGTCGCCGGTGGCGCGCCGGCGGCCGCCTTCGTCGTCGCGCCCGCTGACGCGGATGCGCAACGCGGCCATGTAGTAGTTCTCGACACCGCCCGAAGGCTCGACGAGGCCGGCGCCGATGCCGAAGGCGAAACGGTCCCGGTTGCGCCCTCCCTCGTCGTCGCGGTCGCGGTCGTCACGGTTGGAGGTCTGGGCCTGGGCCCACCCGGTCGAGAGCAGGCCGGCGAGCGCCAGCGCCGCAGCCATGGTCCAGGGTCTCATGTCATCCTCTCCTTTCGTGGCGAAGCGCCCTAGCGCCTCGCTCCACAGATCGCAGTGAAAAGCTTCTTCAATTGGATTTCATCGTACCACGGCGGGGAGGGTCAAACTTCCACCGCCCGCTGCCCCTGCTGGCGCAGGCCGCGCATCCGCGCCAGGAAGCGGTCCCGCTCGTCGCGCCAGCGCTCGGCCTGGGCGCCGTTGCGGGCCGCGGCCACCAGCCGGCTCATCGCCTCGACCACCTGGTCGCAGTAGCGTTGCGCGGCGTCCTCGGCGGCGAGGGAGAGCGCCCGCTCCAGCGCCTGCTCCAAGGCCGGCAGGGCCTTCTCCCACTCGTTGGCGGCGACGTAGTGGAAGGCCAGGGCCTCACAGCTCCGATCCCCCCGCAGCCGCTCCAGGGCCGCCGCCACCTGGGCGTGCATCGCCTGCCGGCGCAACGGGTTGATCTCCTGATGGATGGCGTTCCTCACCTCGCGGTGGGCGAACTCGAAGCTGCCGCGGCGCGCCCCTTGCGTCCACAGCGCGATCTCCTCCTCCGGCCGGGTGCTCGTCCAGGAGTGGGCGAACTGCCGGATCAGCCAGCGTCGCAGGAGGATCTCCAGGCCGACCTCGACCACCGTGGGGTGCTCGTCGGCGGCTTCCTGGAGGAGCTGGGCGTCGAAGCATTGGCCGATGACGGCGGCCAGGGTGGCGAGCCGCCGGGTGGAGTTGGGGAGCCGGCGGATGCGCAGGCGGATCAGCTCCCTCACGTCCTCCACCACCACACCGAGGCCGGCGAGGGGGCGGGAGAGAGTCCAGCGTTCCGGGCCGAGGGCCAGTAGCACCCCCTCGTCCCACAGCAGGTTGACGACCTCGGCCGCCGCCAGGGGGAGGCCCGCGCTCCGCTCCTCGAGGAGCTGCGCCAGCTCCGCGGCCTGCGGCTCGCCCACCAGCGAGCTCGCGATCTCCTCCAGGCTGGCCGGTTCGAGGCGGTCGAGCTCCAGGTGGGTGGCCACACCCGTCTTCTCGCACCGCCGGAGGATCTGGACCAGGGGGTGATCGCGGTCGAGGTCGTCGTTGCGGCTGGCGCCGAGGATCCAGATCGGCCCCTCCAGGCGGGCGGTGAGGAAGGTCAGCAGCTCCAGGCAGTCGTGGTCCGCCAGGTGCAGGTCCTCGAGATAGAGGATGAGGGGATCGGCGCTCCGCTCGCCGGGTCCGCTGCGGCAGAGCGCTTCCAGGAAGCGCCCGACGGCGGTGAACAGCCGGCGGCGGCGGTCCTCCTCCCCGGGAGGAGGCGCCGCCAGGCCGGGGCTCAGGTCGCGAAGCTCGGGGACCAAGGGGGACAGCTCGGCCAGGACCTCGTCCGGCACCTGGGTGACGGTCTCGAGTTCCTCGGCCAGGGCGCTGCGCAGCATCTCGGCGAAGGGTTGGTAGGGAAGGAGGGGCGCGAGCTCGTAGCACCTCCCCTTGAGCACGCTGCTGCGCCGTTTGGAGGTGGTGGCGTCCAGAAAGGACTTGATGAGCCGGGTCTTGCCCACGCCCGCTTCGCCGGTCACCAGGGTGAGGTGGACCTTCCCTTCCAGCACCTGCAGCCATCCCTCCCGCAGCACGCCGTAGGCGGCACTGCGGCCGACGAGCGGGATCAGCGGACCGATCGGCTCGGGCTCGCTCGCCGTGGCGACCTTCTCTTCCAAGGCCTCGGCCAGGATGGAATCGTGGAGGAGCCGCGTCTCCTCCAGCGGCGCCACTCCCAGCTCGTGGCGCAGCAAGCTCGCCAGCTCCTCGTAGTGGGCGAGAGCGCGGCTGCGCTGGCCCGAGAGGGCGAAGAGCCGCATCAGCGTACGGTGGGCCTCCTCCGAGAGCGGATCGATGGCCACCAGACGACGGGCGTAGTGGACTCCGAAACGGTACTCGCCCCGTCGCCGGTAGCTTTCGATGAGGCGTTGCAGCACCTCCACGGCCGCCTCGCGCAGATGCGCCTGCTGGGTGACCAGCCACTCCTCGAAGGGGGGGCTGTCCTTGACGAAGAAGCCGGCCAGGAACTCCCCCCGGTAGAGCTGGGCCGCCGCAGAAAGATGGTGAGGGTCGACCGCCTCCCGCTCGATGCCCCGACGCAGGGACTCTTCGAACGCCTCGACGTCGAGCCAGCAGTCGGCCTCCGGGCTGAGGCCGATCTCCAGGTTGCGGCTCGCCACCAGGTCGTCCGTGCCTTCCGGCAGCGACGAGCGGAGGTTGTAGATCGCCTGGCGCAGGGCGTGCCGGGCGGTCTCGGGCTCGCGCTCCGGCCACAGCAGGCCCGCCAGGTGGTCGCGGCTGAACGCCCGGTGCCGGTGACAGGCGAGGTAGGCCAGCAGGGCCCGGACCTTCTGCGATTCGAAGCCGGTGACCTGGCGGTCGCCCGCCCAGACCTCGAATCCTCCCAGGAGCCTTACACGGATCTTGCTCAAGCTCTTCTTCCCCCGCGAGGCCGCCCAAGGCCGCCGGCACCGCTCCGGGATACGCTGTTCTGAGGCAGCCAGATGAGGCTGGCGCGATTCTAACTCATTGTGCCCCAAGTTCCTGACGCTGAGCTGACGGCGGCCCTCCACACTCCCCTACAGCGGAACGACCATCTTCTTCCTGGACGCCTCACCAGCGTGGGGCCGGGCCGCACAATGGAGTCTGATCTCGTGGCAAGGGGGGCCTTGCATGTCCTGGCTGGTCCGGTGCTGGGTAGAGCCGCAGGAGGCGGAGCAGGGAGAGCCTGTGGTCCGGTGCTGTCTGCGCAACCTGCGGACGGGCGAAGAGGAGTACGTCGGCGATCCCCGGCGGCTGGGAGACCTGGTCCTACGGCACCTGCGCGAAGAGGGCGCGGTGGCCAGGAACGGCGAGGGGCGGGCCGCCGACCGGCTGGCGTAGTAATGCGGGCTGTAAGCTTCGGGCCGCAAGCTGAATCAGATTCGTCGTTCCGCCGATCGGAGCCGGAGATCCACTGACGATCTCCTGACGCCAGCTACGGAAACTACGAAGATCCAACGAAGTTGTCCACGTTTGGCAGATTCGGAGCACCTAAGATGGGCAGGTTTCTTTCGAGGAGTGGAAGTGGGCGTCGCATCCTTTGGGAGGAGAGTTATATGTGTTTTCTGAAATTGAAAAATGTATTGCTGGCTATCCTGGTCACGGCGCTGGGGCTGATTTCAGCGTTCCCGGCCGGCGCGCAAGTCTTCAAATGCCTCCCGAGCTGCGATCCGACGGACGCTCGGTTCCTCGCGATCGCCAACGGCGTCGGTCTAATCACCCTAAGTGAGCCGACGCTCGATCTGGAGATTTCGGTTCCGGCGAGCACGACGACTTTCACGGTCGGTGTCTTCGACGGTGATGCGCGAGGCGTGGACGGCGGGGGTGTCCCGCACTGGGATACGGGCGTAGCCGCAACTTACAGCTATGCGCTCTACGCCGACCCGAACCGTAGTCATTCGACGTCGACGGTGGTCCCGCTTTTGCCCTCTCAGCCTTCGATCCCTTCGACGTCGATGCCGGACAACGCCTGGATCGACTTCACGGTCAATACCAGCCCCGCGGCCCAGTCCCCCAGCGGTAACTACTACTATCTGCTGCGGATCCAACTACAGACCTTGACGGTCGCTACGCTCAACGCATTCAAAATACGCACGGGTGGGGCGCAGGTGGGAGGGTCGTCACTCTTCCCGACACCCAAGCCCTTCTCGTACATCGCCAATGCCACGTCGACTGCAGACATTCAGATCGTCTATCCCGCTTTCCCCGCCTTGACTCCGACCCGGTACGACGGCTTCTTCAATTTCTACTTCGACGAACCGGTAAGCCAGCACGACGTCACCGTCTGGGACGGCGACTTCGACCATGGCAAATTTGACGGCACGGAAGGTGACACCGACGATCCGGACACGCCCAACGCACCCTTCCTGCCGGCATGGTCGACCCTCGATACCGTCCCCGAGGGTGTCTCTGTGGGGCTGGTGCCTTCGACGGGCAATCCGCCGGACGATCGGAACCCTGCCGGCACCGGTATTTACCTGCTCAAGCCCCCGTCCGTGCGCTATGACCTGATCTTCCCGGACGGCCGGACTTTCGCCAACGACAACCCGTCAGGCAATCAGGAATGGGAGCAGTTCAAGATCTCGACCGATCCCTTCGACCGCAGTCAGATGGACTACAACACCGCGGCGCCCATTCCGCCTGGTATCTACCAGTTGCGGATCCAGGGCGTGGACATGCAGAACTTGAACGCCCTGCTGCTGCCCGGCAGGGCTCTCTGTGTGGATCAGGCAGGCGTTCCCTGCACACCCCTGCGCCCCTACCTGATCGGCGACACGGTGTTCGTGGACTCCAACGGCAACGGCGTCCAGGACCCTGGAGAGCCAGGGGTGCCGAACGTCGTCGTGGAGTTGCTGGACGAGAACGGCGTCCTGGTGGAAACGGCGATCACCGATGGCAGCGGCCACTACATGTTCGAGGTCGAGGCCTTCACTTACACGGTGCAGATCTCGGCCGGCAACTTCTCCAGTGAGGGCAATCCTCTCTTCGGCTACAACCCCACCACCCCCGAGGCCTGCACGGTCACCATCGTCAACGGCAACATCCTCACCTGCGACTTCGGCTTCCGGAAGCCGGGCTCGATCGGCGACCGGGTCTGGAACGACGTCAACGGCAACGGCGTGCAGGACCCGGGCGAGCCGGGGATCAACGACGTGCTGGTACAGCTCCTCGATTCCGGCGGCAACGTCGTCGACGAAGCCGTCACGGCCGGGGACGGCATCTACAACTTCACCAACGTCACCCCGGGCGACTACACGGTCAGCGTCGATCCCAGCTTCCTGCCGGGCGGCGCCACTCCTACCTACGACCTGGACGGTGTGTCGACGCCCAATACGGCGGCGGTCACCCTCGCCTCGGGCGCCAGCCGCACGGACGTGGACTTCGGCTACCAGGGCGACGCCACCGTGGGCGACCGGGTGTGGAACGACCGCAACGGCAACGGCGTCCAGGACGCGGGCGAGCCGGGAATCAACGGCGTCACCGTGCAGCTCGTGGACTTCAACAACAACGTCATCGACACCAAGGTGACGAGCGGCGACGGCATCTACAATTTCACCCACGTGCTGGAGAACCAGTACACGGTGCAGATCGTCACTTCGACGTTGCCGGCGGGGTACAACGAGACCTACGACTTGGATGACGGCGTGGGGCCCTTCAACACCCCTGACGCGGCGGTCGTCCTCGTCTTCGCGGGCAGCCACCACGACGAGGTGGACTTCGGCTACCGCAGCAACGCCACGGCCTCGGTGGGCGACCGGGTGTGGCTCGACTCGAACGGCAACGGCGTGCAGGATGCCGGCGAGCCGGGCTTGAACGGCGTGACGGTCCAGCTCCTGGACGCCAACAACGTCATCGTGGACAGCGCCACCACCAGCGGCGACGGCAACTACACCTTCACGGGCCTGGCGGCGGGCAACTACTCCGTCCGGGTCCTCGCCGGCAGCCTGCCGGCAGGGGTGACGCCGACCTATGACCTGGACGGCATCGCGACGGCCAACATCGCCTCCTTCACTCTGGCCAACAACGAGAACCGCACGGACGTGGACTTCGGCTACCGCGGCACGGCCTCGGTGGGCGACCGGGTGTGGCTCGACTTCAACAGCAACGCCGCGCAGGACGCGGGGGAGGGCGGCATCAATGGCGTGACCGTGCAGTTGCTCGACGCCGCCAACAACGTCGTGGCGACCACGACCACCGCGGGCGACGGCAACTACACCTTCTCGAACCTGATGGCGGGCAACTACTCGGTGAAGATCGCCTCCGGCCTGCCGGCGGGCGTCACGCCGACCTACGACCTGGACGGCATCGCGACGGCCAACATCGCCTCCTTCGCCCTGGCCGGCGGCCAGAACCGCACGGACGTGGACTTCGGCTACGGCGGCACGGCCTCGGTGGGCGACCGGCTGTGGCTCGACACCAACGCCAACGGCGTGCAAGACGCCGGCGAGGTGGGGATCAACGGCTCCACCGTCCAGCTCCTGGACGGCGGCGGCAACGTCATCGGCACCACCGTCACCGCGGGCGACGGCAACTACCAGTTCGACCACCTGGTGGGCGGCAGCTACAGCGTGCGCATCGTGACCTCGACGCTGCCGGCCGGAGTGGCCCCGACCTACGACCTCGACGGTATTGCGACGCCGAACATCGCCACCTTCACCCTGCCGGCGGGCACGGCGCGCACGGACGTGGACTTCGGCTACGTGGGTACGGCTTCCGTGGGCGACCGGGTGTGGCTCGACTCCAACGCCAACGGCGTGCAGGACGCGGGCGAGGCCGGCATCAACGGCGTCACCGTCCAGTTGCTCGACAATGGCGGCAACGTCATCGCCAGCACCACCACGGCGGGCGATGGCATCTACACCTTCTCGCACCTGCTGGGCGGCACCTACAGCGTGCGGGTGGTGACCAGCTCGCTGCCCCCGGGGGTCGCTCCGACCTACGACCTCGACGGGATCGCGACGCCGAACATCGCGACCTTCACCCTGAACGCCGGCGCTTCCCGCACCGACGTCGACTTCGGTTACGCCGGCACGGCCTCGGTGGGCGACCGGGTGTGGTTCGATACGAACGGCGACGGCATCCAGGACGCGGGTGAGGCCGGCATCAACGGCGTCACCATGCAACTGCTCGACGCCGGCAACAACGTCATCGCCACGACGGTCACCAGCGGCGACGGCAACTACACGTTCTCGAACCTGAGCGGCGGCAACTACTCCGTGCGCGTCGTGGCGAGCACCCTGCCGCCGGCCCTGGTCGAGACCTTCGACCTCGACGGCGCGGCGACGCCGAACATCGCCTCCTTCACCCTGGCCCCCGGCACCAGCCGCACCGACGTGGACTTCGGCTACCGCAGCGCCGCCACCGCCTCGGTCGGTGACCGGGTCTGGGACGACCTCAACGGCAACGGCGTGCAGGATCCGGGCGAGCCGGGCCTCAACGCGGTGACCGTCGAGCTCCTCGACTCGAACAACAACGTCCTGGATTCCGCCATCACCAGCGGCAACGGCAACTACACCTTCTCCAGCCTGGTGGCGGGCACCTACTCCGTGCGCGTCGTCACCGCCAGCCTGCCGGCGGGGATGGCTGAGACCTTCGACGCCGACGGCGTCGCCACGCCGGACATCGCCACCTTCACCCTCACCACGGGCCAGGCCCGCACCGACATCGACTTCGGCTACCGCGGCACGGCCTCGGTGGGCGACCGGGTATGGATCGACAGCAACGGCGACGGCGTGCAGGATCCCGGCGAGACGGGGATCAACGGCGTCACCGTCGAGCTGCTCGACGCCAGCAACACCGTGGTGGCGTCGACGACCACCAGCGGCGACGGCAACTACACCTTCTCCTTCCTGAACGCCGGCAACTACTCGGTGCGCATCGTCACCTCCACGCTGCCCGCGGGGGTCGCTCCGACCTACGACCTCGACGGTGTCGCGACGCCGAACATCGCCTCCTTCAGCCTGAACGGCGGTGAGGAGAAGACCGACGTCGACTTCGGCTACCGCGGCACGGCCTCGGTGGGCGACCGCGTCTGGCTCGACGCCAACGGCAACGGCGTGCAGGATGCGGGCGAGCTGGGCATCAACGGTGTGACCGTCAACCTGCTCGACGCCAGCAGCAACGTCGTGGCCACCACGACCACCAGCGGCGACGGCAACTACACCTTCAGCAATCTGATGGGCGGCAGCTACTCCGTCCGGATCGACGACACCACTTTGCCGGCGGGTGTGGCTCCGACCTACGACCTCGACGGCGTGGCGACGCCGAACATCGCGTCCTTCACCCTGAACGGCGGCCAGAACCGTACCGACGTCGACTTCGGCTACAACGGCACCGGCACGGTCGGCGACCGGGTGTGGCTCGACACCAACGGCAACGGCGTCCAGGATGCGGGTGAGGCTGGCATCAACGGTGCCACCGTCCAGCTCCTCGACGGCGGCGGCAACGTGATCGCCACCACCACCACGGCGGGCGACGGCATTTACCACTTCAACAACCTGGCGGCCGGCACCTACAGCGTGCGTATCGTCACCTCCACGCTGCCGGCGGGCGTGACGGAGACCTACGACCTCGACGGCATCGCGACGCCCGACATCGCCACCTTCACCCTCGCCGGCGGCGCCTCGCGCACCGACGTGGACTTCGGTTATCGCGGCACCGCTTCGGTCGGCGACCGGGTGTGGCTCGACTCGAACGCCAACGGCGTCCAGGATGCGGGTGAGGGCGGCATCAACGGCGTCACCGTCCAGCTCCTCGACAACGGCGGCAACGTCATCGCCACCACCACCACGTCGGGCGACGGCAACTACACCTTCGCCAATCTCCTGGGCGGCACCTACAGCGTCCGCGTCGTGGCAGCCTCGCTGCCTGCCGGCCTCAGCGAGACCTACGACCTCGACGGCGTCGCGACGGCCAACATCGCGACGTTCATCCTCAACGCCGGCCAGAACCGGACCGACGTCGACTTCGGCTACGTCGGCAACTCCTCGATCGGCGACCGCCTCTGGTACGACACCAACGGCAACGGCGTCCAGGATGCGGGCGAGACCGGCATCAACGGCGTCACCGTCCAGCTCCTCGACGGCGGTGGCAACCTCGTCGCCTCCCAGGTCACCGCGGGCGACGGCAACTACACCTTCGGCAACCTGACGGCCGGCAACTACAGCGTCCGCGTGGTCAGCGGCTCGCTGCCGGCAGGCCTGGCCCCGACCTACGACCTCGACGGCGTCGCGACGCCGAACATTGCCAGCCTGGCCCTCGCCGCCGGTACCAACCGGACGGACGTGGACTTCGGCTATCGCGGCACCTCCTCGGTCGGCGACCGGGTGTGGATCGACACCAACGGCGACGGCATCCAGCAGGCGGGTGAGGCCGGTATCAACGGCGTCACCGTCCAGCTCCTCAATGCCGCCAACAACGTCATCGCCACCACCACCACGAGCGGCGACGGCAACTACACCTTCGCCAACCTCGACGCCGGCAACTACTCGGTGCGCATCGACACCACCACCCTGCCGGCCGGCGTGGCTCCGACCTTCGATCTCGATGGCGTCGCGACGCCGAACATCGCCTCCTTCAGCCTGGCTCCCGCCCAGACGAAGACCGACGTCGACTTCGGCTACCAGGGTACCGGCTCGGTCGGCGACCGGCTGTGGCTCGACACCAACGGCAACGGCGTCCAGGATGCCGGTGAGACCGGGATCAACGGCGCCACCGTGCAACTGCTCGACGCCGCCAACAACGTCGTGGCCACCACGACTACCAGCGGCGACGGCAACTACACCTTCTCGCACCTGACCGCCGGCAACTACTCGGTCCGCGTCGTCGCGGGCTCTCTGCCGGCCGGTGTGACCCCGACCTACGACCTCGACGGCATCGCGACGGCGAACATCGCCTCCTTCACGCTCGCCGCCGGCGCTAACCGCACCGACGTCGACTTCGGCTACCGCGGCACCGGCTCGGTCGGCGACCGGGTGTGGCTCGATACCAACGGCAACGGCGTGCAGGACGCGGGTGAGGCCGGCATCAACGGCGTCACCGTGCAACTGCTCGACGCCAGCAGCGTCGTCGTCGGCACCACGACCACGAGCGGCGACGGCAACTACACCTTCTCCAACCTGATGGCGGGCAACTACTCGGTGCGCATCGTCACCAGCAGCCTGCCGGCGGGCGTCGGGCCGACCTTCGACCTCGACGGCATCGCGACGGCGAACATCGCCTCCTTCACCCTCGCCGCCGGTGCCAACCGCACCGACGTCGACTTCGGCTACCGCGGCACCGGCTCGGTCGGCGACCGCCTGTGGCTCGACAACAACGGCAACGGCGTGCAGGACGCCGGCGAGACCGGCATCAACGGCGCCACCGTCCAGTTGCTCGACGGCGGCGGCAACGTCATCGCCACCACCACGACGGCCGGCGACGGCATCTATACGTTCAGCAACCTGGCGGCGGGCAACTACAGCGTCCGCGTCGTCAGCAGCACGCTGCCGGCGGGCGTCGTCCCGACCTTCGACCTCGACGGCATCGCGACGGCCAACATCGCCTCCTTCACGCTCGCCGCCGGTGCCAACCGCACCGATGTCGACTTCGGCTATCGCGGCACCGCTTCCGTCGGCGACCGGGTGTGGCTCGACAGCAACGGCAACGGCTTGCAGGATGCCGGCGAGACCGGTATCAACGGCGCCACCGTCCAGCTGCTCGACAACGGCGGCAACGTCATCGCCACCACCACGACGGCTGGCAACGGCAACTACACCTTCTCGAACCTGCTGGGCGGCACCTACAGCGTCCGCGTCGTCAGCGGCACGCTGCCGGCGGGCCTGGCGCCGACCTTCGATCTCGACGGCATCGCGACGGCGAACATCGCCACCTTCACGCTGGCTGCCGGTGCCAACCGCACCGATGTCGACTTCGGCTACCGCGGCACCGGCTCGGTCGGCGACCGGGTGTGGAACGACGCCAACGGCAACGGTGTCCAGGATGCGGGTGAGGCCGGCCTCAACGGCGTCACCGTCCAGCTCCTCGACGGCGGCGGCAACGTCATCGCCACCACGACCACCAGCGGTGACGGCAACTACACCTTCTCCAACCTGACGGCTGGCAGCTACAGCGTCCGCATCGTCAGCAGCTCGGTGCCGGCGGGCATGGTGGCGACCTACGATCTGGACGGCACCGGCACGCCGAACATTGCCACCTTCACCCTGGCAGCCGGCGCGAGCCGCACCGACGTCGACTTCGGCTACCAGACGCCGGTCGTCGTGCAGCCGGTCAACCCCATCTTCGAGTGCGTGGCGTCGAACGGCAACGGCACCTACACCGCGTACTTCGGCTACCTGAACCCGAACTCGAGCTCGGTGACCATCCCGATCGGCTCGGCCAACATGTTCTCGCCGGCTCCCGCGGACCGCGGCCAGCCGACGACGTTCAGCCCGGGCCGCACGCCGCTCTGGCCGAACGCCGCCTTCAGCGTCGTCTTCGATGGCAACACCCTGGTCTGGACGCTCAACGGCCTCACCGCCACGGCGTCGAAGACCGGGACCCCGTGCTCCAACCACGTCTTCATCGACAAGAAGTGGCTGGACGCCCAGGGCCTGCCGCTGGCCCAGCCGCCGGCCAACGTGCCGAGCAACTTCACCATCACGGCGACGAGCACCGTCGGCACCGCCACCTGCAACTATCCGGTGGGCTCGACGACGCTGACTTGCACCTATACCAACAACGCTCCGGCGACCGACAACAACGGTCTGTGGGTGCCCGTCGGCACCACCTACACGGTGGCGGAGAGCAACCTGCCCGCGGGCGCCATCGGTGTCGGTGGCACCGGCACCTTCCCGCTGCCCAACACCACCTGTGTGCCGGGCCGCAACGGCGTGGCGCAGTACTGCACCCACACGGTGCGGAACTTCGCCAAGGCCGAGGGCTGCGCCCTCCGGTCCGTCTCGGATCCGAACTACAACAACGGCCCGAACGGCCACGCCTTCTACCTGCCCGGTATCGGCACGGACTTCATCTTCACTCCGATGCCCGGCGGCTTCGTCACCAATGGCAACGGCACCGCCACCTTGA
>DASUEN010000169.1:0-7344 GCA_036275055.1 Thermoanaerobaculia bacterium
CCAATACCACAGCGACGTGGTCTGGCCGCGCTCCACCCCCTACCTCGTCAAGCTGTTGCGGAAGCTGGGGGAGGAGGCTACCGTGCGCGAGCTGCTGGTCAACGCCCTCGATCACCAGATGACCGAAGCCGCCATCTTCTACAACCAGGAGATCCTGTCCCGGGCCTGTGGCAACAATCCCCATCCCGACCCGGACACCGCACAGAATCCGGTCCCCGTCAAGAACCCGATCCAGTTCTGGTCGCAATGGTGTGATGCATTCCTCGACGTCTTCGAGGAGAGGTGAGACCGATGTCGAAGCCAAATGAAGTCCCAAGGAAAGCCCTCATTGCCAGCGATAAACCCGACAACTTTGCGTTTCTGGGGAAACGTTTCACGTTCACGGACGACGCTGCCGAGGCCGACCTGATCATCGTGGACCTCGCGAACCCGGTACCCACCCGGAAGTGGGTCGGCGCTGGCGCGACCGCGCACTTCATCGCCGGCCCATGCTGGACGCCGTTCGTGCTTACAGCGTTCGACGGCCCTGAGGACCAACGAGCCCTCGCCGCTATCCAGGACATCCTCCCCAAGGAGATGGTGATCGGCCCCGTCTACAGGAAAAGCGAGGACCTGGAAGCAACGCTCGCCTGGCTGCAATCGATCTTCCCCTTCTCCAACGTACACAACCTGCCGAACTATCCGGTGCTGGAGCGATTGAAGACCGGCATGATCCTGCAGTACCTGAGGGAAGAGGCTTGACATGACTGGCGACACTCCGCAGAGCCCAATCTTTGGCCCTCTGGGCGCGAGCCCGGCCGATCGCCTGTCCGATCCCGAGGTGAGGAAGTTCTTCCTGGGCGTGCTGAGCAGCGAGCTACCGCCCGAGGCGAAATACGACAAGTTCGTGGAGTTCTTCCGTCTCGACTCCAGCCTGTCGCGGGAGCTCGTCAGCTACGCCCGCGAGTTGCAGAGCCAGGACGAGACGAAGATCCGGCAGGCCCTGGCCACGGCAGCCCAAGGAGCAGGGCTGTGGAACCCCGGGCAGATCCTGTCCAACACGGAGGATTGCCTGCGCCGGGCCGTGCGCCGGTTGCGGGTCAGCCAGCACCGCGACGGCGGTTGGGGCTACCAGGTGGAGATCAGCAGCGTCTGGGCCACGGTCTATGCCACTCTCTCGCTCCACCATGCGGACCAGCAGGGGCTGGGGGACGGGTGGGTGAGGAGCGCCGTCGACCGCGGGATCGACTGGCTGATGGCGCACCGCGCCGAGTGGTCGGCGGAGGCCGTGCCGCCGCATGAAGAGCGGTCGATCTACGAGCTGTCGGTCGTCATCCGCTGCCTCTGCGAGACGGGGCGCGACCGCGAACCGGCCATCCGCAGCGTCATCGCGCTGTGCATCGCCCGGCTGCTCGCGGCGCAGAACGACGACGGCGGCTGGGACCGCTCGATCTGGGGGACCCAGTGGCCCGCCAGTACCCGGATCTGGAGCGAGGTGGGAGCTACGAGCTTCGCCCTGCAGATCCTCGCCTGTGCGGGAAGGCCTGGCAGCCCCGCCGCCCTGCGTGCGATCGCATGTCTGGCTGCGGCCCAGAACGACGACGACGGAAGCTGGAACATCATGATCGGCCGTCACCTCCTCGACCGCGGGGCGAGGAGCGTGACCAAGACCTGCGACGCCCTGAAGGGGATCCTGGCGGGCCGGCGGCTCAGCTTCGACCTGGCCCCCTACGAGGAACGGATCGCCAAAGCCGTCGAGTGGCTGCAACGCCGCGAGCAGCCGATCTTCAACGAGGCGTCCAACATCACCGGTTGGGGCTGGGTCAGCGACGAGCTCTCGACGCTGGAGAATACCTGCCACACCCTGGAGACCCTGCTGCAATTGGAGGACGCGTCGCTGCCGCTCCTCACCTCCAACGCGAGCTGGCTCATGCGCAGCCAGTTCCGGACTCCCGGCAGCGCCGAGGACGGCAAGTGGGCCAACAACGACACGGGACGGATCACCCTGTCGCTGCTGGAATTCCACCGCGCCATCCAGAGGAGCGCCTTGTTCGCTCCCGCCGCCACCGAGACGGAGGCGACGGAGCTCGCGAGCCCAGGGGGCTGAATGCTCAGGATGCTGGCCATGGGCATCGCGCTGATCGCGGTCCTCGCCGGTGGGGCCGGCGGTGCCGAAGCCCGCCCCGCGGTCCCGGCCGGCGGCATCAGCGGCGCTCTGCTCGACCAGGATCGCCACCCGATCCCCGGCGCCCTGGTGACCCTCTACGAGCGGGGAACCGGCTATCTCGTGGACTCCACCTACACCCGCCCGGACGGCCGCTTCGATCTCCGGCCGCCGGGACGGAAGACGGACCTCGACCTCGTGGCCCTCAAAGGCGAGAAATCCGCGCGCGCCGGGCTCACGAGGTACGACCCCGCGGCGCCCGGGACCTATCGCGAGGTCGTGCTGTGGCAGCGCAGGAGCCGCGCCGCCGAGATCTGGGACTTCTTCGTCTCCAGGTTCGAATGGATCGTCGGCTCCATCGCCGCGTTCCTCCTCGGCTACCTGCTCAAGCAGTGGGAGGGGATTCAGGGCGCCCGGCGGACGCTGGACCGCCGCGCTGCGGAGCTCGTCCGGCTGGTGAAGGCGGCTCGGCGGCAGCTCGCCAACCCGCCTGGGATGATTACGGACGCCCGGTATCGGAGCGTCCTGGCGGCCCTTGGCCCGCAGATCGCGGCCCTCGAGGCAGAGCTCCCCAAGAGCGAGGACGCGGTATTCAGCCTGCGTGGGCTGGAGGGTGGCCGGCAATATGGCGATTATCGCGAGCGGATTCAGCAGATCCAAAAGCTCGGCGATCCTGGGGAGGAGCTCGCATCCGCCCTCGCCGTGGAGCGGCTGCACGAGCTGGATCGCCTGCTGGCCGAATTGGAAACCCATGCCCTGACTGGCGCGCGGCCTCCCTGGTGGCGACGATGGCGACTCTGGCGCCGGACCGCATCCACTTCCTAGCCAAGGATCCGCACTGGACCTGGATCGGCTGGACGCTCTCGCCGGCGAGCCGCGAGAGGGCGGCGCGCGAGGCTGGGCTCGACCCCGGCCGGGCGGTGCTGACGCTACGCGTCCACGACCTCTCGTCCGCCGGCGCGCGGAGCGCTCCCTCCTTCTTTGACGTCGAGGTCGCCGGCGACACCGATCACTGGTACCTGCGCCTCGACACCGGCGGCCCCGTCTTCTTCGTCCGGGCAGGATTCAAGGCCGCAGACGGCCGCTTCGTCGCCCTCGCCGAGTCGCCGCCCCTGCGGCTCCCGCCCGAGCGTCCCTCGGAGCGGGAGGGAGACGAATGGCGCGAGGCCCTCCCCGTCCGACAGGCCGGGGGAGGGGAGGAGAAGGGCTACCTCCTCATCGTCCTCAACAGCCACCTCCCCTTCGTACGCCATCCAGAGGTCGAGCGCGCCGCGGAAGAGGACTGGTTCTTCGAGGCGGTCTACGAGAGCTACGTCCCCCTGGTCCAGAGGTTTTCGCGCCTTCTCGACGAGGCTGTTCCCTTCCAGCTCACGATCTCGCTGTCGCCCACCCTGCTCGAAATGCTGCAGGACCCGCTGCTCGAGTCGCGGTGCCTGCGTTATGGGGAGGAGCGCGGCCTCCTGAACGGTCGCGAGGCTCGCAGGTGGGCAGGTAGCCTGGTGCCGGAGCTACGGCGGCTGGCGGATGCCGGCCGCGTCGAGCTTCTCGCCTCCTGCGCCAGCCACGCCTACCTGCCGCTCTGGGAGAGCCGTCCCGAGGTGGTGGACCTGCAGGTGAAGCTTGGCGTGGCTCACTATCGGAGCGTCTGGGGCCGGGAGCCTATGGGCTTCTGGCTGCCGGAGTGCGGTTACTCGCCCGGCGTTGACGAGGTTCTGGCGGCCGCGGGGCTCCGTTTCTGCTTCCTCGACGCCCACGGCCTCCTCAACGCCAGCCCGCGCCCCCGGTTCGGCGTTCACGCTCCTGTGCTCAGCCACGCCGGCGTCGCCGCCTTCGGCCGTGATTGGCACTGCCACGACCTGGTCTGGCGCAAGGAGGTCGGCTACCCTGGCGATCCGGTCTACTTCGATCCCCACCGCGGGGGTTACGATCCCGAAGCCGCTTTCCGGCGTTGCGATGCGCACGCGGACCATTTCGTCGCCACCTGCCGGCAGCAGGTCGAGGCCCTCCGCCTGCCTCTGGGCCGCAAACCCGTGCTCGTCGCGCTTTTCGACACCGAGCACTTCGGCCACTGGTGGCGCGAAGGGCCGCAGTGGCTGGACCTGGTGATCCGCAAGCTCGCCTTCGACCAGAGCACCGTGCGCCTCCTCGGCGCCACGGATTACCTGGAGAGGCAGCCGTCCCTCCAGGTCGTTACCCCTGCGGCTTCGAGCTGGGGGTACCAGGGCTATGGCGAGGCCTGGTTGATGGGCCGGAACCACTGGATCTACCCGTTGCTCTTTGACGCTCTCGACAACCTGCGGGACGTCGCATCGGGAGGTTGGGAGACGACGGCGGGCGCCCTCCCACTGCTCGACCAGTCCATCCGTGAGCTGCTCCTCGCGCAGAGCAGCGACTGGGCTTTCCTCCTGCGCGCGCAGACCTGCGAGGCCTATGCGGCGGGCCGGGTAAGGGGGCATGTCGAGCGCTTGCAAAGGCTGATAGGAACCTTGCGCTCGGGCAATCTCGACGAGTCCTGGCTGGCCGCAGTATGCGGCAGGGACAATCTCTTCGCCGCTCTGCCGCTCTGGGAGACGTATCGCGAGATCCTCAAAGCCCGGCGGCTCGACCTCGTCCCCTCCTGAGCCCTACCGGTCTCCACTCCCCACTCGCTCCGGGCGGCGCCATTCCGTGTCAGGATGCGCCCGGCATGGAGACGCCGATGGGAATGCCGTCGTGAAGCTGGGAGGGATCCCTCAGAACCCCGTCGAATGGCTGGCCGCGAAGCTGGGCCTGCTCCCCCAGCCGCTCCTCGATACGCACGTCGCCCTGCTGCTGGCGCGGGCGGTGCTGGAGGGGACGCGGCTCGGCGTCTTCGACGCGCTGGAGGCCGGGCCGCTGACGGCGGACGAGTTGGCCCGCCGCACCGGCAGCGAGCCGCGGGCGGCGGGGAAGCTCCTGGAGGCCCTCGCCGGCTGCGGCTACCTCCACCTCCGCGCCGGCCGTTACTCGCTCACCCGCATGACCCGCAAGTGGCTCCTGGCGGACGCCGATCCGTCGCTGCGCGACAAGATGCTCCTCCTCTTCCTCGAGTGGGACTTCATCGCGCGCACCGGCGACTTCCTCCGCACCGGCACGCCGCTCGATTTCCACGCCGCCCTGACCCGCGAAGAGTGGGGAATCTACCAGCGGGGGATGCGCGCGACCGTCTCCACCTGGGCGCCCGAAGTGGCACGGCGCACCCCGGTGCCGAAAGGGGCGAGAGACCTTCTGGACGTCGGCGGCTCCCACGGCCTCCTCTCGGCCGCCATCTGCCGCCGGCACCCGGGGCTGCGGGCGGTGATCCTGGACCTCTCCGAGGCGATCGAGCACGCGGCGCCCCTCCTGGCCCGGGAGGGAATGGGCGACCGCGTCGTCCACCGCGCCGGCAACGCCCTGCTGGACGATCTGGGCGCCGAAGCGTGGGACGTGGTCTTCGTCTCCAACCTCGTCCACCATTTCGACGCCGCCACCAACCGCGACCTGGCGCAGCGGATCGCCCGCGCTCTGCGTCCCGGCGGCGTCTTCGTCATCCAGGAGATGATCCGCCCCTCCTCGCCGGGAAGCGTTGGGCAGATCGGCGCCCTTCTCGGCCTCTACTTCGCCCTCACCAGCGAATCCGGCACCTGGTCGTTCGCCGAGATGGCGGAATGGCAGCGCCAGGCGGGTTTGCAGCCGCTCAAACCCATCACGCTCCGCACCGCGCCGGGCAACGGCCAGCAGGCGGCGGTGAAAGAGAAGTAGCGCCGCCGGTGCTATCTTAGAAGAGGAGGAGGAACGATATGAGCGAGATCGTGGCGCAAGAGGGAGAGCTCGAAGGCGTAGGGCATCTCAAGTTGTTCACCCGGACGTGGCGGCCGGAAGGGAAAATCCGCGGGGTGGTGATCATCGTCCATGGCTTCCTGGCCCACAGCGGGCGATACCAATGGGTTGCGGAGCAGCTCGTCCAGGACGGCTTGGCCGTCTACGCGTTCGACCTGCGCGGTCACGGCAAGTCCGGAGGGGATCGCTACTGGGTCGACCATTTCGCCGACTACGAGACCGACCTCGCGGAATTCGTCGAGTTGGTGAAGTCGCGCGAGCCGGGCCTGCCCACCTTCGTTCTCGGCCACAGCGCGGGCGGCGTGATCGCCACTCTGTACGCACTGCACCATCAGAGCGAGGTCACGGGTTTGATCGCGGAGAGCTTCGCCTTCGAGACGCCACCGCCCGAGCTCATCTTGACCGCTCTCAAAGGTATCGCCCACATCCTGCCGCACGCGGCGGTGCTGGCCCTCAAGCCCGAGGATTTTTCACGCGATCCGAAGGTCGTCGAAGACATGAAGAACGATCCTTTGATCATCCATACGCCGGGCCCGGCGCAAACCTTGGCAGAGCTCATCCGCGCCCACGACGAGCTGGCGCAGAGCTTCGGCACCATCACTTTGCCCGTCCTCATCATCCACGGCACCGCCGACAAGGCCACCAAGCCACACGGCAGCCAGCGCTTCTTCGACGAGACCGGCTCGACCGACAAGACGCTCAAGCTGTACGAAGGGCACTTCCATGACCTTCTCAGCGACCTCGGGAAGGAAGAGGTGATGGGCGATATCGTGACCTGGATCAACGCGCGGATTCCTGGCGCGTAAAGCTAAAGGCCCGGCGAGGAGCTCCAGCGCCGGGCCCGGTCCTTAGGACCTTTCCTTCACCTAGGGGCACCAATAGTTGCAATGGAAGGTGTAGTACCCGGACTCCCGGTAGGCGCCAACGGACGGATCCCAATAGCAGGAAACCGTTACGTGGCTGGCCACGTTGCAAGGCCCGTCGGGGCAACCGGTATAGGCGTCGACCTCAGCACCGGCCTGATTCAGCCAGGCAGACTCCGCCGAGGTGCACGAAGGACCCGCGCCCGGGTAAGTGGCCGTCTGGTGCGGTGCACCGACGCCACAACCGCACATCGCATGGAGTTTTTTGGGTGTGAGGGCGGCCGCGCTGACGAGGGTGACGGCTAGGACGAGGAGGAACAATCTTTTGCGCATCCTGATTCTCCTTCTATTCTCCTCGCTGGAGTGCGAGGCAGAGGCTCTTGGTTGACGATACGTACCAGAGCCTCTACGCTCCATAGCAATTCTTGCGGTCTTTGCCGTTCCCGAGACGCGCCGACCGCTCAGAGCAAGTTCTGCTCGTTCGAGGTCGCTCCGGCGGGC
>DASUEN010000170.1:0-88246 GCA_036275055.1 Thermoanaerobaculia bacterium
GGTCGGGAGAAGAGGGCCGGGGTGATGAGGGTCTTGGGGCGGGGGGCCTCGTGCTCATATCATCCATCCCATGGCTCCGCCGCGTAGGACTTCAGGAACTCCGGGCGCACGTTTCCGGGAGAGGGAGAAGCAGCTTTGAGAAAAGCACCAAGGAACTGGCTCCTGACTCTGGCGCTCGCGTTGATCGCCGGCCCCGCGGCGTGGTGCCAGGCTCCGGAGCCCACTCCGCAGCCGGCGCCGCAGGAGGCCGAGAAGACAGAGGCGCAGAAGCAGGAAGAGGCGCAGAAGAAAGCGAAGGACGACACCCGGCTGCAGGTCTACGACGAGATCCAGGTCACCAGCCGCGCCTCGGACATGCTGGGCGTGGCCGACTCCGCGAGCCAGGGGGTCACCGGGCACGAGGACCTGGAGCGCCGCCCCATCCTGCGCCCCGGCGAATTGCTGGAGACGGTTCCCGGGGTCATCATCACCCAGCACAGCGGCGGCGGCAAGGCGAACCAGTATTTCCTGCGCGGTTTCAACCTCGATCACGGCACGGACTTCCGTGTCACCGTCGATGACGTTCCCGTGAACATGCCGTCCCACGGCCACGGCCAGGGGTACAGCGATCTCAACTTCCTCATCCCCGAGCTGGTGGACACCGTCCGCTACGAGAAGGGGGCCTACGATGCCTCCAAGGGGGACTTCTCGGCCGCCGGCGCCGCCGACATCACCTATCTCAATTCCCTGCCCAAGAACATCGCCGAGATCACTCCAGGCACCGAGGGGTATGGCCGTCTGCTCGCCGCCGGTTCGAAAAAGGTGGGGGAGGGCGACCTCTTGGGAGCCGTGGAGGTGGGGCGCAACAACGGCCCCTGGGTGCGGCCGGACGACTACCGCAAGCTCAACGGCGTTCTACGCTGGAACCGGGGGGACGCCGCCAACGGCCTGACCGTGACGGCCATGGGGTACGACGGTCGCTGGAATTCCACCGATCAGATCCCCGAGCGGGCGGTGACCGAGGGGCTCATCAGCCGCTTCGGCGAGATCGATCCCACGGACGGCGGGAATTCCAACCGCTACAGCCTCACCGCCGACTGGCGGCAGGGGCGGGAGGATTCGCTGACGCGGGCGAGCGTCTACGCCCTGCGTTACGGGCTCGACCTGTTCTCGAACTTCACCTATTTCCTCGACGATCCGGTCAACGGCGATCAATTCCACCAGTCCGACCACCGCACCGTGACCGGCTTCCAGGTCGAGCACCAGTGGGTCGCGTCGTGGCTGGGGCGGCAGGTCGAGACCTCCATGGGCCTCCAGGCGCGGGGGGACGACATCGACAACGGCCTCTTCCACACCAAGGACCGCGTGCTCCTTTCCACCACCCGGAAGGACGATATCCGCGAGCTGATCACCGGCCCCTACGCCCAGGCGAACGTGCGCTGGACCCCCTGGCTGCGCACGGAAACCGGACTGCGGGCCGATGTCTGGTACGCGGACGTCCATAGCGACCTCGACGTCAACTCCGGCAGCCGCACGGCCTCGCTGCTGTCGCCCAAGCTCTCCGTCCTCCTCGGGCCGTGGAGCAGCACCGAATTTTATTTGAACGGTGGCTACGGCTTCCACAGCAACGACGCGCGGGGCGCCACCATCCGGGTCGATCCCACGACGGGGGAGCCCGTGCCGCAGGTGACGCCGCTGGTACGGGCCAAGAGCGTGGACGTGGGCGTGCGCACCAGCGCCATCCCCAATTTTCAGACGGCTCTCACCGTCTTCCGGCTCGACCTCGACTCCGAGCTGGTGTTCTCGGGCGATGCCGGGAACACCGAGGCGGGCCGCCCCAGCCGCCGCACAGGAATCGAGCTGCAGAATTTCTATCGTCCGCTTCGCTGGCTTTCGATCGACGCCGACCTCGCCCTTTCCAAGGCCCGCTTCACCGATTTCGATCCCGTGGGCGATCACATCCCGGGCGCCATCGAGCGGGCTTTCTCGGCGGGCGTCTCCTTCGACAACCTCGGCAACGTCTTCGGCAGCGTGCGGCTACGCTACTTCGGCCCCCGGCCGCTGGTCGAGGACGCGAGCGTCCGTTCCCGCTCCTCCAGCCTGGTCAACACCCGCTTGGGCTACAACTTCGCGAACGGCCTCTCGCTGGCCCTGGAAGTCTTCAACCTGCTCAACGAAACGGCGAGCGATATCGACTACTTCTACGAGTCGCGCCTGCCCGGCGAGCCGGGGCCGGTCTCCGACGTGCACTTCCACCCCGCGGAGCCCCGCTCGGCCCGCCTGGTGGCGCAGTGGCGGTTCTGAGCGGGCGCCTCACGAGGGCGAACCGTCACCAAGGGGACCCGTGCGGCGCGCTGCGGGACCCGGCGAACCTGCAAGGGGACCCGAGAATTGCGCGCCGCGATCCGTGGGTCCCGCGTCCCGACCCGACAATTCCATGCTGCGCCCCACGGGTCAAGCTCCGCGGCCCTGGGGTCCTGCGTCACGACCCGACCCCTTGCGTGCCGCGACCCGCGGGTCAAGCTCCCCGGCCCGTGGGTCAAGAGTCCCGACCCATGGGTCAGGCTCCGCGACCCTTGGGTCAGACAGGCTGACCCGCGGGGTCAAGCACCACGTCCCGTGGGTCAAGAGCCCCGACCCGTGGGGCGTGCACCCCGACCCGTGGGTCAAGCGTCGCGACCCGCGGGTCCCGCCTCCCGACCCTCGGGTCGTACACCGCGACCCGCGGGTCAAACAGCGCGCCCGCGCACTCGCCGCACTCAAGACTGGGGGTCGAACCCAAAGACCCGCAACTCTTGGTCGCAGCGGCAGGCCTTCGCTATTCGCGCGGCCCACGCGACGGCCTCTTCACGCGAGGGCAGTTCGAGCACTGTGAAGCCGCCGTCAAGCCGGGGCGCCCACGGGTAGCCGCCCTCGGTGACAGAGCCATCGGCCGAGACCAGCACGGGCGGAACGCCTTCGTCGATGCCGCCGCCGAACACGTAGACGCCCGCTGCCTTCGCCTCGTCGATCACGGCATGGGCGTCGCGCCCAACGGCCTCCCATTGGCCTTCGGGCACGACCATCGCCGCACTAGGAAAGGAGATCAGGTACTTGGCCATGACGTTCTTCCTTGGACTGATGCAGGTCGCAAATCGTGCACTGCCGCCTAACCCTTTCTACAAGTCCCCTCATCCCTGGGCCTCGAACCGCAGCTCCGGATCGTGCTCGGACTTGCGGAGGAAGTCCGCCACCCTCACCACCACGTCGAGGCTGGCCCGTTCCGCCTCCACGGCCTGCCGGAGGAAGGTGAGCGCCGCCAGCGCCTCGCGGTGAACGTGGCGCGAGGCGAAAACAGGCACCATCTCCGCCGCCAGCCGCTTCAGCTCCGCCGTGCGCCCCTGCTCCGCGTAGAGCAGAGCGAGCTCTAAGGAGACCAGGGCGGTGTCGTATGGGACGCCTTCGTTCAGGAATCCGTCCCGCGCCGCCAGGAAGCGCGCCTCCGCCTGCTTGAGCTGACCGAGCCCGCGGGCGATCTTCCCCCGCACCCAACTCCTGCGGTTCTGCACCCACGGCTCGTCGAAGCTGCGATAGAGAGGGCGCGCCTCGCGGTACAGCGTCTGCGCCTCCTGAAAGCGGCCGAGCTCCGCTTGATAGAAGATCAGGTTATGCCGGGCGCAGAGGAGCAGGCGCGGCTCCCGCTCCGGGTCGATCAGCTCCAAGGCTTGGTGGAGAAGAGGAATCCCGGCGGCAGGGTTTCCGGCGTGGTGGTGCACCGTCGACAGCTTCACGAGCGACCGGCCGGCCCGGTGCCCCTCGCCCGCGCCAAGGAAGATCACGACCGCCCGGCCCAGGAGGCGCAGGGCTTCGCCGAATCGCCGCTGGGCACGCCGCAGGGAGGCCCGTAGATCGAGGAGGATCGCCCGTTCCACGCCATCTCCCGTGCCTTCCTTGAGGAGGGAGTGAGCGCTGAGGAACGCCGCCTCCGCCGCCGGGAAGTCGAACCGCATCCGGCAGGCGTTCCCCCTGTAGGCCCAGGCCCGCGCCCGAAAATCGGCAATGTGCTCCGCTCCATAGCGCTCCGTATCCAGGTGGTCCGCGAGGCGCAGGGCGAGCACGCCCAGGGACTCGCCGTGGGCCGGATCCTTCAGGGTGACCTCTAGGCTCCTCTCCACCAGCAATTCGAAGACTCCCCAGGTGTGGAACCGGGAGGCCCTTCCCAGGAGGGCTTCCCGCTCCTCGGCCGGTGGCTCCACGAGCTCCAGGAAGAGGCCGGGTGCCTCGTCCCGCTCCCTCTCCAGGGCGACCTCCCTCGCTGCAACGGCCCGCGCCGCCTCCTGGATGGTGCCGGCATCGGGGTGTATCACCCCCGGGACCGCTTCTGTCTCCGCCGCGCGGGGGAGGTAGGCCAGCCGCGACCGGCAGTAGGCGCACCCTTGAAGATGCCGGAGCACGGCCCGGTGCCCGCTCTCCATCGACAGCAGGAATCCCTCCAACACGTCGTCATGGGGGTGGATCTTCACCCAACTCCTCCTTTGCCGCCTCCCGGCAGCAGACATCGATGATGAACCGCAGCACCCGCCTCTCCGGATTCTCGATCCTCATCCGCTTCTTGTAGACGAGGACAAGGAGGGCGGTCTCCACGATCTTCTCGGCCTTCTCACGGGGGATCCCGAAGGCGAAGAAGACCGCAGGCAGCACACCGGATAGCCGGTGCAGGATCTCGGTGGGCGAATCTTCTGATGGCTCCATTCCACGAAAGTATATCATCTCTCCCTTACTAAGTTGCCGCAACCTCCCGTTTCGTGACAGCCCGGCAAAAGAAAAAACGCCGGCTCCCGGAACCGGCGCCTTTCCCGCGAGGGATTCCAGCCCGGTTAGCCGCAGCCGTTGGGGTCCATCTCTCCCCTTGCATCGGCGGCTGGCGGAGGCGGAGGGAGCCTGGGCGTCCGGCCATCGGGGTCCATGCTTCCCCCCTCTTTCTCCCAGATCGCCGTCAAGCCCGGAGCGGAGTGGGCGGTCAGCCACTGCCAGAGGGAGTCGAGAAAGCCGAGGTTTCCGGCCTGGAGGTGGTAGGGCCGGGCCTGGGCGGCGCCGGCCGGCATCGCGGCCAGGGTCAAGACGAGGACGGCGGCGAAACAGCGGATCTTGCGGGACATGACGGGCTCTCCTCCTGGGCGGTCCGCCCCCGGCGGCCGCCAATGGCCACGGGGAGGACCACCGTGGGGAAGAGTGGCACCAATCGCGGACTGCGGTGCAGGGGGGCGGTCATCCGCTGTCGTTCGGGTGGCGTATCCAAGATGCAACCCGAGGAAACTGGAACGATCCCCGGGTCTACTCCCAGGAAAGGAAATCTCATGAACGTCAAGAGAATGCTCGGTTTCTTCATCGTCCTCGCGGTGTGCGTGGTGCCGGTGGCGCTTTCGGCGAAGGACAATCCCATGGTGGGCGGCGCGGCAATGTATCCGAACAAGGACATCATCGACAATGCCGTCAACTCGGCCGACCACACCACCCTGGTGGCCGCGGTCAAGGCGGCGGGCCTGGTCGATACCCTGAAGGGGAAGGGTCCGTTCACCGTCTTCGCGCCGACCAACGCGGCCTTCGAGAAGCTGCCGGCCGGCACGGTCGACAACCTCCTCAAGCCGGAGAACAAGGCGACGCTGACCAAGATCCTCACCTACCACGTCGTCGCCGGCAAGTGGGACTCCGCCGCGATCGCCAAGAAGATCAAGGCCGGCAACGGCAAGTTCACCTTCAAGACCGTCGCCGGCCCGACCCTGACCGCGACGATGGAAGGCAGCGACCTCGTCCTCAAGGACCAGAAGGGCGGTACCGCCAAAGTGACGACTGCCGACGTCTATCAATCGAACGGCGTGATCCACGTCATCGACAGCGTCCTCATGCCCTAGGAAGGGCTCCCTCCAGAAGGATCGGTTTTCGGGGACCCGTGAGGGTCCCTTTCTCGTTGTATGACGGGGAATAAAACGCTCCCGAAGAGGGTCCATCAGGCAGCCGCAGGGTGTACCATAGGCCCTGCTGAGGTTTCCGATCCCCATGCGCTCTTCGACCCTTCGCGGCTTTGCCGCGGCGCTCCTCCTGGCCGTGCTTGCCGCTACCGACGCTCTGCCGGTCTTTCCGGCCGCGCGGCACCAGTGCGTCATGCCCTGCTGCCGGATGCAGAGTGGGATGCAGCATGGGATGTCCTGCCGGCTCCGGCCGGCTTCAGCGCCGCGGTGCGGTGTCGGCCCGTCCGAGAGCCTCCCGGCTTCGCTGGAGAGCCAGTGGGACAAGGCCGACCGGCCGATCCTGCGCGATACCCGGCCGGCCGATGCGTTCCTCGCTCCCGCCGGCTGGATCGCCGATGGGACGGTGGTCGCGCCGCCCTCCCCCCTGTCCGAGCCTCCCGTCCCGCCCCCGCGGTCTCCTCGTTTCGCCTGAGCGTTCATCACGGCGGGCCCTCCTTTCCGGGGCGGCCTGTGCATTCCACGCTGGACCGAAACAAAGGAGACTTGGACCATGACTTCCCATCACCGCATCTCTGCCCTCGCCGGAGCGGCAGTGTTCGCGGGTCTGCTTTGGCTGCCCGCTACGCCCGCCTCCGCGTGCTCGATGTGCCGCTGCGGCGATCCCACGTTCAACGCCCTGGGAACCGACGTCTACTACAAGGGGGACGCCTTCCGCGTCGCCCTGGATTGGGAACGTTTCGACAAAGAGCAGGGGCTCCTCCCCGAGGAGGGAGCTGCCGCCGTCAAGCACGAGGGGCACGCCACCGCCGACCTGGGCCATGAGTCGATGGTGGAGAATCGCTTCACCACGGCTCTCTCGTACACCTTCCGCGACCGCTGGATCGCCGTCGCCCGCGTGCCGTTCACCTCGCGCGACCAGCAGGACCCGGAAGGGAGCGTGATGCAGAAGGGGCTCTCCGACCCCGAGGTCTACGCCCTGGTGCGCGTGTGGTCCTCGGAATTCGCGCCGGGCCTCGGCCGCCGGAGCTGGATCTCGGTTCTGGGCGGCGTGAAGACCGATTGGGGACAGAACGACGCCGCCAAGCAGGGGGAGCGGCTGGACGAGCACCTGCAGCCTGGCACCGGCTCGACGGACTGGTTCACCGGTCTTTCGGGCGTCTACCTCTTCAACTCCCGCTCGTCGCTCTTCGCCTCCACGCAGTACCGGGGCACGGGGACCAACAGCTTCGGCTACAAGTACGGTAACGTCGCCATGGCCAACGTTGGCTACGAGCACAAGCTGACCAAGCGCTTCGATGCCGCCGTCGAGCTCAACTTCCGCGACGCCGGCAAGGACCGCATGGACGCCAGCGGCGCCCTCGATCCCAACACCGGCGGCTCCCTGCTCTACCTCTCGCCGCGGCTGATCGTCGACTTCGGCAAGGGCCTGGTGGGGCGCCTCGCCATCCAAGTCCCCGTGGCCGACGGCCTGAACGGCGATCAGAAGGAGCGGACGGTGGCGAACGTGGGATTGACGTATTTGTTCTAGGGGGGTGCCGGCCAAGGGGAAGATCGCGGCCTGCGCTGCTTCCCCCCGCCCAAGACCCTCACCCCTGCCCCTCTCCCGACCCCCGAGATCCCCCTCCCCGGGAGAGGGGTCCCGGCTGGGGCTGTCTTGCTGTTCATCCTTGCTGTCCCTGTAGTCCCTTTCGTCCCTTCTTGCTGTTCTCCCTCTTCTCCCGGGGAGGGGGTAGAGGGGGTCGGGAGAAGAGGGCCGGGGTGATGAGGGTCTTGGGAGGGGGTAGGCTCCTCCCGCATATACTCCCAGCGTGCCCCGCCCTTTTCGCTTCGGACCCGCCGCCGTCTCGCGCCCGCCGCTTTCGGCGGCGGACCTCGTCATCGTCGCCGGTCTCGGGGCGGTGCTGGCGCTCGCGATCCGGCTGGCGTGGCGGGTTCCGGCGGTGGTGGCGGGGCCGGAGATCAGTCTCTCGGGATGGGCGCTGCCGTGGTATGCCCTGCTCTCGACCTCGCGCATGGCGGCGGCGTACGTGCTGTCGCTCCTCTTCAGCCTCGCCTACGGCTATTTCGCGGCGCGCAGCGCGAGGGCGCGCAAAGTGCTGATGCCGCTGCTCGACATCCTGCAGAGCGTCCCCATCCTCTCCTTCCTCCCCGTCGTGCTCCTCGGTTTGAGCGCCGTGCTGCCGCAGGGGATCGCCACGGAGCTCGCGGCGATCATCCTCATCTTCACCTCCCAGGCCTGGAACATGACGTACAGCTTCTATCAGTCCGTCACCACCGTGCCGCAGGAGATCCGCGAGGCGGCGGCCATCTTCCGCCTTTCCCCCTGGCTGCGCTTCCGGGTGCTGGAGCTCCCCTTCGCCGCCGTAGGGCTGATCTGGAACAGCATGATGAGCTGGGCCGGCGGCTGGTTCTTCCTCATGGCCGCGGAGATCTTCAAGGTGGGAAGCCGCGACTTCCGGCTGCCGGGCCTCGGTGCCTATCTGCAGACGGCGGCGGATGCCAACGACCTCAGGGCCGTCGCCGCCGGCGTGCTGACGCTGGTCCTCACCATCGTGCTCCTCGATCAGCTCCTCTGGCGGCCGATCCTCGCCTGGGCGGACAAGTTCAAGGTGGAAATGGTTTCGAGCGACGCGCCGCCGCTGCGGTCGTGGTTCTTCGGCGTCCTCAACCGCTCGCATTTGATCGAATGGCTGCGGCACCGCTTCTGGGCGCCTTTGACCGAAGCCCTCGATCGCCGCGCCGTCCTGCCTGCCGAGGCCGGCGAGAGCACGCGGACGAAAGTCCTCTGGCGGCGCCTGGGCGCCGGGCTCGCGGCTGCCCTCGGGGTGAGCGCGGCCGGAGGGCTGCTCTACGGCGTCTATCGCGCGATCGAGGCCCTCGCGGGGATGACGGCGGCCGCCTGGGGTGGGATCGGCACCGGCGTGCTGGCGACGTTCGGGCGGGTGGTGGCCTCGCTGATCCTGGCGCTCTTGTGGACGATTCCGGTGGGAGTGGCGATCGGCACCAACCGGCGGCTGGCGGGAGTCCTCCAGCCGGTGGTGCAGGTGGTGGCCTCGATCCCGGCGACGGCCCTCTTCCCCGTGCTCGTCCTGGCCCTGCTGCGGGTGCCGGGAGGGCTCAACCTGGCGGCCGTGGTGCTGATGCTGGCGGGCACGCAGTGGTACCTGCTGTTCAACGTCATCGCGGGCACGGCGGCCATTCCCCAGGACCTGCGGGACTCCGCGGACCTGCTGCGGCTCTCCCGCTGGCAGCGCTGGCGCACCCTGACGCTGCCGGCCCTCTTCCCCTTCCTCGTCACCGGCGCCATCACGGCCGGCGGCGGCGCCTGGAACGCCAGCATCGTGGCGGAGTACGTGACCTTCGGCGGCAAGGTCCACAGCACGACGGGGATCGGCGCGCTGATCGCCCAGGCCACCGCGACCTCCGACTACCGGCTGCTTCTGGCCTCGACGCTCGCCATGATCCTCGCCGTGGTGGGGCTCAACCGCACCTGGTGGCGCTGGCTCTATCATCAGGCCGAGGTGCGCTTCAAACTGGAGTGAGGCATGACGACGACCCTGACGAGCGAAGACCTGCTGACCGTGCACGGCGTCACCAAGTCCTACGGCGCGGCCGGCAATACTTTCCTTGCCGTCAAGGATGTCGACCTGCGGATCGCGGAAGGGGAGTTCGTCTGCCTCCTCGGCCCCTCGGGCTGCGGCAAGTCCACGCTGCTGCGCATCATCGCCGGGCTGATGCCGGCAACCTCCGGCGAGGTGCTCTACTGCGGCCGCCATATCGAGGGGGTCAATCCGTACGCCACCATCGTCTTCCAGACCTTCGCCCTGTTCCCCTGGCTGACGGTGGAGCAGAACGTGACCGTTGCGCTCAAAGCGCGCGGCGTCGATCCGCCCACGCGGCACGCCACGGCCCTGCGGCTGATCGACACCGTGGGGCTCGACGGCTTCGAGAAAGCCTATCCGCGGGAGCTTTCCGGCGGCATGCGCCAGAAAGTGGGGTTCGCCCGCGCCATGGCCGTGGAGCCCGAGCTCCTCTGCCTGGACGAGCCGTTCTCCGCCCTCGACGTGCTCTCCGCCGAAGCCCTGCGCGGCGAGCTCATGGAGCTGTGGCTGGGCAAGAAGCTCCCCACCCGCGCCATCCTCATGGTGACCCACAACATCGAGGAAGCGGTGCTGATGGCGGACCGCATCGTGGTGATGGGCAAGAACCCGGGGCACGTGGTGACGGAGATCCCGGTGACCCTGCGCCACCCCCGGGCGCGCAAGGACACGGCGTTTCAGGCCCTGGTCGATCGCGTCTACGCCGCCGTCGCCGGCCACACCCCGTCGGAGGCCGAAGCCCTGGGCACGGCCCCCGGCCAGCCCGGCCTCACCCGCCGCTTGCCGCCGGCCCGCATCAACGCCCTGAGCGGTCTCATGGAGAGGCTCAACGAAGAAGGGGGACGCAGCGACCTCTACCGCCTGGGCGCCGACCTCCAGCTCGAGCTCGACGACCTGCTCCCCGTGCTCGAAGCCGCGCAGCTCCTCGGTTTCGCCCAGGTCACGGAAGGGGACGCCGTGCTCACGCCGCTGGGCAAGGCCTTCGCCGAGGCGAGCATCCTCACCCGCAAGCAGCTTGTGGCCGGCCGCATCCTGCGCCAGCCCACGGTGCTGTGGATCTTCGAGACCTTGGAGAAGGACGACAACCAGCGGGTGGCGCAGTCCTACTTCCTCGACAAGCTCCGCGCCGACTTCGGCGACGAAGCCCCCCGCCAGCTCGAGCTCGCCATCAAGTGGGCCCGCTACGCGGAGCTGTTCGCCTTCGACGACGATACGGACGAGCTGTTCTTGGAGCGGGGGCAGGAGTAGGGGCCTGCCCCTTCCAGACTCCTCAAACGCGCAGAAACTCGCTGGCGCTCAACGGTGCGCGGAACGTGGCCGAGCCGTTGCCGGCGGGGATGGCTTTGCCGGCCGGCCGGCGGAGCTGCTCCTGGCCGAAGAGGCGTTTCAGGAACTTCATCGCCTCCTCCTCGACGAGCGCCTGGGTGACGTCGGCGAGCCGCAGCTTGTCGGCAACGAGGCCGAAGCCGATCCCCTCGTGGGTAATTTTTACGATCTGGGTGGAGTCGTCGCCATAGAACAACAGGGAGCGATCGTAGTCCTCCCAGCGGTCGAGCTTGACCTTCAAGCCGGCGGCGGTGGAGTGGTGGAAGATCGAGGCGGACTCCACCTTGCCCACCATCACGTCCTTGACCATCTCCAGTACCGGCACGATCATGGAACGCACCACGCGATTGAAGTCCCCCCGAAAGGGGTCGTTCTGCCGGAGAAGCCCCTCCGCCCAAGCCCTCTTCTCCTCCAGCAGCTCCGTATGTCCCTTGAGGAGGCTCCGCAGCCTTTCGAGATTGGCCTTGTCCATGGGAAACTGTCCTTTCGTTCCGCCCGAACGCAGCGGCTGTATAGGGCTGGGAAGACTGCGAAGAGCGTGCCAGGGGCGACACCTGCTAGGCTATCCCCACCGAGGAGGCCCCCATGGAGATCCAGCGCGTCGAGCCGTTCCTGGACTACTTCGAGAAGGTGCGCGAGCGCACCCGCCGCGTCGTCCTCTGCGTTCCCCCCGAGCGCCTGGAGTGGACCCACAAGCCGGGGGCCTTCACCTTCGGCGACTTGATCCGCCATCTCGCCGCCATCGAGCGCTACATGTTCGCCGAGAACGCGCAGTGCCGGCCCAGCCGCTACCCTGGCCACGGCAAGGAGCTGGCGGACGGCTGGAGCGCCGTGCTCGCCTACTTCGACGAACGGCACCGGGAGTCGGTGGAGATCTTCACCCGCCTCACCCCCGAAGACCTCACCCGCCGCTGCGAGACCCCGGGCGGCGCCAAGATCGCCGTCTGGAAATGGTTGCGATCGATGATCGAGCACGAGATCCACCATCGCGGGCAGATCTACCTCATGCTCGGAATCCTCTGGATTCCCACGCCGCCACTGTATGGCCTCACCTCCGAAGAGGTGTACGCCCGATCCATGGGAGAAACCTGATGCGAACGAAGAAGCTCCGGAAGTGGGCGCTGCTCCTGGCCGCCGCTGTCCTCGCCGCCGCCGCGGGACGAGCGCAAACGCCCCCGCCTTCGGCTCCAGCCAAACCGAGCTTCGAGGAGCGCCTGGCCGCGAAAGCCGCGCAGAACCGCTATGCCGTAACTTACAAGGACGGCGCCTTCTCCGGTCCGGGTTGGGACCTGCTCCTCACTCAGGGACGGGCCTCCCGCTTCTTCCTGGTAGGCGAGGAGCACGGCATCGCCGAGGTGCCCGCGGTCGTACGCGAGCTGTTCCGCGCCCTGGCGCCGGCCGGCTACCGCCACCTGGCGCTGGAGATTTCGCCTCCCGTGGCCGCGGCGCTCGACGAAACGGCCCGCGGCGGCTTCGCGAATCTCACGAAGTTCTATGCCGACCATCCACCGGGAGTCGTCTTCTACACCCTGCGCGAGGAGACCGAGCTCCTGGCCGCGGTGCGCGCGGCGGTGCCCGGGCCCGACGCCGTGCTCTGGGGTTTCGATTACGAAATACTGGCCGATCATTACCTCTTGGGCGGTGTGCGCGACCGCGCGCCCGAGGGGCCGGCGAAAGCCGCGGCCACGGCGCTCTACGAAAAATCCGGCGCCGCCTTCAAAACCGTGAAGGAGACGGGGAATCCCGCCGCCTTCTTCTCCTTCGGCAACCCGCCCGAGATCTTCGCCGGCCTGAAAGCCGCGTGGCCGCACCCCGACGCCGAGAGCGCCCTGGTGATCGACGTGCTCCAGGAGACGCTCGCCATCAATCAGATGTTTGTTCACGATCAGAACTGGGAGTCGAACCAGCGGCGCGCCCAGCTCAACCGGCGCGATTTCCTGCGCTACTGGAACGCGGCCAAAGCCAAGGGCGAGCCGCCGCGGGTGATGTTCAAATACGGCGGCAACCACATGGTGCGGGGTTTGAACATGGCGGAGGTCTTCGACCTCGGCAACCTCGCCTCGGAGATCGCCAACGCCGAAGGCTCGCAGTCCTTCCACCTCCTCGTCATCGGCGGCGCCGGCACCGAGCACGCCATCTTCAATCCCGTGAAGGTGACCTATGAGCCCGCGCCCATCGAGGAGATGGCGGAAAAATACTTCCAACCCATCGGCAGCCAGGCCCTGCCCGAGGGATTCACCTTGATCGACCTGCGCGCGCTACGCCCGCTTTTGACCGCCAACGTGGCGGCGAAAGTCGATCCCGACCTGATGCGCTTCGTCCAGGGCTTCGACGCCGTCCTCATCCTGACCGGCAGCCACCCGTCGAAACCGCTGTAAGCTGAAAGGACCGGAGAGTGGCCATGACCCGCAGCGACAACCTTTACGCCCTGCCCGAAGGGCTTCCCGTCCCGGTGGACGACGGCGCCTGCGATCATCTCCCCGGGCTCCGCATTCCCGCGCTCCTCCTCCCCTCGACCTCCGGAGGCCGGGTCGATCTGTCATCGTTACCAGGTCGGACCGTCGTCTACCTCTATCCTCACACCGGCCGGCCCGACCGCGACGCCCTCCCTGGCTGGAACGACATTCCCGGCGCCCGCGGCTGCACGCCGCAGACCTGCGCTTTCCGCGACCATCACGCCGAGCTGCGCGGTCTCGGGGCCGCCGTCTTCGGTCTCAGCACGCAGAATACGGACTATCAGAAAGAAGCCGTCGAGCGTCTCCACCTCCCCTTCGAGCTGCTGAGCGACGAGCGCTTCGAGCTGATCGAGGCACTGCGCCTCCCCACCTTCGAGCTGGCGGGGATTCGCTTCGTGAAAAGGATCACGCTCATCCTGCGGGACGGCGTGATCGAAAAGGTTTTCTATCCGGTGTTCCCGCCCGATCAGAACGCCGAAGAGGTGGCGGCGTGGTTGCGGGAGAATCCATGAGGAGAGGAGGCAGGATCATGACCCTTCACCGCACGTCGTTCTTGGCCGTGATGATGCTCGCGCTGGCTGGGCCTGCTATGGCCTGGGGTCCCACGGGACACCGTGTCGTGGGACGGATCGCCGAGCATCACCTGACCCCGGAAGCGCAGCGGGCCGTGGCGGCGATCCTCGGTCCCGAGAGCCTCGCCCGCGTGAGCACCTGGCCGGACGACATTCGCTCCGACCCGAACTGGAAGCAGTCGACGCCCTGGCACTTCCTCAGCATCGACGACAACGAGACCCTGGAGACCACCGCGCGAGCCCCGGAAGGGGACGTCCTTTCGGCCATGCAGCGCTTCGAGAAAGTCCTGCGCGATCCGCAAGCCGACCGTAAATCGAAAGCCGAGGCCCTGAAGTTCCTGGTGCATTTCGTGGGCGACGTGCATCAACCCCTGCACGTGGGCCGCCGCGCCGACCGCGGAGGCAACGAGATCATCGTCCTCTGGTTCAGCCAGCCCTCGAACCTTCATTCCGTCTGGGACGGCGGCATGATCGATGCGACCAAGCTCAGCTTCTCCGAGCTCGCCGAGTTCATCGATCACCCGACAGCGGAAGAGATCACGACCTGGCAGAGTGCCCCCTACGCGGACTGGATCAAAGAATCCTTCGACGCCCGCCAGCAGGTCTACGACATCGGCAAGCGGGACCTGAGCTACGACTACGCCTTCCGCCAGATGCCCCTGGTGGAACGCCGGCTCGTGCAGGCCGGCGTGCGGTTGGCAGGGCTGTTGAATTCGATCTTCAAGGGGCAGTAGGTCCTCCCAGCCAGGCCCTCAAGTTGGGCATGGAGGCTGGCTGCAGACCACTCCGCTCGGCGTGGTGCAGCAGAAATCGCAGCAGATGAGCTGGCCGACCTCGTGGCAGGTGGTCCTGCAACTGGCTTCGGCGGGGCGGACTCCCACAGCCAGGGCGGCGGCGGTGAGGAGCAGCAGGAGACCGAGGTGGATCAGCTTCTTGTACATGGCGTCCTCCTTCACGGGTTGAAGTGCCCTCCAAGAAGACAGGTGCTCCCCAAGGGGGGAAAGCGAGCAGGCGGAGGTGGACGGAGACGCGCGGGTTCGCCGGGCGGCTCTCAGATCCGCTCGAGGTTCTTGCGGGTCAGCCCGCTCTCTTCGGCGTTGCCGGTATTGAGAGTGGAAGCCGGCTCGAAGAGGAGGATGTGTACCTCTTCCTCGGCCACGGGCCGGTGCTCGACGCCGCGGGGCACAACGAGGAATTCCCCCTCTTCCACCCAGACGTCGCGGTCCCGAAACTCCATCCGGAAGCGCCCCTTGACGACGAGGAACAGCTCGTCCTCCGCCTCGTGATGGTGCCAGACGAACTCCCCCTTGGCCTTGACCAGCTTCACCTGCTGGCCGTTCAGCTCCCCGGCGATGCGCGGGTTGAAGTAGTCGGTGAAGGTGGCGAATTTCTGTGCGAGGTTCACCTTGTCCATGCGGTCCCCCTTGGGGGCAACTCTACTCCGGGAGGAGATCCCTCGACATGACGTCGAGCGATCTCAGGGACGGATCGTTATCCGCCGCTTCGAGGCCCTCATCATCCAGACCTCCTCTCCCGTAAACTCTCCAGAAAGGAGACTCCTCATGATCTCGATCCGGGTGATCCTGCTCGCCCTCCTTGCCGCGGCTCCGGCCCAGGCCCAAGCCCCGGTCCCCGCACAGCCGGCCGCCGTCGAGCGGCTCGCGCACGTCGTCAAGCTGTGGACCTGGGGGAAGGCTACGAAGCCCTGGTGCGGATGACCGAGATCGTCCCTTTCCCCGGCTGGAAGGGGCTCCACGCCGATGCGGAGGTGCCGCAGGCCGGGCCGGGCCAGCCGGACGCAGCCTTCGCCGCAGCCCTCCGCCTGGCGAAAGAAGCCGCGCCGCCGGCCGCCGCCGCCAGCCTCTCCTCGGGTGAGCCGCCACAGGAAGCCGTCTGGCGTCCGGACAAGACCTATCCCGAGATGAAGGACCCGTCGCCGGAGTACCGGCTGCTGGCCGTGGCCCGGATGTGGAACGTCATTCATTTCTTCTATCCCTACAAGCACCTGATCGGCGACTGGGACGCCGTCCTGCCGGAGTCGATCGCCAAGATGGAGGCGTCCAAGGGCGCCCGCGGCTATGCCCTCGCCCTGGCGGAGATGGCCGCCCACGTGGCCGATGGGCATACGAGGCTCTCCGGGCTCCCCGAGCTGGACCGAGTCCTCGGCGAGGATTGGCCGCCGGTCGGTGTGCGCTGGATCGCAGGCGCCTGCGTGATCACCGGCGTATTCGGCGATCCGGCCGATCCGGCCCCGGGAGCTGCGGAGATTGCCGCCGGCGACGTCGTCCTGAGCGTGGACGGCAAGAGTGTGGCGGAGCGGTTCGCCGAGCTGCGTCCCTATGTGACGGCCGCCACCGAGGGCGCACTGCAGTCGAAGCTCTGCACGCACGCCCTCGCCGGGGCCAAGGGCTCGCAGGCGGTGCTCAGCGTGCGGGGGCGAGAGGACAAGGTGAAGGAGGTCAAGCTCCAGCGTGGAGCCTGGAAACGGGGCCTGACTGGAGACGTCGTCCGCCTCCTGCCTGGCAATCTCGGCTACGTCGATCTCACCCGCCTCACCGTGCCCGAGGTGGACGGCATGTTCGAGAAGCTCAAGGCGACCCGCGGCATCGTTTTCGACATGCGCGGCTATCCCCGCGGCACGGCGTGGGCGATCGCGCCGCGGATCAATACCCGCGGCACCGTCTATGGCGCCACGTTCCGGCGGGCCGAGGTCTCCGCCATGACGGACGCCGACCTCGCCGAGACCGGTTTCCACTTTTCCCAGCCGCTCCCGGTGTCGCCGAAGTGGAAGTACACCGGCAAGACGGTGATGCTGATCGATGAACGGGCGATCAGCCAATCCGAGCACAGCGGCCTCTTCTACGAAGCGGCGAACGGCACGAAATTCGTGGGCACTCCCTCGGCGGGCGCCAACGGCGACGTGACCGATCTCACCTTGCCGGGCGGCGCCGACATGTTCTTCACCGGCCACGACGTGCGCCACGCCGACGGCCGCCAGCTCCAGCGCATCGGCCTGGTTCCGGACGTGCTCGTGGCGCCCACGATCCAGGGCCTGCGGGATGGTAAAGACGAAGTGCTGGACCGGGCGATGGAGGTCCTCAACCAGGACCTTGCAGAGCACCGCCCTTGAGTGTCCCGGCATCTCAAGGGTCCGCCGGGCCTCCGTAGTAGAATCGTGCTCTCGGATCCCAAGAGCGCCCTTCGAAAGGAGGCCCGGATGTTTTGCCCCGAGTGTCAAGGAGAGTACCGGGAGGGGTTCGTCAAATGCGCGGACTGCGGCGTTCCGCTGGTCGAAAAGCTCCCCGAGCCGGAGCAGGAGAAGGATGAGTTTCCGGACGCGACGCTGGTGACGCTGCTGCAAACGGCGGACCCCAACGAGCTCGCCTTCGCGGAGGCCGTGCTGACCGATGCGGAAATCCCATTCGTGAAGAAGGGAGAAGGCGTGCAGGACCTCTTCGCGCTGGGACGCGTGGGGCTCGGCTTCAATCCCCTCACCGGACCGATCGTCCTCATGGTCTCGGAGGAGCACGCCGAGGAAGCGGCCAGGCTCCTCGAGGAATCCGAACAGGCGGAGCTCGATGGCATGGAGGAGCTCGCGGAATCGGATCGGTACGACGACGAGGAGGAGGCTTGAACGACGCTCTGGAGGAACCGGCGGAGACTGAGATCCCCGCGGAGCCGGAGACCACGACCCCGGCCCCGGAGTCCCGAAGGCTCCGGATCTGCGAGCTGGCCCTCGTCCTGGGTGTCGGTTTCCTGAGGTCGAGTCTCTCTTCGCTGCGCGACTGGTGGAACGGTTCCTCGACGTACGTTTCGACGACGTTCGGTGAGCTGCACCGCATCTTCGATGCGGGGCTGGCCATCGCGGTGCTCGCCTACGTCCTCTACCGGCAGGGACGAAACCTGCGAACCCTCGGGCTCACCTTCCGGGCCTCGGACGTCGCCTGGGCACTGCCCATCGCGTTCCTCTCGCACCTGCTCACCATCGCCGTCGTCAATCTCCTCCATGCCTACGCGGTCCACTTTCCCAAAGGGCCTGCCGCTACCACTCCGAGCGGGCTAATCTGGTTGGCGATCCTGCCTCTGGCCGCCAAGGAGGAGCTCCTCGTCCGCGCCTATCTGATGACGGAAGTTTCCGCGCTGACGGGCAGCATGCCATTCGCCGTTTTCGCCAGTATCGGCTTTCAGTCGTTCTATCACCTGTATCAGGGGACGCCGGCGTTCTTCCTCCACCTCGGAGGTTTTTTCGCCTTCGCGGTTTACTACGCCACCACACGGCGAATCACCCCCGTGATCCTCGCCCACGCTTTTTATAATTTCTGGCTTCTCGCCAGCCGGTGATTCATCCCGCCACGATCTGCCGCAGCAGCGCGATGTTGTCGCGGTGTCCCGTCAAGCGGGCGGTGACTTTGCCGCGGATGGGATAGCCCAGCAGGTAGAGGTCGCCCACGATGTCGAGGATCTTGTGGCGCACGAACTCGTCGGGGAAACGGAGCTCGGTGTTGATCACTTCGTCCTCGCCCACCAGGATGAAGTTATCGAGCCGGCCGCCGGAGCCCAGCCCCAGCTCGTTGAGCATCTTCAGGTCCTTCATGAAGCCGAAGGTGCGGGCCGGGGCGATCTCCCGCTTGTAGTCCTCGGCCGAGGTGAGGGTGAAGTCGAACGACTGCTCCCCCACCGGCGGCGGATAGCGCAGAAGATAAGAGACGGAGAAGCGGTCCGCGGGCTCGATCGCCAAAACCTTTTCACCCGATCCCACCTCGTAGCGCCGGTCGATCACCACCTCGCGCTGGAGCTCGTCCTGCTCGGTGACGCCGATCTCTTCGAGGATCTTGCAGAACTCCAGGGCCGAGCCGTCGAGCACCGGGATCTCGCCGTGCACCTTGATCAGCAGGTTCCCCACGCCGTACGCGTGCAGCGCGGAGAGGAGGTGCTCGACGGTGCGGATGCTCTCGCCGTCGCGGGAGAGGGTGGTGGCATAGTCCGTTTCGGCCACGGCGCGGACGTGGGCCGGGATCTCCAGCCCCGTGGGGAGGGAGACGAAATGAATGCCGCTGTTTTCCGGCAGGGGCTGGAGGACCATGCCGGTGCGCTGGCCCGAGTGGAGGCCGAGGCCGTAGACCACGGTCGATTGGCGGATCGTCCGCTGCCGCCGGCCGGTGCCGGCGAGGAGGGGCAGGGCGGGAGCGGCCTCGAAGCGGCGCTCGCCTTCCGCACGGTCGGCGTGGCGCTCCGGCCGGGCTGCGGCCTCCCCCGCCTCCAGCGAGCGCTTCCACGCCAGGGCTCCCGTGGCGGCGTCCACGGCCCGCTTGTAGGAGAGGGGCTTTTCCAGGTAGTCGAAGGCCCCCATCTTGATGGCTTTGACGGCGGTCGCCGTGGTGCCGTGGCCGGACATCATGACCACGGCCGCCGCCGGATCGGCCTCGCGCAGGGCCTGCAGGGTCTCGAGGCCGTCGCGGTCCGCCAGCCAGATGTCGAGGAACACCACGTCCGGCCGCTTCTCACCGTAGAGGGTCAGGGCCTCTTCGCCGCTGGTGGTGACGAGGGTCGAATAACCTTCGTCGGAAAAGATCCCCCCCAGGGTGGAAAGGATCCCCGGCTCGTCGTCCACGATCAGAATCAGCTCGGGCATGGGTCAGGCGGCCTCCGGGGGGAAGCATAGCAGGCCGCAAGACCAGCAAAGAAGGGACGAAAGGGACAGCAGGGACAACAGGGACGAGGGAGAATTGCGAGACCGCCCCAACCGCGCCCCCTTCTCCCGGTGAGGGGGGCTGGGAGGGGGCGGGAGAAGGGGCAGGGGAGAGGGTCTTGGGTGATGGAAGCCCTTGCCCGGAGATGAATCGCCGGGCTAGGAACAACGCCCCCTGAAAGGGGGCTTTTGAGCCGGATTCATCAACCAGGGACGACTCAGCGCGAACCGTCGTCCTCGTCCACGTCTTTCTCCTTCTCCTTGTCCTTCTGCTGCTTCTCCTTCGCCTTCTCCTTCTCGTGCACCTTCTTCGCCTTGTCCTTCTCCTTCGCCTTCTCGTGCGCCCGGTCCTTCAGTGCCTTTTCCCGCATCTCCCGCCGCTCTTCACGGCCGAGCTGGTGCCTCTGCTCCATGGCGCGGTGGAGCTCTTCGCGGACGCCACGCATTTCGCGCTCGATTTCTTCACGCATCTCGGCCTGCGCCTTGCGGATCTGCTCCCGGTTTTCGGCGGTGAACTCGTGGGCCATTTCCTCGTGCCGCTTGTGCAGCTCTTCACGCAGGGCCTCCATCCGCCGGCGCTGTTCCTCCGTCGGCTTCATCGACTCGGCCATGCGGCGCGCCTCGGCCCGCAGCTTCTCCCGTTGCTCCGCGGTGAGGGCCTCGCCGCGCATCTTGTAGGCCTCGGCCCGCATCTTGTCGAGAGCTTCCTGCGAGGGGCGCATCTGGGAGGCGAGCTTCTCCATCTCCCGCTGGAGCTTCTCCATCTCCGGATCCAGCGCCTTGAGGTGCGCCATCTTCTCGCTCATCTCGCGCGAGAGCTGTTCGAGGCGAGGCTGAAGACGCTTTTGCACGTCCTCGTTGATGCGCTCGATGTCCATCTCCAGCTTCTTCTGCTGTTCCCTGGAGAGACCGGCGTCGCCGAGCGAGGCGAGCTGATCGTTCATCCTCTCCAGGCTGGCGTCCAGGTAGGCGCTCGCCTGGCCCATAGCCTCGGAATCCATGGCCTCTTCCATGGCCTCGGCGGTGCCGTCCCCAACGTTGCCGACGTCGAAGTTGTGAGGATCGATGACCTCACCGTCCTCCACGTCCACGTCCTCCGCGTCGGCCTCGCCGTGATCCTTGTCCCGCATCTCGGCGACTTCCTGCATTTCCCGGTCGTGCTCGGGGCGGGCGTCCAGCCAGGAGTCGTCCTTCTCGTGGTTGGCAGGCTGCGGCGACTCGGCCGCCTGGGGAGCCGGTGCGGCCTGCGGCGTCTTGGGAGGCTGGAGAGCCTCGGACCGGGCGGCGGAGACGGCCGGTGCCGCGGCGACGACGGCGATCAGCAGCGCCACCATGGCGGCGCCGAGCCACAACCGGCGAGCCGGATGCTCAGGCCGCCGGGTCTCGTCGAGAAGGCGGCGAATTCGCCGCGCGAGGTTCGACGGGCGATCCGCCATTCCTGGCAAAGGAAGGGAGCGCAGGCTCACGGACCAGCCGGCGACCTCGGCCAGGCAGCCCGCCAGCGAGAGGGGACGCCCGGTGTTTTCCACCGCCCACTCGTCGCTCAGCATCTCGGAGATCTCCCGCAGCCGGCGGCGGGCCACCCAGTTGAGCGGTTGGAAGAAGAAGACCGCGGCCATCAGATGACTAACGGCGAGCCAGACCGGATCGCGCCGCACCAGGTGAGCCAGCTCGTGCGCCAGGAGCCCCTGCTGCTGCTCCTCGCTGAGCCCGGCGAGGGCGCGCGGGGGAATGCAGATCTCCGGCTGGCGGACTCCAAGAGCGAGCGGCACCGGCACCCGCGAGGAGCAGGAGAGGCGGACAGGCTCGTTCAGCCCCGCCCCGGCGGCCAGGTCGCGAAGCTGGGTGAGGAGGCTCCCCCCCACCACGCGGGGACGGGTCCGCAGCCGGCGGCGGATGCGCGAATAGGAGCGCACGTAAGCCCCCGCGAGCACCGCTGCGCCCAGCGCCCAAAGCCCAAGCAGAGCCGTTGGGATCGTGCTATTGGAAGCCGCTTCCGGCGCGCTCGGTACCGCCGCAGCCGGCGGATTCATCCGGGCGAAGCGGTGCGGCGCAGCCACGCTCCGAGTGACCGGAGCCGTCGTTACCGTCCCTTCGATCTCCGCTGGTATTCCTGCAACCGCCGGCCGTTCCTGCGCCAGCCGCCAGGTTCCAGCCGCGGGCTGCCAGCCGGCGCCGAGCTGAATCGAGGCCGTGACGAGCGCCCCCACGAGAGCGACCTTCCACACCGCCTCCTCCGCCGCCACGGACCAGCGGGCGAGGGGCTTCGACGCGAGCCAGGCGAGGCTCAGCAGCAGGGTGCTGTGCAGGAGATAAGTGAGCAACCAGGCGAGAGCTTGCTGGGCGAGCATCTAACGATCCTCCTTCCGCTCCCGGGACGCGATCATCTCCCGAAGCTGCGCCAGCTCCCCGGAGTCGATGTCGTGCTCGGACAATAAGTGATTGACCAGGGCGGTGACGTCCCCGCGGAAGAGCTGCGAGGTGAGGTCCGACACCATCGAGCGGCGGACCTGGCCCTCGCTGACGAGGGGACGATAAATGAAGCGGCGGCCTTCGGCGCGGTGGTCGACCACGCCCTTCTTTTCCATCTTGGTGAGCATGGTGGCGATGGTGGTGAGGGCGAGCCCGCGCTCGGGTTCCAGCGTCTCGTGCACGTCCGACACCGTGGCCTCGCCGTGGTTCCACAGCACCCGCATGATGGCGAGTTGCAGGTCTCCGAGGTGGTGGGATGTCTCCATGTCCGTGTTCTCCTTGGCGTCAACTACCAGGATAGTACTACCCGAGTCGTTGACTGTCAAGGGGGAGGTACGGAGGTGGAGGGGAGAAGGTTGCAGAGAATTCCCTCAACCAAACGGTTGACAATCGTCACGCACCCGACTATCCTCAACCATATGGTTGAGCAACAGCCCGAGCACCTCGATTCCGTCTTCCACGCCTTGGCCGATCCCACCCGGCGGCAGATGCTGCGCAGCCTGGCCCTGCAGGAGCGCACGGTCAGCGAGCTCGCCGGTCCCTTCCACATGTCGCTGGCGGCGGCCTCCAAGCACGTCAAGACCCTGGAGCGCGCCGGCTTGGTGCAGCGCACCATCCAGGGGCGCACCCACCTCTGCCGGCTCGATCCCAAGCCCCTGGCGGAAGCCAGCGGCTGGCTCCGGTACTACGAACGCTTCTGGACCCAGAGCCTCGACGCCCTCGAAGCCCTGTTCCCAAACCCCGACAAGGAGCAATGACCTATGGAAACCTCGACCACCGCCGTCACCCAGACCCGCACGATCAAGGCTACAGCGCAGGAGGTCTTCGCGGCCTGGACCGATCCCGCGCTGATCCCCCTCTGGCTGGGGGCCGGCCCCAACGTCGTCACGACCGCGGAAGTCGATGCGCGCGTGGGCGGCCACTACCGCATCGAAACGCGGGTCGCCGAGGACGTGCACGTGACGACCGGAGAATACCGGGAGCTGGAGCCGGGCCGCCGGCTGGTGAAGACCTGGATCTACCGGGGTCCGCTCGCCGAGTTCGAGCACCACGAAACCCTGGTGACCGTGGACTTCCGGGAAACCGGGCCGGGAGTCACCGAGCTGACCCTCAAGCACGAGCGCCTCCCGAGCACCAAGTACGCCGACTCCGTCCGCCAAGGCTGGGCCGCCTGCTTCGACAACCTGGAAACCCTCGCCAGCGAAGGCCGCCTGGCACCGGCGCGGTCGGGGGCGTGAGAGGGGGAGCCCAGCAAGTCCGCCTCAGCCAGGACCAGCCCGTCAGCAAGTCGCCGCGCCGCCGTCCCTCTCCGTGAGCCCGTAGGGCGGCAGATTCGTAGCCCAGGCCGTGAGCCCTGGGCGACCGGGCGGGGCCCGGACGAACCCTCCCCGGCGAGTCGTCGATGCCGCCTGCCGCCCAGGGCTCACGGCCTGGGCTACGAATCTGCCGCCCTACGGGCTGGGGTTGCCCAGCCCCCCACAATCCCCCCTCCCGGCGTAGAATCTCCTCGTCCATTGACGTCAGGCCGGGCGGACCCGGCGAAAGGGGGCCTCATCGTGCGGTTCAACGTGCTGAAGATCGCCATCCTGTTGCTGCTGGCCGCGGTCGCGGCTCAGGCGCAGATCTGGCAGGGAGCGGCGGCCCTCGAGATCCGGGTCGAGGACCAGAAGGGGAAGCCCTTGGCGGGGGCTCAGGTCCAACTCCAGTACACCCTCCTCAATCCCCCGGATGGGCCGCCCCCCGTCCTCACCGACGCCAAGGGGCACGCCACGGTGAGCGGCCTCATTGAAGGAGCCTGGCGCCTCTCGGTCAGCCACGACGGTTTCATGACTTACCAGGTCGAGGTGAACGTGCGCAGCGGCCGGCCGGCACTGTCGGGAGCGACGCAGATCAAGGTCTCGGGCTCCCTGACCCCGATGGAGGTCCGGGTCTCCCGCGGCACCCCTTCGGCGGCTCCCGCTCCGCGCCCGGCGGCCCCGGCTCCGGCGCCCGCCCCGGTGCGGCCGGTCCAAGTGGAGCCCGCGCCGCGGCCGGAGCCCACACCGCAACCGCCGGCTCCCAAGCCGCAGCCGCCTCCTCCCACTCCGGCCCCAACTCCAGCACCGATGCCCAAGCCGGTCCAGGAAACTCCGGCCACGGTTCCTCCTGCCAAGCCGCCTGCGCCGGCTCCGGCTCCAACTCCGAAGCCTCTACCTCCACCGCCGGCCCCGGCACCCAAACCCAAACCTTTGCCGCCTCCGGCTCCCGCTCCTACTCCCAAGCCCGTGCCTCAGCCGCCAGCCCCCGCTCCGGCTCCGGCCGCTCCAGCCGCACCTGCGCCCACGCCGGCTCCGGCGGCTCCTCCTTCCGCGGAGCGCCTGCTGACCTCCAAGGACCGTAACTGCGTGGAGTGCCAGCCGGGCGAGTCCGCCCTGTCGCTCGAGTGGACGGTCTCCCCAGGCACGGCAACCGGTTGCAGCGCGGACGTGGCGAAGCGGCTGGCGGGAGGCGACGTGCCCGCGGACCTCTCCGCCGGTTGCCACGTGCTGCGGATCGCCCTGCCGGCCGGGATGAAGTACGTGGCCTATCGCTACGAGATCCTTGCCGGCGGCGACAGCCTCGACTGCCCCACGGGCAAGGACTGCCCGCGGAACATGGGACGCTGGCCCATCGATCCCGTGCTCTTCCGCGGCGATCAGGGGACGGTGATCCTCGCGCCCTTCGAGCCCGGCTCCTCCCAGGCCGAGCGGAGGGCCATCCTCACCGTCTACTTCACGGCGGCGAAGCGGCGCTGAGGGCGCATCTCCCGCACCTGAAGGCCGAAGTGGACGAGGGAGAGGATGGGGACGAGGGACGAGGAGAGCCAGAGCCAGGGGAGGTTCGCGGCCGTCCAGCCGTAGCGGCCGAGGTACGAGCCAACCCCGATCAGGTCGGTGCGGGTAAGGCCGTCGGCCAGCGCCGCCAAGGCCAGGAGCCCGAAGAGCACCTGCCGCCAGGTCGTGGCGCGCGCCGTCCAGCGGCAGGCGAGGAGGGCCAGCCCCGGCAACTGTAAGAGCTGGTAGTGATACCAGGAGATCGGGGAGGCCGCGAGGGCCAAGGAAACGGCGGCGGCGAGGGCGAAGAGCTGGGCGTCTCCCACCTTGAAGCGTCCCCCTGTTGTCCCTGCCGTCCCTGTTGTCCCTGTCGTCCCTTCTTGCTGGCGCCCCGCAAGCCACAGAGCCGCGCCACCCATCACCAGGAGAAAACCCGCCACCGCCGCCGAGAGCAGTCCCTGGCCACGCGAGAGCTGGAAGGCCAGCGGATCGTTGCCGCTGCGCCAGCTCGCGGGGAGCGCCTCACCCGCTGCGGGGGGATCGGCGAGCCGGAGCGCCACGGCCGGCAGAGAGAAGTTGAGCAGGGCCGGCGTGCCGAGCCAGTAATCCTTCGTCGTGGGTGAATGGGGCGGCGGCACTCCGAGCAGGGGGAGCCAGGAGAGGACTACGAAGGCGACCGCCGCTCCTCCGGCTGCCACGGCTCGCCGCCGGTGGAACGGGGCCACGGCTGCCAGCAGCACCCCCGGCCAGAGCTTGAGCGCCGTGGCGAAGCCGATCGCCATTGCCGCGAGCCCACTGCGGTTGCGGCGGGCTCCCCACCACGCCGCCACGACAAGAAGGAGCAGCACCGGATTCACCTGGCCCAGGACGAGGTTCTCCGGCACGGTGCCACCGAGCGCCCAGAGGGCCACCACCGCCAGCGCAGCCCTGCGGTCCCCTCCTAGGAGCCGCACCAAGACCACGCCGCTCCCGGCCAGGCAGAGCCAGTTGACGATCAGCCAGGCCACCCGCGCTTGCGGATAGGGAAGCCAGGCCACCGGCATCACGATCAGGGCGGTCAGCGGCGGATAGTCGAAGCGGCCGACCTCGTACGGCGAGAGGCCAGCCAGCCAGCGGGCCGCGGCTTGGTAATAATTCTGGAAGTCGGCGTCGAAGAGGCGAAGGGCTTGGAACGGCAGCCACAGGCTGCGATAGAGGAAGACGGCGGCGAGCCCGGCGATCAGGATATCGATGCCCAGCCGGCGGCCCGAGGGCACCGGCGAGCCGGCCGCCGCGCCCTCAAGCATCCGTTCCCCGCATCAGGGCATTCTAGACCGGGGGGCTACGCCTTGAGGAGAGGAAGGCGCTTGCCCGTCCAGCCCGGGAAGAGGCGGGCGTCGTCCTTGATCCCCAGGTGCTTGCCCGCGAGCTCGCAGAAGACGGCGCGGAAATCCGTCGTCACCGGCAGGTCCCTCCCCTCGTAGAGGGCTGCCGTGGAGAGGCCGGGGAAGCTGCCGTGCACCTTGCCGCCATCCACCTGGTTGCCGAGCACGAAGAGGCAGGAGCCGTGGCCGTGATCCGTGCCGCCGGAGCCGTTCTCGCGCACGGTGCGGCCAAACTCGGTCATCGTGGTCAGCAGGACCTGGTCCTGGTAAGGGCCGAGGTCCGTCCAGAACGCCTGGATCGACTCCGCGAGATCGCGCGCCTGCCGGTTGAAAGTGCCCACCTGCTGCACGTGCGTGTCCCAGCCGCCGGATTCGGCGAAGGCCACCTCCAGCCCCACGTCGGACTTGACGAGGATGGCGATCTGCCGCAGGGCATTGCCGAGCGGGCTTTGCGGATACTCCGCTCCGTTCGCCGGCTTGTAGCCACGGATCTCGGCGGCCGAAAGCATGTGGACGGCGCGGAAGGTCTCGTTTCCCGTGTCGCGCAGGAGCCCCTGGGAGGTCTGCTGATAGAGGGTCTCGAATCCTTGCCCCGCCGCCGCGGCCGTGCGGTCCGCGCCCGGCAGCTCGACGCGGAAATCCGCGAGGTTGGTCACCGCCAGCGCCGGCTCGTCGCCGTAGAGGGAACGCGGGAGCGAGGTGGTGAGGGCCACGGCGCGGAAGGGCGAGCTGTCGTGCCCAAGGAGCCCCACGGCGCGATTGAGCCAGCCATTGGGAGTCCCCTTGCGGCCGGGAGTGCCCGTCTCCATGAAGTCCTGCGCGTCGAAATGGGAGCGGGTCGGGTCCGGCGACCCCACGGCGTGGACGATCGCGAGGCGCTTGTCCTGCCACAGGGGATAGAGGGGCGCGAAACCCGGATGGAGGCCGAAACCCGTCTGGAGATCGAGCAGGCCCGGCTCCGTCGACCCTTGAGCCGCGCTCAAAGCGAGCCGCGGCCGGAGCGACTTCAGGCTGTCGTCCACCGGAGGCACGGCGGCCAGGCCGTCCATGGCGCCCCGCTGGAAAATTGTCACCAAAACCTTGCGTTTGCGTGAAGGGGTCGCGCCCGTACCCGTCGCCGCCTCCGCCGTGCGGGTGAGGAAGCTCGGGTTGCCAGCCACGCCAAGGGCGAAAAAGGCGATGCCGCCGCCTTTGAGAAACATTCTGCGAGTGAACATCGGGTGCTCCTATGAGTCTTCTCGTTGCTGATCGGTCCGATCCGTCCAATCCGTCTGATCCGTCCGATTGCCCCTCACCGCCGCTGAAACTCCGGCGAGCCCAAAATCACCCCCACCACCTGCTCCAGCGGCGTGGGCGGCCTGCGGTCGATGGGCTCCTTTGTTTCATCCCCCAGCTTGCCGCGCACCTTCACGGTTTTGATCCCGCTGGCGCCCATCGTCTCCGGGCCGCCGCTCAGGACCTCGTCCTCCGCGTCGCCGCCGCCCGGCGCGCCCTTGGCGTCTTTCGGCGAGGCTTTGTCCACCTTCTTCGCCAGATTGGGATCGGTCACCATGGGGGTGAGGAGCTTCAGGGTGGAGGCCAGGTCGCGCCCGGGCATCAAGAGGCCGCTGTAGGTCTTGAGAGCCGCCTCCCGCGACTCGGGCTCCCGGCCGCCGTCGAGGGCCGGGAGATCGAGATCGACCCCCTTCACCCGGCCGGCGGCGAGTTGGAGGCCGAAGTTCATCCGGTTGAGGAGCGAGCCCGTGTTCACCCAGGCCTCGGCGCGGTCGGGATAGCCCGTGGGCGCCTGGTAGGCGTAGAGGGGCTGGCCCATACGGGCGATCCACTTCAGGGTCTCCTTGGGATCGTCCAGCCGGCTCCCCGTGGCGCGCAGAGCCGAGGCCGCGAGCTCGAAGGGAGACTTGACCTTGGCGCCCACGGCCTCCTTGCTCCAGAACTCCGGCGACTCGGCGATGGCGATCAGCAGCCGGCGGGAATCGCCCCCCGTCTTGAGATAGACGTCCGTCAGCCGATCGACCAGCGTCTGCGGCGGATGGTCCGAAACGAAGCGGACGGCGAGCTGCGAGGCGATGTGGCGCGCCGTGGCCTTGTGCGCGGCGAGCAGGTCGAGCACGGCGTCGCCGTCCTCGATGCCGCGGCCGGCAGGGAAACGGGTGCCGAGGACGGTTTTCTCGCCCGCGTCGTGCTGATCGGCCCGGAAGAGGAACTCCCCTTCGGAAACGAAGCCGAGGCCGCCGGCCTTCTCAACCCGGGCGAGGCGGTTCTCCGCCTGCTCGCGGGCCTTACCCGGGGGGAGCACGGTCCAGCCGGTAAAGGCGCGGGCCACCTCGATCACGTCCTGCTGGCTGTAGCCGCCGTCCACTCCCAGGGTGTGGAGCTCCATCAGCTCGCGGGCATAGTTCTCGTTGAGTCCCTTCGGTCCCTTCTTCCCCGCACCCGCGGCTTCCCCGGCCTGCTGCTGCCGTTGTTGCTGCGCTTGTTGCATCTTCGCGAACCTGCCGCCGGCACGCCCCTGGAGGCGCGGCCGGCGGGCGATCTCGTCCTGCATCGTCGTGGTGGCGCCGGCCGGAGCCGCGGACTGGGCATTATCGAGATAGATGAGCATGGCCGGGCTCTTCGCCGTGGCCTCCAGGAGGTCGCGGAAACGGGCCAGCGAGTAGGGGCGAATGGCGTCCCGCTCATAAGGAAGGAGGTAGGCGCGGGCGCGGCCGTTGGTCAGCGAGACGTTGAAGTGATTGAACCAGAAGTCAGTCATCACCTCGTTGAGCTGGTTCTCGGACTCCACCGCCCGCGTCAGCTTCTGCACCATGAGCTGACCCGTGAGCTCCTTCTCCGGGTGATACCCCTGCTCGCGGGCCCAATCCATCACCTTCTGGCGCAAGGCCTTCTTGTCGTCTTTCTGGAGATCCTTGGGATCCGTGTCCTGGGGCAGGACGCCAGCCTCGCGCGCCTGGCGAAAGACGAGCCCGGGGGGCGGATAGGTGCGGACGATCTCGGCGGTCGCCATGTGCAGGGCCGGCAGCGTATGGAGGTCCTCCTCCACCTTGCCATCCGGCAGATCGCCGCCAAGCTGGCGCTCGAACCAGCGGTCGAGGCCCATCTTCACGACCGCGTCCACCTCCCCCGGACGGGGGCCGAACGCGAAGCGATTCAAGAGGTGAGCTGCCGCCTGGCGCTCGCTGAGCCCCGCGGCCTTCCAAGGCAGATGAACCGACGCCGGCTTGTCGTCGGCAGCCAAGCCGCCCCAGGCCACGAAAGCGGCGAGGGAAACAGCGGTCAAAGCGGTGAGGATGGTTTTCATGGGCTTCGGCTCCTGGTGGCTGGCGAGTGTCTCCATTCTGAACCTGAAACCCTGGAGGGGGGTAATTCCTGCGGGGGTGGGCGGGCCTGATATCCTCCCTCCGTGAGCGAACCGGCCGACCTCCACGAAGAAGAAGTCCTCGGCAAGGCCTACGACGCGCGCCTCATGCGCCGGCTGCTGGCCTACCTGCGTCCCTACCGGGGGATGACGGTGGGCGCCCTGGCGCTGATCCTGGCTTCGTCCCTCTTCCAACTCGTGGGACCGCTCGCCACGGCCGTGGCGCTCGACCTCTTCATCCGGCCGCGGGGGACCGAGGCGCAGATCTCGGCGCCCAGCCTCTTCATCCGCCACCAGCTCCTGGCGCGCGGGATCGACCCGGCGCAGATCGCCGTGCCGGGCTTGACCGTCACCTCCCTCATCTTCCTGGCGGCGCTGATCCTCACCTTCATCTCCCTCTATGCCCAGGGCTACGTGTTGCAGCTCATGGGGCAGTACATCATGAACGACCTGCGCCGGCAGATCTTCGGCCATCTCCAGCGCCTCCCCCTCGCTTTCTTCGACCGCAACCCCATCGGCCGCCTGGTGACGCGGGTGACCACCGACGTCGACGCCCTGAACGAGATGTTCACGGCCGGCATCGTCACCATCTTCGGTGACGTCCTGGTCCTCGCCGGCATCGCGACCATCCTTTTCTGGCTCGACTGGCGCCTCGCCCTGGTGGCGTTCTCGATCGTCCCCCTGCTCCTGCTGCTGACCTCCTGGTTCAAGACCAAAGTGCGGGAGAGCTTCCGTGAAGTGCGGGTGAAGATCGCTCGCATCAACGCCTACCTTCAGGAGCACATCACCGGCATGCCCGTGGTGCAGCTCTTCAACCGCGAGGCGCGGGCCTATGAAGACTTCGACGGGATCAACGCCGCGCATCGCGACGCGAACATCCGGTCGATTTTCTACTACGCCGTCTTCTTCCCCGGCGTCGAGCTGATCACCTCCGTCGGCACCGGCCTGCTGATCTGGGTGGGCGGCGGCCGGGTGCTGGTGAGCGCCCTTTCCATCGGCGGCCTGATCGCCTTCCTTCAGTATGCCCAGCGGTTTTACCAGCCGCTTTCGGACCTCTCGGAGAAATACAACATCCTGCAAGCGGCCATGGCCAGCTCCGAAAGGATCTTCCGGCTGATCGATACATCGGTGACCATTGCCACGCCGCCGGACGCCTACAGCCCGGAGCGGGTGAAAGGGGACGTCGAGTTCGAGGACGTCTGGTTCTCTTATAAAGAGGACGAGCCGGTGCTGAAGGGCGTCTCCTTCCACGTCCGCCCGGGCGAGACCCTGGCCGTGGTGGGACACACGGGCGCCGGCAAGAGCACACTGGCGAGCCTGCTGCTCCGTTTCTACGACATCGACCGCGGCGCGCTACGGGTGGACGGCGTGGACGTGAAGCAGTGGGACCTCGCCAAGCTGCGGCGCAGCGTCGCCATGGTGTTGCAGGACGTCTTCCTCTTCTCCGGCAGCGTCGGCGCCAACATTCGCCTGGGAGAAGAGTCGATCGACGACGAGCGGGTGCGCTGGGCAGCGGGAGAGGTGCACGCCCTCCCCTTCATCGAGCGCCTGCCCGGGGGCTTCGACGCCGCCGTCCGCGAGCGCGGGGCCGGCCTCTCCGTGGGTCAGAAGCAGCTCATCGCCTTCGCCCGCGCCCTGGCCTTCGACCCCAGCATCCTGATCCTCGACGAGGCCACCTCCTCGATCGACACCGAAACCGAGCAGCTCATCCAGAAAGCCCTGGACCGTCTCCTCGTAGGCCGCACCAGCGTCGTCATCGCCCACCGCCTCTCCACCATCCAGAAAGCCGACCGCATCCTCGTCCTCCACAAAGGAGAAGTCCGCGAGTACGGAACCCACCAGGAGCTGCTGGCCTTGCGGGGGATCTACTACAGGCTTTACCTGCTCCAGTACAAGGATCAGGAGGGGGCGGCGGTGCGGGTGGGGGTGGGGTCGTAGGGCCCTCGCGGGGTAGCCGATCGGTCTCTGGCTTCGTAGCGAGGCGGCTCAGGTTTTGGTAAGCTCAACGGCGAACGAGGGCTCGGGTGAAGCATCGTGCTCGGCCGGATTACGAAATTCAGGAGAGGTTCGGATGAGCGCTTCCACTGCTGCTTCGGTGTTTGACCTCAGCCCATCGGAGAAGCTTCAACTCGTTGAGGATCTATGGGATGACCTTGCGAGTACCTCCAATGCCGTGCCGGTCCATGATTGGCAGAAGCAAGAGCTCGCCCATAGGAAGGCAAACCTGGCGGAGAATCCAGCGTCTGGCCTGACCTGGGAAAAAGTGAAGCGACGGTTTCGTGACCGCTATGGCCGCTGAGTTGATCGTCGCGCCGGCCACCTCCTCGACCGAAACCGAGCAACTCATCCAGAAAGCCCTGGACCGTCTCCTCGTGAGACGTGCCCGTGTCGTCATCGACCGCCACCTCTCCACCATTCAGAGAGCCGACTGCGTCCTCGTCCTCTAAAAAGGAGAAGCCCGCGAGTACCGGCCTCCACCAGGGACTCCGCATTTCATGGCATGGACTCAGCCTTCGAGTTCGCGGATTCTCTCCTTGGCTTCTTCGATCTGTTTCCTCAGAGCAAACTTCTGAGAGGAGTCAGCGGCGATAGCCTCTTGCTCTTGGAAAAAAGCCAACTTCTCCTTCCAAAGAGTCAGCGCGCGGCCCTTTGGACTCTCCTCGGCGGTGGGCGAGATGGTTGCTGGTCTACTTGCATGTGCATCGTGGCCTAGTAGATCAGCGATTTCGCCGGCGAGAGAGGAGAGGTCCTTCTCGATCTGGACCGCGCTGCCGTCGGCAAGCGGCCGGCCGTCCTTGGGCCGGGCCTGGATCCCCGCCAGCCAGGCAACTCGTTGCCAAGGGCAAGGCCAAAGGATCAAAGGGATGATTCGCAAGCCTTCTTCTGCTCGGCGCTCAAGCAGACGGGGCACTTCGGTGCCGCGGATGAAACCGGAGGTCAAAAAGTCGGCCGAGATTAGTAGAACGGCGATACCGGCTCCCCCCATGGCTACCTCGATCTCGGTTTGCCAAGCATCGCCTGCGGCGATCCTTCGGTCATCCCAGACTTCGAAGACCCCTCAAGCTCCAGGACACGCAACTGGCGGAGGAGCTTATCTTTCCATACCTCGTCTTGGTGGCTATAGCTAATGAAGACTTTGGGCTTCGATCGCTCAGTCATAGGGTGCCGATCTCCTTTAGTCAATGGAACCGAATGCAAGGCAACATGCGTCATAGCGCTGTGGACGAAACTCGAGAGGCGGAGAGACTCGCCAGGTTGTATTGCAGACCCTTTTGCTACAGTTAGGACCGCCTCTCGGCCCAGCCGGCGGTAGCTCTCGAACTGCGCCTCGCTGCTCCACGACTCGATCTTCTCCTGAGGAAACTCAGGGTAGGACCGGGCATAGGTGACTATTTCGTAAGGCTCGCTGCCACAAAGCATCGGCTTGAAAAAGATTAGTGTGCCATCCCTCGCCCCGGGTCCATCAACTGCGGAGTAGCGAATTAGGCCGAGTGCGCAGTAACGAGGCGCACTGTTTGCGTTTGTGAACGAAGGCATCTGCTCTTTCAGGTCGATTGGCACCCCGGTCTCAACCTGCGTCCTTTGCAGGGCTATGACCAATGCCTCGTAGGTGTAGTTCGGGTCGTATCCCGCGTCGCATACAACAATTACTCGGCAACGGCGTCGGATCATTTCGGTTAGGCCGAGGGGGTCGAGCCGGGCTCCGCTCGATAGTTTTATATAAGGGGTCTGTTCGCCCGCCGTACCGAAGGCATGCCTTAGTAGCAGGGTCACGCGGTTCCTCGGCCCGTTATAGCGGGAGGATCGACGCCCGCAAGGCCCCGGATTGCCCATCCATCTCCCAATCCCCACACTCAAAATCGCGAGCGCAAACCTGAAGACTGGTGGTTGGTATGGCTCCGCATCCACTCCCGCGATCGCCGTTGTCCGCTCCAAGGACAGTCCCTGCTCTCCGCCGTAGACCTGGGTTCGCCGGTAGCCGAGCCCCGCGCTACCGCAGTGCAGTGGAGACGCCGTGAAATTCTCTAGCCGGCGTTCATTCCAAGAGAGTTCGCCTACATCCATTACCTCCATTGCCATTTGAGTCAACAGTAGAGGCCGGTTACGCTGCAGGTCGTGGAGATAAAGAGGGTCCGTTGGACCTGTACTCGAGTTCAGGCCGCGAAGTCGGTGGCTGGCAGCGAGATAAGCACGGGCAACGCGCTCCCGCAACATCATCTGAACCGAAAACCGGCTACCACTGGCCAAACGCCCTAGCGCAATGCCAAACCCTAAAAGGGAGAGAATGACAATCAGTAAGAAGAACGTATATAAGGAAAGTTCCCGTAGTTCCCGTGGATAGTAATAGTAGAAGGCATAGCCACTCCAACTTGCGGGGAACGCACGAAGATAGCTCTGTGCACAAATCGAAATGAAGGCGAGGAATGTTCCCCAGAAAAAGGGGGGCACGACGACGAGCAGGAGTCTTCTCCCCAGGAGGCCTATTGCTGCCCTTTCCTTCTGTCCTGCACCTGGCCGGCAGAGCCAGAGCATCACTCCGCCGAAGCCCACTGCAGCCATCAGCAGAGCGCACTTCTTTAACAAGGTCCAAAATATACTTGGCGCGTAGAATGCTAGAATGCTAGCGCTCGACCAAAGAAGAATGGCAACGGCGATCCACTTCGACCAACGGAGCCACAACTCGCGGCTGACGGTAGCAACCTCGGTGGGATAGCGACCTCCTTCAGCGAGGCCGGTCACGGCAACGAACACCGCATTGCCGATCAACATGGGTCCAAGCACAAGCCCAGGTCCCAGGATTTCGTAAAGCGAATGGGGGGCGCTTACGATCCAGGGAAGCCAGCCTTTGAGGGCCAAGGTGTATATCGCCATCTCCACCACGCCGCGGCAAAGCAGAGCGACGAGATCCACCCAAAGAAAAGAGAGTTGGCGCCCAAACGGCCATCTTTGGGCTAGGACCCCGGCCACCAGAGCCACCATTGGCACAACGATTGACCACATCAGGCAGCACAGCAGCACATCAGGTGTGTACAGCACGTGCCCGGGATGTCGACTGCTGAAAAAAGAGACAGAAAGAATAATTAGAGACGTGGCCAAAAGCGTCAAATGGAGCGCTAGTTTGAGGCGCAGTGGTCGGGGCAGAATCCTCTCCAGGGATTTGTGCACCGGGTGGGCACTGACTCGCAGGGAGTTCATGAAGAAAAGTGCAACGCCGTGGAGGCAGATAGCTATCCACCAAAGACTCTTTGGGCTCGGAATCAGTTCTTGCATCCAAATTGGCTTAGAGATGGTAAGAAGCGGCACCACCAGAGCCGCGGCTAGGATCGGCAGGAGGACGAACAGGTCGAATGCGAAGTCCACCAAAGACGCCAGGAAATTTCCTTTCTGTGTGAGGACGTTGCGGTGATGGCGCAGGAACCTGACTGCCTCCTCTTCTTGGCTCTCCCCTCCGAGGTCGCTTGGTATTCTTTGCGCAGTCTGATCAGAGCTTCCAGCTCGGTGGGTCAGAGCGACGAACCAACTTGCGATAAAGCTTCCGCCCGAAACACTCGACAGGTAGTCGAATCTTGAGAGCAGACCGATCTTAGCTAGACCCTGCATGACTCCGAGACCAAAGATCGCGCCTCGCACCCCGTCCCCTGCTAGGCAAAGCCCAGCAAGGCCATCCGTGTCAACGTCCTCCGAAGATCGCCTGTGTATAATCCGGCGTAGCGCGGCAAGCCTCTCTTTCTCGTTTGCCCGAGGATCACTGACCATAGAATCGGCTGCGAGTTCCACCCTCCAGCGCGGTCGGAGCGCTTCATACTCCTCTCGAAGCACCTCGGCAGCAGTGAGAACCCGATTGACTCCTGCCACTAGGCCCACCGCGATTCTGCGCGGCTCCGAGCCATAGACAGTAACCTGGATCCTGATCACGGCCTTGGCTTCTTGTCCCTCCTTGCCGCCGCGGCATGCGACAGGGATCGTGACTCGAACTGGCTGCTGGGAGTCGAGCGCTACGATCTTTGCTGCCTCCACCGCAAAGCGAAACAGACCGACCTCCTGTATCGGCTCAACCTCGACCCGGAGATCCTTCACCGCTTCCGGTGCACAGCCAACAAGAAGGATGATCTCCCGTCGTTCGTGCCCGCCCTCTATCCCGAGTTCGAACACCACAGGGTCCGAAACGGCCCTCAGGGAGAAGTTTTGTGTCTCCAAAGGTACCTCCGAAACAAGTATGGCTCTGTGTGAGTGTAACTCACCAGCCAGAGCGTGCAGCAAAGGCTGCGGCGCTTACTTGCCAGTAGGAATACACTCAGCGATCGAGCGGCTGTCCGTGCCTCACTGCCCACCTTACGGTTCGAGCCACTTGGCCATCCGACGGTCAAACTCTTCTTCGGAAACCGTACGCCCCGCTTCCACGTCCTCGAGCCCATACTCAATCTTCTGTCGAACGTAGATGTGGTACTGGATGTCGTCGAAGGAGGCGTCTTCCGGCAGGCCCTCCAGGATGCGCATGACTTCTTCTTTGGCAGCGTTCATGGGGAGATTCTAGCTCAGTTAGGCCCGCCTGGCAGGAGTAGCCGGTGAACTCGGCCAGGTGCCGCTGCCTCAGGGTGATGATCAAGCGGTCGCCTACCCCGCGAGGGTGAGGGCGGTTTCGTTCTCAGCCTGTCCTGGATTAGAGGAAAAGCCGACCTTTTTCGCCGCGGCTCAGGCACCCTAACACCGGGGATGGTTTTCGGTCCCACGATGGGGCAGAGAGAAGCGCCCTCACAGGAGGTTCCTGTGGGCCGCCGAGCTTCTGTACGTGCCGCTCTCCCTCTCGCCGCCCTCACCCTTGTTGCCTCGCCCTCCGTTGCGCTCGCACCTCAAGGCGGAGGCGACCACGGAGGACGGCGTTTGCCCAATCCACGGAAGGCCCGCGATTGCCGGCGATGCCATGGACGCTGATACGATACCGGCTCAGCTTGGCAGACGACGAGGCGGCTCTTATCCGGAAGACGATACCGCGCGATGGACCGCCGTACCCTTGGATGGCCCGAAATAACCATAGACAGCCCAGAATATCGATAGATGGCCCAGAATAAGAATCGATGAGCCATCGATCGATCGATGAGCCGAAATAAGGATCGATGGCGCAAACTAAGGATCGATGGGCCGTCGATCCATAGATGAGGCAAAATAAGAATCGATGAGGCGTCGATTAATCGACGGCTCAGAATAAGAATCGACGGGGCGTCGATCGATCGACAGACAAAAATAAGAATCGATGAGCCATCCTATCAATAGACGAGGCGTCGATCGATCGACAGCTCATCGATGGATCGATGCCGCATCGTATCGATCGGCGGCGTCTCGTAAGGATCGGTGAGGCTCGTAGCGATCGGGAGGTCCGCGCCGGAGCAAGTCTCCCAGGGAAACAGCGAGGAGGGATCAGAGCTTGACGCTGGCGTATAGTTCAGCGATCCGGCACCATCTGCATATCGTCTCGCGAATATCGCATAACTCCGGCCAGGCTGTCAAGAGGCCCTGCCTGGAGAGGGGACCCGGCCGGGGAGGGCTCCAGGTCTGCTGGGGCTCGACGCTTGGAGCTACTTGTATATGCTTGCAAGTCCATGCCCGGACGAAGGGGCTGGCAACGGTTGCCAACTCCAGCCGGGAGGAGGAAAGCCATGAACCGGAAGTGGATGCGCGTCACCCTTCTCCTCGCCGCCGTGTTCCTCTCTCTTGCCGCCGTCGCTCCTGATGCCCAAGCCTGCCTCTTCTCCTGCACGACGGAAGGAGACACCATGAACCTCCAGGACGGCTGCTGCAACGTCGGGCTGTTTGGACCCACCTACCGCTATCGCCTCTACGTTTGCCATAGCGGCTGCTTCCAGCGGACCAACACCACGAAGTGCAGCCTCACCGATCCGTGCGTGTGAGAAGGGAAGCGACGGAATCGCGGCCGCCATGGGAAGGGTCGAATCAAACTCATCGAATGGGCTCCGAATTCGCTCGGAGCCAGCCGGCGAGATCCGATTCGGTGCGTTGGCCGTCTGCTGCTGCGATCACGGTGTCGTAGGCCTCGGTTTCCGATGCCGTCAACCTCCAGCCGTTGAGCCGCAGGAAGGTGGCGGCGGCCGCAAAGGCCACGCGTTTGTTGCCATCCATGTAGCCATGGTTCTTGACGAGGCCGAAGAGGTAGGCGGCGGCCAGAGTAGCCAGATCCGAGGTGGGCTCGTAGGCGAGACGATTCTTCGGACGCGCGAGGGCCGACTCGAGGAGATCGTCACCTCCGGCCCTGACGCCGGCTGTGCCACCATGCTCCATGAGGAGCTCGGAATGAATCGCGTCCACGATCCACCGGGTCAGCCAGCGAGGCTCCTCCACGGGTCATTCCGCCAACTTTTTGAGCGTGTTGCGATATTGCCGGCGGACCTCGGAAAAGGCTTCCATGGCGTCATGAAAGTCGGGATCATACGGAGTCAGCAGGACTCCGTTCTTCGTCTCAACCGCGAACATCCGGTCTCCCGGCCGGACCTGAAGCCGCTCCGCCATCTCTTTGGGCAGCGTCGCCGTCACCGATCCTCCCGCCTGCCTCAAGGTGATTTCCTTGATCATCGGCTCACCTCCACTCAAGAAGTGTAGCACAGAAGTAGCACAGAGTACATTCTTGCTGGCCGCGCCTCCTGTCTGAGCTCCTGGCTGACCGGTTGGGTGTACGGGGCTCGAAAGGATTTCACCGCCCATCCACCTCAGCGGAGAGATCGAACATCCTGCGCGCCGCGGTGGAGACTCCCGCCAGCACGGCTCCTCCAGGGTCCGCGGCGCGCAGGCGCGGAGAGATCACGTCCCGGACGATCTCCAGGCTCACTCGGGAATTGACCGGAGTGCCGACGTCGCGGCCGAGGAGGAGCTCGACTCTCTGATCGTCGAGCGACACCAAAAGGAAGATGCCGCGCTCGCTGACCCTCCAAGCCTTGAAAAGCTCGGAGGAGAGGGTCTGCGACGGGGCGTTCCGCATCGTGCCGACCACCAACACGGCGATCTCGCCGTTGCGCCTGGCCTTGACCGCGTCGCCCAAACGATCGATCTGCGCCAGGGTCTCCCGGGGAATGCGCCCGCTGAGGTCTACGCACCAGCCGTTGGGGCGAGGGCTGGGAATTTCCCGGGCGGCAGGGGCCACCCGGGCCGGCGAGGGTACGGCGGCGCGGACGTCAGAAGACGGAGATGGCGACGGCGGCGCAGTGGTTTGCGCCGTAGCGGCCTGCTCCCGGCGGGCGTCCGCAGCCGCCATGCCGAGCCATACCGCGAGGCCGGCGTGGGAGGCGATCAGCAGGAAGATCGCCGCCCCCAGCTTCTGACGCATTGCGCTCTTCGTATGCGCTATGACGCCGAACGGATTGCCGCGGATGAGCTTCAGCACTTTCCGGGGTTGCGGAACGAGCTCGCGCTGCGCCGCCCGGTACAAGCCAATAGCGCAAACTCTTTCGCCGGGCGGGATGATCGTTTCCTCCAGCGTGTGCTTTCCGGGATCTAGGATGAATCCCGCACCCTCCGCCGTGGTCCGCCAATCCGAGCGCAACTCCCCATCGCGGGCGGCCGAGGCGTTCCAGGCATACACGTCCGAGACTGCGTCGGCCATCTTCCAACCGCTCCGGTCGACGAATCGGGTCACCTGGAGATAGTCGCCGGCATGGGCATAATGGGAGGGCTCCTCCAGGTGCGTGGGCAAGAAACCCTGCGGCATGTGGTTCGGGCTGAGACGGACCTCTCCGGTGCGGGTCCGAACGATCAGCGGCGCAGTGGCGCTGCCGATGAAGTCCGTGCGAGTGCGAGTTACGGGTCCCTCGTCCGTTTCGACTTTTTCCCGGTGGGAGATCTTGTAGGAGTAGGACGCGCACAAGGTGCGGCTGAAGGGCGAGGTGAGAGCCGGCCCCAGAGTCTGCAGCGTACCCACGACGGCTGAGCGCTGGCCGTCGGCCGGCGGCTTTCCCGCCAGGGCCGCACTGACCAGGCCGTGGTCCTCCCGGGACCGCAGGATGCTGCGCACGGCACCGATCGCGAGGAGGACGAAGATCGCCATCACCAGGGCGCCCCTCGTGGCGATCTCCGTTCCGTAGCCGCGCAAGGCGAGGTAATACCCCCCGGCGATCGCCAGGTAGAGCGCAAGCCACGGACCCAAGCTCTGTTTCATCGCAGCCCACGAAAAATCTAGCACGCGGCGAGGGGAGGGCGAATGGCGTTCGTGTGACAGGAACCCCGGGCCTGCCTTTGGGCTGCACGCTTCAGCGCAGCGTGACGGTCGGGTTGCGGCTGAAGCGGGTGCGGTGGGGCAGGCGGTCGTTGAGGGCGAGGAGGAGCCGGAACAGGCGGGGCCTCTGGATCCACAACAGCTTCCAGCGCAGGCGCAGGCCCGGGTGGCGCAGGGCCGCGAAGTGGTTGACCGATGCGAGGGCCAGCCGCGCGCCCTGCCAGTCGCGCGCCGAACAGGCCCGCACGTAGTCGTCGAGCGAGGTGAGGAAGAAGCGCGGCGCGATGGCTTTGCTCACGTAGTAGCGAAACATGCGCGAGTCGTCCGGAAGGATCGACACGAGCTTCGCCGCGTAGCGCAGGCGGCTCTCCAAAAAGCGGGGGGACGCCGACGAGCCGGCGGCGTGGACCCGGAAACGCAGCAACGGGCGAGGCACGAAGACGTGGTCCCAGCCGAGCCGGAAAAAACGTACGAACAGGTCGTCGTCCTCGTAGCCGCAGAGCGTTTCGTCGAAGCCGCCCACCTGCTCGAAAGCGGCGCGCCGTATCACGCTCGCCGAAGGGAGCACCATCAGGTCGCCGGCCACGCATTCGTAGATGGTGCGCTTGGGATGGGGCGCGCCCAGCGTCGCGAGGAACGCGCGGGTCACCAGGTTGCCTTCGAGGTCCATCTCGTCGAAATCGCAGTAAGCCCAGCCCACGTCAAGGCCGGCGGCGAAGGGAACGAAAAGCTCCTCGAGGTGGCGCGGGTGCCAATAGTCATCCTGATCGATGAAAGCCAGAAATTCCCCCTCGGCCTCGCGGGCGGCGGCGTTGCGCGCCGCCGACTGGCCGGCGTTGGCCTGCCGCAGCACGCGCACCGGAAACGGCGCCGGAGGGAGACCCTCGAGCTCTTCCAGCGAGCCGTCCGTCGAGCCGTCGTCCACAATGATTAGCTCGCAAGGCGGCAGCGACTGCGCGAGCACGCTGCGCACCGCGCCGAGCAGGAAGCGGCGGCCGTTGAAAACCGGCAGGATGGCCGAAATTCGGGGGGTCGTCATGGCGGATCTCCCCGCGGCCCCGGCGCCACACGCAGGCCCGCGACCGGATACCGCCGCGCCCGCTCCGCGCTCTCCCCCGCTCTCGAGGGCCACGCCACGGCACCCGGCGGGATCTCTTCGACCTTGCGGGCGAGGATCTCGGCCATCGCGAAGACCGGGACGGTCGGCATCTCGAGATGTTGTTGCCGCCACCGCGGACTGGGGATCAGTGCCGCCGTTCCGGAATCCTGGGCATCCAGTACCTCGAAGCCGCTCGCCGGCCCGAACAGCACGCGCAACCCCTCGGCCGACATGCGCCAGAAGTCGTTCGGCTGCGCGTGAGCCGGCCAGGCTCCAGGCGCCGCGTGATAGACGAGCCCGCCGGGTTTGAGCACGCGGTTGGTCTCGGCCGCGAAAAGCCATGGCGCCTGGAGGTGCTCCAGGACCGAGGCGGAGACCACGGCATCGACGGAGCGTGCGCGCAGGAATCCGCTCAAAGAGTGGGCGTCGCCCACGAGATCGACACAGAACCCAGGGTGGATGTCGAGCCCGGTCACCGGGCCGCGCAGCAACGGCCGCGGCGGCGCCGCTTCGTGGCCCGCCGGAGAGCGAGCCCCGACCTGAAGCACGCGGCCACCGCGGACGTTGGCGAGCTCGACGAAGCGGCGCAGCATCGGCGACACGACGTCGAAGTCCTCGTGGGCTCCGGGCCAGGGAGGCAGAGGCCCTTCCGGCAAGCGGAGGGGGATTCTCGCGAAGCCGCCGTCGGTCTCCAGCGTCAAGCTCACGGGATGGCCGGGTGGGCAGGCGAGGTAGACGGTGAAGCCGCCGTAGCGAACGTGCTCGTGCTCGGGATAGTGAGCGAGCAGGTCGGGACGGTCCGTGAAGGTGTCCACCCGGGCGGAGCGGCCCGCGGATTCGATGCGCAGCGCCCGCACCCGGTGCTCATGGGCATGCACCCAGCCGTGCAGGTAGAGGCCATGCGCATCGCACCAGAACGCGTCCAGCCAGTAGGCGGCGCGGACCCCGGAGCGGCCTGCGGATGCGATGCGAAACGCTGCGATGCCGCGCTCGTCGGTCAGCGGGTCCGTGGCCTCGCGTCCCGTTCCTTCCCCTGGGCCCCGGCAGACGAGGGTGATCGGCGGACGGACGGCGGCGGCGGCACGGATCGCCCGGAGATCGGCCTCGACCGGGGCCGCGGCCTCGCCGGACAGATCGAGGACGCCGAGGAAGTACGAGGCGCCAGGCAAGCCGTCGAAAGGCGCGAATTCGAGACGCAGGGACTCCTCCGGCGAGAGGCGCGGATTGGAGAGAGTCGCGGCACGATAATCCGGAGACCGGTCCGTTCCGCCCTCGGCGAGGAGGAGAACGCGCAGCCGCGTCGCCGGCTGGCGGGCGATCACGTCCAGCGGCAGGGCCACTCCGGAGAGCCGCGCGACGGAGGCGACGAAGCGTTCGGCGATCACCAGGGGCCGCCGGCGGCGGAAACGATCGAAGAGACTCGTGGCCCTGGCCCCCTCCCGGGCCGGCTCCGTGGCCGCGAGCGCCATCGGCAGGTGCTTGCGGCTCTGGGCCACGAGCTCTCCCGTTTCCCCGTCGTGAAGCCCGAAGGGGTTTTGACGCCCCTGCAGGAGGTCGCCGGCAGCCACGGCCGCGGCAAAATGGCTGGCGGCCCGGCCGGGGCGGCCGAGGCCGTTGAGCTCCAGGATGCCCGAGAAGAAAAGAGCGCCCGTCAGGTTGAAGGGGAGGGTCCGCTCAGCTTCCAGGTTCGGCTTCTCCAGGTCGAGGCCGAAGCGTTCGCGATAGATCCGCGCCAGCCGGGCCCGGCTCGCCTCCGCCTCCCCGTAGAGGCCGGCGTTGACGCACTCCTTGAAGTGCCGGTAGGCGAAGCCGCAAGCGAAGGCGGAAGCGAAGGCGGAAGCGGGAGGAGAGCTCTCCGCCCGGGCCGCGAAATAGTCGCGCAGGAGGGCTCGCTCCGCCGCCGGATCGGCCGGGCGCAGCCGTTCGAGCGCCGCCGGAGAGCGGGAAGCGAAGGCGCGGAGCGTCTCCGGCGACTCCTCGACGCGGACGGCGGCAAAGCCGGCGCTTTCGAGCACCCGGACGAGAGCGTCGCGGCTGTAGAGCACCATGTGGAACCCGGGGCTGAGGGCGCGGCCGAGCGCCGCCGGCTCCGCTTCCGGCCGGACGATCGCGAGGTTCGGAGTCGAGAGGACGAGAATCCCATCCGGGGACAACCGGTCGCGGATCGCGGCGAGCAATCCGTGAGGCTCGGCGACATGTTCGAGGATCTCCGAGCAGATCGCCAGGTCGAAAAGCTCGGGGCCGAGATCGAGATCGGCGCTGAAGTAGGCGCGGCGGACGGGAAAGCCCAACACCTCGGCGCCCGCCGCGGCGAGCGGCGAGGGGTCCACTCCGAGCACCTCCCAGCCGAAAGCGAAACGGCTGAAATCGAGCGCGAAGCCCACGCTGCAGCCGATCTCCAGGCAGCGCCGGACCATTCCAGGCGGCACGCGCAGAAGCGGCGCCACGATGAGGTCGATTCCAGCTCCCTGCTCGACGTAATAGTCGAGCATCACGGCCACGTCCCGCTCGTAGTCGGGAGGCGTCAGCTCCTGGAGGAAGGCGGCGCCGCAGACCGAACAAGCCAAAAGGGTGATGGGCGGCTGCCCAGGCACGACGTGATCCGTGGACAGCACCGCCTTCTTCGTCCCCGTCACGCTGCAGAGCGGGCAGTGGGCCTCGACTTCATGCTGGAGCCAATGGAGACGCATCGCGGAGCGCAAACGTAGCACGGTTCGCCGGAGAGGCGCCTCCTCTGCCGGTCTCCAGAGGCATTTTTTTTGCAAGTACGGCCAGGGCTGAGCATCAGCTTGGCGAGACGCTCACCTGGTCCTACCCGCGAAAGGAGATTGCTCATGAAGTCGAAGCTTCAAAGGCCGGCCACGATCATGATCCTTGGCCTCGCCCTCCTCATGTTCCTGGTCGCCGCCGCTCCCAATCCCATCACGCAGCCGTCCCGGGTCGTCCACAACCAGGTCATCGTGCCCGAGGAAGATCGCTTCACGCCCTTTTCACAGACGATCCACGCCGGCGATGCCGTGCGCTGGATCAACATGGACACCGATGACCATTCGGTGGTGAGCGACGACGCCTTCAACACGGCCGGCAACCGCAAGATCGATATCGTACTGCCAGGAACCGACAACAACGGCGGCAAGCCGGGGACGCTGGTCCTCCACTTCGGCCACCCCGGAACCTTCGTCTACTACTGCCGGTTCCACGCTCATCTGGATGGGGACAACCAGCCGGTGGCCCCCGGTCCCGAAGGCGGAATCGAGGACCCCGACGGCAACCACGGCACGCCTATGATGGGGATCATCACGGTCCTGCCCAGAGACTGAGCAGCTCAGCGGGGTGTCTGAAAGGGCGTCCCGTCTCCTGATGGGATGCCCCTTATGAACAAGCCCTCAGTCCCGCGCCAGGATCTCGCCGTAGGCGTTGAGCAGGACCTTTTTGGGGGCCTTCGGGAGCTTGAGCTTCACGTCGATCGGTACGGTGGCCTCTCCCCTCATCGGTATCGTCCCGATGCGGGCCAATTCGTTCTTGTCGAATTCGACCTCGAGCGGGACGAGGGTGCGGAAATCCTTTCCGACGCCCTGCTGGGAGACCTGGCCATGGAGCCGGTACTCGCCACCGTCCGCCTTCTCGATTTTCAGGTCGGAGACGAAGCGGGGCACCTCGGTGCCGTAGACCCATTGGCTGAAAAACCAATCCATCCTGCCGTCGCCCGTGAGGTTCAGGGCCGGCACCATGTGCCGCTCCACCACGCGCTGGAAATCGGCGGTGGTGGCCGATTTGCCGCCATAGGTGGAGGTGAAGTCCTTCATCATGGCGATGAAGTTGGCGTCCGGCGTCTTCGATTTCTGGTCCCACATCTGGGTGCGCAGCATGTGCAGGACGTAACCCCCCTTGGAATAGATCATGGCTTGTGGCGCCGAGCGGCTGTGTGGCGTGCCGAGCCGCCAGCCCTGGCTGATGGGGCCCGCCTGGTCATGGGGGACCGCATTGCCCGGGTACTTCCCGAAGATGAACTTGCGGGCGTTGCGCCAGAAGCCGTTGTAGCCGTCCCAGCCTTGAGTGTGCTGCACGGCCAGGGCTGACGAGAACTCGGCAAAGCCCTCTTCCAGCCACTCGTCGCGGTAGGTGGCGGCGCCCACGAGATGACCCCACCACTGGTGGGCGAACTCATGAAAACCCACCTGATTGATGAAATCGGTCGCCGAGGTCAGGCTCAGGGCAGCCCGCTGGGTACTGGTCAGGAAGGCCATGTAAGGCAGGAAGATCAGCGACGGCCAGGACTGGCCGAAGGACCACTGCGCCTGCTGGGTGATGGCGACATGGGTCTGCGGCAACGGGCCGAAGTACGTGGTGAAGATCCGCGCCGAGTTGAGCCCGTCCACGGCGGCGCTGTCGGCCAGCCGGGAGGCGGATACCAACCCCACCTCGGGTCCCAGGTCGGGGTGGTCGTCCCCGGTGAAGACTTCGACCTGGATGCCGCTGACGTCGTCTTTCCGTTCGAGCCGGTTGAACTTGCCATAGTTGAAGCCGGCGACCTGGACCGGAGTTTCGGTCCGCCACTCCGAGACCCGCTGTTTCCCTTCGGCGTGCTCCTCTACCTTGCTCCCCACGGAGACGATGTCGAACCCGGCAGGAATCCGGTAGACGAGATCGAATTTCGCCGGGTCGGAGAAAATGTTGAGGTTGGGGTACCAGCTTTCGCGAGCGGCGACCACGAAGGTTTTGCCCTCGACGTTTTGCAGCACGTCGCCACCCTGGTACGCGAGACGGAGCTTCACGGTCGCCCCTTTGGCCAGAGGCTCGGGGAAGACGACCGCGGCATCGGCGTCCTTCTTTTCGTCCTCCTGAACCCAGGCGAGCGGCTTCCAAGCGGGCTCGGTCCCCGCCACCTCGACGGCATAGGAAGCGTCGCCGATCCGGAGCTTCGACATCAGGTTCACCGGCAGGACGCGCAGACCCTCCACCAGGGTCTGGAAGCGGACGGTGGCCTTCCCCGCGATGTCGGCGTCGCGTTTGACCTCGGTTTCGATCCGGTAGTCGAGGGCGTCGGCGAGCCGTTTTTCCGGCGAGGCCTGCCGCCGCGCCACTTCCTCTTTGCGATCACAGAGATACCAGATCCCTCCCTTGTACGTATCGGCGACGTAGAAAACGGTATCCTCTCCGCCCAGACGCGGGGAGATGTGCAGCGCCTCGGCGCCGTCGGGGTCCACGGCCGCGAGCGCAGGGGGATTCTTTCGGCCGTCGATCAGGGCCAGGAAGACGCCGTCGGTCCGCCCCGGAGTGTTCAACAGGTCCTCGAGAATCCGCAGATGGAAGTTGGTCCGGAAGTCCTTCTGCTGCCGCTTGAGCCATCGCTCGTAGGCATCGACGGCGTGGGGGTCGGGAGCGCCGGTCTGAATGGCGGCATGGTGCTCCAGCTCGGCCAGAGTGCCATCGGTAAAAAGAAGGAACAGGTTCTCGAACGTATCGGTCAGCGCCTCGAAGCCCTTGTCGGCCGCGGAGGAAAGGGCGAGCTGCCGCGACTCGTAGGGCGTGGCGGGGCTCAGCCGGTAGCTCCCCTTGCCCACGAAGACCGCGCCGATCGTGCGCCCTTCGACCGGAGCGAGCAGGTAGAGGGCTCCGGAGTCGAGCTGGAAACGGAACGCGTCGCGCTCCAGGACCAGGTTCTGGACGGGGATCTTCCGTCCATCCGGCTTCGCGCCGCGGAGCGCGGCATACGTCGGATCGGTGGCCGCCTGGAGAGGGGCGGCCAGCGCGGCAACCAAGAAGGAGATGGCGAGGACGCCGCTCAGGCGGAGACGCGAGGGAAGGGACATCGGGAGCACCTCCTGGGAAACCGGAAATCCGCTTGACAGGAAGTGCTTCCAGAGTCCAATCCATTTCGCGAAGGTCCCTCGGCCGCCCCCAATCGCGGTATCCTCGGAGAAATCTCTCTTCCGGGGAGGAAGCCGATGAGCCCGAACAAGCTCGCAGCCTGGTATGACAGAGTCCTGGTCTTGCTGGAGAGGACGAATTGGGTGCCTATCCTCCTGGCTCGGCTCACCCTGGGGATCGTCTTTGCCGAGTCGGGCTGGGGAAAGCTCCACAACCTGCCCAAAGTGGTGGCGTTCTTCACCGAGCTCGGCATCCCCGCTCCCGGCATTCAAGCTCCCTTCGTGGCCGGCGTGGAATTCGTCGGCGGGCTGCTGCTTCTCGCGGGCCTGCTGACGCGGCTCGCGGCCATCCCACTCTCGATCACCATGCTGGTGGCCATCGCGACGGCCAAGATGAGCGACGTCCACAGCCTCGGCGACTTCGCCGGCCTCACCGAATTCGCCTACTTCGTCCTCCTGCTCTGGATCGCCTGGTCAGGCGGCGGCAAGGTCTCCCTGGATCATCTCCTCTGGGGACGCCGCAGGAAGGTCTGAGATGGGGGCGCCGACGGCGGCATGGAGCGATCGACGCCGGCTTGGAGCTACAGACATCGGCTTGGCGCCGCAGACACCGGCTTGGATCCAAAGACGCCGGCTCCGGGGGTGCCGCTCTACTTCTCCGTCGGGTGACCGAGGACCGCTGCCGCCGCTTCCGAGGAGGTGATCACTGGAATCACCTCGAAGTCGACCAAGTCCGCCCAGTTGGCCATCCATTCCTCCAGGAGCGCCCGATCTTCGCACTCCATCACCTGGAAGCACTGGTGAAGGTCCGCCGTCACCCAGATTCCCACGTACCGGAGCCCCTCCGGCGCCAGCCGGCCCTGCTCGCGGAAGCGCTGATATACCGGCCGCGCATCGCCGCCGCGAAAGCGCTCGACGATCATGTACAGCATGATGCCCATCGCGGCGCAGGAACGGCGCCACACTTACCACCCTGTTTGTTGATAGGTTTCACCGCGAGTCGCCCTTTTGTTGTAGAAAAAAGATAGAGCAAAGTTGGCGCAAGGCACCACACAAAGGAGAAAGAAGGTAAGAATTGTCAGTTCGTTCGAAGCGGCAGCAGATCCGGTCACTGCACCAACGTGCACCAGTCCAGACAACAGTAGGCTTCGTGAAGTGCCGCGAAAGCTGAGCACAGTCAGCCCCAAAGCAACAAGCGTGAGAAAAAAGCCCAGGACCGGGAGCACGAGAAGAAATCCTGGAGGATTTTCCACTTCGACCATGAGGGGAAATACCTGGAGAAAGCCGGATACAGCGATCAGCCATAGTAGGGCTAACACGCGCCGGCCGGGTCGAACGAGTGACAGCCAGTTTCCCAGTCGATAGGCGAAGGAGTTGGGATTTGAGGCGGTCGTACTTGGTACGTCTGCTCCGACCTCCGATACGTTAGGCTTCGGCGTCGCAGATGGCTCCGGTGAGCCTTTGGGTACAATCCGCTTGAGCTCTTCGAATAAAAGATGCATGTCGGATTTGAGCCGGTCAGAGCGAATCTCGACTGCGTTCAGGCGTACGAATCGAGACAAGTCAGCCGGCAATTCCTCGGACCGGGGCATCGCCGTGCCCTCGAGCAGGATCGGAATAATTCGGGATCCGCGCTCCAAGGCCGCCATCAACTCGAGACGGACGAAGTCGCCGGGATCGTGAAGGCCCCCCGGTTCCCAGTTCCACCCGATCAGTACCAAGACGACGACCGATTCGGCGATGGCTTTGGTAATAGCTTCGACGAAGTCAATTCCCGCGCCGATGGAGTCAACGTCAATGAAAACACTATCGGTACCGAACTCCTGCTCCAATCGATTGTGGAGAAGGTGGGCAAAAAAAGTGGAGTCAGCACGACGATAGCTGATGAAAATTTTGTTGGTCACGGCATGCACCGAATGGCGTGCCTTCCGGAATGTCATCGAACATCGAGCGCCACCTTGATGGCCTGATTCAGTTCTTTCACTTTCGGGGTGTCACAGGCGCCCATCAGCCGCTTGAGATGATTGCGCGGAACCGTGAGGATGTTGTCGAGATTCGCAACGCATCGGATGGGTAACCCCTGCTGACGGCCGAGCTCCACTTCACTCGGGAGCTCACGGATGGTTCGAGTCACAAGGGTCACTACGATGGAGCCGATCGAGTGGAGGACGGCATCACGGGTCAGAATCACTACTGGCCGGTCGCCGACCGGTGGGGGCAGCTCAGCCCACCAGACCTCTGCACGTCTCACTCACGGCCGTCCTTCCACGGTGCGATTCCGCGAAGCTCACTAGCCAGTGCAAGCTGAGTCTCGGCAACCTGTGCGGCGTCCAGGTCGGTAATGGCCTCGGCTTCGAGATATTGGCGGACTGCCTCTTCCACGAGGGCTCCAACATCCCGGTTTTGCCTTTCGGCGAGACTTCGCAGGGGCTTTTCCACGTTGCCCGGAAGCTCGATAGTCATGTACATAGATTACAAGAACTTCGGGCTGGCTGCAAGGTAGTTGGTGAGGCCTCCTACGGCAACGGCAGCACGCTGTGCTTGGCGAGCTCGATGAAGGGCCCGGGGAAGATTCCGAGGGCCAGGGTCGCCAGGGCGCAGAAAGCGATGGTGCCGACCAGGGCCGGGGCTTGGAGGGGGACCGGGGTGGTCTGGTCCGAGTCCTTCAGGTACATGTAGAGGACGATGCGGAAATAGTAGTAGAGGGAGATGGCGCTGGTGAGGACGCCGATCACCGCCACCCAGCCCCAGCCCCCCTGCACGGCCGCGGCGAAGAGGTAGAACTTGCCCACGAAGCCGCCGGTGGGGGGAATGCCGGTGAGCGCCACCATGAAGAGGAGCATCATCGCCGCCAGGAACGGTGAGCGGCGCGCGAGGCCGGCGTAGTCGGCGCACGTCTCGCCCGCGTACTCCCGCCGCTCCAGCAGGACCACCGTGCCGAAGACGCCGAGGGTGATGAACGTGTAGGCCAGGAGGTAGAAGAGCACGGACCACAGCCCCACCTCGGACACCGTCAACACACCGATCAGGATGTAGCCGGCGTGGGCGATCGAGCTGTAGGCGAGCATCCGCTTGACGTTCTCCTGGGTCAGCGCGGCCACGTTTCCCCACACCATGGTGATCACGGAGACGATGGCCACGATCATCTGCCAATCGGCCCGCACGCTCCACAGACCCTCATAGAAGATGCGCAGCAGGATGGCGAACGAGGCCGCCTTGGAGGCCACCGCCAGCCAGGCCGTCACCGGCGTGGGCGCGCCCACGTAGACGTCCGGCGTCCAGACGTGGAACGGCACCGCCGCCACTTTGAAGAACAGCCCCGCCGCCAGCAGCAGCCAGCCGAGCGGCACCAGGGTATTTCCCTGCGCGGTGTGCAGCCCCTCGGAGAGCTCGCTGAGCTGCACCGTGCCGGCCGCACCGTAGAGCAGCGAGATGCCGTAGAGCAGGATGCCGGACGACAGGGCGCCGAGGATGAAATATTTGAGCGCCGCCTCGTTGCTCCGCCGCTCACGCTTGAAGTAGCCGGCCAGCACGTAGCTCGCGAGCGCCATGGTCTCGAGCGAAATCCAGATGGTTAGCAGCGTATAGCCGCTCGCCATGAACATCATCCCCGAGGCCGCGAGCAGGAGCAGGGCAAAGTACTCGGAGGCGCGGTACTGGGCCTCTTCGAGGAAACGGACGGAGAGGAGCACCGTCAGCGCCGTGGCACCCAGCACCAGCAGCTTCATGTAGAAAGAGAAGCCGTCCAGCACGAAGGTGCCACCCAGGATCAGCAGCCGCGGAGTGCTCAGCACCGAGTGGACGCGCCACAACACGCCGCCCGTCAGCGCGAGGCTCACGACGGTCACCAGCGCCGAATCCCGGGTTCCCATGCCGCGGCCGATGGCGCCCGCGAGCAGCATCAGCAAGCCCGCCGCGGCGAGCAGGATCTCCGGAGAGAGCAGCAGGTACTCTTGCGCGTTCGGCACGGGCTATTCCCCCGCCGCCGCGACGGGAGCCGGCACAGAGGCCGGTGAAGCGGCCACCGCCGTGGCGTAGTGCGGATCGACTTTCGCCACCACGTAGTTGACCGGCTTCTCCAGCACCTCCAGGAAGGGCTTCGGGTAGAGACCGATCCAGAAGCAGAGGATGATCAGCGGCGCCAGGTACAGGACCTCCCGCTTGTTGAGGTCCTGCAGCCCCTTGTTTTCCGGGTTGGTCAGCGGCCCGAAGAAGACCCTCTGATACATCCACAGCATGTAGGCCGCCCCGAGCACGATCCCCAGCGCCGCCACCAGACCCCACCACCAGACGCGGTTGAAGGCGCCCACCAGGATGGTGAACTCGCCCACGAAACCATTGAGCGTCGGCAGACCGATGGACGACATGGTGATGATCAGGAACACGATGGCGAAAACCGGCATCACCTGCGAAAGGCCGCCGTACTCGGCGATCAATCGCGTATGCCGCCGCTCGTAGATGACGCCCACCAGGAGGAACAGGGCGCCGGTCGAAAGACCATGATTGATCATCTGCAACACGCTGCCGTTCAAGCCCGGGCCGTTCAGGGCTAACATCCCCAGCATGACGAACCCCAAGTGGGAGACGGACGAATAGGCCACCAGCTTCTTCATGTCCTTCTGCGCCATGGCCACCAGCGCGCCGTAGATGATGCCGATGAGCGAAAGCCCGGCCATCCACGGCAGCAGCTTCATCGTGGCGGCAGGAAGGATAGGGAGCGAGAAGCGGACGAAGCCGTACGTGCCCATCTTCAGCAGGACGCCCGCCAGGATCACCGAGCCCGCCGTGGGTGCTTCGACGTGCGCGTCGGGCAGCCAGGTATGGAACGGGAACATCGGCACCTTGATGGCGAAGCCCACGAAGAAGGCGAGGAAGATCCAGAACTGCAGGTCGGGCGGAATCGAGGCGCCGATCTTGTGGAACTGCTCGATCGAGAACGACGGCGCATTGCCCAGCCCCTTCCAGCCGAGCAGGCCGGTCGAGTTGTAGAAGTAGAGCGCCAGGATACCCAGGAGCATCAGCACGGAGCCCACCAGGGTATAGAGGAAGAACTTGATCGCCGCGTAGAGCCGGCGTCCGCCGCCCCAGATGCCGATCAGGAAGTACATTGGCACCAGCATGACTTCCCAGAAGACGTAGAACAGGAAGAAGTCCATGGCCATGAAGACGCCGAGCATGCCCGTCTGCAGCAGGAGGAGGAAGATGTAATATTCCTTCTCGCGCTCGTGAATGGCGCTCCAGGAGGAGAGGAAGGCCAGCACGCCCAAGAGCGTCGTCAGCAGCACCAGCAGCAGGGCGATGCCATCGATCCCGAACTCGTAGCGCACGCCGATGGAATCGATCCACGGCACGCTCTCGCGGAACTGGAACAGCTCGCCTTTGCGCTCGAAGAGGAACCAGAGCGGAATCGACAACAGGAAGTCGACGAACACGAAGCCCGTCGCCACTTTCCGGATCAACGCCGCCTGGCTGCCCTTCATCCCGAAGGCGATGAGCAGCGCTCCCGCGAGGGGCAGGTAGCAAATGATCGAGAGGATCGGAACGTTGTGCATGGCTCCCCCTAATACAAACTCTCGAGTGCTCAGCCCCGGTGCAGGACCATGTAGACGACGACCAGGGCGAACATGCCCGCCGCGAGCACCAGCGCGTAATTGGAGACGTAGCCCGTCTGCAGGCGGCGGAACAGCTTGGAGAACGCGTCGAGGATGGTGGCCACGAGGTTGACCAATCCGTCGACCACGTACTTGTCGAAGAATCCGGAGATCATGGCGACCGCCACGGTGACGTTGCGCGCGCCGTTGACCAAGAGGCCGTCGATGAAGCCGGCGTCGAAGCGGAAGAGCCCGCGGGCCAGCGCCCAGGTGCCGCCGATCACCGTCTTGTCATACAGCTCGTCAACGTAATACTTGTTGTACAGCACCCGGTGAAGGGCCGGGAAACGGCGCTCCCACGCCTCTTCCGTCGCCAGGCCGCGGGTGGGGCCATAAAGCCGGCCGGCGAGCACGATCCCCAGGAGCGCCACGCCGATCGCCACCAGCATCAGCGTCAGCTCCAGCCAGACGCTCATCTCGTGATGCGCGATGGGATGGCCCGCGATCTGATAGACGATCGGATCGTGGAAGTTGTGGAACAGGTTCACGTGCTCGCCCAAGAGCTTGGGCAGGCCCACCAAACCCGCGAGGATCGCGCCCACGGCCAGCACCCAGAGCGGCACCGTCATCGACGGCGGTGACTCGTGCAGGTGATGCTCCTGCTCATGGGTGCCGCGGAACTCCCCCCAGAAGGTCATGAACACGGCGCGGAACATGTAGAACGCCGTGAGGCCCGCCGTGGCGAGGCCGACGCCATAGAGCAGCCACTCGCCGTGCTCCGCCGCCGTGCCCAGGATCTCGTCTTTCGAGAAGAAGCCGGCGAACGGCGGGATGCCGGCGATGGCCAGCGAACCGATCACGAACGTCTTGTAGGTCGTGGGCAGGTGCTTTCTCAATCCACCCATCTTCCGCATGTCCTGCTCGCCGCCCATGGCATGGATCACGGAGCCGGAGCCGAGGAAGAGGAGGGCCTTGAAGAAGGCGTGCGTCATCAGGTGGAAGACGGCCGTGGTATACGCCCCCAGCCCCGCGGCGAGGAACATGTAGCCGAGCTGCGACACGGTCGAATACGCCAGCACCTTCTTGATGTCCGTCTGCACCAGGCCGATGGTGGCCGCGAAGATCGCCGTGGTGGCGCCGATCGCCGCCACGAAGCCCGAGACGCCCGGCGCGAGCTGATAGATCACGTTCGAGCGCGAGACCATGTAGACGCCCGCCGTCACCATGGTGGCGGCGTGGATGAGGGCGGAAACCGGCGTCGGGCCGGCCATGGCATCCGGCAGCCAGACGTAAAGAGGGATCTGCGCGCTCTTGCCCATGGCGCCGATGAACAGGCAGATGCCGACGAACGCCGCGAGCGTCAACCCGAGGTGCCCCGGACCCAGCAGCAGCGAGGGATTCGCCGCGATGCGCGGGAAGATCTCGCTGTATTTCAGGGTGCCGAACTGCGAAACCAGGGCGAAGAGCCCGAGCACGAAGCCGAAGTCGCCCACCCGGTTGGTGATGAACGCCTTGCGCCCCGCGAAGGGCGGGAATTCTTCCTTGAAATAGAAACCGATCAGCAGGTAGGAGCAGAGGCCCACGCCCTCCCATCCCACGAACATCACCAGGTAGTTGTTGCCGAGGATCAGCAACAGCATCATGCCCATGAACAGGTTGAGATAGGTGAAGAAGCGCTGGAACCCGTCCTCGTGCGCCATGTAGCCCACGGAGTAGACGTGGATCCAGAAGCCCACGAAGGTCACCACGAAGAGCATGACGCACGACAGGGGATCGACCTGGAAGCCCATGCCGACGGTGAAATTCTTCACCCCGTCCGCGGCGGTCAGCAGCGGGCCGGAGGAGACCCAGGAGTAGACGTCGTTCTCGACCGGCTTGTTCTGCGCGTGCTCAGGGCTCCCCAGGTAGCTGGTGATGACGAGCAGGCCCAGCAGCGCCGCGAGCCCCACGCTGCCGCAGGCGATCGCCGCCACTCCCCGCTTGCCGATGCGGCCGCGCAGCAGGAAGCCGTTGAGCAGGGCGCCCAGGAACGGCAGGACAGGGATGACCCAGAGCAGCTCTCTCATCATCATGCTATCCCTTGAGCTCCGAGGCCCGGTCGAGCGCCGTGGTCTCGCGCAGGCGGAAGTAGGCGATCAGGATGCCGAGCCCCACCGCGGCCTCGCCGGCGGCGACGGTGATGGTGAAGATGGAGAAGATCTGCCCCGTCAAATCCGAGTGCTGGTAGGAGAAGGCGATCAGGTTCAGGTTCACCGAGTTGAGCACCAGCTCGATCGACATCAGCACGGTGATCATGTTCTTGCGGGAGGCGATCCCGAAGATGCCGATGGCGAAGAGCAGGAAGCTCACCACCAGGTAGTGCGTCGTCGTCACCGCGAACATGGAAGCCCTCCTATTGCCGCCGTCCCAGCACCACCGCTCCGATCATCGCCACCAGCAGGAAGATGGAGGCGATCTCGAAGGGGAGGAGGGCCTGGGTGAAGAGACCGAAGGCCACGGCCTGGGAGTTCCCCTTGGCCACGCCCTCGACGTTCTGGAACGTCTCCGGCCGGGCGAAAGCGGGGCCGAAGGCGACGTGCACGAAGAAGTAGCCGAACAGGGCCAGCAAGGCCACGGAGAGCGCCAGCACGAACGGCGACTGGCCGTGGAACAGCCGCAGATCCGGCAGCTTGTGCAGGTTCACCAGCATGATGACGAAGAGGAACAGCACCATGATGCCGCCGCCGTAGACGAAGATCTGCACGATCCCCACGAACTCGGCGCTGCGCAAGAGGAACAGCACCGCCACCGAAAGGAACGTCACCAACAGCGAAAGCGCGCCATACATGGGGTTTCGCAGCGTCACCACGCCGAGAGCTCCGCCCACCGCCAGGAGAGCGAAAACGTAGAACACCAGGTCCGCGCCATGCGCCGTCACGAATTCCATGGTTTTACGCGATCTCCTCATCCGTGTAGGCGGGCCGCGTCTTCCACTCCTGCAGCTCGTCCATGTCCACGTACAGGTTGTTCCAGCGGTCGTAGGAGGCGAGCTCGTAGGTCTTGGTGGTGAGCCAAATTGATTTGGGCTCCGTCGGGCACCCCTCCTCGCACAGGCCGCAGAACATGCAGCGCTGCACGTCGATGTCGAAGCGGTCCAGGAGCTTCTCTTTCTTGTTCGTCTCCGGGTTCACTTCCTGGTGCCAGTCGATGTAAATGATGTCGATCGGGCAGTCGCGGGCGCAGATGGTGCACTTGATGCACCGGTCCTCGTCCAGCCGGAACATGCCGCGGAAGCGGTGCGCGGGCTCCCAGCGCTCTTCTGGATATTGCACCGTGGCCTTCTTTTTGAACATGTGCTTGAAGGTAATCCCGAGCCCCGCGAAGAGGTCCAGGAGCATGATCTTGTCGGCGAACCGTTTCAGCGCGCTCAATGGAAGCCTCCCGAAACCCACAGCTTGACGAGACCGGTGACGAAGATGTTCAGCAACGAGAGCGGGATCATCCACTTCCAGCCCAGGTCCATGAGCTGATCGAAGCGGTAGCGCGGGAACGTGCCGCGGAACCAGATGTAGGAGAAGAGGAAGACCAGCGCCTTGAGGATGAACCAGATCGGCCCCGGGATGACGGACAGCCACGGCAGCAGGTGCGGGAACGGCGGCAGCCAGCCGCCGAAGAAGAGCGTCGTCGCCACCGCCGAGATCACGATCATGTTGGCGTACTCGCCGAGGAAGAAAAGGGCGAAGCGCATGCCGCTGTACTCGGTGTGGAACCCCGCCACCAGCTCCGACTCCGCCTCCGGCAGGTCGAACGGGTTGCGGTTCGATTCCGCGACCCCGGCCACGAAATAGATGAAGAACGCCACGATCTGCGGAATGACGTACCAGATCTTCTGATCGCGCTGCGCCTCGACGATCCCCACCAGCGACAGCGTGCCGGCGAGCATCAGCGGCCCCACCAGCGCCAGCCCCTGCGGCACCTCGTAGGAGATCATCTGCGCCGCCGAGCGCAGGCCGCCCATCAGCGAGAACTTGTTGTTCGACGCCCAGCCGCCGATGATCAGTCCGTAGACGCCGATGGTCGCCATGGCGACGATGAACAGCAGCCCCGTGTTGACGTCGGTGATGAACCAGTTGAGGTGCCCCAGCTCGCCCTCGCGCGGGCCGACGGGGATCACGGAAAAGATGATGAACGCGGGCCCCACCACGAGGCAGGGGGCGAGGATGAAGGCCCACTTCACCGCCTGGCGAGGGAGCGTATCCTCCTTGACCAGCAGCTTCATCACGTCCGCGATCGGCTGCAGGAGCCCCCACGGCCCCACCCGGTTGGGGCCGAGCCGGGCCTGCATGTAGCCCAGGATCTTGCGCTCGGCAAACGTGAGATAGGTGATGAGCGGCAGGATGCCGAGGAACAGCAGGACCACGATCTTGATCACCGGCGACACGGCCCAGTAGAAGAGCGTGTCACCCACCGCCTTGTGGAGCGACTCGAACAGCCCGGTCATCAGCGGTCGACCTCCCCGAGCACGATGTCGGTGGTGCCGATGATCGCCACGAGGTCGGCGATCAACGCCCCCTTGCACAGCTCGGGGACGGATTGCAGGTTGACGAACGACGGCGGACGCACGTGGCAGCGGTAGGGATTCGGCGTGCCGTCGCCCACGATGTAGAAGCCGATCTCCCCCTTGGGGCCTTCGATGCCGTGATAGACCTCGGCGTCCTTGCCGGCCTTCATCACGCGCGGCCGCTTGGCCATGATCGGCCCCTCGGGGAGCTTGTCCAGGCACTGCTTCAGGATGCGGTTGGCCTGCCGCATCTCCTCCATGCGCACGAGATAACGGTCGTAGGTGTCGCCGTTCTTACCCAGGGGCACGTCGAACTCCACCTCGGGATACGCCTCGTAGGGCATGGCCTTGCGGATGTCCCACGAGATGCCGCTGCCGCGCAGCATGGGGCCGGTGATGCCGTAGTCGATCGCCGTCTCCGGATCGAGCACGCCCACGCCCACCGTGCGCTTCTTCCAGATGCGGTTCTCGGTGAGGAGCCCCTCGTACTCGTCGATGCGCGGCAGGAAGCCGTCCACGAACTCGCGGCACTTCTCCGTCCAGCCCACGGGGAGGTCGTGCGGCTGGCCGCCGGGACGCATGCAGTTGAGCGTCAGCCGGGCGCCGCAGTACTGCTCGAAGAGGTCGAGGATCAGCTCGCGCTCGCGGAAGGTGTAGAAGAACGGCGTCATGGCGCCGATGTCGATGGCATGGGTGGCGAGCCACAGCAGATGCGACGAGATGCGCTGCAGCTCCGCCAGCATCGTCCGGATGTAGCGCGCCCGCGGCGGCACCACCAGCCCCATCAGCTTCTCCACCGCCCCCACGTAGGCGAGGTTGTTGGTCGCCGCCGCCACGTAGTCCATGCGGTCGGTGTGGGGGATGTTCTGGAAGTAGGGGTGGAGCTCGAACAGCTTCTCCGTGCCGCGGTGGAGGTAGCCGATGATCGGGTAACAATCGATGATCCGCTCCCCGTCCACCCGCAGCTTGAGGCGCAGCACGCCGTGCGTCGACGGGTGCTGGGGGCCGAAGTTCAGCTCCATCTCCTCGGAACGGTTGAGGAGGTTGTCGCCGAGCGACGGATCGTCGAAAGGCTGGACGAAGGGCTCGCTCATGACGGCTTCTCCGATGTCGGCGGGGCCGGTTCCGCGGGCGGTTTCGCCGGCTTCCAGCCGGTGCCGGTGCCGGCGACGGGGCCTGCCGTCTCCTCGTAATACTCGGGATAGATCGCCGAGCCCGTGTCGATCCCCTCGACGGGGAAGTCCTTGCGCAGCGGGTAGCCGTTGAACCCTTCCCAGAGGAGAATGCGGGTCATGTCCGGATGGCCGGCGAAGCGCACGCCGTACATGTCGTAGACCTCACGCTCCGACCAGTTCGCCGCGCGCCACACCCCGCAGACCGTGGGGACGGGAGACTCCTCATCCGTGACCACCCGCAGCCGGATGCGGCGGTTCGTCTCGAAGGTGTGGAGGTGGTAAACGACGTCGAAGCGCGGCGTGCGCTTCGGGTAGTCGGCGCCGCAGACGTCGATCAGATAGGTGAACCCGTGCTTCGTCTTCAAGGAGGCGGCGACCTCGGCCAAGGCGTTGCGCTGGATCTGGAGGGTGAGGTCGCCGGCGAAGGTGCGGGCGGACTCGATCTTCTCCCCGAACTCCTCTTTGAGCGCCGCGGCCAGGGGATCGTCCCCGGCGTCCTTCCAATCGGGGACGATAGGGTCCCGCTCCCAGAGCGGCTTGTTCTCGTCCTCGGCCGGCTTCGGCTTGGCGGCTGCGGGAGCGGCGGCTCCGGCGGCAGGAGCCGGCTGGCCCGCGGCGGCAGCGGCGGCTTTCGCGGCGGCGGCAGCCTTCGCCTTCTCCAGGGCCGCGGCCTTGGCGGCAGCTTTCGCCTCGGCATCCGAGGCCGGGGCGGGAGCGGCGGCTGGAGCGGCCGGTTGCTGCACGTCGCCCACGGCGGCTTCCGAGCCCGCAGCGGTCACCGCGGTATCCGTCTTGGCCTCGGCGACCTCGCGGGCCTTCTGGGCTTCCTCGGTGGGAGCCGCGGCCTCGGCGGGAGCCGCAGGCTGCGCGGGATCGGGTCCTCCTCCCGCAGGCTTCTCCGGCTCGTCGCTCATGCGCGGACCTCAGAGGAGGCCGCCGACGCGGCCTTGGGCTTGGCCACCGTCATGCGGTCGATCTTGCGTTGCAGGTGGAGGAGCCCCCAGAGGAGGGCCTCCGGCCGCGGCGGGCAGCCGGGCACGTAGACGTCCACCGGGATCACGCGGTCCACCCCCTGGGTGACGGCGTAGGTGCGATAGGGGCCGCCGCAGGTGGCGCAGGCGCCCATGGCGAGGGCCCACTTCGGCTCCGGCATCTGGTCCCAGAGGCGGCGCACGATGGGGGCCATCTTCTCCGTCACCGTGCCGGCGACGATCATGAGGTCGCTCTGGCGCGGCGTGGCGCGAAAGACCTCGGCGCCGAAGCGGGACATGTCGTGCCGCGGGTCGAGGACGGCCATCATCTCGATGGCACAGCAGGCGAGGCCGAACTGCATCGGCCAGATGGCCGAGCGGCGCGCCCAGTTGAAGATCTTGTCGTACGTGGTGGTGAGGACGTTCGCCTCGACCGAATCCATCAGGCCCAACGCAGCGCCCCCCGATTCCAGATGTAGGCGTACCCCGTGATCAGGATGACCAGGAACACGGCCATCTCGATGAACCCGAAGAGGGCCAGGCGGTTGAACATCACCGCCCAGGGGAAGAGGAAGATGGTCTCGACGTCGAAGATGACGAAGAGGACGGCGATCAGGTAGTAGCGGATGCTGAAACGGTGGTCATGGGCGAAGGTCTCGGGCTCGTTGCCGCACTCATAGGGGTCGAGGTTGGTATCGACCGAGCTCCCATGGCGCAGCATCCGGGCAGCCACCAGCGAGACCACCACGAAGACGATGGCCACCAGCGTGAACACGAGGATCGGCAGATAGCTCGTCATGGTAGACCGCCTTCACCTCCGTAGATACGACTTGGGGACTCCCCTTTCGCGTGACGCGGCGTATTCTTACCCGGGGGCTGGGGGGTGTGTCAAGGAAGGGGAACCCCGGGGACCCGATCTCCACCAGGGCTGGAGGGTTCCGCCAGCAACGCCGTACCCGAGAGACCGTAGAGACGACACAGGCCGTAACGATATCCGTTCCTCTACCACGGGGACGGCGGGTCGTCTCCGGGGCGGGCTGGGACGTTTCGAACCCCTCCAACCGGGGACGGGGCGCCGAACGTCGTCCCACCGTCAACCGGGGCGTTCCGCATGCACGTCATCCAAATCGTGGGATAGGGCATTCCGCACCTTCGCGGGAACCCCTAGAGGATAGTAAGGGTCGTCCTCGTGCCGCCGCTACGCCAGGGTGAGGCCGGCCTGTTCCTCCGATCCGGAGACGACCCGCCGTCCCCGTGGTAGAGGAGAGGATATCGTTACGGCCTGTGTCGTCTCTACGGACACGGTGTCGATGGGCTCTGCGGTGGCGAGTCTACGGATCGTCCTCGAGCTCCAATTCGTCCGGCAGGTCCTCCAGATAGGGAATCCTCGCAGCTCGTCCAGAGAGAAGGGGCAATACAACGCTCATTCTTCTTCAGCAAGGATTTCAAAAGCTTCCGCAAACGAGACGCTTCGGGTTTCGCGTAATTCGTTCACAACCTCGAACGCTCGAAATAGTGCGGCCTTTCCGGCAGGCACCCACTTCCCTGTTGCCCAATCCTCCTGTACCTCAAGGGCGCCAGCACGGCACTCCACGAAACGGAGTTTCCCTTCTCGGTAGTCTTTACCGGGCCTTTCGCGGGCCAGTCGAAGCACCTCTTCAGCCTTCAAATCTAATGCCGCGAGAAAAAATGCGTCAGGATGGAAAGAATGCAGATCAAAACCGAGCCCCAAGAGCTTAATCGCATTGGGCCGTATATACTTAAGAAGGTCTCGAGAGATTTCTTCCCCTATCCCTCGCTCTACAGATGCGAAAGGGTGAGGAATACCCCGAGGTGTGTAGCCTTCCTGCTTCGCCTCCTCCGGCAATTCATCCGTCTCAATTCGGTTGACTCTCACGAATGGCATAATACTCTCAACATTTCGTCCAAATAGCGGTTTATGTTTTCGGCCACCGACGATGTCAGGAGCTTAGGAACGGCAGAGATCCTGCTGCTTCGCGCTTGATACCCGCAGAAGCCATCGCTCGTCAATATTGTAGTGGCCGTATCCAGGATATTTGACAGCTTAGAACCTCGGACTGAACCCTCGTCAACAATCTTCGAAAGACTCAGGTACTCCTCACAGGCTTCGAGAAGCCCCGGCTCACCGACCAACTCCCTAAATGCTGCGTTCAAGCCCTCGAAGTCAAACCAACTCACTGGGCCAAGTCTTAACTCGATCGAATAACGTTCCAGAGTGCTATCGACTCCGGACATTGGATTCTCTCTCCAATCTAAAAGCCTGACGTTTGGTCCGTTGAAAAACACAGCGCCACGCGCCTTGGTCTCGGCTTCCTTTTTGGCGAGAATTTTTTTCATGTGGCCATAGAGCGCAACGGGTGGGTTGAACGGATCGTTATCGTAAACTATTTGCACTCGCGAGATATTGTAGAATCTATCGCCGGCTCCGACGAGCCGGATCTCTGGAATATCACGAAACAAGCTATTGCTGGCAAAATTCTCGACCGAACCCATTTTGTCATATTCTCTGGCTCTTGAAACAAAGAGCATTCTTGCCGCTTCGTTCTTCAGCTCTGCAAGATTTTGCAGATATTTAAGATGGCCAACCGGAGCTGGAGGCTTCAGATTGAGTTCGGCAAGCAGGCACCAGATCTCGCGCCTCAATGCCCATGCTATTCCAAGCTCAAATAGTACCCACTCTGACTTCAAGCTCTCACGAGAGACAATGACTACAAGATGGGTCGCGCTTCTGACTAACTCTCGAAGTGCCTCTGAGACTGCCTGGCCAGGCACCATATTCAGCTCATCCATAAGCACACGAAGACCGACAGCCTCCAGGCATTCTCGTACTTCCTTTGCAAATATGGCGTCCTTGCGTGAATAGCTCAAGAGAAACAATGGGGCAGCCATCTTGGATCGTACCTCTCTATAGTCCAGGCACGTCGTGATTTCTCGACAAACCGCCGACGGTCAAGCCCCAGTTCGCCTGCCAAGATTGCGAGCCCGATTCGGCGATGTCGCCCGACACGGCTACGAGATCTATGCGGGAGCCCTTGGCGAAGGTCCCCCTGGCGGCTCCGAGATCCTTGAAGAAGGCCTTTCCCAGTTTGGTGAGGTCCTCGCCCTTGAAGCGACTGTGGGCGCCGAAGTGGAGGTCGGAGAGATGGAGGATGAGCATGCGGTACCCCGGGTCTTGGTTCGTGTCTCAGTCCGTTCGCAGACCATTCTATCCTGGACTTTGGGAGGGGCGACTGCTGAGGTCGGCGCCTGCGTGGCCAGCGGAGTGTCGTCTCGTGGTACTCTCTAAGTGGAAGGAGATCGTGCCGATGAATGACCAAGTCGTGATCCGGGTCGTGCAGTTCCAGGAGGGTGGATGGCTCGTCGCACAGTGTCTGGAGGTAGACATTGCTGCCCAGGGCAAGACGGAGAGCGACCTCCACTACCAGTTGGGCCGCCTGCTGGTGGGGCGGATCCTGGCGAGCGAGATGCTTGGAGTCGAGCCCTTCGCTACCCTGCCTCCTGCGCCGAAGCGGTATTGGGACATGTACACCGGGGCAGGATAAGGGGGCTGGTACTATACTGGCTTGGGTAGGCACCATCTGGAGGCGGTATGGCTAGAACCAGAGAAGCACAGGTTTTGCTGGAATCCGAGGAGTACGAATGGTTGGAAGCCATTGCGGCTCAACGCCGGACCTCCGTCTCGGACTTGATTCGCGAAGCCGTTCGGGACCGGTATCTCTCACTCGCCGAACAGCGTAAGAGAGCCTTCGAGGCAATCTGTCAGATCCACATTCCGATCCCAGATTGGGACACACTGGAAAAGGAGATCGCAGAAGCCCATGACAGCGATCTTCCTTGACGCGAACGTCTTTTTCTATGCGGTCGGGGCTGATCATCCTCTGCGCGACGCAAGCCAGCAAGTTCTGCGCCGTGCATGACCATCCGAGGACGTTGAGTTGACCACTCGCCGGAGGAGCCGAATGTCCACATCGCCACGCCTGAGCCTCGAAGAGCGGCTCCGCCTGTTCGACGAGGCCACGGAGCGACAGCAGGCACGGGAGGCGGGCAGACCCCCGGTGGACAGGGTGACGGAGCGGGATTGGCGGCGGGAGGATCTCTATATCCGTAGCAGCTCTCGTTGACTGCCCCGAAGGGGCAAAGGCATGTAGCCTGGGCGGACGCGAAGCGCTGAGCCCCGGGAAAAGCCGATCCATCCATCCGTTAAAGCCCTGAAAGGGCGACGGCAGCTCATCGTTCGACAGGACTGCCGCCGCCCCTTCGGGGCTTTAGGGGTTTGTTGGGCCACATCTACCCGGGGCTGGCAAAAGGCGCCAGCCCCGGGCTACATGCCGTCGCCCCTTCGGGGCTGGCGCAACAGCGCCTTTCTATTTTGTCTCAGAGCTCGGTGAGAGTCCTCCACGCCGATCTCCGAGCCCCTCTTGCCAAACTCCAGATCCTCCAGATCGATCTCCAGGTTGTCCTGGAGGGAGGTCTGGAGCTTCCAGACCTCGGCGTAGATCCTCCACAGCAAGCTCCAGGTCTTCCTGATCAAGGTCTGGACCCTCTGGACCCTGATGCGGGTCCTCCAGACCTCGGTCTGGGTCGTCCGCAGCAATCTCCCGGTCATCTGCAGCGAGGTCTGGATCCTCGAGAGCAAGGTCCAAGGCTTCTGGAGCAAGGTCTGGACCGCTTGGAATTCGATTCAGATTATCTGGCCGGTCTTCGCCAGCACAGAACGACCGAGAGCGAGAATCCCGGCGGAGATCAGCACTTTCCAGATATCCTCTGAGGAGGCTTTCTCCGCCAGCGGGGAAGGCTGCGGGTTTTGATACGGTCCGCTGCCCGCGTAATAGGTCAAAATCATACAAGGGACCGTCTCTCGCGTCCAGACCTGAAGCTCATGATCGTGCAGACTGATGGCGGAGAGGGCGGGATTCGAACCCACGCGGCGACTTCGAAAGCCGCCGGCTTCCGGGTAGCAACCGGACACTTTGCCAGGCTCAGTCACCTCTCCATGGTGGCTCCGGTGGGATTCGAACCCACACGGGACGGGTTTTGAAGCCGATGCCTCTGCCGGTTGGGCTACGGAGCCAGGTGGTGCCCCTCCTCGGATTCGAACCGAGAACCTCCGGTTTCTGAGACCGGCGCCTCTGCCAAGATTGGGCTAGAAGGGCGTGGTTGGTGGGAGTGGAATACGCTCCCTTTGGCAAAGAACCAAAACGTGAACGATGGCGGAGGGTGAAGGAGTCGAACCCTCGCCGAGGATCACCCGGCGCCCCGGTTTTCGGGACCGGTTGCCGCACCATCGCAGCGGCACCCTCCGGTACTCTCCGGTACTCTCCAGAATGCAAAAAGCCCCCGCGGCTCATCACCGGGGGGCTTTTTGGCGTATAAGCTGATGGCTCTTCAGGTTACACGTCAATCCCCCTGGCGGTGGCCAGCGAAAGGTAGTAACTTGAAGAGAGTCGCAAGCAGCGCATAGCGAAGTCAGTAAACCATGTCGAAGCGCGGATGTCAAGAGGGATTTCGATTCTCTTCGCCGGCAGAGGCCGTTTCATGTGAGACCTGCCGCCATCCGCCGCCGTAGGGCTTCCCGGACAACCTGGAAGTCATCGTCGAGATAGACCTCGAGCTTGCGGGGCATGAGAACGTCCTGAAGGAAGACGAGAATGTCGTCCACGTGATTGGCAAAATCTTGGACCAGTTTAAACTCCTTCCAGGACTCGGAGCTGGGCTGGAGATTCGGATTGCGGATCAGGACTCCGAGCTTCACCGCTCGCTCGGACCAGTATTCCAGGTAGGGCGCCCTTTCCTCGAAGCTTCCGGTCTTCACTTCCGGCAGCATGATTGGCACCAGACGCTGGACCAGGTCGTCGGCTTCGCCCTGGCAGCTCTGCCAGAGCTTGTAGATCTCGTACATGCAGTAGGAAGATCGGAGGTACTTATTGCTGATCACAGCCACGATGTGATCAGCGTGGGTGAGGCGGCGGATGAATGCCGAGATCTGCTCCCCGGGGAGGATCTGGTCGCGGTCTCGGACGGGGAGGAAGCCGTCCGCGACGAGAGCCGCACAGAGACCCTCGACGGCCTGCGCACGGATCCTGCCCTCGGGAGTCTCGTCATCTCCCCAGGCATAGGAGATGAAGACCTCTCGGGGCTTCTCGGGGGGCTTCTCGCCCGGGGTGGGGGCAAGGGGGGTAGTGCCAGGCTCGGAGGTTTTCCCGGTCGCGCGGGTTTCTGCGGGGCGGTGCTCCCGGCCATCGAAGAAAGTGGCGAAGGCTGCGGCGGGGACCGGCTTCTCGAGGTCGAGCACGCGGCCGTCGCTTCCCGGTGGCAGGTAAAGGGAAAGCTCCTGCCAATACCCACCCGGCTCCATGGGATCAGGAATGAACGCTCCATGTCGCAGCTCACCTTTGGCTCTGGCGCGTGGATCGAAGACAAGGCTCCGGGCGCGGATTTCTTTCTCCCTGGTGTCCAGTGCGATGAGACGCACGGAAAGCGGCTCGTCTTCGGGTAAATTGTCTGGCGTCAGGCTGAGGCTTCCTGCGGAGAGCACCGCCGCGCGACCCTTGATTCTGCTCTGCCAGTCCCAGCTCTGCTCGTCTTTGGCATGATGGTGGCCATGAAGGATGAGCTGAACGTGCGAGTCCTCGACGATCGCCCGCAGGCGCTCCTGCCCCTCGAAACCCACAATGTCGCTCTCATACCGCGCGACCAGCTCCGGGTCCAGCCCCTTCTCCTCCATCTCCTTCCGCCACTTTGCAAGGTTCCCGGGCACGGTGACTCCGGGATTGTGGTGGACAGTCACGATCTTCAGCCATCCGGATCTCTGCGGGGTCAGCCATTCCGTCATCAACGCTTCGGCCTGTTCGCGGCTCAGGAAACCGACGTGATCGGCCGGGCGGTGCGACTCCTTCTCGCACGAATTCAGTGCAGCCACGGAGAGGTGGAGATCCGGAAAGTCGTACAGGAAGGCTCCCCGGCCCAAGGGGAGGGCCACCTCGGCGAGGTCCTTCACGCCGTAGAAGCTGAGGAGGAACTCCTCGTAACGATCCAGTTTCACGGCGTCGAGCCGTTTCCGGAGCTCGGCCTCGTCAAAGCCCTCCTCTTCCTGATCGGCTGCAACCTTCTTGCAGGCGGACCAGGAGACGTCGTGATTGCCGGGCACGAATACGAACCGCCGGCGGTCGAGCCCAAGCTCTCCTGCCAGAGCGGCGAGGAACAGCTCCCCTTCCTGGAGCTCCGGAGGCTTGCCGGATTCGGACACGTCGCCGGTCACGGCCACCAGATCGATGCGGGAGCCCTTGGCGAAGCCCCCCCTTGCCGCTTCGAGATCCTTGAAAAAGGCCTTCCCCAGCTTCGTGAGGTCCTCTCCCTGCAAGGGGCTGTGTGCGCCGAAGTGAAGGTCGGAGAGATGCAGGATGAGCATGTGGTACCCCTGAGTCGGTATGTCTTTTCCAGCCCGTTAGGAGATCATTCTACCCTGAGAGATTTTCGATTTCCTTCGCCGGCCGGGCTCCCAACATTTTCAGGTCGAGCACCGCCGCGGGATCGATCCCCTTCGCCTGGACGAGGACGCGGATCTCCTCGCCCATTCCTTCCCCATCCAGCAGGGCCATGGCGCCGTGGCGGGTGGCGACGTCGGCGCCCTGGAGCTCCTCGAAGAGGCCGCAGGCGGTGAGCCAGAGGGCCTGGCGCGTGAGGACCACGGTGGTGAGGCCCGCCGCCTCGCCTTCGCGGATCAGGGTGGTGAAGTCCACGTGGGCCGTCAAGTCCTGCTCCCCCACCTTCACGAAGGGATTGCGATGGACCCGCTGGCGGGTGTAGCAGGCGAGCGTGCCGTGAAGCCGTACCCGGGGGTCGAAGAGGCGCTCCCTCTCGAAGCCGTAGTCGCAGGTCACCAGCAGCCCCCGCCCCAGCCGCCGCGCCAGATCGCCGTAGAGAGGTCCCCATCCAGGAGACACGTCTGCGACCTGCCCGGGCTGGAGGGAGACGCCGTGCAGCAGGCCAAGAAGAGCGGGATCGGACAGCTCTCCCTCCCGCCAGGCGAACGCCCCTTCCTGATCGACGTCCACCCACAGCTCCCCCACCGCCCCGTCCCCCTTTCCCAGGAAGCGATGGACCGGCAGGGCGTCGAAGAGCTCATAGGAGAAGATCAGCCCCTCGACCTCCCCCTCCCCGATCGCCTCCAGGCTGCCGATCTGCTCCACCCCGGCCGGCACCTTGCGAGCGATCCGGTCCCAGGCCCGCACCTTCCGCCCCCTATCTACTAAGGAGGAGACCACGTTCGCGAGGTGCACCCCGGTCCCAAACCCCGCCTCGAACATCTCCGCCGGCTGCCCGAGGGCTTCGTCCAGCCGCCTGAGCAGACGCGCCGTCACCCGTCCGAAGAGAGGCGAGAGCGAGGCGCCGGTAACGTAGTCCCCGGGCTCGCCGATGGGGACGTCCTCCCGGTTGTAGTAGCCGCCCTCGCCGTAGAGGGCCTCTTCCATGAAGGCGGCGAAGGGGATGGGGCCTTGGGCGCGGATGCGGGAGTGGAGGCGGGGGAACATGGGAGGGGAAGCTTAGCCCATGGGCTGGACCCTTCAGACTGACGGAGGGATGCCGGTGGTTCCTGGGGCGGCGGCTGAGGCAGGACGGACACGGACGGGCATGGACGGCTCTTGAGGCAGAGGGAGCGCCTATGCCCGATCCCCTCTTCTCCGGTACCATCCCGCCTCATGCACGTCCAGATCCTCCCCACCACCGACCGGCTCCTGCGCCTGGTGGACGCCATGGCCGGGCAGCCCGTGGTGTTGCTCGCCGATCTGGTGGCGGACGTGTTCATCACCGGAGTCCCCAAGCGGATCAGCCGCGAGGCTCCCGTGCTCATCCTCTCCTATCAGGACGAGCGCCTCATCCCTGGCGGCGGGGCCAATGCCGTGGCCAACGTGGCGGCCCTCGGCGGCCGGCCGCTGCCGCTGGGAGTAGTGGGGGACGACCCTCACGGTCAGGGCCTGCTTCAGGATCTGGAGGGCCGGGGGATTCCCACCGAGGGAATCGCCGTCCGCGCCGGCTATCGCACCCCCACCAAGGTGCGCATCCTGGGCGGCGGTAAGCACTCGATCAAGCAGCAGATCGTGCGCTACGACGTGGAGGAGACGCTCACCCTCTCGGGGGAGGAGCGCGGGCGGTTTTCCGATCTCCTCGCCCGCTGGGCCGGGGAGGCGCGGGTGGCGATCCTCTCGGATTACGGTTACGGCGCCGTGGAGCCCGGGATGCTGCCGCAGGTGCGCGCCGCCCTGGGCGAGCGGGCCACGATCCTCGCCGACAGCCGCTACCGGCTGGGCGATTTCTCCGGCCTGGACGGGGCCACGCCCAACGAGGAGGAGGCCGAGGCGCTCCTGGGGACGCGGATCAACGACGATCCCGAGCGCCTGGAGGAGGCCGGCCGGCGGCTGCGCGAAAGCCTGCGCGCGCGCTTCCTCCTCATCACCCGCGGCAGCCGGGGGATGAGCCTGTTCCGGCCGGAGCTTTCCGCTCACCTCCCGGTTTCGGGAACGGACCAGGTCGCGGACGTCACCGGCGCGGGCGATACGGTGATCGGCACCTTCGCCCTCGCCCTGGCCGCCAAGGCGGACCCGCTGGAGGCGGCGCTCCTCGCCAATTATGCCGGCGGCGTGGTGGTGATGAAGACCGGGACGGCCACCTGCTCGCCCGAGGAGCTGAAGCAGGCCGTGCAGCGAGACCCCCGTCCTCTCGAGGAGCTGCGATGGGGATTGCCCTGACCATCCCGGAGCTCAAGGCGCGGGTGGCGGCCCTTCAGAAGGAGGGGAAGAAGGTCGCCTTCGCCAACGGCCATTTCGACCTCCTGCACGTGGGGCACCTGCGCTACCTTCAGGCGGCGCGGGCCGCGGGGGACGTCCTGGCGGTGGGGATCAACGACGACGACTCGGTGGCGCGCCTCAAAGGCCCCGGCCGCCCGGTGGTGCCGGCGGCCGAGCGCGCCGAGCTCCTCGCCGCCTTGGAGCCGGTCGATTTCGTGGTGGTCTTCCCGGGGGACTCCCCCGCTCCCCTCCTCGCGGAGCTGAAGCCGGACGTCCACTGCAAGGGGACGGACTACGGCACCCCGGAGCGCGTCCCCGAATACGACGTGGTCCAGGCGTACGGCGGCCGCACGGCCCTGGTGGGCGATCCCAAGGACCATGCCACGAGCGACCTGATCGCCAAGGTCAAGGCGCTGCCGTGAGGGTGCTGATCGTCCGCACCAGCGCGATGGGCGACGTCGTCCACGCCCTGCCGGTGCTGACGGCTCTGCGCCGCCACCTCCCTGCGGCGAAGATCGGCTGGGTGGTGGAGGAATCCATGGCCCCCCTCCTCCAGGGGCATCCCGATCTCGACGAGCTGCTGGTGGTGCGCCTGCGGCACTGGCGGCGGTCGCTGGCCCCGGAGAGCCTGCGCGAGCTGGGCGCCTTCCTCTCCGCGCTCGACCGCTTCGCTCCCGATACGGTTCTCGACCTCATGGGCAACCACAAGGCAGGGGCGATCGCCGCGCTCACCCTCGCCGACCGGCGGATCGGCTTCGCCCGCGCATCCCGGCGCGAGCCGTCGAGCGCGATCTGGATCAGCCAGCCCGTGATGCCCCGGGGGCTCCATGCCGTGGACCGCATGCTCTCGCTGCTCGATCCCCTCGGCCTGCCCCCCGAGCCCGCGGACTTCGGCCCGGAGAAGCTCTTCCGGGAGGAGCCGCCGGCGGCGAGGGAGATCGCGACGGAGGAACCGGAGCCGTTCGTCCTCCTCCACCCGGGGGCGGGATGGGCCAACAAGCGCTATCCGCCGGCCTGGTGGGGGAAGGCGGCCCGGGAGATCCACGCCGTGGCTGGGGTGCCCACCTGGGTGGCGGTGGCTCGCGGCGAGGAGGAGCTGGCGGCGGGGGTGGAAGTGGCGGGAGGGGGGGCGGTCCGCCTCGTGCCGGCTGCGGATCTCCCCACGCTGGCCGCGCTCCTGCGCCGGGCACGGCTGGTGCTGGGAGGCGACTCCGGCCCCACCCACCTCGCCCACGCCCTGGGCACGCCGGTGCTCATGGTGATGGGACCCACGGACCCCGAGCGCAGCGGCCCCTATGGCGCTCCGGATCACGCCCTCTTCCGGCGGCTGCCGTGCAGCTTCTGCTACAAGCGCCTCGAAGAGACCAAGGCCTGCCTGCTGGAGATCCCTCCCCGCCGGGTGGCGGAGAAGGCGGCGGAGATCCTGGCGGCATAGGCGCTATTTTGCCTCAGCCTACGCCCGCCGCCGCGCCGGCCGCGGCCGCCGGGGACGCTCAGGCAACTCGCCTTCCTGCGGCGGCGTGGTGACGTTGACGGGAGGCCGCGACGCGCGCTCCGGAGCGCCAGAGCCCCCTGACAGCTTCCCCGGCTTCCCCTTGCGCCACCTGCCGTTGACCCCGAACAGGCTCTCCCACAGCAGGGCGAACGGGCTCGCTACGTAGATCGACGAGTAGGTGCCGACGATGATGCCCACCACCAGGACGAACGCGAAGCCCTTCAGCACGTCGCCGCCGAGGATGAACACGGCCAGCACGGTGAGGAAGGTCAGGCCGCCCGTCATGATGGTTCGCGACAGCGTCTCGTTGATGCTCTCGTTCATCACCTCGATCAGCGGCTTGCGGCGGCTCTTCCGCATGTTCTCGCGCACGCGGTCGAAGATCACCACCGTGTCGTTGGTCGAGTAGCCGATCAGGGTGAGGAAGGCGGCGATGGTCGTCAGGTTGAACTCATAGCCCATCAGGGTGAAGAGGCCGAGCGTCACCATCACGTCGTGGAGCGAGGCCATGATGGCGCCGATGCCGAAGCGCAGCTCGAAACGGAAGCCGATGTAGATCAGCATCGCGGCCAGCGACAGGATCACCGCCCAGAACCCCTGCTGGCTGAGCTCCTTTCCCACCTGGGGACCGACGTTCTCGGTCGCCAGCACGGCGAAGGTGCCAAGGTAGGTCCCCTTCCGCAGCGCCTCGGCCACGGCCGGCGAGACTCCCGGCAGGTGGCCGATGCGGTCCAGGTTGGTGAAGATCCCGTTGCGCGTCCGCTCCTTGAAGATGGCGTCGGCGATCGGGCGGTAGTGGGCGTTGGCGGCCTCGGGTCCTTGGGCCGCCACGTGGTCCGGGTCCGACTGGATGAGGAACTGCGTGATCGCGTCGCCGCCGATCTCGTTCAGGTCCAGCCCCTGCGCGCCCTGGTTGAAAACGCCGCTCAGGGCCTTGACGACGCGTTCGCGGCTCCCTTCCTCCGAGCCCTTGGTCACCGCCGTCTTGATGATGACCTGGTTGTCCACCTCTTTGCCGAAGCGCTGGATCACCGCCTCGCGCATCCCCTGCTGCTCCAGCACCGTGCGGATGCGGTCCACGTCCGGCTTGGTGCGAAAACCGAGGGTGAGCTGCGTGCCGCCCGCGAAGTCGATGCCGAGGTTCAGCCTGTGGGGGCCGAAGATGGTGTAGAACCCCACCACCACCAGCACGAAGGACACGATGATCCAGAACCGGCGGTACTTCATGAAGTCGATATGAGTGTCGTGCAGGATTTGCATGGCTTGCTCCTAATGTCGCGCCGGCGGCGCCCTCAGATCGACAGCCTCTGGACCCGGCGTCGCGACAGCACGAGGTCGAAGAGCCAGCGGCTCACGAAAACCGCGGTGAACAGGGAGGCGAGGAGACCGATGAACAGGGTGATCGCGAACCCCTTGATCGGACCCGTGCCGAACTGGAAGAGGAGCAGGGCCGAGACCATGGTGGTGACGTGGGTGTCGATGATCGACGAGAAGGCGCGGTCGAAGCCCTGATCGATCGACGAGCGCACCGTGCGGCCGGCGCGCATCTCTTCCCGGATACGTTCGAAGACCAGCACGTTGGCGTCCACCGCCATGCCGATGGTCAGGATGATGCCGAAGATGCCGGGCAGGGTCAGCGTCGAATGGAACAGCCCCATGCCGCCGAAGAGGATGAGGATGTTGAGCACCAGCGCCGCCACCGCGTTGACGCCCGAGAGCTTGTAGTACACCAGCATGGTGAGGATCACCAGCAGCGTGCCCAGGATGCCGGCGCGCAAGCCGTCGCGGATCGAGTCGCGGCCGAGCGACGGCCCCACCGTGCGCTCCTCCAGGTAAGTGATGCTCGCCGGCAGCGCGCCCGAGCGGAGCACGGTCACCAGGTCCTGCACCTCCTGCTGGGTGAAGTTCCCCTCGATCTGGCCGCGGTCGGCGATGCGCGAGTTGATCACCGGCGCCGAGACCACCCGGCCGTCGAGGACGATGGCGAGGCCGTTGCCGACGTTGCTCCCCGTCAGGTCGGAGAAGGCCTTGGCGCCGTTGGGGTTCAAGGTGAACTCGACGCTCGGCCGGCCATATTGGTCGTGCCCGGGCGAGGCGTTCGAGAGGTCGCGGCCGGTCACCGTGCGCCGCTTCTCCACCCCGTAGTAGAGCTTGCCCGCCGCACCGGCCGAGTCCTTGCGGTCCCCTTCCAGGATCTCGAGGTCGTCCGGCAGCTTGCCGCCGAGATTGGCGAGAATGTCCTCACGGCTGTTGGCGCCGCCGCCCCCCTTGGGGACCTTGACCACCCGGAACTCCAGGAAGGCCGTGTTCTTGATCAGCCGGCGCACGCGCTCGGGATCGTCCACGCCCGGAAGCTGCACCACGATGCGGTACCCGGTCGAGGTGGGCTGGATCACCGGCTCGGAGACGCCGAACTGGTTGATGCGGTTGTTGATCGTCGTCACCGCCTGGTTGACGGCGCCGGTGCGCACCTCGTTGAGGGCCACCTGGCTCATGGTGAACACCAGGTCGTCCCCCGATCCCGAGACCTGCCAGCGCGGCTGGAAGAAGCGCTGGCCGATGTCGCTCAGCGTGCTGCGCTGCTCGGGGGTGGCGCCGGAGACCTTGAACGTCGCATCCCCCGTGCGCTGCACCTTGATGCTCGTGATCCCCTGTTCCTTGGCCTGGTCAACCAGGCGGGCGCTGTCGGAATCGGTCTCCGCGCGCAGGGCGTCCTCGGTGTGGACCTGCAGCACCAGGTGCATGCCGCCCTGCAGGTCGAGGCCGAGGTTGATCTTCTTCTTCGGTGGGTAGACCAGCCACGCGGCGATCAACGCGACCGCCAGGATCAGGATCCCTCGCCAAAGCAGAGGTCGTTTCATGAGTTGCTCCCTTTATCGCTTTTGTCGCCCTTGTCGGGGTCGCCTTCGAGGCCGGTGATCGCCGACTTGGCGATCCAGACGCGGACGTTGTCGGCGATGCGCAGCAGCACCTTCGCTCCCTCCACCGCCGTCACCTCGCCGTAGATGCCCCCCGAGGTGACCACCTTGTCCCCCTTCTTCAGGTTCTCGATCATCGCCGCCAGCGCCTTGCGCTGCCGCTGCATGGGCAGCATCAGGACGACGTAGAAGATGACGAAGATGAGGATCATGGGGATGAATCCCCCGAGCGCCCCGAAGGGGCTGGAGGAGGCTTGGAGGGCGAGGAAGGCCGCCGGGCCAAGGTTCGGGTCGAAAACTGGATTCATGCGCACAGATCCTGGCAGGATTCCCTGCCTTCAAGAGCTTCGTTGCTCACCGGGGATCGGAAGTAACCGGGAGGACCCCCTCGTCGAGCCCGGCCGGCGGGTCTCCACCGGCTGCGCCGGGTTCGCCTGTAGCGCGGCGGGCGAGGGTCACCGAGTCCGTCAACGCACCGAGTTCGATAGCCTGCCGGATGTCGGCCATGAAGTCAAGGTAGAAGCGCAGGTTGTGGAGGGTGGCGAGGACCGGCGCCGTCAGCTCGCCGCAGCGGAACAGATGGTGGAGGAAGGCCCGCGAGGTCCTCGTGCAGGCCGGGCAGCCGCACGCCTCGTCGAGCGGCAGGGGATCGTCCTGGAAGCGGGCGTTCTTGATCTTGAGCGTCCCCTGGCGGGTGAAGAGCACCCCGTGGCGGGCGTTCCTTGCCGGCAGCACGCAGTCGAAGAGGTCCACCCCGTGGGCGACGGCGTGGAGGAGGTCCTCGGGATAGCCCACCCCCATGAGGTACCGGGGGCGCTCTGCCGGCAGCAGGGGCGCCGTCCACTCCACCACCGCCCGGCGCTCCGCCAGCGGCTCCCCCACCGACACCCCGCCGATGGCGTACCCCGCGAACTCGATCTCCGCCAGCTCCACGGCCGCCCGCTCCCGGAGGTCGCGGTAGACGCTCCCCTGCACGATCCCGAAGAGGCCGCCCGTCCCTTCTCCTCCTTGCCACGCCTCCCGCGCCCGGCGCGCCCACTCCAGGGTCCGCTGCCAGGAGGCCGCGGCCGCCTCCCGCTCCACAGGCCAGGAGGTGCACTCGTCGAGCACCATGGCGACGTCGACCCCCATCCGCTGCTGGAAAGAGACGACGCCCTCGGGGGTGAAGCGCAGGGGCGAGCCGTCGAGATGGCTGCGGAAGGTCACGCCGTCGGCGTCCACCTTGCGCAGGCCGCCCAGGCTCCATACCTGAAAGCCGCCGCTGTCCGTGAGGATGGGGCGCCGCCAGCCGGCGAAGGCATGGAGGCCGCCCAGGCGCTCCACCGTGTCGATCCCCGGCCGCAGGGCCAGGTGATAGAGGTTGGAGAGGAGGATCGAGGCTCCGGCCCCTTCGAGCTCCTGGGGCGAGACCCCCTTGACCGCCCCCAGCGTGCCCACCGGCATGAACGCGGGTGTCTCCACCACGCCGTGGGGAGTGGTCAACCGGCCACGGCGCGCTTCACCGTCGGTGGCGAGGATTTCGAAGCTCAGGGGCATGGCCCCGCACCGCTCACGGCTTCGACTTCGCGTTCCCCTCGCGGGAGAGGTCGATCGTGCGGTTCTCGACTCCCGGCGGGAGCTTCAGCACGAACCGCTCCCCGGGGATCGGCGCATTGCGCTTGAAATCGCTGAACTGGTACTCCACCGAGTCGCCGTCCGCCTCCACGTACTTGAGCCGGCCGGGGAAGAAGGTCTCGCTGTCGATCCACAGGGTCATCGACTTCAGCCGCTTGGCGATCCGCTGGTACTTGGGCACCAGCTCCATGCGGTAGGGATCGCCCTTCTTCTCGGGCAGCTTCAGCCGCACCGTGAAGTACTCCAGGAGCGTCTGCAGGCTGCCGCTCGCTCCCAGGTACTTGAAGACCTGATTCGAGTAGCGCCCCACCTTCAGCGTCTCGGCCCGCTTCAAGTCCTTGTACCAGGTGGTCATCTCGTCGCCGCGGATCACCACCGTGATCGGGCTCGGGCTGGCGTACTCCCAGCGCACCTTGTCGGGCGCGGCGTAGGAGAAGACCCCCTTGGAGGTCTCCGGCGCCGTCAGCATCGAGCTCTCCTGCTGCTGGGTGAAGCGGGCCTCCAGCGTCTTGAGCTGCCGCTGCTCGAGCTTGACGCGCTCGACCAGGGCGGAGAGGCGCTCCGGACCGCTCAAGCCCGGAGCCATGGGATTAGGAGGCGCCTTCTCCCTGGCGGCGAAAGCCGGCACGGCAAGGAGGAGGACGAGCAACAGGGTTCGGGCTGGCTGTTTCATGGCAGAGTGAAGAACGATCCTATCCCGGCTTTTCTTCCGGAGCAAGCCGGCCTTGGCCGTTGACACGCCTCCGCACCGATGCTACGTTCACCGCCCTCTGAAAAACCGGCCCCCTGGGAGGGGCGGGAGTTTGCTATGCCTGAGCTCAAGCTGGGAACCAAATACGAGTGCTACAACTGTGGCACGAAGTTCTATGACCTCGGAAAATCCGAGCCCACCTGCCCGAAGTGCGGGGCCAACCAGAAGGATGCCGCCAGCTCCGAGCCCTCCGCCGGCCAGGCGGCCCGCCGCAAGCGCAAGGCCGACGTCGCCAAGGCGATCGACATCGAGGAAGACGAGCCCATCGCCGACATCGCCGAGGACGAGATGGTGGGACCGGACCTCGCCGACGACGACCTCCCCGCCGATGCCGAGGAAGAAGAGGACTTCGACGACGAGGATTGAGCGCCCCGGCGGCACCTTCCCCGTCGCCCTGGCGCTCGGCGGCAACCTGGGGCCCGTGGAGCAGACGCTCGGCCGGGCCCTCCGCTCCCTCGCCACTTCCCTCGGCCCGTTGCGCGTCGCCTCCCTCTACCGCACCACCCCCGTCTCCCCCATCGCCCAGCCGGATTTCCTGAACACCGCCGCCGTGGCCCACACCGGCCTCGCACCGGAGGCCGTGCTCGCCCTTGCCAAAGCCCTGGAGCTTGCCGCCGGCCGCCGTCCCCCGGGCGAGAGCCGGCGCTTCGGCCCCCGCCCCCTGGACGTCGACCTCCTGCTCTACGGCGACCGCCAGTCGGCGGCGCCGGAGCTGACCCTCCCCCATCCCCGCCTGCGCGAGCGCCGCTTCATGCTGGAGCCCCTGGCCGAAATCGCCCCGGATTGGCTCGTGCCGCCGGAGGGCCTCCCCGTCCGCGAGCTCCTGGCGCGCCTCGGGGACTCCCCGGGCGTGGAGCGGGTCGCCTGGAGCCGCCATGCTTGACGGCCTGCTGCTGGCGGGTCTCCTCTTCGCCTGGGGAGCGCAGGCCCTGGTGCCTTGGCGCCTTGCCTCCCTGCCGCCGGCCGCCCCGTGGCGCCGCCCCCTGGCCGCGACCCTCCTGCCGCTGCTGGCGTTGGGCGCCCTCGCCGCCTACTCCTATGCCGACCGGCATCCCGACGCCGCCATCGTGCAGGCCCTTTACCCCCTCCGCGAATCCCGTATGGGGGTGCTGCTCGCCGGGCTCCTCCTGGCCCTGGCCGTGGTGGACCTCGTGGCCACCGCCGGCTGGCGCCGCTTCGATCCCGTCGCCTGGCGCGTCACCGCCGGCTTCGGCGCCACGTTCCTCGTCGCGGCCTCCCTGGCCGGCGAGCTGATGCGGATCGGCGAGGGTCCCGAGAGCCGGCCGCTCCCCCTGGCGCTCCTCACCCTGCTCCGTCTCCTTCTCGCTCTCGCCGCGGCGGAGACCCTCGCCCCGGGCCGCCCTTTCCTGGCTCCCCTGGCCGCGGCCGCGCTGCCGCTCTACGTCCTTCTCCTGCCGGCGCGGCTGGCCCACACCCTCTGGGGAAGCCCCGCCGCCTTCACCCTGGCTGCCGCCGCCATCCTCTTCCTGGCGGCCCGCTGGCTCCCTCCATCGCTCCGCCGCCCGGCCCTGGGCGCCGCGACCCTGCTCGCCGGCCTCTGCCTCGCGCAAGTGGCGCTCCTCTCGCAGAAGCTCGCCGTCCTGCACTGAGGAGTCCGGGATTACCGCGTGATCCAGCACTTCGTGCCGTCGATCACGAAGCGCTGCGTCATCGTTTCGGTGTTGCTGCCGTTCGCGTCCTTGTGCTCCTGCTTGATGGTCAGGGTGGCCTGGTTCCCTTCGACGACCAGGAGGCCGCCGACCTTGATTTCGGCCGCGAGCTGCTCCTCCGTCTTCGACATCTCCTTCATCATCCCGGTCATCATCTCGCGGTCCTTGGCTGGCAACGCCTTCCATTGCTCCTGCATCTCTTTGGTGCCGAGCTTGGAAGCCTCGTCGAACTTGCCGGCATGGACCAGCCCCATGTGCTTGACGGACACCTTCCCACAAGGGTGCTCGAGGATCGCCGTCCCCTGGATCTCGGTCTTCGTCGGCTCGGCCTGGGCCTGGCCGAGCAGCGTCGAGGCCACCAAGATACAGAGAACGACGGCGGATGTCGGGCGAGTCTTCATCGGCTCCTCCTTCCGGAATCGGATCCACGGGCTGTCTGAGGCCATTCTATGCCTGTATCATCCCCCCGCTCCCAGGCGATCCCCCATGTCCGACCGACCCGACCCGTACGTCTCCCTGCGCAACCCCAGCTTCCTGTGGTACCTGGCCAGCATGGCGGCGTTGACGCTGGGGACGATGATCCAGGCCACCGTCGTCGCGTGGCAGGTCTATGCGCTCACCCGTGACCCGTTGTCGCTGGGCCTCGTGGGGCTCGCCGAGGCGCTGCCGTTCATCGGCGCGGCGCTCTACGCGGGGCACGTGGCAGACCGCTACGACCGCAAGCTCCTGTCGCTGATCGCCATCGGCGTCCAGACGTTTTCGGCCCTGGTGCTCCTCGGCTTCACCCTCCGGCCGGAGGTGCTGAGCGGCGGTCGCGTGTGGCCGATCTATGCCGTGGTCTTCGCCAGCGGCGTTTCCCGCAGCTTCCTGCAGCCGGCCCGCACGGCGCTGGGAGCCGAGATCGTGCCCCGTGAGACCTATGCCAACGCCGTGGCCTGGCGCTCGTCGGTCTGGCAATTCTCGGCCGTGGTGGGGCCGGCACTGGGAGGCGTGCTCTATGGCTTCGCGAACGCCCGCGCGGCCTACCTGGCGGAAACGGTCCTCTGCCTCATCGGCTGGATCCTCTTCGCGCGCATCGCCTACACGCCCCGGCCGGTCGCGCCGCGGGAGGGGAGCATCGGCGAAAACCTTACGATCGGCATCCGCTTCCTGCTCACGCAGCCGGAGCTCCTGGGTGCGCAGTTGCTGGACCTTTTCTCCGTGCTCTTCGGCGGCGCGCCGGCCCTGCTCCCCATCTTCACCTCCGAGATCCTGCACGTGGGGCCGGAGGGGCTCGGCGTCCTCCGTGCCGCTCCGGCGGCGGGCGCCGTCGTGATGTCCGTCTTCCTCGCGCACCGGAGCCTGAGGCGCACGGGGCGGACGCTCTTCCTCTGCGTCGCCGCCTTCGGGCTGTGCTGGATCTTCTTTGCGCTCTCGCGGTCGTTCTGGCTCTCGCTGGTGCTGCTGGCCGTGAGCGGCATGGTGGACATGGTGAGCGTCGTCATCCGCTCGACGCTCCTCACCCTGCGCACCCCGGAGCGGCTGCTGGGGCGCGTCTCGGCAGTGAACCAGATCTTCATCGGCTCGTCGAACGAGATCGGCTCCTTCGAATCCGGCGTCGCCGCAAGGCTGCTGGGAACGGTGACCTCCGTGATCGCCGGCGGGCTGGTAACGCTCGGAGTCGTGGGTATAACAGCCTGGAAGATCCCCGCCTTGCGAAAGCTCGATCGCTTGGAGTGAAATCCCTGCCGTCCCTGTTGTCCCTGTTGTCCCTGCCGTCCCTATTGTCCCTTTTAAGCTAAGCTTCCTTGATGCCCGAACACGACCACGTCATCGTCTGCGGCATGGGAGACGTCGGCTTCCGCGTCGTCGAGCTCCTTCATCGCCTGGGCGAATCCGTCGTCGTCATCACCGATCAGGCGCGCGCCGAGCGGCTGGTGGCGGTCGCGGCGCAGAAAATTCGCGTGATTTTAGGCGACGCGCGCACCGATCAGCTCCTGCTCGACGCCGGCCTCTCCACGGCCAAGGCGCTGATCGCGGCGACCAATGACGACCTGGCCAACATCGAGGTGGCGCTCGATGCCCGGCGCTACCGGCCGGACCTGCCGATCGTCCTTCGCCTCTTCGATCAGGACCTGGCCCGCCAGCTCGAAACCGCCCTCGACGTGCGGCGCGCGCTCGGCATGGCGGCGCTCGCGGCTCCGAGCTTCGCCGCCGCGGCGCTCGGCGATTCCATCCTGGCGAGCTTCCCTTGGGGCGGCGCACCGCTCGTCGTGGGCCGGCAAACCACGGGGGAGGGCGCCTTGCGGACTTGCCCCAACGCAGGCGCCGTGGCGCGGCTCCACCGCCTCCAGACCCTGCTGCGCGAACGCTCAGGGGAAGCGGCCGCGCTGCCGCCGCGCGACGAGCCGCTCGAACCCGGCGACCGGCTCACCCTCCTGGGCTGGAAAAGGGATTGGGACCGCGCGTTCGGCGCCGCCGAAACGCCGCGGCTCGCGAGCGAAAGAACCTCCTGGCGCACTCGCCTCCGCCGCGGCCTGGAACGCGCTCGCGGCGTCTGGCGGGACGAGCCCCTCACTCTGCGGACGATTTTCGTCTTCCTCATCGTGCTGATTTTCCTCACCGTCCTGCTGTTCCGCTACCATTTGAAGCTCTCGATGCCGGATGCCATCGTCGCAACTGTCACCAATCTCTACGGCTCGAACCTGGTCTCCACCACCTCGACCGAGGTCAAGCTCTACGAAGTCCTGGTGATGATCCTCGGCTCGGTCACCGTCGCGACTGTGTACTCGATGATCGCCGATTACCTGATCGGTGCGCGCCTGCGCAAGCTCCTCGGCGGCCGGCCGATGCCGAAGCAGGGGCACGTCATCGTCGTCGGCGCGGGGCGCGTGGGCTTCCGCCTCGTACACGAGCTCAACGCGGTGGGCGTGCCCGTGGTGGCCGTCGATTCCAATCCCGACAGTCCGCTGGTGGGCAACGTGCGGGCGATCGCTCCCATGGTGACGGGAGACGCCCGTTCCGCGGAGGTCCTCGAGCAGGCGCGCCTGGCCGGGGCTCGCGCCGTCGCCGCCGTCACGGGCGACGACGCCGTCAACCTGAGCATCTGCCTCGCGGCCAAGCGGCTGAACCCGCAGGTCCGTACGGTCGTCCGCCTGTTCGATGCCGAGTTCGCCCGCAAAGTGGAAAACGCCCTGGGGATCGACGTCGCCACCGGCGCCTCCCGCATCGCCGCCCCGACCTTCGCCGCCTCGGCACTCCACGCCGACGTGGCCAAAGCCGTCATCGTTCAGGACCGCATGCTCGTCCTCCTGGAACGCAAGGCAGGCGCCGGCTGGGCGGGATTGAAACCCTCGCAGCTCCGAACCGAGCAGGGAATCCACGTACTGATGCGCAATGGAGACCTCACCACCGCCAGCCTCGCCGCCGTGGACGAGCGTCCCCTGGCCGCCGAAGAAGAGGTGCTGGCTGTGCTCTACCGCACCCTCGCACCGCCGTGGACGGAACACGGAAAGGACAACAAGACCGCATAGACGCTAACTTTCCTCGGAGCGCTCCCAGTTGGAGCCGACTTGCTCTTCGTCCTTGCTGTCCCTGTCGTCCCTGTCGTCCCTGTTTTTCCCCTCACTCCGCCGCCGCGAGCAACCCTTCCAAGTCGAGCCGGCGGGTGTACATCGCCAGCTCGCCGTCCGCCGTACGGGGCCACTCCTCGCGGGGGCGGTCCCAGTAGAGCTCGACTCCGTTTTGATCGGGATCGCGCAGGTAGAGCGCCTCGCTCACGCCGTGATCGGCGGCGCCGTCGAGTTGGATTCCCGCCTCGATCAGCCGCTTCAGGGCATCGCCCAGGGCCGCGCGCGTCGGATACAGAATGGCGAGATGGTAGAGCCCGGTCGTGCCCGGAGGGGGCGGCGGCCCTCCCAGGCTCTCCCAGGTGTTGAGCCCGATGTGGTGGTGATAGCCGCCGGCCGAAATGAACGCCGCGCCGGCCCCGAAACGCTGCGTCAGCTCGAAGCCCAGCACGCCGCAGTAGAATCCGAGCGCCCGCTCGACGTCCGCGACCTTGAGATGAACATGGCCGATGCGAACCTGGGGATCGACCGGCCGGGATGGGGTGATTTCCGTTGACGTGGTCATAGTGCCCTCCACCTACTGGAACAGGACCCTATTCCTCCGGGATGATGAGGGGCCTTCCGTCTTTGTAACTTCTTTGTGCTCCAAACCCCATTCTCTACGCTTTCTCAATGCTCTCTCCGCTACTCTTTCCCTGCCGGTTGGCTTGGAGCATACCGAGCGCCCTCTCGATTCCAGGGTCTTTGGTCTCTCCTCCTTTGGCAAGGCATCTTCCCTGAGACAAGATCCCCGCTCCAGGCCAACCGGATGTCTTACCGCCGTACCCCTTCCCCTTGACTCGCCCCCGGGCGGGCGCCTACTGTCTGGCCTCGATTCAGGAATCGAGGCCTTCATGAAGATCAGCGCCCTCGTCCCAGCCGTCGTGCTCGCCCTGCTCCCTGCGGTCGAGGCCGCGCCGCCGCGGCCCGTCCCCGTGAACCGCGCCGAGATGGCCGAGAGGGTGCGCGCGGAAGCCCTCGCTTCCTGGCGGGCCTACGAGCAATTCGCCTGGGGACACGACGAGCTCAAGCCCCTCTCCCAGAGCCCGCGCGACTGGTACGGCGAGCCGCTCCTGATGACACCGGTCGACTCCCTGGACACGCTCCTCCTCCTGGGGCTCAAGGACGAGGCCGCCAAGGCGAAGGAGCTCATTACGACCCGGCTCTCCTTCGACAAGGACGTCACGGTGAAGAACTTCGAGGTGACGATCCGCCTCCTGGGCGGGCTCCTCTCGGGCTACCAGATGACCGGCGATCCCCGCCTGCTGCACCTCGCCGGGGATCTGGGGAAGCGGCTGCTTCCCGTTTTCGACTCCCCCACGGGCATGCCCTACATGTTCGTGAACCTGAAGACGGGCAAGACCTCGGGCGCCCGCTCGAATCCCGCGGAAATCGGCACGCTCCTCCTCGAATTCGGCACCCTTTCGAAGCTCACGGGAGATCCCGTCTTCTATGACAAGGCGAAGAGGGCCGTCGTCGAGCTCTATAAGCGGCGCTCGAAAATCGGCTTGGTGGGCGAAGAGATCGACGTCGAAACCGGCCAGTGGGTGAGCCGCGCCAGCCACGTGGGAGGCGGCATCGACTCCTATTACGAATATCTGCTCAAAAGTGCGCGCCTCTTCGGCGACAAGGACTGCGAAAGGATGTGGCGCGAAAGCGTCCGCGCGCTCAACCGGCGGCTCGCGGACGAGGCTCCCTCCGGCTTCTGGTACGGCCAGGTGGACATGGAGACCGGCCGCCGCACGGCGACGGAATTCGGCTCCCTCCACGCCTTCCTGCCTGCCGTCCTGGCCCTGGGCGGCGACCTCGGCCGCGCGCGGCGCCTCCAGGGCTCAGCCTACAAAATGTGGAACCTCAACGGCATCGAGCCCGAGATGATCGATTACCAGACGATGAAAGTGACCGCGCCCGGCTATCCCCTGCGCCCCGAGATCATGGAGTCGGCCTATTATCTCTACCATTACACGAAGGACCCGCGGTACCTGGAGATGGGCCGCACGTTCTTCGAGGGGCTCGTGACCCATTGCCGCACCGGCGCCGGCTACACCGTGCTCAAGGACGTGACCACGAAAGAGAAGGGCGACCTCCAGCCGAGCTATTTCCTGGCCGAAACGCTCAAGTATCTCTACCTGCTTTTCGCTCCCGATCCAGCGTTCGATCCCGCTCACGTCGTCTTCAACACGGAGGCCCATCCGCTACGGCGGACTTGGTGACCGCAGAGCTTCAACCCAGATCGAGCACCTGATCGAGCCCTCGGCGCAGCCCCACGAAACCCGCTACGTGGCGGACGGCGAGGAGCGTGCCGTCCACGTACGGCTCCGCACCGCTCCCTCCCGTATAGCGCAACGACAGGCGCTCGTTCGGTTTGCCGAAGATCACCTCGGCGGCGATGACGTAACCCGGCAGGCGGACGGAGTGGATCTGCGTGCCGTTCAGCGAAAGCCCGCGCGCTTCCGGCGAGCCCTGCGTCGCGGCGATGGGGATCTCGATTTCCGGCGCGCGCACCTTGGAGAGCTGATGCACGATCTCGCGCGTCGTACCGCTCGGCGCGTCTGGCTTGCCGGCGTCCGCGTAATCGATCACCTCCCAACTCGGCATGTACTTCGCAGCCGTCACTGCGAAGCGCTGGAGCAGCACGGCCGAGATCGCGAAGTTGCCCGCCGCCAGCACGCCGGCGCCGCCGCGGCGCGCCGCCTCGTCGATCTCCTGATAATCCGCGTCGCCGAGCCCCGACGTGCCAATCACGGCGTGCACTTTGCGCTCGATCGCGGCGAGCACGTTCGCCTTCACCGCCGTGGGGCTGGTGTAATCGATCAATACGTCCGTCCCGGCCGCGAGCGCTTCTTCGACGGAGCCGCTCACTTTCAGGAAAAGGCCCGGGATCCCGAGGACTTCGCCCAGCGGCTTCCCGTGGGCCGATCGCGACACCGCGCCCACCAGCTCGAGATCCGGCGCTGCCACGATGGCCGGCGCCAGGCTGCGTCCTACCCAACCGGTCACGCCAGCGATGCAGATGCGGATCATCAGACCTCCACGTCGTCCAGGAAACGGTACATCACAGTTCTCCTCGAAGCCCCCTTCAGGGGGCGCCGTTCATAGCCCGGCGATTCATCGCCGGGCGGAGGCTCGGACTCGGACACGGTAGAATCGGGAACCTCAACCAAGGAGGACCCCGCGATGATCCGCCCCCTGCCTGACCTCGATCCTAGCACCACGGCTCTCATCCTCATCGACCTGCAGCGGGGCATCGTGGGAATGCCTACCCAGCCGCACCCCGCGGCCGAGGTGGTCGCGAACGCTGCGCGCCTCGTTCAGGCGGCCCGCAGCCGCGGCGTGCTCGTAGTGCTCGTCCACGTCTCCTTCGCGGCGGGCGGCGCGAACATGCTCCGCCTGGACACGGACGAGCAACCGCCCTCCCTGCAGAAGCCGGGCTGGGACGAGATCGTGGAAGAGCTCAAACCCTTCGCGGACGTGATCGTCACCAAGCGGCAATGGGGCGCCTTCTACGGCACGAACCTCGACCTCGAGCTGCGCCGACGCGGCCGGAAGACGATCGTGCTGGGGGGGATCTCGACCAATTTCGGCGTCGAGTCCACCGCCCGCGACGCCTGGGAACGCAACTATCAGCTCGTGCTGGTGGAGGACGCCATGGCGGCGCGGACGGCGGAGGACCATACCTTCGCGATCACCCGCATCTTCCCGCGCCTCGGGCGGATCTGCGTCACGGAGGACGTGGTGAAGGTTTGGGGATAGGCGGGAAAAAGGGAGAACAGCAAGGCCGCCACGGCCTTGCCGTTCGTCCTTGCCGTCCTTGTTGTCCTTTTCGTCCCTTCTTTGCTGTTCTCCCTCTTCTCCCGGTGAGGGGGTGGCGAGGGGGCGGGAGAAGAGGGCCGGGGTGATGAGGGCCTACGTCAGCCCCGCTCCATTGCCATTCTGCAAGCTGCGCCGCAGCTCCGCGCGCAGAGTCTCGGCCTCGGGATCGACCGGCACGGCAGGCAGGCTGCTCAAAGTCTCGCTCAGCTTGCCGGAAAGGAGCATGGCGAGGAGGTTTTCCACCAGGCTACCGCCCCCCTTGCCGTCGGTCGACATCTGGATCTTCGGCACCACGTCGGAGCCGGACTTTTCGATCGCTTCGGCGAACCGGTTCATCACCTGCTGCACGAGCTGGAACTGCGGGCCGCCGTAAGCGCGGACCTGCTCTTCGAGAGCCAGCGCCTGGGCGACACCCACGCGCGCGGCGCGATCGGCGTCCGACTCGCCCACCAGGCGGATCTTCTTGGCCTCGCCTTCGGCCAGGATGCGGGTCTTCTCCGCCTCGGCCTGAGCCAGGGTCTGGATCTGCGCCGCCTGCTGCTGGGCGCGGGCGTACTCGGCCTTACCCTGGTTGGACTGCACGGTGATGGCGATCTCCGACTCGGTCAACGCCTGCTGCTGGCGCGCCCGGCTCTCGGCCTCGCGCAGCTCGCGCTCCTTGATCGAGGCGCGCTCCTGCCGGGTGTAGGTCTCCACCTGCTCCTCCGCGATCTGGCGCGAACGGAGCTGCACCAGGATCTGCTCGATCTGACCGCCTCCCTCGCCCGAGGTGGGCGTACCGATCAGCACCTCCTGAAGCTCCAGGTTGTAGACCACGAACTTCTCTTTCATCTGCACGCCCGAGACGTCCTGGATCTCGGCGCGATCCTGAAGGAGCTGGATCAGCGTGCGCGTCTGGCCGATGTTCTTGAAGTAGGCGCTGACCATGGGATCGAGCGTCTGCTCCACCAGCTTCTTGACGTCGCCGAAACGCTGGATGACGAGCGGCGCCTTGCGGTAGTCGATGTGCACCACCACGGAGAGCGGCAGGCTCGGCTCGAAGGCGTCCTTGGTGATCAGGCTCACCTCCTGAAGGTTTTCGTCGAAGCGGTGCACGCCGGTCTCCGTACGGTTCCACTTCAGGATGAAGTTGGTCGTGGGCACCATGATGATCTGCCCCGCGTAGGTATTGAAGGCGTACTTGCCGGGCAGCAGCGGCTCACTCCACACGCCCCGCTCGCCCACCGCCACCAGCTCGCCGTGCTTGTAGTCCTTGCCCGAAAGGTCGCGGCCGGTGACGCCGGTGTAGGAGACCACGACGCCCACCGTACCTACTTCGACGATCGTCTTCGGCACCAGCTCCTCGGTGGCGAAAAGGCGGTTGATGTAATACGTGCCTTCCACCAGCACCTGGAGCTGACGGCCGCGCTGGCCGCCGGCGAGCAGGAACTTGTCGGCGTCCTGAAAACTGTTGTGATACGTGTCCGCAAACGCGGGATCGTTGCCGACCATGGGCGCGATGATCTCGCCCGCCGGCACCGCCGGGCCGTCGTGGACGGTGATGATGGCGATGCGGTCCTCGGCGCCGCGGATGATCACCGGGCGGTAGCCGTTGCGGTCGGAGATCTGCGAGCTCATCTGCTTGAACACCTCGGCCTCACTGCGGTCGAGGGGGAGGTAGTAGAGGTGATCGCGGGTCATCACCACGAAGAGGGCGACGTTGATGGCATAAGTGCCCTCGCGCAGGATCATGCGCTGCGGCCCCTTCTGGCCGCCGCCGCGCAGGAAGGCCGTGGCGTCCTGGAAGTTGTTGGCACGCAGGTTGGAGGCGAGCGACTGGGTCGGCGACAGCGTATGGCCGTCGCGGGCGAAGATGTAGCCGATCTCTCCCTGCGGAATGGTGACCAGCGGCATCTTGTGGATGCGATACTGGAACGGCGTCAGGAAGTGCCAGCCGCCGCGTAGCACCGCCGGCTGGAAGCCGGCCTCGCCCTCCAGGGCGATCAGGCCGGACCGCACCGAGCCGCGGCCGCTGATCAGCTTCTCCACGATCCCCACGCGGTTGTTGGGGATGTAGACGAGCGACAGGAAGAGGAAGAGCAGGAAGCCAGCGCCCAGAAGGAACAGCGCGGTAAAGATGAAGGACATGTTGGTCTCCAGTTTCTTGAGGTTTGGTTGTGTAGCCTTGGTCTCATCTTCCCCCGGTCCGCCACCCCATGGCAAGCGCCCGCCGACAGGCGGGGAAGGGGGCGGGGGCTGGTTCGGGGGTCTCTGCCCGTAAGTGATCCGGGGGCAGCAATCCATTTCGGGGGCCCGGAGCGCCTGCGACGACGGACCCGTAGAGACGTCTCAGCCCGTCCACGACACCCACCGCAGGCCAACGACGGCGGGACGTCTCCGCCGGAGCCATTCCGGCACGATTTGCCATACCGGCCTGGGGCACGTTGACGCCCTTCATCCGGTTGACGATTGACGAGAGGGTATGGCTTCGAAGAGACGTCCCGCCGGTATGGTTGAGGAGAGGGTATCGTGAATGGGCTGGGAACGTCTCTACGTCCGTTCTCGGCAGGTTGTCGTGGTTGGAATCGATCATTCCGCGACGACGGACCCGTAGAGACGTCCCAGCCCGTTCACGACACCCATCGCAGGCCAACGACGGCGGGACGTCTCCGCCGGAGGCATTCCGCCACGATCTATGATGCCGGTCTGGGGCACGTCAACGCCCTTCATGCGGGTGACGATTGACGAGAGGGTATGGCTCCGAAGAGACGTCCCGCCGTTATGGTTGAGGAGAGGATGTCGTGAACGGGCTGGGAACGTCTCTACGTTCGTTTTCGACAGGTTGTCGCGGTTGGGCCGGTCATTCTACGATGACGGACCCGTAGCGGAGACGTCCCAGCCCGTCCACGACACCCTTTGCAGGCCAACGACGGCGGGACGTCTCCGCCGGAGCCATTCCGGCACGATTTACTACACCGGTCTGGGGCACATTGACGCCCTTCATCCGGTTGTCGATAGACGAAACGGTATGGCTTCGAAGAGACGCCCCGCCGTTATGGTTGAGGAGAGGGTATCGTGAACGGGCTGGGAACGTCTCTACGCCCATTCTCGGCAGGGTATCGTGGTATCAGGGGGTCCAACGGGCGGGATTCCCACGAATGTAGGCTCGAACGCGTTCGAGATCCTCTTGCGTTCTCAGGATGACATCGTGGAACCTCGTCTGCCACGCGAAATCAGGACGCCTCAAAACCCACCAAATCCGTTTCGTGGCCTCGGATTTGAAACGACCGATCACGGCTCCCAGGGATTGTGGGCGCAGGTGCTTCGAATCTCTCGGCTCGCCCTCAGGAGCTTTGCCGTGAAAAATCAGGATGCCGTGCATGTGGTCGGGCATGACGATCCATTCGTCCAATTGGACCCGCGGTCTCTGCCGGGGGATCTTCAACCATTCCTCCGCGACGGCCTCACCGATCGATGATAGGAAGACTTCGCCGTCTGCGACCTCTCCCATGCATCGGACCCGCTCGCGCGTACAAATCGTCACGCTGTAGACGCCTGCCCATCGGTAATCCCATGCCGGGTGTCGGGCCGAG
>DASUEN010000171.1:0-114860 GCA_036275055.1 Thermoanaerobaculia bacterium
AAAGATCACGCATCAGGGTCTCACGTTGCAGGCCATCGCCGGCACTTATGTCGTGCTTCTCGGCTTCGACATGAAGCCGGCCGATTGCGAGGGTTTGATGGGGTTCGCCGTCCATCGTACTGATCATGTAGAGGACGAGGCGAATTGGATGGAGGGGCTGAAGACCTTCGAAGAGACCGACCCGGGGCTCCCGCCCGGCGCCAAGTATTCGACTCGCCAGCATCCTATCCAGGGGTTCACCTGGTCGGATTTCTCGGCTAAACCGGGGCACGACTATACGTACCGGGTAGTTGCACTCAAGGGTACACCCCACGACCTGCAGCCCTTCGCAGAGGCTTCCGTGCGTGTGAAGACGGAATCGCCGGACGGCGGAACGCACGACATCTATTTCAATCGCGGCGCGGCTGCCTCTCAGGAGTATGCGCGCCGGTTCGGCAACCGAAAGCCAGAGGTGGTCGGAAAGGCGGCTTTCGACTGGCTGTCGCGCGGACTCTATGAGGCGATGACCGGCTTCATCGCCCTGGCCACCGGGCCGGAGTTCGAACTGCGGGTTTGCGCCTACGAGTTCCACTACGTGCCGGTCCTTAAGGCTCTGGGAGAGGCCGCACAGCGCGGCGCCACTGTGAAGATCATCTATGACCGGCGCCAGGACAATCCAGGAAAGCAGAACGACAACGCCGTCGCTGAGGCCGGCATCACAGCGCTCTGCACGAAACGCACAGCCAGCCCGTCGGCGATCTCACACAACAAGTTCATCGTGCTGATCAAGGAGGGCGAGGCGCAGGCCGTCCTGACCGGAGGAACGAATTTCTCGGAGGGAGGCATCTTTGGGCATTCCAATGCGGTGCACATCGTACAGGAGCCCGAGCTCGCCGCGGCCTATCTGCACTACTGGGAACTGCTCTCGAAAGACCCGGAGAGCGCCGAGTTGAGACCCACGCTGAGTTCGGAGACCCAAGTGCCCGACGGCAAGCCGCCGGTGGGCACCGGTGCCATCTTCAGCCCGCGCAAGACACTCGATGCACTGAATTTCTATGCCGCGCTGGCCGCCGGTGCCAAGGACGGACTGTTCATGACGTTTGCCTTCGGCGTGCACCCCTTGTTCCAGGACGTCTACCGCACGAGCCAGGCCGGGATGCGCTACGCCCTGCTAGAGAAGGCGACGCGCCCGATGAAAAAGGGGCCGGAGCGGGACGCGGAGGAGGCGAAGATTCGGGTGCTACGCGCCATGCCGGAGAACCGATTCGCCATCGGCGCGCACTTCGAGATGAACAAGTTCGACCGCTGGTTGGGAGAGCGGCTCTCTGGGCTGAACACAAACGTGCAGTACTTGCACACAAAATACTTACTGATCGATCCGCTGGGGCCGGACCCCATCGTGGTTGCGGGATCGGCCAACTTCAGCGCCGCCTCTACCACCGAGAACGACGAGAACATGCTGGTCATCCGGGGCAACAAGCGGGTAGCGGAGATCTACCTCGGAGAGTTCATGCGGCTTTACAACCATTACGCTTTCCGCGAGTGGGCCGCCCAGCAGCCAGCTGACGCGCCGACGACGCCCTCCCATCTCAGAACCGACCGGTGGTGGGAACAGTACTTCGGGGACACGGAAAGATCGCGGCAGCGCGAATACTTTGTCAGTTGAGCCCGACCACCGAAGCCATGACATGGGAGAGTTCGGGGCACCGCATCAGCGACAATCGGCCTTACGCTTTAGGGCGCGAGGCGTGTTCGGTTACACGATGAAGTCTTATACGTAGTTGCTCATTATGGTCAACACTCCGAGCGCCACGAGCGGTTTGGCGATATCCCTCGTAGCCCGAGAATTTGTTGCAACGTTCCCCAACCTGTGGCAACACCCAGACGTCTGCGGCAACGTTTCGGTATCTGTGGCGGAACAACGGGATCTGCGGCAACGTTCGCTCATTTGTGGCAAAATTGGACAACGTTGCCACAAATTGCTAGATTCTGCCACAATTGCCGTCGTTTATGGCGAGATCTCGCCGTTTTCGGCAACATCTCCAGGTTTGTGGCGAAATTGTCGCGTTTGTTGCAAGATCTCAAGGTTCTGCCGCAAACAACGCCGTTTGTGGCAGAATCTCTGGATATGTTGCAACGTCCGGCTGTTTCGTCCCTCGACACGAGGTTTAGCTCCTCTCCGGAAGGAGTGTTGCAATCTGGCGCCTGGCTTCGGATTCCGGATAGAACCTTGTTGCAGCTCCGGGAGAAGAAACCCGACGTTGCAGGCAACCTCAGATTGGCGGCATTGGCAGCGATACTCCGCAGCGCCCTCCTGTCTCCCGTTCCTCCTCTCGGCGCACTCTGAGGAGTAGGCGGCCTTTCGGGGCTGCCTCCCCGGAGGTTTGTCATGACAGCAACGGCTGTGTGGGTGAGCGGGACTGAGACCCTGCCTCAGCGGGTGGACGTCTGCCTGGTGAACATGCCGTATGCCTCGCTGAACCGGCCGTCCCTCGCTCTCGGTCTGCTCCAGGCGATCCTGGAGCGGGAGGGTGTCGCCTCCCGGGCGCTCTTTCCTAACCTCGGGTTTGCCGAGGAGGTGGGGCTGCGCCTCTATCATCTCGGCTCTTCCCTGTTCCCCAAGGAGTTCCTGGCCGGCGAGTGGACGTTCGCGGCGGCGGCTTTTCCGGACGCGGTACGCGACGACGAGGCGTACCTGCGGCACATTGCCGGCGCCTACGAGCAGGTGCCGGGCTACAACCTCCGCCCGTCCGACGCCATCCGGCTGCAAAAGGATCTGCGCAAGCTGCGGCAGGCGGCGACGGCCTTCATCGATCGCGCCGCGCGGAACGCGCTCGCCACCGGCGCCCGCATCGTGGGGTGCACCTCGACGTTCGAGCAGCACGTGGCCTCGCTCGCCCTGCTGCGGCGGGTGCGCGAGATCGATCCCGACGTCGTCACCCTGCTGGGCGGCGCCAACTGCGAGAGCGTCATGGGGCGCACCACTCACAAGAGCTTCCCCTGGGTGGACTACGTGGTCTCCGGCGAGGCCGATGCCCTGGTGGGCGATCTCTGCCAGCAGCTCCTCGCCCACGGCCGGGAGGTGCCGAAGGAGCGTCTGCCCACCGGCGTCTTCGGCCCGGCGCACCGCAACGGCACCAGCCGCCCCCGCCTTTTGGCTCTCGGCAGCTCTGAGGAGGCCCCGCGGCCGGTGTTCCACGAGCTCGACTCGCTCCCTTCTCCCAGCTTCGACGACTACTTCCGGGCCGTCGAGGAAGGCCCGTTCGCCGCCGTCATCCGGCCCGGTCTCCCCTTGGAGACCTCGCGCGGCTGTTGGTGGGGCGCCGCCCGCCACTGCACGTTCTGCGGCCTGAACGGCACGTCCATGACCTTCCGCTCGAAATCGCCGCAGAAGGTCCTGGCGGAGATGCGAGAGCTGGAGGAGCGTTACGGCATCGCGAGCTTCGAGACGGTGGACAACATCCTCGACATGGCCTATTTCAAGACCGTGCTGCCGGCCCTGGCGGAGGAGGGGAACGAGCGGCGGCGGATCTTCTACGAGATCAAGTCCAACCTGCGCCGCCCGCAGGTGGAGATGCTGAAGCGCGCCGGCATCGTCTGGTTGCAGCCGGGCATCGAGAGCCTCCACTCGGCCGTGCTGGAGCTGATGGACAAGGGCGTCCAGGGATGGCAGAACGTGCAGCTCCTCAAGTGGTGCCGCGAGCTCGGCATCCGCCTGACGTGGAACCTGCTGTGGGGATTCCCGGGAGAGGAGGACGCCTGGTACGCCGAGATGGCCGAGTGGCTGCCGTCCCTGGAGCACTTGCAGCCGGCGGGGGGCGCCTCGCGCATCCGCTACGACCGCTTCAGCCCCTATCACAAGCGGGCCGAGGACTTCGGCCTCGCGCTGCGGCCGGTCCCGGCCATGGGGTACGTCTATCCCCTGGCGGAGCCAGATCTCGCCGGGCTGACCTATTTCTTTGCCGCCGAAGGGCGGCCGGACGCCTTCCTGGCAGCCGGCAGCGAATTCATGAAAGGGCGGCCGGGAACCATGGCCGCGCGAAGAGGGCTGAACCATTGGATCCGCGGCTTCGGAACGGGCGCGTCCCTGACGGTCGAGGACGACGGCGCCGTGCTGCGTTTCGAGGACACGCGAAGCTGCGCCTCCGAGCCGGGCTTCGAGATTGCCGGCCCGGCGCGAGAGGTTTACCTGGCCTGTGAGGAGGCGCCTGTCGAAGAGCGGCTCCAGCCGTCGCTGGCCGGACGCCTGGGACGGGAGGAATCCGAGATCGCCGCGGCGGTCGAGGGCCTTCTGCGCCGCCACTTGGTGCTGCGTATCGATCGCCGCCTGATTTCCCTCGCTCTGCGTGGACCACTGCCGGATTTGCCCGCGGCCACCGAATTCCCGGGCGGACGGGTGGACGATGGCGACCGGACTTGGGCGTGAAGAGAGGTAACTCTCCGGGTGGCGCGCCGCCCGGATTCTCAAGAGGAAGGAGTGAGATCCATGAAGAAGAGGAAGCCGAGCAAGCTCAGCCTGAGCCGGGAGACCCTGCGCTCCCTCACCGACATCAAGCTGGCCGGGGGAGCCGTGATCGTCGTCGGACCACCCCCTCCCCTCAGCATTCCCATGTGCACCCAGGCCATCTCGGATTGCTATCGCTGCACGGTCTTTCCGGACGTCTGCCCGTCGGCCATGGGTTGCCCGTCGTCCCCGCCGATGTGCGGCGTGGCCTGAAGAGAGGCAACTCTCCGGGCAGTTGCGCTGCCCGGATTTTTTCAAGGAGGAGGAGCATGAAGAAGCAAAAGGCCAAGAAGCTGCACCTGAACCGCGAGACCCTGCGCTCTCTGCAGGAGGGCAATCTGCGGGGTGTCGACGGCGCGGCCGCCGCGCCGGGGTCTTTCTTGAAGCCGTGCACGCAGGTCGTCTCAGACTGCTACAAGTGCACCGGCCAGTTTGATACCTGCCCGACGTATCAGCGCGGCTGCTCGGACCTGGGTGGCTGTCCCACGGTGACCGTGGCCGTCGTTTGATCGGGTCGAATCTCTGTCCGGCGGGGTCCGAGTTGTTCTGGGCTCCGCCGGTTTTTCTGGTTCACAGCGGATCAGCCGAACAAGGGACATCAGGGACACCAGGGACGACAGGGACAGTCAAGGCGACTGTCCTCGAGGTCTTTGCTGTCCCTGTTGTCCCTGCTGTCCCTTAGGTCCCTAGTTTTCCCACCTCCCTCCGGTTCTTCACCAGAGACGCCGCCACGGCCGTCGTCAGCAGCGCGGCGATGACGCCGAGGGAAACGAACGAGGGGATCTTGTAGAGATCGGCGATCGTCATCTTCACCCCCACGAAGGCCAGCACCGCCGAAAGCCCGAGCTTCAGGTAGACGAGCTTGCCCATCACTCCGGCGAGGAGGAAGTACAGGGATCGCAGGCCGAGAATGGCGAAGACGTTCGAGGTGTAGACCAGGAACGGATCGTTCGTCACGGCGAAGATGGCGGGAATGGAATCGACCGCGAACACCAGGTCCGTGCTCTCCAGCAGCACCAGCACCAGGAAGAGGGGAGTCGCGGCCCAGCGGCCGGCCTCGCGCACGAAAAAGTGATGCTCCCGGTAGTTTGCGGTCACCGGCAGGAAGCGCCGCACCAGCCGGAGCAGTGGGTTCTGCTCGGGGTGGACGGCCATCTCCTTCTGCAGCGCCATTTTGATCCCGGTGAAGATGAGGAAGGCGCCGAAGACGTAGAGCACCCAGTGAAACGCGGCGAGGAGCGCCGAGCCCGCGAGGATGAAGCCCGCCCGCATCACCAGGGCGCCCAGGATCCCCCAGAACAGCACCCGGTGCTCGTCGTCCTTGGGCACGGCGAAGTAGCTGAAGAGGAGGGCGAAGACGAAAAGGTTGTCGACGCTGAGCGACTTCTCGATGACGTAGCCGGTGAAGAACTGCACCGCCGCGTCCGGGCCGCGGAAGAAATAGAGGGCGGCGTTGAAGGCCAGGGCGAGCGTCACCCACACGGCGCTCCAGATCGCGGCCTCGCGCAGCGAAACCGCGTGCGCCTTGCGATGGAAGACTCCCAGGTCGAGGGCCAGCAGGGCGAGGATGAAGAGGTTGAAACCGATCCAGAGTCCGAGAGAGGTTTCCGGCATTGCCTATCTCCTTTCCGAGATAGGCCGTGGGATGCGTGAGCCCCACGGCACGTTGACGTGTCGTGGTGGTCTCGCCGCAAGCGCGCCAAGAGCGCGCTCTCGCGCGGCCGGAGGCGCCGCAGCGCCCCGTGTTGACGGCCGCCCGATCCCAGGAACCCTCCTGGGCAGGCTACTCCCCACCGGTGGTGGATGGATTATCAAGGACCCGGCAGAGCCGGGGTCTGGTCGTGGAAACAGCGGTTGGGGGGCTGGTATTTCAGGTTCGGGGGGCCGGCGTTCCCCCGCCCAAGACCCTCATCACCCCGGCCCTCTTTTCCCAGCCTCCCCAATGTCCGCCGGGGCCGCCGGGAGAAGAGGGAGAACAGCCAGGCCGCCCTACGGCACTCTCCTCAGGAGAGAGAAGGCCATTCTGGTAGACTCCAACCGAGGACAGGTGTACGACTCACGGGAGAGCAGCCAATGGCCACGATCAGCTATGAAGTTCCGCCGAGCGCCTTTGCCGCGCTACACATGTCTCCGAGGGAGCTTGCCCGGGAGATGCGGATCGCGGCCTGTGTCCAATGGTATGTACAGGGTCTCGTCTCTCAAGAGCGGCAGCCGAGATTTTCCTCGGGCAGGACTCGGAGCAGATTGACCATGATGGTGTTGTTCCGGCCCCAGGAATCCAGCAAGGCCGAAAGCAGACGGGGATCTGGTGCGTCACTCATGGCGATCCGTAGTGTATCGCGAGATCGTTCGGCGTGGCTCGGAGACTCACGCCTCAGGTGAACGTTGAACGAGGACATCGACCGTTCGAGAGCCACCGACGGTGCTGGGGCCGAGGATTGTACTGCCGTGCAATTTACTTAATCTGCGTATGGTGGGCAGATTATCGGCCACCCCTCGTCTGGCTCCCAAGAGGTCAATGTTGGATGATTGTTATCAGGACAAAGGTGAGATTGGGTGCAACAATCCTGAGAGGAGCTGGCGGACACTGGATATCTTCCTCCATCACAGTTGATGTAGCACGAACCAGATTCTGGAGGCCAAGCATCAACGCTTGCAAAGTCGGCCATGACAAGAACACTGACAAGAAGCAAAATGCGAGACCAGTTCTTCATAGCTATCCTCCTGCCGCTATGGCGGTGTTGCGAGGTCGTAATCGACTGCTCTCGGAGTCTGAAAAAAGCAGTCCCGTGTCTCTCATCCGCTGCGGGTGCCCAACCTCTAGTTGAGCTTATGCGTCATCTTCCAGAATGCTTATCGCCAAGCCGATGAAGGACCGTTTCGATACGCTCCTGGTTGCGTATCTTGCTCTGTATACGACAGTTATCACACTACACCAATTGCTGGTGCTCGTCAAGATGGGGGAATTTTGCCGGATAAGTTGCAACCTCCGGGTGTAGGTGGCGGCGGGCGGCGGCTTCCACGGCGGCGCGGTCGAGGGCTTCGAGCTCGGCTTTGCGGTGCGCGCAGTCATCGAGGGGGAGGCCGTATTCCACGAGGTCGCTCGACGTCACGGTCCTCCGGGTAACGGTGATGGCCTTCACCGGCGGCCTAGCCCTCCAGAGGCTCGCACTTCCGTATCCTGCACACCTATAAAAGAAGGAAGCCGGCATTTTCGCCGGCCCAGTCAGGCAGACCTGCCCGGCCGAATCTGAACGGAGGAAAAGCGTATGTCTCGGCAATCTCTCGTCCCGTCGATACGGAATCTTGGTAGAACGTCGATCCGAATTTGGGTGGCTGCGGTTGCCTTCACTCTCTTGGTCCCTGTCACTGCTCTCACTGCCTGGGCTCAGACTGCCTCGACGGGTGGGTTTACCCCCGACGGGGCCAATCTGCCCATCAGAGCCCGCACCCGCTTCTTCAATCCTGGCGGTAACGCGGACCTGCGAAACACCGCGGAGCACGAGGTGCTGCATGCGATTGGTTATACCGTCGAGTATCCAAACTTCAGCGCTCGGGTACGACCCGAAGCTGCGAACCAGCGCCGGTTCACCGATGATGGGACGGCTGGAGGCACGTTGCGGATGATTCTCGGTCCTGCCGCCAATCAAACCCACCTCGACACCAGGGAGACCGTCGGCGGCACCAATCAAGCCAATCAGATCATGCGGGCAGACCAAGTGGTGGGCCAGCGCATGAATGCCTTCGATGCGACGCCTCTCAACGATGCATTCGGATGGAACGGCAGAAACATCGACATCCGGATTACTTTTCAACCCGGATTCGCCGCTGGGGAGCGCACCGATATCTCGAATGCCGGGGCGGCCGCGCAAACCCTGTTCGGCAGCAACGGCACAGGGCATCGCTTCGACTGGACGGTCGTCCCGGTCCCGGCACCGCCGCGCCGCGGGGTGCGGCAGTTCCCACCGGCGGGAGGCGTCTTCCGCTCCCTGCCGAGTGACACCTGGACGTTCAACGACCCGAGCTTCAGCGCCACCCTGACGGATGTGAGCTTCTACTTCCAGGTCTCTTCCTCGTCCACGACCCCAGGCGGAGACTTGCAGCTCGTCGGACAGGCCAGTCTGACGGCGCAGGCCATCGTGACCTCTCCCAGCCTCGGCTTATCTCAGGCACCGGGGACGTTGAAGCTATCCGGCCCGGCTCAGGAGCTCGCCTTTGCCAAGCCCGGACCCCTTGAGGCCGACATCCGCTCCGAGCTGAACCTGGCGTCTCTCAAGGGAAGCCTCATCACCCCCAAGGGAACGTTTGCCGTGACACTGCAGGAGTCTCCCAGCTTGTCTTCCGTCGGGCAGACGACCTACTTCTCAGTGGGCACGAACCTGTGGGCGGTCGATCGGTATTTCGACGTCTTCGGGGAGCTGTCCTTGAATGGCGGGCCGTTCGCTCCTTCCACCGGAAGCCTGTATCTGGGATACGGAGACTGAGTACCCGTCGGTCTGGCCGGCCTTCCCCTGGCGCCCCGGCACTGATTATAGTGGGCCTCCCCGACCGCCAGGTCTCCGGCGAATCAGGAGGACGCTCATGTTCGAAGATCCCCAGCACGCCTTCATCCGCCTGCCGACGCCGGAGGAGCTCAGCGCCCGGCCGGGGGGCGCGAAGCCTTCGTCGTACAACTTCGGGTTCCCCTCCGGTATGGGGCGCCTGCTCGCCACGCACGAGCGGATCGGCCGCGCCATGCAGGGGGCGTTCTACGAGATCATGTTCGCCCCCGGTGCGCTCAGCCGTGCCGAGCGGGAGATGCTCGCCGCCGTCGCGTCCGCGGCCCAGGACTGCCAGTACTGAACGCAGTCTCACGCAGAGTTTCTGCGTGTCGAGGAGAACGACGCCGCCCTGGTGGACGCCATCAAGCAGCGGCGCTGGCGCGAGCTGCCGGACCTCACTTCGCGGCAGCGCGCCCTGTGCACCGTGGCCGAAAAGATGACGCTGGAGCCCACCCGCATGACCGCGGCCGACTGGCAGCCCCTGCGCGACCTGGGCCTCGACGATCAGGGTCTGCTCGAAGCGGCGCACGTGATCGCCATCTTCAACTACTTCCCCCGTCTGGCGGATGGCTTCGGGCTGGTGCCGGACCCGCACGTGCTGCAAGCCGGAGCGACCGGGGTGCCGCTGCGCCGGGTCGGTTCGTGAGGGGGTATAGGCGCTAGCTTTGCCTCGGAGGGGCCCCCGCCCAAGACCCTCATCACCCCGGCCCTCATCTCCCGACCCCCGATATCCCCCACCCCGGGAGAAGAGGGAGAACAGCCAAAAAGGGACAGCAGGGACAGCAGGGACAACAAGGACGAGGGAGAGTTGCAAGACCGCTCCAACCGGTTCCCCTCTCCCGGGGAGGGGGATCTCGGGGGTCGGGAGAGGGGCAGGGGTGAGGGTCTGGGGCGGGCGGCGCCCGGGATCGAAATCCCGGGCTACCGCGCCGGGCGTCTACTTCCCCTTGACCTGGAGCTGGATGCTGCCGACGCGCAGGCCGCCTTGCGGCGTCAGGGATTCGGGCTTTACTCCGGGGGTGCCGTCGGTGGCTTCGAAGACCACCTGGATCTCGGGGAGATCCTTGAGCTTCCCCTTGAGCGCCTTCAGGGCCGCGGTGACGTCGATCTTGCGATTGAGGGTCTTGCTGGCTCCCTCGTGGTGATCGAGGCCGAAGAAGCTCAAGGTGCCCACGTACTGGCGGCGGGGGTTGGCACCGGTGGTGGTCAGGAAGACGTTGTAGAGCACTCCCGGGTCGTCACCGGGGATGGTGATGTCGCCGAGGGCCAGCTCGGTCCGCGTGAGGCGGGGAGCGCTCACGGACTCCGCGGTGGCCAGGGCGCGATTGAGGTGCTCGGTGGCGGCGCCGGTCTTGGGCACGGCGAGCTTCACCGATTCTTTGGCCTTGTTGATCGCGAAGTTTTCCACCTTCACCACCGGCTGCACGGCCTCCAGTCCTTCGGTCCGCGGCCCGAACTTCGGCGTCGCCTTGCGGCCGCAGCTCGTGACGTGGTCATAGGTGTAGTCGATCGGCAGCTTCCTGAGGGTCATTTTTACCAGGTTGCCGTTGGCGTCGATGAATGGGTACTCCTTGTCCAGGAGGTCAGCGGGAACGTCGCCGCCCAGCTTGAGCCAGCACTCGAAGATACGGTCGATGTTGGCATGGTGGAGCCAGAAGATGGGGTCGTTGCCGGCGACGGCGACCTTGCCCATGAGGGGATAGGGACAGTCCGGCCCCACGGCGCAGTGGGTGGTGCCGTGCGGCTGCTGCTCGAGATCGGGGGAGAAGTCCTCGAAGTCGCTCTCGGTGAGCAGGGTGTCGATGTTGGTGATGGCCGGGTCGAGCTTGACGGTCTGGGAGCGGCGGCGCTTGTCGTAGAGCGGGTTGGGCTGGCCGTTGCTCAGCTTTTCCTTGGCAAAAGCAGCGGGGAGCTGCACCTGGGCGGGATCGGTGTAGTCCCAGTAAGGGAGGTGAAGTGTCGTGTCGTTGGCCGACGCCTGGAGCACCTTCTCGAAGTAGAAGAGGTAGATGCGGTGCCAGGTGAGGAATTGGAGGTTGACCTGGGCGCCGCTGTGGGTGCATTTGTCCCACACCTGCTGCGCGAGCCCTGGCGGCGTGGGCGGGTAGGTGAGGTCGTGAAGGCCCTCGAAGAACTGCTTCTTGTTGGCCGGAGCCCGGTTGATCGCGTCCTGGAGCATGCCGGCCTTGGCCCCCTTGCCGAAGAAGCCGTGCATGGCGCCCCAATACTCCCAGCTTATGCGGTACAAGAAGTCTCCGGGCGGCCTGGTGCTGTTGGTCTTCATCACTCCGACGGCCTTGATGAGGCTGTCCAGCCGGTGTTGGTCTTTGACGAAATCCTGGAACTTCATCCGCTTCCCCAGCAACTGTGGCTTCGGTCCGGGAGCCACGGTGACGGTGGGCTTCACCGTCGGCTTCGCGACCGGCTTCGCCGGAGGGGCGGCGGTCTGGGCCCCGAGGCCCACCAGGGAGAAGATCGAGGCGAGGAGAATCGTTGGAATTGCGAGCTGAGCTACTTTTCGAGCCGTCGTTCTGCGTTTCACGCAGCCCTCCTTTCAATGGAACCAGGGTTGTTCAAACTTTAGCACACCGGCCAAGGCCCTCATCACCCCGGCCCTCTTCTCCCGCCTCCTCCCGCCCCCCTCACCGGGAGAAGAGGGAGCCCCCACCCCAACAGCAAAAACTGTTCGGCGGGTTCCCCTCTCCCGGGGAGGGGGATTCGGGGGTCGGGAGAGGGGCAGGGGTGAGGGTCTTGGACCGGGTTGCCGCTATATAGTCTCTTCCCATGTCCGCACGCCCGGTCCTCCTCCTCGATACCAGCTCTCCCCTGGTGAGCGTGGCCTTGGCCCGCGGCGGCGAGGTGGTGGCGGCACGGTCGGTCGAGATCGGGCGGACGTCCACGCGGCTGCTGGCGATGGTGCGCGAGGTGCTGGAGGAGGCGGGGACGGAGATGGCCGGGCTCGGCGGGATCGCCGTGCTGCGCGGCCCGGGGAGCTTCACGGGGGTGCGCGTCGGCCTCGCCACGGTCCTGGGGTTCCATCAGGCCCTTGGAATGCCGGTCGCGACTCCCACGACGTTTCAGGCGCTGGCCGCCGCGGCTCCGGCGGACGCCCAGGTCATCGTGGCCGCCGTCGATGCCTTGCGGGGGGAGTGGAGCCTCCAGGCCTTCGCGCCCGGGGAGGTGCCCCACGCGCTGAGCGAGCCCGAGCTCGTCCCGGGTGCCGATCTGCCCCGGCGGTTCCAGGGGGCTCACGGTGTGGTGATCGGCTTCGGGGTGTCGCGGCTGGCGGGCGTCCCCGGCTGGCCCCCGGATCTCCAGCTCGTGGAGCCCGGTCCCCTGGCTCCCGCCGCCGCGCGTCTCGTCGCGGCGCCGGAGACGGTGTGGGATCCGTCGCTCCTCACCCATCCCCTCTACGCGCGGCCGCCGGCCATCACTCCGGCGCGCCCGCGGATTCCGGCGCCCGCCGTGCGGGAGGCTTGACGTGCTCGCCCACGATCCTGCTCCGCTCGTCATCCGCCCGGCCCGTCCCGAGGACCTGCAGCGGATCACCATCCTGGAGGAGGCGGCCTTCACGGATTCCTGGCCTCTCACCCTCCTCGAGTACGAGCTGACCCATCCCCGGACTTTCCTCCTCGTGGCCTCGCGGGGAGACGACGCGCCGCTGCCGGGCTACATCCTCTTCCATCACGTCATGGGAGAGGCCGAGATGCTCCGCCTGGCCGTCGATCCTCCCGAGCGCCGGCAGGGGATCGGCCGTCTGCTGGTGGAGCGGGGGTTCGAGCGGCTGCGGAAGTCGAACGTCCGGGTCTGCTTCCTGGAGGTGAGGAAGGACAACGAGCCGGCCCTCCAGCTCTACCGCGACCTCGGTTTCCAGCGCGTCGGCCGCCGCCGTGGGTATTACCGGGACGGCACGGACGCGTTGATCTTGTCGGTGAACCTGTGAAGCAGGTCCCTCTGAAGGAGCTCCCATGACGACCACCACCCTCACCCCACAGGTCATCACCGGCGCCGGGCGCGCTTCGTCGCGCGTGGAGATGGATTCGGCCATCGCCGTCTTGCAGGAGAACAAGAGTGCCTGGACGGCCGTCAGCCCCCAGGAGCGGCTCGCCTTGCTCGGCGAGCTGGTGCAGCGGTTCTCTTCCGTGGCGGATCGCTGGGCCGCTCTCGGCGTGGAGGCGGAGGGGCTCGATCCGGACCAGCCCGGCTCCGGCGAGGAGGCCCTGGTCGGCCCCTATTTCATCCTCCGCAACCTGCGGCTGCTGCGCGAGTCGCTGCTGGACATCGATACCCACGGCCGGCCCCGCATTCCGGGCGCCGTGCGCACCCGCCCGGACGGCCAGGTCTTCGCCCGCATCTTTCCCCTCGACCTCTATGACCGCATTTTCTACGCGGGCGTTACTGCCGACGTGTGGATGGAGCCGGGCGTGACGGAGACGAGCCTCCCGGGAACCCAGGCCGTGGCCTACCACGCTGCCGTTCGCCAGGGGAAAGTCGCGTTGGTGCTGGGAGCGGGGAACGTCTCGTCGATCGGTCCCATGGACGCGCTCTACAAGCTTTTCGTCGAGGACCAGGTGGTGGTGCTCAAAGCCCATCCGGTCAACGCCTTCCTGGGGCCGCTCTTGGAGGAGGCGTTCGAGCCGCTCAGCCGGCGGGGTTTCTTCCGCGTCGTCTATGGCGGCGCCGGGGAGGGGGCTTATCTCTGCCAGCATTCCGGTGTGGACGAGATCCATATCACTGGCTCGGACAAGACCTACGAGGCGATCGTCTTCGGCACCGGCGAGGAGGGGAAGCGGCGCAAGGGCGCGGGCGAGCCGGTGCTCTCCAAACGGTTCACATCGGAGCTCGGCAACGTCAGCGGCATCATCGTGGTACCCGGCCCGTGGAGCGAGGGGGACCTCGCCTATCATGCTCAGAACCTGGCGACCATGCTCACCAACAATGCGGGTTTCAACTGCAACGCCGGCCGGGTGATCGTGCAGCACGCCGCGTGGCCGCAGCGCCAGGCCCTGCTGGGGAAGACCCGCGAGGTGCTGGCGCAGGTGCCGGTGCGAAAAGCTTACTATCCCGGCGCCGCGGAGCGTTTCGAAACCTTTTGGGCGGCCCACGAGGATACGGCGGAGACCTTCGGCGCCCGCTCCGGCGACAAGCTGCCGTGGATGCTGATTCCGGGCCTCGATCCGGCAAAGAAGGACGACGTCTGCTTCACCACTGAGGCCTTCTGCGGCATCTTCGGCGAGACGGCTCTGGAGGCCACCACCGTCCCGGAATACGTCGACAAAGCGGTGGCCTTCTGCAACGGCGCCCTGTGGGGAACGCTCAACGTCACCCTGATCGTCCACCCCGAATCGCTGCGCGATCCGGACGTTGCCCGCGCCGTCGATCGTGCTATCGCGAACCTGCGTTATGGCACCGTCTCGATCAATCACTGGGCCGCCGTGGGCTACGGCCTGGTGGTCACGCCCTGGGGAGGATTCCCGGGCCAGACGGCGCAGGACATCCAGTCCGGCACCGGCTGGGTACACAACACGCTGATGTTCGACCGCATCCAGAAGACGGTGGTGCGGGCGCCGTTCCGCGTCTTCCCCAAGCCGGTCTGGTTCGCCACTCACAAAACGGCCCACCTCCTGGCCCCGAAGCTGAGCCAGTTCGAAGCGGCGCCGTCGCTGGGGAAGCTGCCGGGGATCCTGGGGCTGGCGTTGCGGGGGTAGGCGAGACCGGGAACCCGGTGCAGTCGCAGGACGCAGTCGCCAAAGAGTGCTACTCTTTGCTCATGGCAATCCCCGTGCCCCGGCCTCCGGCAAGCGATCTCGATCCCGACGCCATCTATCTGGTCGTCGAGGGGGAGCAGGAGCGCCAGATCGTCTCCGCGGTCCTGGAGGCGGCCGGTTACCCTCTGGATCGGATCGAGGTCGTGGTGGCCACTGGACGGTACGGGGTTGCCCGGGAAGTTGCGGATCTCGCGGACAGGGCTCCTGACCGGTGCGCGGTCCTGGTGGACGTGGATGAGCGCAGCCTTCCCGAGGCCCGGACTCGGGCGCGCAGTCAACTGGGGGACCCTCAGGCCGAAGTGTTCTGTGCCGTTCCATCCGTCGAGGCTTGGCTCTTCGCGGACGACGGTGCCGTCGTGGCGAACGCACGCCCCGAGGAGGACGTTCGGAGGATCGTGCGCCGCCTCTCTTTGCCGGAGGAGATCCCGGACCCGAAGCAGCTTGCCCAGAAAGTATTGGGTCCGCCTGCGAGGTGGGGTTTCTTGAGTTCGATCGACATCGGCCGCGCGGCCGCCCGTTCCCCCTCCCTACGGAATTTCCTGGAGGGGATGGGCCGGCTCCTGGGAGTCCCCGCGGAGACCCTGTTCGAGCGCGTTGGGCGTCACCTCACCCGGGACGTCGTTGCCGGCTTGATCCGCGAGGTCAGCCCGGCGGACACCACGGTCTGGCGCACTTCGAACGGCGACGACTACACCGCCGCTGAGCTTCAGCGCCTCATCGAGGAAGGAGACCCGATCGGCCGCCAATACGCCTCGGACCTCCTGCGGATCTCTCGCGATTTCCTGCGCCGGACGGCGAACCGCCCGCCATTGATGCATCCTGATGCCGCTCCTCCGATCCTTCTGCCTTGAATTTCTCGCCGCTCATCGCAAAGCCGCCGCCGTGCCGGCGACGAACGCCGTCCCCTCCAGCACCTCCCGCATCGACCTCAGCCCCAGCCTGATCCGCGACTTGAGCGTTCCCAGCGGCAGGGCCAGGCGGCTGGCGGTTTCCTCGTAGGTCAGTCCCTGAAAATAGGCCATTTCGATGGCTTTCCTTTGATCGGGATTGACCTTGGTGAGGGCCTGGCGGAGGGTGATCTGGAGGTCTCCGGAATCCCTTTCCGGCTGGGGGAGACGGAGCTCGTCCAGCTCTTCGGACTCGCGGTTCCTCCCTGAGCGGCGCCAGAGGTCCACGAGCTTGTTGCGGGTCAAGGTGTAGAGCCAGGGAGCGACGCCGCCACGGTCGGGCTGGTAGGTGCCGGCCCGGGTCCAGACGGCGGTGAAGACTTCCTGGGCCACGTCCTCGGCGAGTGAACGGTCGCCGCAGAGGCGGTAGGCGTAGGCGATCACCCGGCCGGCGTGGCCCTGGTAAAACTGACGGAAAGACTCCAAATCGCCGCGGGCGGTGCCCGTGAGCAACTGTTCGTCGTAAAGATCGTTTCGCGTCGAGGGGCTCATCCCATCCTCCTTCGTCGGATCGCAACAGGTAGATCCGGCCGGGAAGGGGATGGGTTAATGAGACCCAAGAAAAAGGCCGGCCCTGCGGCCGAAGCGGCAGGACCGGCCTTTCGGGAGCTGAACGGAGACGGCTAGGATTCGGTCGGCGGCGGCGGGCCGGTCCAGGGTGGATTCCTGGTGTCGACCGGACCGTCCTGGAAGGTCTTGGTATCGATCTCGGGGTACTCGGTGCGGGGATTCATCTCATCCTCCTTGTTGAGCCGCGGGGCTCGAGACCCGCCGTGGCAGGTCCGGCCGGCGCGGAAGGGTTTACGGGCGGGCGCCAGTCTCCTTGGAGAACGAAGCCCGCCCAGTAGTACGGGGCATTCCATTCAGGACGGCGCCGGAGCGCGTCCTGGGCATTGCGCAAAGCGGCCGCGGGAGATTGGCCGTGCTGGAGCAGCTCGCGATAGAAGAGGCGCATCAGCTCGGCGGTGGCCTCGTCGTCCACTTCCCAGAGGCTGACCAGCACGGCGCGGGCGCCGGCGTACTGGAAGCCGCGGGTGAGCCCCACCAGCCCTTCGCCGTGGATCTCCTGCCCCAGGGCGGTCTGGCAGGCGGAGAGGACCACCAGGTCCGCCGGCAGGTGCAGGCCGTAGATTTCGTGTGCCCAGACGAAGCCGTCCTCGGCCCGAGGCCTGCCGTGCTCGTCCACCTGGGAGAACAGGAGCTTCGACAGCTCCGGATGCTCGGTGTCGAGCACGCCGTGGGTGGCGAAATGGACGATGCGATAACGCGCGAGCTTGCCGCTCAGCACCGCTTCGCGGCTGGCATCGAAGCCGAGGGCCGAAAGCCGCTGGTCCGGCGGCACCAGATCCCGGAGGACTGCCGCTTCCATGTTGGAGTAGGGAAGGCGCTGGAAGCCCTCCCGCGAACCGGCGGCGTCGAACACCGGATCGGCCACTACCGCCAGGGCTCCGGAGGGCGGCTGGCGGTGGGCCCTCTCGCGGCGCGCCAAGGCCAGCGCGGAGGCGGAGGGGGAGATCACGATCTCGTGACCGGCGACGAGCGGCTCGGAAGAGCCCGGGACGGTGAGCGCCGCGAAGGGAAGGTAGAAGAGGGCGCCGTCGGGCACGATCAGCAGCCGTTTGTGCCCGAGGAGCCCCGCAACCGGTTCTAGGAGGAGCTGGGAGAGCTCAGCCCGGGAATCCTCGGCAGGGATCCGCGCCAGGCCGTTGCGGCTCCGCTCCAGGCGCTGGTAGCCGCGGCGGGCGGCCTCCTCGATGAGCCCGCGCGGCGGCAGCGGGAAAGCGGCGACGCTCTCGGGTGTCACGGCCCAGACGAAGCTGCGCTCCCGCCCCAGGTGGTATTCGAGGAGCAGGGTCTCGCCGTCCAGGACCTGGCGCTGGATCTCCGGTACGCTCAGGGGGCGGGATTGGGCGAGGGCCGCATAGGCCGGGCTCGCCAGGCGCAGCTCGGTCTGGGCTCGCTCGGAGTCCGCGAGCGCCTCGCGCAACGTTCGCTCGGCCTCCGCTTGCTGCTTACCGGCTGCTCCGGCGCTCTGCAGGCGCCAGCGCCGGCGGTCGGCCTCGTTGACCTTGCGGCCGGCTTCGTCCACCCGGGCGAGGAGCGCGGGATCGACGCCGCGCCGCAAATCGGTCCTGGATTCGGCCAGCAGATCGAGGAGACCGCGCGCCCGCGCCCTTTCGCTGGCCGCCAGGGCCTCGCCGGCCCGGTGCATTTCCACCAGCAGGTCCACGGCGAAGGAGTAGAGCTCCTGTTTGCTGGCGAGGAACGAGGTGCGGATCTCCCGGCTGGCCGAGGTGCCGCGCAGCGATTCGATCAGGGCGATGCCTTGCTCCACCGCCGCTCGTGAACCCGTGAAATCCTTTGCGGCCCGCCGCGCCTGCGCCAGACCGAGAAGGGCGAAGGCTTCGGTCGTGCGATCGCCGAAGGCGGCGAGCAGCGGCAGGGCTTCGTTGAATCCCGTGACCGCCTCCTGCGAGCGACCTGCTTCGAGGTCCGCCCAGGCCACGTTGGTGAGAGCCACGACCTCGGCGGGCCGGTCGCGGGTCTCGCGATACAGGGCGCGAGCCTCGACGAAGCACTCGCGGACATGGGTCCAGTCGTGGGCGAGGATGTAAACCCAGCCCAGGTCGTTGAGCGTCTGCGCTTCGTTGGCGCGGTCGCCGGTCCGCCGTTCGATGGCGAGGGCGTGCTGCAGGATCGCGATCCCCTTTTGCCCCTGGCCCATCCGGCTGTAGGAATTGCCGATGGAGGTCAGGGTCTGCGCCTCCCCCTGGGCATTGCCCGCGGCGACGAAGAGCGCGAGGGCGGGCTCGAGTTGGTTCAGAGCCTGCTGGGGATCGCCGAGGAACTGATAGAGGTTCCCTAGGATGGACCGGGTGGCTGCCTCCTTGTTCCGGTTTCCCACCGCGCGCCAGAGGTCGATGGCCTGCCGGAAGTCCGTGATGGCCTTGCCGTTTTCTCCCAGCGTCCGGTAGGCCCTGCCGCGGTTCATGAGGGTCTTGGCCTCGGCCGAACGCTCTCCCAGCCGCCGGCTCAGCTCCAGAGCCTCGCCGTAGAGCTCGAGAGCCCGGGGGGTATTCCCTTGGGACTGGTAGATCTGGCCGAGGAGGTCGAGCGTCTGCCCTTCCTCGTTTTTCCGGCCGAGGGAGCGAAAGAGCGCCAGCGCTTCCTTGGCCAGGGCGAGGTCGGGATCGAGACTGGCCAAGGTATAGAGGGTTTCGGCCTCTCGCCCGCGTTCCCCCAGGGCGCGGAAACCGGCCAGGGCCTGGCGATAGCTCGCCGCGGCGAAGAGACGTTCGGCGGCGACCAGGTCGCGGTCGCGGGAGGTCGCGGTGCGCAAGGCATCCAGCCGCACCTGGTAGGTCCCCGCGGGCTCCAGAGTGCCGAAGGGGAGGGGGCGGATCTCCAGCCGGTACCTGCCCGACCGTTCCGCGATCACTGGCACCGGCTCGGGGCCCCAGGCTCCGAAGAAGCCGTCGGAGGTGGCGAGCGAGCGGCCGTCCGGACCCTTCACGGTCGCGACGACGTCGATTCCACGCTGATCCACGGCGAGACTGGCGAAGGTGCCCGCGGCGAGGTCCAGGGAGTAGTCCCTGGCCATGGCGGACTCGCGGTGAGCACCGGCCTGGGCCAAGAGGCTCACCAGAGGTGGACGGGGCCGCGGCGCCACGGGAGGGCGGGCCGGCTGGCCTGACGCGAGCAGGGTGCACAGGGCGAGCCCGGTAACTTGGTAGGCTCTCATGGCGCGGTCACTCTTTTCGGCGGTCTCCACCTGGACACTACGCAGGCTCAGGGGATTCGGGATGACGTCAGGGTTTTTTCCTGGGCACCTCGACGTGCAACCGGTACTCCGCGACGACTTTTTCGGGCGCACCCTGGCCGGTGCTGCCGTAGAGGCGAAGCCGGTAGTCTCCGGGTCCGATCTCGTCCCGTGACAGCTCCAGGCTCACGCCGGCGAGATCCTCGTTGAACATCAGCCCTGGAACCTCCGCGGCCCTGCCGCCATCGGCGCGGAGGACCTCGGCCCGATATTCGGCGGCTCTGCCCGCTCCAGGGAGGTAGAGGACGACCGTGAACCGCCGGGCCTCTCCTGGGACCGGCTCGCTGCCCCGTGCACCCCGGGTCGTAAGGGGAGAGAGCTGGATCACGGACGCGTTGGGCTGAGGCTGGGAGAGCTCGGTGACGGTATGGCGGAGCGAGACCACCCACGCCGAGAGCCCCACCGTGGCGACGAGCAGAGAGGCGGCGAGCGCCTGGAGCCAGCGCGGCTGCGGGGCGAAGCGGGCAGGACGGCGCAGGGGGATGACTGGAGCCAGCGGAGTCAGGGTGGGAGGCGTCTCTTCCTGCGCGATCTCTCCCTGGATACGTCCCCACAGCGCTTCCTGATCCGTGGCTGAGAGAGAGCCGGCGCCGAAGTCGGGATCGGCCAGGCCGTCGAGGTCGAGGAGGAGGGCCGCGCACTCCCGGCAGGCCAGGAGGTGCTCCTGGAGCCGCTGCACCTCGCCTTGCGCCAGCTCGCCGGCGTGGTAGGCCGCGAGCGTCTCCGGCTCCGGGTGCGTCATACCCCCTCCTCCAGGCGCGCGAGCGACCCCTCGAAGTAGGGGCCCAGCTCCTCCTGCAAGCGCCGCCGGGCGTGGGCGAGATGGACCTTGACCGTCTCGGGCGACAGCCGCAGGACGGCGGCGATCTCCTTGTACTTCATCTCGTGGTCCACCCGCAGGACGAGGCACTTGCGCATTTGCTCGGGTAGGCGGTCGATGGCCTGGCGCAGGACGAGCGACCTTTCGCGTCTCAGCATCTCTTCGCCGGGGGCTGGCACGTCCGTCGCCGCCAGGGTCGCCATCGCTCCTCCTCCTTCCTCCGGGCTCTCCTCCAGGGGAACTTCGGGGGCGTCCCGCTTGCCGGCCACTCCCCAGCGCAGCCGTTTGCGATAGGCGTTGGTGGCGATCTTGAACAGCCAGGTCTCGAAGCTGGAGTCCCGGCGGAAGGCCCCGATGCCCTTGTAGATCCCAAGAAAAGTCTCCTGGGTTAAGTCGAGGCAGTCGGCGTGGGGAAAACCCCGGCGGCTGAAGAAATGGTAGAGGCGGGGAGAGTAGAGGTCGAAGAGACGGCGGAAGGCATCGTCCCGCGAGGATCGCGCCGGGGCGGTCTGCAACCGCTCGATGAGGCCCTGAACGGGCTCGCTGGGCTCCGCCGTCGCCATCGCCAATCGCCATCATTCTCGAAGCGTGTGCCGGGTAGGATAGCAGTAAGGTGCGGCGGCGTCGCCCGTCCGAGCCCCCTCATCACCCCGGCCCTCTTCTCTCATCGCCTTCCCTCCGGCCGGGAGAAGAGGGGGAAAAGCAGGAGAGGGACTGCAGGGACGGCAGGGACAACAGGGACGAAGCGCCGAGTTCGAACGCCATGGCCGCGCGGGCCGCGAAAGATAGGCACTGCCCCTCAGCCGGGGCGGAGTCTGGTGCTAGACTGTTCCGGAGGTTGCATCCTGGCAGCCGCCGTGATCTCATCCGGTGTCTGTTGGGGAAAGGATGGCACGCATGAGCGCAATCCCGTTCCGGCGCGAAGTCGAATACCCGGACTCCGACGGTCAGCCCATGGCTGAGACCGAAATCCACCTGAACGAGATGGTCGACCTGCTCGCGGTGTTGCGGCGCCGCTATCGGGGCGTCTCCGATGTCTACGTCGGCGGCAACCTCTTCCTCTACTACCGCCAGGGAGATCCCCGATCCGTGGTGGCTCCGGACGTCTTCCTCGTGCGGGGCGTTCCCAGCGGCACGAGACGGACCTTCAAGCTGTGGGAAGAGGGGATCGCGCCCTGCTTCGTCGTCGAAGTCACCTCCGGAAGCACACGGGACGAGGACCTCAGGAAGAAGAAGGCCATCTACGAGCAACTCGGCATCGAAGAGTACTTCCTGCACGACCCCGAGGGCGACTACTTGTCGCCTCGGCTCCAGGGCTTCCGGCTCTTCAACGATCGCTACACCCCGATCCGGCCCAAACCGGACGGTTCCCTCGACAGCCGCACCACCGGTCTGACCCTCCGGATCGAGGGCACGAACCTGCGCCTGACCGACACCGTCACAGGCGAGCGGCTGCTGTGGGTTGCCGAGGTGGACCTAGCTCGCGAAGTCGCCGAAGAGCGCGCCCGGACCGCGGAAGAACGGGCCGAACGAGAGGCCGCCGCTCGCAGGGCCGCAGAAGAAGAGTTGGACCGCCTTCGCGCCGAGCTCGAAAAGGCCGCGAGGAATAGAGTCTAGCTCCCCCATGGCCATCAGCATCTTCGACCTCTTCACCATCGGCATCGGCCCTTCGAGCTCCCATACCGTGGGACCCATGCGCGCGGCCCGCCGCTTCGCCCTGAGCCTGGAGAAGGACGGCCTCCTTGCGGAGACTATCCGGGTGCGGGTGGAGCTCTACGGCTCCCTCGCCCTGACCGGCCGCGGCCACGGCACCGATCGCGCCGTGCTCATGGGGCTCGAAGGGGAGACGCCGGAGGATATCGATCCCGACAGCGTGGGGCCGCGGGTGGAGGCGATCCGCAGCGAGGCGCGGATCGTCCTCCTCGGCCGCCAGAAGATTCCCTTCCGCGAGGGGGAGGACCTCATCTTCAACCGCCGCGACCTCCTCCCCGTGCACTCCAACGGCATGCGCTTCACGGCCTTCCGGGAGAATGGCGAGGTCCTCAGCGAGCGGATCTACTACTCGGTGGGGGGCGGCTTCGTGATCAACGAGGGGGCGACGGGGGAGGACCACCTGGTGGCGGATCACACGCCGCAACCCTATCCCTTCCTCAGCGGCGACGAGCTGCTGACGATCAGCGAGGAGAGCGGCCTCGCCATCTGGGAGCTGATGCTGAAGAACGAGAAGGTCTGGCGCAGCGAGGCAGAGATCCGCGCCGGCCTGCTGCGGATCTGGGAGGCGATGCAGCGCTGCGTGGAGCGGGGGTACCGGCAGACGGGGGTCCTCCCCGGAGGCTTGAAGGTGCCGCGGCGCGCCCCGGCCCTCTACCAGGAGCTGATCTCCCGCCCTCACGAGGCGCTCAAGGACCCGCTCACCGTGCTCGACTGGGTGAACCTCTTCGCCCTCGCCGTCAACGAGGAGAACGCCGCCGGGGGGCGGGTGGTGACGGCGCCCACCAACGGCGCCGCGGGGATCGTGCCGGCGGTGCTGCACTACTACCGGCAGTTCACGGCAGGCGCCAGCGAGGAGGGGGTGATCCGCTTCCTCCTCACCGCTGCGGCCATCGGCATCCTCTATAAAGAGAACGCCTCGATCTCCGGCGCCGAGGTGGGGTGCCAGGGGGAGGTGGGGGTGGCCTGCTCGATGGCCGCCGCGGGGCTCACCGCCGTCCTCGGGGGGACCACCGCGCAGGTGGAGAACGCCGCCGAGATCGGCATGGAGCACAACCTGGGGCTGACCTGCGATCCCGTGGGAGGGCTGGTGCAGATCCCCTGCATCGAGCGCAACGCCATGGGATCGGTGAAGGCGATCAACGCCTCCCGCATCGCCTTGCGGGGGGACGGCTCGCACAAGGTCTCCCTCGACCGGGTGATCAAGACCATGCGCGAGACCGGCGCCGACATGAAGACCAAGTACAAGGAGACCTCCCGCGGCGGTCTCGCCATCAACGTCATCGAATGCTAGGCTGGCTGCTGGCGACACCTTTGAGATATCGAACGTCCATCGCTTCTCTTTTCTGAGGAGATTTCCCAATGCTTGCCAGCGACCAGCTCATTCAGGCGTTCAACCAACAGATCGGCAACGAGATGGGCGCCTCGATGCAGTACATCGCCATCGCCAGCTATTTCGACCACGAGACCCTCCCCCAGCTCGCGAAGTTTTTCTACCGCCAGTCGGAAGAGGAGCGCACGCACGCCATGCGCTTCGTCAAGTTCATCAACGACGTGGGGGGGAAGGTGCGCATCCCGGACCTGCCGGCCCCGGTGAGCGACTTCGCCTCGGCGGAGGAGGCGGTGGGGAAGGCCCTCGCCTGGGAGGAGGAGGTCACCCGCCAGATCTACGACCTGGTGGAGATCGCCAAGACGGACCGGAACTACGTGGGCATCCGGTTCCTCGACTGGTTCGTGGAGGAGCAGCTCGAGGAGGTGACGAGCATGAACGACCTGCTCTCCGTCATCCGCCGTGCCGGCCAGGACCGTCTGCTGTTCGTCGAAGAGTACCTGGTGCGGCAGGGCGGCGCGGGGCTCGAAAGCCCCGCGTCGCCCTCGGCCGCTCCGGACTAGTTGCAGGTGCTGCCGTTGCAGAACAGCGTGCCCTGGCAGAAGTTGCCGCTGCAGCAGGGCTGACCCTTGGCGCCGCAGTTGTTGTCGCAGGTGCCGTTCGGGGCGCAGTAGAGGTTGAAGCCGCACTGGCCGCCGGCCAGTCCCGGGCAGCAAGTCTGGGTGAACTGGCCGCACGGCCGGCAGGTGCCTGAGAAGCAGCCCAGTCCCCCGCCGCAGGGATTACCGCTGGTGCAGCAAGGCTGGTTGTTGCCGCCGCAGGCGGTGCAGGTGCCGGAGGCCGAGCAGGAGAGACCGCTGCCGCAGGGCGGGCTGCCATCACGACAGCAGCTTTGCCCGCTGCCGCCGCATGGTTGACGGCAGATGCTGTTGGCGTTGCACACCAGCGGCGACTGGCAGCGGGGGTTGGCGTCGCAGCACGTCTCCCCCGCCATGCCGCAGGGGCGCCGGCACTTCCCTTGAGCATTGCAGCGCAGGTCGGACTGGCAGGTATTTCCCGGCTGGCAGCAATCCTGGCCCGCGGCGCCACAGGGTCCAGGGACGGCCCCGGCGCAGGTCCCTCCCACGCAGGTGAGGTTCACGCCGCAGGTGCTCCCTGGCTGGCAGCAGGCCTGCCCGAGGTTGCCGCAGACAGGCTGGACGATGACAGGCCCACCGGGAGGTGTGGGCTGGGGGAGGAGGATGGGCTGGCCGATCGGCCGAACGATTTCCGCTTCCGCCGTCTGGGGTTTCTTCTCACCGGCGCAGCCGAGGGCGGCGAGCGCCGCCAGCAGGGGGAGGATCAGGAAGAGCAAAAAAGCAGGGGAACATCGCCGTGCGATGGACATGGGATCTCCTTTCCGGGCGGACCGTTTCCGCCCCTGAAGCGTGGTTCGCAAGGCGTAGATCCCCCCGCGGAGACTCCGGGTTACTTCGCTGCCAACTTTCCGGTAGACTCATCGAAATGAGCGGATACTTCAGCTCCGCCTACGAAAGGAGAAAGAATGACGAGCTCAAAGCTTCAAGTTCCTACCCTCGGAAGGTTCATGCGCGCCGCGCTCCTGGCCGCCGGTCTCGCCCTGGTCTTCCTGGCCTCGGTGCCGCAGACGTATGCCTCCGGCGTCGGCCACATCTGCTTCTATTACAGCGACGCCTCCCACACCACTCTGGTCGGGGAGATGGGCTTCGACTGCTGCGGCCGGCGGGTCAACCAGGGGGTGACGAGCCCCTACAGCGTGTGCGGAGTCGAGAACTGCCTGGTGCCGTGCAATCCTCAGGAGTGAAGCACCGTTTGCTTTGGAGCAACGACCCCTTTGAGACGTTTGAAAGGAGCAGCCTGAAAGCATGAACAGCCTGATCACTCCCCAGACCCTCCGCCGTTGTCTCCTCGCGGTCCTGCTGCTGGCCGCCACCCTGGTGAGCCTGACCACGGCCGCGCCCGTCACCAGCGCGTCTCCCGCCGGCAACTGCACGTTCTACAACAACGCCGCCCACTCCACCGTGGTGGGGCAGCGCGGCAAGGATTGCTGCAACAACCCAGTGTCCTGGGGCACCACGTCGTCGTTCTACGACTGCGGTGGCTGCTTCATCTGCTTCCCGCCGCCCCGGTAGGGCACCTGAAACCACCGGCGCCCGGCTTCGTACCAGGGAGGTCATTCAAGAAGGAGCCTCCCATGCCGAGAGAATTCCCCGTGTCCAGGCGAGTGAGCCTCGCCGTGCTCCTCGCCTCCCTCGCCGCCGTCCCCCTGTGCGCCCAGGGGGCGGCGGAGCCCGTCCCGGCGGTCACCACTCCGCCTCACGCGTGCAAGGTCCCAGGTGTCGCCGAGGAGGTCCGCTGCGCCACCTATGCCGTCTGGGAGAACCGTGAAGCGAAGAAGGGGCGCAAGATCGGGATCAACGTCGTCATCCTCCCCGCCAAGGGGTCGGAGAAGCTTCCTGATCCCGTCTTCGTTTTTGGCGGCGGCCCCGGGCAGGGGATCACGGGCGAGGCGGAAGGCCTGGCCGGGATTCCGGAGCGAAAGCGCGACGTGGTCCTCATCGATCAGCGGGGCACCGGCCGCTCCAACACCCTGGACTGTGAGTTCTGGGGCCACCCGCTGGACCTCCGCAAGGCAGCGGGCGACGTCTTCCCCATCGACGCCGTGCGGGCCTGCAAGGAGAAGCTGGAGAAAAACGCCGACCTGCGCTTCTACACCACGCCGCTCGCCATCGACGACGTGGACGAGATCCGCGCCTGGCTCGGCTACGGCAAGGTCAACCTGAGCGGCGGCTCCTACGGCACCCGGGCGGCGGAGGTCTACCTCCAGCGCCATCCGCAGTCGGTGCGCACGGTCACCTTGATCGCCGTGGCCCCGCTCGACGAATACCTTCCGCTCCACCATGCCTACGCCGGCCAGCGAGCCTTCGACCTCCTCCTGGGCGAGTGTGCCGCGGACGCCGCCTGCCATGCCGCGTTCCCCAACGTGAAGGAGGAGATCAAGAAGGTGATGGAGCGGGTGGACCAGGGCGTGACGGTTACCGTGACCAACCCGGTCACCCACGAGAAGCAGGAGGTGCGGCCCACCCACGGCCTTTTGGCCGAGGGAATCCGCTACCTGATGTACGGCCAGGGGGGTGGTGGGCTCCTGCAGCAGATCCACCAGGCGTACGAAGGGAACCTCGCGCCGCTCGTCCAGATGTCGATCGAGCGGCGGCTGGAGATCGACGAGGTCCTGGCGATGGGGCTCCTCTTCTCGGTGACTTGCGCCGAGGACCTGCCGTACATCGACGACGCCACGGCGGCACGGGCAACTCAGGGGACGATGTTGGGCGACTACCGCATCCGCCAGCAGAAGGAGGTCTGCAAGGTCTGGCCGCGCGGCGAGATCCCTGCGAACCTCCACACGCCGGCCCGTTCGGACGTGCCGGTGCTGCTCATCGCCGGCGAGCGCGACCCGGTGACGCCCCCCGAGTTTGCCGAGCGGGTGGCGAAGACCCTCCCCAACAGTCTGCTGGTGCTCGTCCCCCGGGGGAGCCACGGCGGCGCCGGGGAGTGCACGGAACAGATGATCCGCCAATTCATGGACACGGCCTCGGTGAAGGGGATCGACACCTCCTGCCTCCAGAAGCTGCCGCCCACGAATTTCGTGACGAGCGGGTGATAGTTTACTATGCGACCGAAAGGAGATTCCATGAGACGAGTATCGCGCCTTCTTCTATTGCTCGGAGCCATCGGCCTTGCGGCTCTCAGCAGCCTCCCGGCTTACGCCTTGCCCACCTGCAACAACATTCAAGGCAGAGCCTGTTCTCCCGAAGGGAGAGTCTGGAGTTGCAACTGGATCGGTGGAGGCGGCGGGGTTTGCCTTTGTTCTGACGGGCATTGGGACTGCTAGGGCGAACCGGTGGGGAGGAAGGCTTTTCGAGCCTCCTCCCTCCCAGCCCTGGGCATCACTTACAGCGGAAAAACGTGGTGCCCACCGGCTTCTTGCACTTCTCTCCCGTGGGGCAGTCGTTGTCCGATTGGCAGGGAACGACGCAGACGTTCCGCTTCAAGATCGGAGTGGAGCAGCGGGTGGAGCCCGGACAATCGGAATCCTTCTTGCAGCCGACACCCACTCCCTGGGTCTTCGGGCTGTGGGTGGTGTTCGCAGGGGTGCAGTTGTTGTCGTCGCTGCAGTTGCCGGCGTGAACCTGAGCTTCCCCACCCCGGCAGGCACCTGCTATGTAGAGCGCCGAGCACTTGGCGTCCGCCCACAGCCCGAAGGTGTCCCAGTGGTGGCAGGTCGTGGGACCGGAGACGCAGTTCACGACGCAGCATAGGTCCTTGGCCTGAATGGGAATCGCGGCCAGGGCGAGGAACAGGCTGCACAGCACGAGCACCGGCAGGAAATGACGCTGACGTGGCATAGAGGCTCCTTGAGCTTGAGACGTTGGGCTACTGCGGGCTCATTCTACTGCGGTTGCACCGGCCCCCGGAGAGGAGTAGCATCCAGTCATGGCCGTTTCTCCAGGCCCTCGCGCCTCCACCGCGGCCCAAAGATCTCGTAGATCTGGCGCCTCCCTCCTTCCGATCCGGACGGACGGAGCGCTCGTTCGCGCGGCTGGTCAGGACCTGGGCACCGGAGGCGGTCATCCCGCCCGCGTGCGGACCCTGCGGCTACGAGCAGTTCCGCAGGATTCGCCGCTTGACCCTGTTCTCGCCGCGCACTCCACTCGCGCGGCCGTACCGGTCCCCGGGCCGGTTCGGGCTTCGTTCTCGTCGCCTGGACCGGTCGCCGCGCCCGCGGCGATTCCGAGGGCCGGTTTGTTCGCTTTCCTCTCGTCATGAGCCAGCCCGGTCTCCTGCTGCCGCTCCTCTCCCTGGCCGCGCTGTTGGCAGGCCCCAGCGTGCCGGCGAACGTGACGCCTCCCCCAGGGCGCCCCGCAGGTGCCGGCCGGGTCGCCGCCATCGAGCCGCACGGGAAGACCGACGCCGAGAAACAGAAGCAGACCGTGGCCGATATCCGCAACCTCGGCACTGCGCTCTTCAGTTGGCTGACGGACCAGGTCGGCGCCTCGGCGGCGGGGCAACAGAACCAAGGCTCCGGGAAGAAGGAGATCAGCGTCGATCTCAAAGCGTGTCCCGCGATCTCCAGGGCGGAGCTCCAGAAGCTGCTGGTCCCCCAGTACATTCAGAAGGTTCCGGAGACGGATGGCTGGGGGCACCCCTACGAGGTGCGGCTCAACGTCAAGGACGTCCTCGCCAAACAGGTGATGAGCATCCGCAGTCCCGGGCGGGACGGCGTCTACTCCTCCGACACCTACACCGTCCAGGGCTTTTCTCCCACCGACTTCGATCAGGACATCGTCTGGGCGGACGGCTACTTCGTTCGCTGGCCACAGAAGCCCTAAAGCCCCGGGCCGGGAGAGGGGCCCCGGTTAGGACTGGCTTGGCAGAAGAGGGCCGGGGGTGATGAGGGCCACCGCCGGCTCTGAGTACGGAGATCCCGCTAAAACTCGCAGTCCCACTTCATGTCAGTGCACAAGCAAAGTCCGTCGCTGCATTGACGTACACTTCCATTGGGGGCACAAGCTTTGCCCTGCAATTGAGCACAGGAGGGGAGCTGGACCGCACGAGCGTGCTGGCCGCTCAGAGCGGTGACACCGATGACTCCAAGCAACAGGAGAAGGCGCGATACCTTTCTCATAGGATCTCCTTTCGATCCCATGATAAACGATCGCGCTATTGCTAACAAGCGGCTAGTCTACGCCAGTTCCTGGCACGCGCAGGCGCTTGTCATCCGCTTCCGCTACAGGCAGTCCCAGAGCCCGTCGGTGCAGATGCAAAGTCCCTGGTCGCCGTCGTTCGGATTCCAGAGGCAGCGCAGAGTCTTGCCGTTTGGAGAGCAGGGACCGCCGTTGATGTTCTCGCAGGAGCCGAGGGCATAGGCCGGCTTCAGGTTCAAAGCGAAGGCAACCAGGGCGACGGCGGCGACCAGGGACACGAAACGCAGGGCTTTCTTCATGGGGTAGCTCCTTTCGCTGGGGATCATAGCCTTACCCTGGCTCCTTCGGCATCACGATCCACAGCACGATATAGGCGATCGTTCCCGGGAAGGCGGCCGAGGCGATGGAGAGGATGACGTAGCCGATCCTCACCAGGGTGGGGTTCCACCCCAGGTTGTCGGCGAGGCCGCCGCAGACTCCGGCGATGAGCTTGTGACGGCGAGAGCGGTAGAGAGGCATTCGTTCGGTCCTCCTCAAGACTCTCCCATCTCGGATGCAAGCTCCTGGCCCGCCCCGTGCCGCGCCGCCACGATGGCTGCGGTGAGCAGGGCGCAAACGGCGCCGAAGATGAGGACCCCCAGCAGCGTGAGCCATCCCGCGTTGCCGGTGGGGCTCGCGAGCGCGGCGAGCGGCGTCACGACGTCGAAGGGGCCGCCCTTCTTGGCGGCTTCGAGCGCGTTCATCAGCGCCACGGTGAGGGCACCGAAGGCGAGCCCCACGATTCCACCGAGGAGCCCCCGCAGAGTGAGCCTTGCCGCCGTGAGGGGCTCACGGATGCGCGGCGGTTCCACCTTGAACTCCGGCTCGCGGGCGGTGAAGGGGACGAAGCGGGCGAGGAGGATCAGCCCCGGGATGCCGGTCGGCAGCGTGGCCCAGAAGAACGCCTCCCAGCCGATGGCATGGACGAGGAAGCCGCAGATCGGCCCGGAGACGATGCGCGGCAAGCCGAAGAGGCTCGAGAAGAGGGCATATTGCGTGGCCGAGAAGCGCTTCTGGGTCATGCGCATGAGCAGCACCAGGAAGGCGCCGCTTGCGAGGCTCGACGCCAGCGTCTCGAAACCGAAAGCGGCCCACATCATCGGCCGGTTGGGCCCCGGCTGGTGGGCGAGGATGGCATAGCCCGCGTTGGCGAAGATCTGAATGAAGCCGAAGACCCACAGCGCCCGCCCCAGCCCCAGAGGGCGTGTGAGCAGGCCGCCGATGAGCGTGCCCACGACGTTGACCACCAGGCCGATGACGAACAGCACGAAGCCGCGGTCAAAGTCGCTGTACCCCTTGTCGATGAGGAATGGCCGCTGGAGGGCCTGCACGAGGTTGTCCGCCAGCTTGTAGAGAAGGACGAAGGCGAGGATCTCGAGCGCCCGGTGGCGGGAGAGGAAGCCGAGGAAGGGATACCAGACGGCCTCTTTGAGGGTGCGGGGCGCGACGGCGGCATCCGCCGGATCGGGCGCTTTCCACAGCACCACCAGCATCGGCAGGTAGAGGCAGGCGAGGAGGACGTTGATCGCCTGCCAGCCGAAGTGGCCCGCGAGCCAGATGGAGATGCTGCCGGCGAGCTGATAGCCGAGGCGCCAGAGGGCGTTGCGGGCGCCGGCCGCCACGGCCTGCTCGTCCGGCCGCAGGACGTCCACGGCGTAGGCGTCGACGGCGATGTCCTGCGTGGCCCCCGCGAAGGCCATGGCGAGGGCGACGGCGCCCACCACCCAAGGCGTTTGCGGATGATCGCCGAGCCCGGCGAGGCAGAGGCCGCCGAAGAAGAGCGCGATCTGGGCGATGGCCGCCCATCCCCGCCGCCGTCCGAGGGGGGGCACGAAGCGGTCCATCAACGGCGACCAGAGGAACTTGAACGTCCACGGCGCCTGGGCGAGGGTAAAGAGTCCCACCACCCGGATGTCCACCCCCGACTTGCGCATCCAGTCCGGAATGGCCACCCAGATCAGCCCCAGGGGCATCCCCGAGGCGAAGGACATCAGCGTCACCGACGCCGTCCGCCACGAGGTGAATGCCTCGCGGAGGCTTTGGAGGGTGCCGGGTTTTTTCGGCGGCGGGGTGGGTGCGGTGGTCAAAGGATGCTCCCCTGGCGTTGGCGCGTTCGGGGGAGCTTATCTCAGCGACGGAAACCGAATCGCACCGCTCACCCCCGCCCGGGCATAAATGCCAGGGCTAGGAACGACGCCGGATGAATCCGGCTTGAAGACCCTTCTCAGGAAAGTCCCCTTCAGGGGGCGCTGTTCCTAGCCCCGGCATTTATGCCCGGGCGAAGGTGCCTGGGCGAGGAATCATCCAAGAGCGTCGCCCCCAGCAGTCGAGGAGACCGAATCGCGCGGCTCGGCTCCGCCCGGGCATAAATGCCAGGGCTAGGAACGACGCCGGATGAATCCGGCTTGAAGTCTTCTCTTGGGGAAAGTCCCCTTCAGGGGGCGCTGTTCCTAGCCCCGGCATTTATGCCTGGGCGAGGGGATGCGGGGCGAGGAATCATCCATGAGCGTCGCCCCCTACGATTCATCCTCTGACGAAGGCTTCTTCTTGCTCTCTCCCATCCGCTCCAGCACCGGGATGAGGTTCGCCCGGGCATGATGGGCCTTCTGGTTCTCGACGTAGGCGACATAGCGAGGCAGCCGCTTCTGGTCGAACGAGAGGATGCCGTACTCCTCCTGCCAATAGAGCGGGCGGTCCAGGAGGCCAGATTTGTTGAATCTCGCCGAGGCCGAGCCCTTGACCTTCCCGACGAAGTCCGCCAGCGCCAGCTTTGGAGGCACCGAAACCACGAGGTGAACATGGTCGTCCATCCCATTCAGGGCGAACACGGTGGCCCCCAGGCCCACGGCCTTGCTGCGCAGCAGATCGTAGATGGCCGGCTCGATTTCGGGGACGATCACCCTCTCCCGGAACCGGGTCGCCCACACCGCATGGTAGAAGAGTTTCCAATAGGGCATCGTCTTGTGAGGTGAGATGTTACCTCATTCCACGCGGGCCCGGCCTTTCGTACCCCCATGCTATCGTTCAGACCACCATGCTGCGCCGTATCCTCAACGAAAGCCAGGACGAGCTGGTGGCGGAGAACCGCCGGCTGCTGGCCGGTCTCCAGCAGGCTTTGGCGCGGTTCGATGCCGCGACGGAGGATCAGGAGACCCTCGAGCGGTCGGCGTTGCAGCTCGACGAGCTGTTCCTGCTGGTGGTGGCGGGCGAGTTCAACGCCGGCAAGAGCGCCTTTATCAATGCCTTGCTGGGCAGCCGGGTGCTGGAGGAGGGAGTCACCCCCACCACAACGCGCGTCCACCTCGTCAAATACGGTCCGGCCGTGGAGCGCGTCCCCGTGGAATCGGCGCTCGACGTCATCACCGCTCCGGTGGAGCTGCTACGCGACATCAACATCGTCGATACCCCCGGCACCAACGCCATTCACCGGGAGCACGAGGCGATCACGCGGGAGTTCGTCCCCCGCTCGGACATGGTCCTCTTCGTCACCTCCGCGGACCGGCCGTTCACCGAGAGCGAGCGCGCCTTCCTGCAGGGGATCCGCGACTGGGGAAAGAAGATCGTGGTGGTGATCAACAAGATCGACATCCTGGAGACGGAGGAGGAGGTGGCCCGCGTGGTGGAGTTCGTGGCCGAAAACGCCCGTACCCTCCTGGGAGCCGCTCCCGAGGTCTTCCCCGTGGCTGCCCGGCTGGCCCTGCGCGCCAAGGAAGCCGGCGACGACTCCCTCCTCGCCAAGAGCCGCTTCGGCGCGCTGGAGCGCTACGTCGCCGGCACCCTCGACGAGCGGGAGCGGGTACGCCTCAAGCTCCTCAACCCCCTGGGAGTCGGCGAGCACCTGGCACAGAAGTACCTGGGGATCACCGAGGGGCGGCTCGGGCTGCTCAAGGAGGACTTCACCGCCATCGAGGACATCGAGCGCCAGATGGCCCTCTATAAAGAGGACATGCAGCGGGAGTTCCGCTTCCGTCTGGCCGACGTGGACGTCGTGCTCCACGAGTTCGAGAACCGCGGCATAACCTTCTTCGACGACACGATGCGCCTCACCCGCGTCTTCGATCTGATGAACAAGTCCAAGATGAAGGCCGACTTCGAGCGCCAGGTGGTGGCCGACCTGCCGCAGCGCGTGGACCGGCGGGTGACGGAGATCATCGACTGGCTGGTGAACGCCGACCTTCGCCAATGGCAGGCGGTGACGGAGCACCTCGCCCGCCGGCGCCAGGAGCACGCCGACCGCATCGTGGGCCAAGTGGGGCGCAGCTTCGATTTCGACCGCACCCGCCTGCTCGACAGCGTGGGCCGGGCGGCCCAGCGGTCGGTGGAGACGTACGACCGGGAGCGGGAGTCGTCCCGCCTGGCCGAATCGGTGCAGGTGGCCGTGGCGGGAACGGCCCTCGCCGAGGTGGGAGCGCTGGGGCTGGGAGCCGTGCTCACCCATCTCGCCGTCTCCGCCGCGGCGGATTTCACCGGCATCCTCGCCGCCAGCGCCGTCGCTGTCCTCGGCCTGTTCATCATCCCCAATCGCCGCGGCGACGCCAAGCGCGACCTGCGGAAGAAGATCGCCGCCATGCGCGAGCAGCTCATGGGCTCCCTCACCGGCCAATTCGACCGCGAGGTCGAGGGGAGCCTGCGGCGGATCGACGAGGCCATCGGCCCCTATACCCGCTTCGTCCGCGCCGAGCGCGACCGCCTCACTGCGGCGAGGGAAGAGCTCGCCGCCGCCTCCCAGGGGCTCGCCCGCCTGCGTTCACGGGTGGAAGCGCTGTCCTGAAGCGTTGTCACGTTTCATCAAAAACGCGCACCTAATTCTTTTAGGAATACTGCGAAGAATTTCTCCGCGATCGTGCCCTTCCGGCCCGGACGCTCAGAGCGCCGGAGCCTTTGCAGGGAGAAACAGGAGCGTATATGAAGTTGAAGAGCGCATTGGGGGGCCGGCTCGTCCTGAGCTGCGCCTTGCTCGTGCTGGTAGCCGCCGTTCCCGCGTTTGCGGTGGAGGCTGTCCAGAACGGAGCCGACCTCTGGCACACCTCGACAGGATTTACGTTCACCACCTTTGCGGAGAACCCGATTCCGGCCGACTTCTTCTGCCCGGGTTCCAAGCCGTTCCGTGGCACGATCAACCTGCAGGGAGCGCCTCTGGCCACCTCGCCGGCCGGTGCCCTGGGAGAGATCGACACGATCGTCCGCCGGCTCGACGATGCGGCGTTCACCAAGGGCGAGGCGAAGACCCGCATCCAACTGATGGCGCTCTCTCTGACGAGCGTCCAGCCGATAGACACGGGCTGCGGCCTCTACGACGTGACCGCGTCGCTCGCCGGCGAGCAGCCGGTGACGGAGATGAGGATCCTGCGCACCAGCGACTTCGGCGGCTCCTACGTGGCGCCGCTCAAGCTCAAGGTCAAGCTGGTTTTCACGCCGGTTACCGGCCAGGGCGAGCGCCGCGAGGTGACGAACCTGGTCAGCCTCGGACCTGGCAGCAAGTCGGTGTGGGCCTATGCCAAGGGAGCCGCGAAATCGGCCGTCAAGCGCACCGGCAACGTCATGGTCGACACCAACGGTGACCGGGTGCCCGATACCCTGATGCCGGCCCCCTCCAACTTCGTGGCCGGCGTCGCGCCTGCCGCAGCCGCCTCCGATTCCGACACGCTCTGCGATGACAAGTCGTGTCACTGCGCCGACGGCGTGACTGATCCCTACTACCCCAACTCCTACTGCAAGCACCTCCACTGCGTGGCGGTCAGGGTTCCTTGCGACAAGCCGGTTCCCGATTATCGTGTAGGCCCTGATCCCACTGGGACGACGGGCGACGGTACCATCAAGCCTTGATCCGGCCGGTGAGAGCGTTGTTTTCGAGCCGGCGTCCCGCGGGGCGCCGGCCTATCCTCTTTGCGTGGGAACCGAAAGCTCGTCCTGGCTCGCCCGCTTGCGGCCCTAGGCGCGAAAATTCGAGCTTCCTGCACTAGGAAGTGTAGAGGCCCTGTCTTTACTCCTGAGAAATGTCGAGTTGTTGCCTCCGAGCCACTCCGGATCCGGAAGCTCGAGTCCGTGCCTGCCATCCGGGTAGGGACGGGCCGTTTCCGGGTCCTTGCGGAAGAAAGGAGGAAGCAATGCAGGTGAAAGGATCATGGAGGGGCCAGTGTGCCTGGGGCATCGCGCTGCTGGCCTTGCTGGCCGCCGTCCCGGCCTTCGCCGCCGAGCCTGCCCAGAGTGGCGCGGACCTCTGGCACACCACGACAGGGTTCACCTTTACCAGCTTCTCGGAGAATCCGATTCCGGCAGGTTTCTTCTGTGAGAAGTCGAAGGCCTTCAGCGGCCACATCAACATGAAGGGCGTGCCTCTGGCGACGTCGCCGGCCACCGCTCTGGCGGACATCGATACGATCGTCCGCCGGCTCGATACGGCGACCTTCAACGAGAAGGGTGAGGGGAAGACCCGCATCCAGCTCCTGGCCTTGTCGCTCGCCAGCGTCAAGCCCATTGAGACGGAGTGCGGCAGTTACGACGTCACCGCGTCGCTGGCAGGCGAGCAGCCGATCACGGAGATGAAGATCATGCGCACCAGCGATAGCGGCGGCTACTACGTCGCGCCGCTGGACCTCAACGTCAAGCTGGTGTTCACGCCGGTCTCCGGTGTGGGCGAGCGCCGCGAGCTGAAGAATCAGATCAGCCTCGGCCCGGGCACGACCTCGGTGTGGGCCTACTCCAAGGGAGCGGCCGCCAAGCTAGCTGTTCAGCATACGGGCAAAGTCTGGGTCGACACCGATGGCGACCGCACACCCGACACCTTGCTCCCCGCGCCTTCGAACTTCGTCGCCGGAGTGGACCCGGCGGCGGTAGCGGCGCAGGTGGCGCTGTGTCCGGCCCAGTCGTGCCACTGCTGTCGGCGGTGCACCGATCCCTATACGCCCAACTGGTACTGCCAGCACCTGCACTGCGTCGCGGTGTGGGTCGACTGCACCAAGCCGGTCCCCGACTATCGCGAGGGTCCGATCCCTGTCGAGCCGGTGCCGGCCGATCCGACGCCGATCGGCGGCGGCAGCATTAGCCACAACTGAGGAAGGGATTGCTTCCCGCAAGGCCGGAGCCCAGGGGGCTCCGGCCTTTTTCCTCGAGATGAGGAGGGCTCTGCGCCACCGATCTGGGACGAAACGCGGTTGAGCCGGGATAACTCCCTAATTCGCGCAAGGGCGGAGTACTCTTAGTCCTTCTAAGGAGGATTGGCGATGAAAAGAAGACTGGCTTTTGGAATCGCAGTGCTGGCTCTGGTTTTCTGCGCCCTACCCACCCTGGCCGCACCCGCGGATCCAGCGGCGGACGATGCGCTGGCCGCGATCTTCGCGCCCGCGCCCGCGCCCGACCTTGGGGTCGTGCCCCAACCCCAAAATGAGGCTTCGCGCATCACTCCCAAGTCGAGCTGCACCGCCACTTGCTGGAACGGTACGTCACTGACCTGCTCCGGCACCACCTGCAGTGCGACCAACTCCAACTGCGCGGCGGGTGTGAGAGGGTCGTGCACAGGCTCGACGAGCGGGACGAAGACTTGCCCAGCCTGCTGTAGCGCCACGGCGACGTGTACCGGGGCCTCGGTTTCCTGCTCGGGAACCAGCGACTGCTTCGCGATCAACAAGTGCTACGCCTCCTGCGACGGCGTCATCCACTGGTGCGGGTCCCACGGCATCTGCCCCATCTAGCCGGCCGCAGAGCATTTGAAGACAAGAAAGGGGGCGTGCTCGCCGGCACGCCCCCGGGAAGCTGCTACTTGCTGCTCACGACGTTCCGATCAGCAACCCCGCCAGAAAGACCAGGATCCCTCCAATGACGACCTGCACGGTTGCGCTGAGCCAGGGCGTGTCCATGTAGCGGTGGCGGATCCAGGAGATGGTGCCGAGCTCGGCGGCGACGACGGCGAAGGCGATGAAGGTGGCGATGCGGAAGTCGCCGATGAGGTAGGGGAGCGTGTGGCCGAGCCCCCCCAGGGCAGTCATCGAGCCGCAGACGAGACCGCGGATGAACGGCTTGCCGCGGCCGGTCAAGCGGCCGTCGTCCGAGAGGGCTTCGGCGAAACCCATGGAGCCTTTCGTCTCGATGGACGCTCGCCTCGTTTCGATGGGCGTGCACCGCGTGACGAAGAGCGTTCTTCTCGGCTTGGTAGCCACTTGAGTCGTCTCGACGAGCACTCACTTCGCGATGGCGAGCACTCTCTTTGCGACAATGAGCACTCTCTTTTTGATAATGAGTGCTCACTTCGTGCCGATGAGCACTCTCTTTGTGGCAATGAGCACACACTTTCTCTCGATGTGTACGCTCATTTCGACAAAGAGTGTGCTCATCGGAGAAAGTAGCACGCTCATCGTGCCGATGTGCATGCTCATCGAGAGAAAGCGCGTGCTCATCGGCCCAAAGTGTGCGCTCTTTTTCACAATGAGCACGCACATCGGCTGAAATACAGTGCTCATCGTCGCGAAGAGCATGCTCATCGTGCCGAAGTGTGCGCTCATCGAAAGAACTTCTCTCGTGCTCGCCGCAACTGCAGCACCTGTTCCAGCGATGGAGGTGTCCCTCGCGTCGAGCTGCACGTCCCCCTAAACTCTGGCGAGCATTCGGGCGATCTGCTTCGAGGCTACCGCCGAGGGGAAGTCTTCCTGGACGGTCCTGAAGGCGGAGAGCGCATCGCCGCCCGCAGGCATTATATCCTTCCCCTGCCCTACTCTGGAGGAGCCCGTTGATGCCTTCGATGCTCAATCCTCGCCGCGCTGCCGCAGTCGTGTTCGTCCTCCTCGCCCTCGCCGCCCCGCTCGCCCTGCCGGCCGCGGAGAGGCGCCCCATCGCCGAGACCGACCTGTTCAAGTTCGTCTGGACGGCCGATCCCCGTATCTCTCCCGACGGCAAGCAGGTGGTCTACGTCCGCGTCGCCGTCAACGAGAAGAAGGAGGGATACGACACCGCCCTCTGGATCGTGCCGGCGGACGGCAGCGAGCCGCCGCGGCCGTTCACCAGCGGTCCCCACGATTCCTCGCCGCGCTGGTCTCCGGACGGCACCCGCATCGCCTTCGTGCGTGCGGTGGAGAAGGAGGGGGCGCAGATCTTCCTCATCTCCACCCGGGGCGGGGAGGCCGTGGCATTGACCAGCCTGCCCAAGGGAGGGTCCGATCCCGTCTGGTCGCCGGATGGCAAGACGATCGCCTTCAGCAGCTCCGCCAACCCCAAGGACCTCGAGAAGTGGCGGGCCAAGAAGGAGAAAGAGGCGAAGGAGAAGGCCGCGGGGAGCGAGGACAAGGGGAAGGGAGGCAAGGACGAGAAGGCGGACTACGAGCGGGAGAGCGACGTCCGCGTGATCACCAAGGCGGTCTATCGCTTCAACGGCGGTGGCTACGACGATCCCGCCCGCCCGAGCCACCTTTGGAGCGTGGCCGTCCCCGCCGGCGGCGAGAAGGCGCCAGAGCCGAAGCAGCTCACCTCGGGCGAGCTCAACGAGGGCGATCCGGCTTGGTCGCCGGACGGCACCCTGCTGTATTTCGGCGCCATCCGTCTCAAGGAGCCGTATTACGAGGAGCCTCAGGCCACTCTGTTCGTCATGCCGGCCGCGGGCGGCGAGCCCCGTCAAGTCTTCAAGTTCAACGGTAGGGCTGACGACTACGCCCTTTCGCCGGACGGCCGCTCGATCGCTTTCGACGGTTTCGCCAATCCCGACAAGCCGCGCTCTCACAATGAGTCGGACCTGTTCCTGATCGGCGCCGCGCCAGGGAGCACGGCGCGCAACCTGACCGCGAGCTACGACGGCGAGGTCAGCGAAGGGCTCGGGTCCGATCAACATCCCCCGCGCGGCGGCAGCCCCAAACCGATCGTCTGGAGCCAGGACGGCCGGTCCCTCTACGTCGTCACCGCCGACCATGGGCGGGCCAACCTGTCGCGGATCGACGTGGCCACCAGCGCGATCCAGCCCGTCACCCGCGGCGATCAGGAGATCGTCTCCTACTCGGCGACGCCGGATGGCTCGCGGTTCGCCCTCGTCCTCTCCAATCCCACGCTGCTGGGAGACCTCTACTCGCTCGACACCGCCACCGGGAAGCTGACCGCGATCGCCCGGCCGAACCAGGAGCTCTTCTCGCAGCTCAACCTCACGCCGCCCGAGGAGATCGTCTACAAGAGCTTCGACGGCCGCGAGATCCACGCCTTCGTGCAGAAGCCGGCGGATTTCGATCCCAAGCAGAAGTACCCACTCATCCTCAACATCCACGGCGGTCCCCACTCGGCGTACGGCTACACCTTCTTCCACGAGATGCAGTGGATGGCCGCCAAGGGGTACGTCGTGCTCTATCCCAACCCGCGAGGGAGCTCCACCTACGGCCAGGAGTTCGGCAACGTCATTCAGTACGAGTTCCCGGGCGACGACGCCAAGGACCTCCTCGCCGGAGTGGACGAGATGGTGAAGCGGGGCGTCGCGGATCCCAAGCGGCTGGGAGTGACGGGAGGGAGCGGCGGCGGCATCCTCACCAACTGGATCGTGACCCAGACGGACCGCTTCGCCGCCGCCGCCGCCCAGCGTTCCATCGCGAGCTGGGCGGACTTCTGGTACACGGCCGACTTCACCCTCTTCCGCCCCACCTGGTTCCACGGCGCGCCCTGGGAGGACCCGCAGGACTTCGCCCGCCGCTCGCCGATCACCTACGCAGCGAAGATCACCACGCCGCTGATGCTGATCGAAGGCGAGGCCGACTTCCGGACGCCGCCCGGCGCCGGCGGCGAGCAGATGTTCCGCGCCCTCAAGTACATGAAGAAGCCGGTGGTGATGGTGCGTTTCCCGGACGAAAGCCACGAGCTCTCCCGTTCGGGCAAGCCCTGGCACCGCATCGAGCGCCTGCGCCACATCATGGCGTGGATGGACAAGTACCTCCAGGGGAAGAAGACGGACGCCTACGACGTGAGGTGAGGACACTCGGCGCCGGGCAGTCCGGGCCATGATATCGTCCAGCCTTCGCGGACAATCCCATGGCCCTCTTGCTCGCCGTTCTCCTGAGCTTCTTCCCGGCCTTCCTGTGTGCGGCGTTCCTTTATTGGATCGACCGCTACGAGAAGGAGCCCAAGCTGCTGCTTGGGCTCGTCTTCTTCTGGGGGGCGGTGGTGGCGGCCGCCGCGGCCATGGTCTCCCAGCTCCTGCTCGAAGGGGCCGTCACCGGGCTGACGGGCTCCCAGAAGGCGGGGGACCTGGCGGGCACCACGGTATTCGCGCCGCTCACCGAGGAGAGCCTCAAGGGCTTCGCCGTGCTCCTGGTTTTCCTCCTGTTCCGGAAGGAGCTCGACTCGGTGATGGACGGTCTGGTCTACGCCGGTGTGGCGGCCCTGGGATTTGCGGCCACGGAGAACACCCTCTACCTTTTCAGCCAGTCCAAGGAGGCCGGGATCTCCGGCATGCTGAGCTTGTGGTTCGTGCGCGTCGTGCTCGGGATCTGGGACCACCCGTTCTACACCGCCTGGACGGGGCTGGGGCTGGTGGCGGCTCGCCTCTCGCGCTCCGCGGTGGTGCGCTGGCTGGCGCCGCCCGCGGGCTGGGGGTTGGCGGTGGCGGCTCACGCCCTCCACAACGGCCTCGCCACGGGTGCCTCCCGGGCCTCGGAGCTCGGCGCGGCCATGTTCCTGCTCGACTGGATGGGCTGGGCGCTGATGACCGTCATCGTGCTGGCGGCCGTCTGGAGGGAGCGCAGGATGCTCCAGGTGCAGCTCGCCGACGAGGTGGTGGCGGGCGCCCTCGATCCCCGCCAGTACCGCACTGCCACCTCCCTGCTCGCTCAATCCGGCGTCCGCCTGCGTGCTCTCGGCTGCGGCCGCTTCCGCTCCACCCGACGCTTCTACCACCTCTGCGGCAAGCTGGCCCACAAGAAACAGCAGCTCGCCCGCCTGGGGGACGAAGGGGGCACCGCTCAGTTGATCGAGAGCGTGCGCGACGAGCTGCGGCGGCTGGCGCCGGAAGCGCTGGCTTGAGTCACTCCCGGCGGCGCCGTTGTCTCGCCGTGAAGCCAAACTGCACGGCCAGGCCGACGACGAAGAGCACCAGGAAGAGGAGCCGGTGCAAGTGCTGCGCGAGGTGGAGAGAGTCGAGGATCAGCCCGGCGCCGGCCAGGGAGGTGAGGAGCACCAGGGCGACGTCGAACAGCTTGACGGCGAGGATGGCGGTGACGATCCCCGCGGCGGCGAAGATCAGGAGGTCCATTCCTCGTGGCTGTGCCATGTGCAATCCCAGGAGCTGGGCCGCAAACCAGCCGCCTGCAAAGAAGCCCGCCAGGGCCACGGCCACCTTCTGGACGAAGATCGCCAGGACGATTCCCGCGATACCGGCGAGGACGGCGAGCAGCAGGCGGGCGGACGATGCCGCCCCGCCGTAGGGCTCGAACCAGTGGTAGACGGTGAAGAATCCCACCAGTCCCACGAACAGCCAGAAGAGGCGCCGGCCCGCGAGCAGCAGGGCGGCGCCGGCAAGGAGCAGGAACAGGGAGGTCTCGTGCAGGCTCATGGTTGGCCCCTCCTGAGGGGAGATACGGCGAAAGGCGGGTGGGGTTTTGCGGCGCTCTGTCCAAAAAGAAAAAGGCCGCTTGGCGAAGCGGCCCAAATCAACGGATGAGTGAAGCGGAGATCAGCCTGGGATTTTGACGACGTTCTCGGCGGCCGGGCCCTTGGTGCCCTGGACCACGTCGAACTCCACCCGATCGCCCTCGGCCAGCGACTTGAAGCCGCTGCCCTTGATGGCGGAGTGGTGGACGAAGCAGTCCTTCTGCCCGTCCTCCGGGGTGATGAAACCGAAACCCTTACTGTCGTTGAACCACTTCACTCTGCCGGTGGTGCTCATACTTTGGACTCTCTTTCTTTGGAACGGGTCCGTTGAACCTGGAACAGGAATGGACCCTTTGGAAACCCGAATTGGAGGAAAATTCCTGGGGATGGAGCCGTCAGTGAGTGGTTCAGGCGGTCTTCGTCACGTTCTCAGCCGCCGGGCCCTTGTTGCCCTGGACGACGTCGAACTCGACGCTGTCACCCTCGGCAAGCGACTTGAAGCCGTTGCCTTGAATGGCGGAGTGATGGACGAAGCAGTCCTTCTGCCCGTCATCCCGCGTGATGAAACCGAAACCCTTGCTGTCGTTGAACCACTTCACTTTTCCGGTGATACGCATGCTTGAAATCTCCTTGACGATGGCCCAAAAAACACGAAAGGGACCCGCCAAAAACCAGGTCCCTTTGTCGTTCTCTGGGTGCTGCGACAGGCTTGTTCTGTGCCTGACAGTCGGGAGAGTAGCCGTTGCGCGGAGGTTTGTCAAGTGCCTGGCATGGTTGCCCGTCCAGGGAGGCCCGTCATGGCGTATCCTTTGACGGTCTTCGGCGACAGGGCAGCGACGCCGGAATCCAGCTTGGAGGTGACCCTCGATGCAAGAAGGACTCTTCGCCGCTCTGGCTCTGGCCGCCCTCACCGTCGGCCCCCTCCACACCCTGGCTCCCGACCACTGGGTCCCCTTCGCGGCGGTGGCCCGGGCCCGGGGGTGGTCCGCCGGCCGCACGGCGCGCGTTACCCTACTGTGCGGCTTCGGGCACGTGACGGTCTCGGTGCTCTTCGGCCTCCTGGGCTTCTTCTTCGGCATGGAGCTGATCAAGGTGGTGGGGCAGCGAATGGAGGCGGTGGCCGGCGTGCTGCTTATCGCCTTCGGCATGATCTACGCCATCTGGGGGCTGCGCCGGGCGGCCGGGGCTCATTTCCATGGCCACCACCACAGCCATTACGACCACGTCCACGAGCCGGAGAAGGCGACCGTGCTCGGCCTCTTCCTCCTCTTCTGCGCCGACCCCTGCGTGGCGGTGATCCCCCTCCTCTTCGCCGCCGCCCCGCTGGGCGCCCTGAAGACGACTGGCATCGTCGTCCTCTACGAGCTGGCCACCCTGGCCACCATGGTGGCTCTCGTCCTGCCCGCCCGCGCCGGAGCCAAGCTTTTGCGCGCCCCCTGGCTCGACCGCTACGGCGACGCTGTGGCCGGGGGCTCGATCGCGCTGGTGGGAGTGGCGGTGACGGTCCTGGGCTGGTAGGGGCTTCCGCCGGCGGGCGCACGATGCCTTCCCGTCCCTTCCTCACCGCCCGCTGGCGGTACCTCGCGATGCTCAACTACCAGGTGCCGCCAGAGGTTCTCGAGCCGCTGGTGCCCCGCGGCACGGAGCTCGACTCGTGGCAGGGGAAGACCTTCGCCAGCATCGTGGGCTTCCTCTTTCTCGACACCCGCGTGCGGGGGATTGCGATTCCCGGGCACCGCAACTTCGAGGAGGTCAACCTCCGCTTCTACGTCCGGCGCCAGGCGGAGGACGGCTGGCGCCGGGGAGTGGTCTTCGTCAAGGAGATCGTCCCCCGTTTGGCGATCGCCGCCACGGCCCGCCTGCTCTATGGCGAGAAGTACGTGGCCCTGCGGATGCGGCACTCGATCACCGGCGATCCGTCCCGCGGCGGCCTGTACGTCACCTACGGCTGGCGGTATCCGGTTTCGCGAGGGCGTTGGAACGGCCTTGGCGCCGTGGTCTCCGGAGTGCCGCAGGAAGCCGCGCCGGGCTCCGAGGAGGAATTCATCACCGAGCACTATTGGGGCTACTCCTCCCTGCGCGGCGGCGGCAGCGTCGAGTACCAGGTGGAGCACCCCCGCTGGCGGGTGTGGCCGCTGCAGCGCCCCGTCCTGGACTGCGACGTCGCCGCCCTCTACGGCCGCCGGTTCGCGGAGCCGCTTCAGGGCGAGCCCTCTTCAGCCTTCCTGGCGGACGGCTCCGAGGTGGCGGTGCATTCCGGGCGGTGGCTGGTCTAGCGATCCTGGTCTTACTCGGCCGCCAGCATCTCCAGCAGCGGCTTGTCCCGCTCGTAGAGGTCTTTGCGGAACTGCACGACTCCGGCGTCGTCCACCCAAACGGTCCAGTAGGCGAGGTGGACGGGGATGGGATGGTGAAGGGTGACCACCCGCTCCTTGCCGGCGGCGACGGCGGCTTTCAGGGATTCGGGGGTCCAGGCGGGCTCGTCCTGCAGCAGGTAGAGGGCTAGGTCCAGGGGTTTTTCCAGCCGGATGCAGCCGTGGCTGAAGCTGCGCTCGGCGCGCTGGAAGAGGCTGCGCGATGGGGTATCGTGCAGGTAGACATCGAAGCTATTGGGAAAGATGAACTTGTAGCGGCCAAGGGCGTTCTTGGGACCGGGTTTCTGGCGCACCACCAGGCCGGCACCGGAGGTCTTCTGCCAGTCGATGCTGGCGGGAGAAACCGGGGCGCCTCCCCGGCTGGTCGTGACCTCCATCCCCTCGTGGGTGAGGTAGCCCGGGTCCCGCCGCATGTGGGGCACGATCTCCTTGGTGACGATGCTGGAGGGGACGTTCCAGTAGGGATCGATCACCAGGTAGGTCATCTTGCCGCTGAAGGTGGGCGACTTAGTATAGGGTTTACCGACGACCACTCTCATTCCGAGGACGCCGCGCCCCTCCTCGACCACGTCGAGAAGGAAGCCGGCGGTGTTGACCATGATGTACCGGTCCCCCAAATCGCGCGGGAGCCAGCGCCAGCGCTCCAGGTTGACCTCGATCTGCTTCAGCCGGTCCGCGGCCGGGACGTTCAGGGCCGCCAGGGTGCCTTTGCCCACACCGCCGTCCGGTTCCAGGCCATTACGTTCCTGGAAAGCGCGGACGGCCGCCTGGAGGGGAGCATCGAAGAGGTCCCGCCCGCCCGCGGCGGGGTCCACGAAAGAGGAAGCCTCCAAACGCTCCCGCAGGGCGGCGACCCGCGGGTTGCGGTCGCCCGGGTGGAGGGTCGGCCCCGCTGGCACCAGCGGCCAGCCGCCCCGCGCCACGATCCCCCGGTAGAAGGCCACGGCGAGGCGCAGCGTCTTGTACGCCTCGGTCTGGGGAGCGAGCTCCTCCAGAACGGAGCGCACCCGCCGCTCCTTGAGGGCGGAGTCCAGCATGGCGGGCAAGTCGGGCTCGGAGGGCGGTTCCTTCGTGGCGGGTCCGGGAGGCTCGCAACCGGCGCGGGTGCGCGGGTTCACCCGGCCGTACCGAAGATCCGATGCCAGGTTCAGGAAGACGTCGGTCAGCAGCAGGTCGAGCTCGGCGAACTCGTTCGGGTCCGGATGGGTACGGACCGCCTCCAGCCGCCGTTTCAGGTCGGCGGGGTGGTAGTCGTTGGGGCGGAGGCCGTCGTAGACCGAGTCCTCGATGACGGCGAGGAGCTCGCCAGAGCTTTCCGCGTCGGCGCCCGCCTCGCTGCTCCAGGCCGGCGCGAAACCCCGGCGCTGATAGAAGCACGGCACGCCCGCCGCGAGACGGACGGGTGAGCCGTTCACCTGGAGCTCGGCCGGCTTGTCCCCGGCGGGAAAGTGGGCCTGGATGACGGTCTGGATTTGCTGGATCAGGCCGGCGGGCTCTGCCGGGGGCGGTGGGGGAGTCTGGGCGGCCACCGGTAAGCCAGAGAGAGCCGAGGTGAGGGCCATCACGGCGAGCCCCTCCCAGGCAGGGCGCGCGAATCCACGATGAGGCTGCATGACTCTAGGATATCAGGGGGGCATCGACACTTGGCCGACACGACACCGGTCCGTAGAGACGCCCCAGACCCGATACGACACCCTCGCCTCTACCATGCCGTCGGGGCGTCTCTCTTCCGAGGCGACGCCGGTTCCTCCCCGGGCCGGTGGGAGAGGTCTCAGGTAGGAACCCGTATCGGCCTGCGGGAGACGCCCCGCCGTTGTGGTATCGGAAAGGTCGTCGTATCGGGTCTGGGGCGTCTCTACGGACCGGTGTCGCGATGGCGGGCCGGTTGGTTCTGTGGATGGATAGCGATGACGGGCCGGTGTGGGTTCCGTGAACGGATGATAGGATTCTGCCAATGGCGCCTGGCGACGATTTGTTTCGTAACCGGTATCGCGTTCCGTCTACGCGGTTGAAGGGGTGGGATTACCGGCTGCCAGGCTACTATTACGTGACGATCTGCGTCCTGGACAGGGTCCAATGCCTGGGCGAAGTGGTGAACGGCGAGAGCGTTCTTTCCCCTGGCGGTGAGGCCGTGGCCCGGGAGTGGGGCCAGATTCCGCAAAGAAATCCACAGGTGACCCTGGACGCCTGGATCGTAATGCCAGACCACCTTCATGGTCTCCTGCTCCTGAGCGGCAAGGATTCCCAGCCTCTCGGCGGGGTCATCGGCCAGTTCAAGTCCAAGACGACCAAGATATTGCGCTCTCGTGGCCAGACCGGTTTCACCTGGCAAGAGCGTTTCCACGACACGATCCTCAGGGACCTCAAACAGTTGGACCACATCCGCGCCTACATCCGTGACAATCCCCGTCGCTGGCAAAGAAAGCGCTCCTAACGCCTCCTGCACAGACACCGACGGGCCAACACGATACCGGTCCGTAGAGACGCCCCAGACCCGATACGACAACCTCACCTCTACCATGTCGTCGGGGCGTCTCTCTTTCGAGGCGACGCCGGTTCCTCCCCGGGCCGGTGGGGGGAGGCCCGCAGGTAGGAACCCGTGTCGGCCTGCGGGAGACGCCCCGCCGTTGTGGTATCCGAAAGGTCGTCGTATCGGGTCTGGGGCGTCTCTACGGACCGGTATCGCGATGACGGGCCGGTGTGGTTCCGTGGAAATCCCTGCCGCCTCCACACGATACCAATGGAATCTCCAGACGCCCTTCCGCGTTAGCTCCGGCGATGCCCGGGGAGCACGAGAGGCTCCCGTAGGGTAAGATTCGCCGATTCGCCGGAGATGGGCGCTCCGTCTCCCCTGGAATCCCTGTAGGAAATCCCAACGTTTGGAGAACCGTATGAACAAGCTCTTCACCCTCTCCGCCGCGCTGCTCGTCGCGGCGGCTGGAGCGGCGCACGGCCAGTCCGGCCAGGCTGCCCAGAAGCCTGCGGCCCCGGCGGCGCAGCCGGCTCCGGCCGCGCCGGCAAGCCCCAACGCGAGCGGCAAGCCGGAGTCGCTGCAGGACAAGGCCAGCTACGTGATCGGCCTCAACCTCGGCAAGTCGCTGAAGACCAATGAGATCCAAGCCAACGTCGACCTCATCGTCAAGGGCCTACGGGACGGCCTCAGCGGCGGCCAACCGCTCCTCACCGACGAGGAGATGCAGGCCACCATGCAAAGCTTCCAGCAGCAGGTGATGGCCCAGCAGGAAGCCAAGCGGAAGGCGCAGGGCGAGAAGAACAAGACCGAGGGAGAGGCGTTCCTGGCAAAGAACAAGGATCGCCCGGGGGTCAAGACCACGGCGAGCGGCCTGCAGTACGAGGTCCTGACCGAAGGGACCGGCCCGAATCCCAAGCCCACCGACACGGTGACGGTGAACTACAAGGGCACGCTGATCGACGGCACCACCTTCGACAGCTCCTACGACCGCAAGGAGCCCGCGACCTTCGTCCTCAACCAGGTGATCCCGGGCTGGACCGAGGGCGTGCAGCTCATGAAGGTAGGCTCGAAGTACAAGTTCTACATCCCGTCCGCGCTGGGCTATGGCGAGCGCGGCGCCGGCAATGCGATCGGTCCCAACGCGCCGCTGATCTTCGAGGTCGAGCTCATCTCCATCGGCGCCAAGGAAGCGCCGGCCGCTGAGGGCGCGAAGCCGCAGGCCACTCCGAAGCCCGCCGAGCCGAAGAAGCCGGCTGCCCAGAAGCCGCCGGCCGACAAGAAGCCCCCGGTCTAGAGGCCTCCCGCTCGCTCCGGCGCCGTTCCGCCTCTCCCGTCGCCGGCGGGAGAGGTTTTATTTTGCTGCCTGCTGGATCGTCTGCTGGTCTGCGGCAGCGATCTTCATAAACGGCTCGCCGGCGCGCAGGTAGGTATAGGGGTTCACGGCACGCCCGCCGGGGGAATAGAGGCCGTAGTGGAGGTGGGTGGAAGAGATGGCCGCGTTGCCGGAGTTGCCCACGTAACCGATGACCTCGCCGGCCTCGACCCAGTCTCCTTCCGCCTGCAGCCCAAACTCTTCGAGGTGGGCGTAGTAGTGGCGGTAACCGCCTGGCCCGACGATGTAGATCACTTGGCCGCCCAGGCCGCGCATTCCCTTGAATTCGACGACTCCCTCGGTGATGCTGCGGATGGGCGTGTTGCGGGCCGCGAAGATGTCGATCCCCTGATGATGCCGGCCGCCGTCCCGGTGCATTCCCCAGGAGTTGCTGACGCGGGTGACCCCGTCCACCGGGATGTGGAGGATTTTCGGCAATGGCTGGGAGAGGAGTGCGGCGTACCGGGTGTTGTAGCGGACCGAGGCTTGGTGGCAGCCGGTGAGGGAGAGGGTGAGAACCGCGACGACGAGGGCGGCGGAGGAGATTCGGCGTCGAGCCATGTTCACCTCACTTCGAATCCAACGGCGTTCCTGACGGACGATACACGTCGCCGAAGACCGCCTGATTGCCGAGAGACCACGGGCGAAAGACGCCGAAGTATACACCGGCGGGAGGAAAATCAACCCCCCTCGGATCTGGAGGGATCTGGAGGACGGAATTACAGCCGTTTCACCACCACGACCGTCGTATCGTCCTGCTGCTCCACGCCCGCGCGGTAGCGGCGCCAGTCTGCCAGCAGTCCGTCGAGGATCTCCGTGGCGGTCTTGCCGGCGAGGCCGTGCAGCACCTCCCGCGGCCGGTCGTAGCCGTAGGCCGTCCCCCGCAGGTCGGTCGCCTCGAAGAGGCCGTCCGAAGCGAACACTAGGGCTGCTCCGGGCGGAATCTCCAGAGCGGCGTCGTGGTAGGTCCGTTTCGGGCCCTGGCCGAGGGGAAGACCGGCGAGGGGGATTTCCGAAACCTGCCCCTCGGCGCTCAGCAGGGCATAGGGATGCCCGGCGTTGGCGAGGTGCCCTGTCCCCGTCCGGGGATCGAGGCGCAGCAGGGCGAGGGTGGTGAAGTGGCGGTGGGCGTTTCTCCTCAGCACCTTGTCCACCCGCTGCAGCACGCCGGCCGGCGTCTCGGTGGCGGTGATCAGGCTGGAGAGGGAAGCGACCGTCATCGCCTGAGCGATCGAGCAGGAGTAGCCATGGCCGGCCACGTCGCCGGCAGCGATCCAGAGGAATCCCTCCTCGTCCCCGAAGAAGTCGTAGAGGTCGCCTCCCGCTTCGCTGGCGAGCAGCGAGCTGGCGGCGACCTCCCAGCCGGTGATCCTGGGGAGCTGCTGGGGGAGCAGCCCGAGCTGCATGCGGGCGAGCAGGTCCATCTCGTACTTGAGCCGCCGCTCCTCCTCGATCCGTTTCATGAAGGCCGGCTGCTTCAACTGGTCGAGCTCCGGGTCGGCGGGGCGGCGCAGGCCCACGAAGCCCAGGACGAGAAGGAGGGCCGGCGTTCCCGCCGTCACCGCCAGCGACACCGGGAGCAAGGCCGCATACAGGGCGCAGAAGGCTGCCGCTTGCAGGAGATAGGTGCTGAGGGCGGCGGTGAGGCCGGCGGCGAGCCCCACGCGACGGCTCAGGAAGACGAGCACGGTTGCCGCTGCCACGTTCACCGCGGCCTGAAAGAGGGTGGGATGAAGAGAGGTGAAGGGAATGGCGAGGCCGGCGGCGAGCGCTCCGGCCGCCGCGGCCCACCGGGCGGGCACGAACCGCCAGGCGAGCCCCATGGCGAGCGCTACGCCGCCGGCCAGAACGACGCCATCGAAGAAAGGCGTCAGAACGTCGAACACCGGCAGGCGCAGGCTCCCTTCTTCGGGCCAGGTGTTGGGCAGGCGCGCGGCCACGGCTTCGGCGGCCAGCCGCAGCCCGGCAAGCCCGGCACCGCAGGCGATTCCCCACACCAGGGCGCGCCCTCCCCGAGGCCCGAGCCGCCCGGCGCGTAGGGCGTCGAGGCTCACGGTGACCTCCGGCTGGGCCGAGCGGAGGTACGACTCGCCGGTGGACCAGAGGATGGAGGCCCACAAGGCGATGAAGAGGACGCCGAGCAGTATGAGGGCTCCCGCCCAGGTCGGCTCGGCGGCCAGAGTCGGCACCGCGGCCACCACGAAGACGATCCCTCCCAGCCAGGCGCCGTTGACGATGCTGATCCGGCGCCGGCCGAGCAGCACGAAGAAGAGGATGAACGCGATGCAGCTCCCGGCGATCAGGGGCAAGGCGACGAGGAGCACCCTGGCGACCGTTTCGGCGGTGCTCCTCATGTCCTTCCCTTTCGGCTTCGGCTCGAGCTGCCGGATCATGAGCAGGCTCCCCGGCATTGCGGACGCGACGATTTTCTGCGGCGGCCGGCTCCCCTGGACCGGGTAGGTCATGCCTTGGATCCCTTCGAGGCCGCCGGGCCGCGATTGACCCAGGCTCTCCCCGGGGCGGAGCAACTGGCGGACGAAAAGGGCCTGAACCTCGGGCGCGGGCACCGGGTCCTTGTGAATCGCGCTGGAGATGGTCTCCTGGCTGCCCCCGAACCGGATGGCCAGGGGATGGCCGGAGGTGGAGAAACGGGCGCTGAGCTCGCGGCGCCGACCTTCACGCCCTGGCATCTTGGCGCCTTGCCTCACCTCGACGATGACTCCGGCTCCCACGTCCGCCGCCTCGGCCGGCGTCAATCCGTCGAGGACGGAGTCGTCCAGGTCGAAGTTCTTGTCGTGCCTGGCGAAAGCGACGCGGGGTACGCCCGGCTCCAGCCGGACTCCCACCCCCTGCGCCAGCGCCTGGAAGCGCTCCACGAAGGAAGATTGGGAGGGGAGGCGCTCGGCCTGCCATTCCGGCAGCCACTGCCGCGCCAGGGTTATCCCCAGGGCAAGGACCAGGGCGCCCAGGGCGAGGGCCAGGAGGAGGCGGAGATTACCGGTTCGCGAGGTCATCTTGAGGAAGAGTACGGCAAATCGGCGCCCGAGTTCCGGGCTGGCGAAGCCTCCCCGATCTTGCCTCCCGGTTTGCTAGAATCCCCGGCTCGCGACGGTCCGCCAACTTTCAACCCGGAACCCGGCTACGCCATGACGAAGATCCGCTTCCTGCCCCTTGCCCTCCTGGCGCTCCTGGCGCTCAACGTTCGGCCGGCGTGGCCGGAGCCGCCCAAGAAGCTGATCATCCTCGGTTTCGACGGCGCCGATGCCAAGCTGACCCAGCAGTGGATGGACGAGGGGAAGCTGCCGAACCTCGCCAAGCTGCGCGCGGCCGGGAGCTTCTCGCCGTTGCGCCCCACCATCCCGTCGCAGACCCCGGTCTCCTGGTCCACGTTCTCCACCGGTTGGAACCCCGGCCGGCACGGCGTGTTCGACTTCCTGAAGCGCGATCCCAAGACCTATCGTCCCACCTTCGCCGCCGCGGAGCCGGGGAAGGCGGACTTCCTCTTCGGCAAGAACAACGGCCCGTTCCTGGGCATCCTCGCCGGGCTGGCCGTGGCCCTGCTGCTGTTGCTGATCCTCAAGCTCTTCCGGCTGAAGACGCCCGTGGCGGCCGGCATCGCCCTGGTGCTGGGCCTTGCCGCCGGCGTGGGCGCGGGGACGGCCGCCTCCCGCCTGCTCCCCGTCTCCCGGCCCATTGCCATCAACAACCAGCGGGGCGACACCTTCTGGAAGCTCCTGGGGCAGGCCGGCAAGCGGGTACGGGTGATGCGTATCCCCGTCACCTTCCCGCCCAAGGAGTTCGAGCACGGCAAGCTCCTCTCGGGCCTCGGCGTTCCGGATCTTTCGGCGCGCATCGGCAAGCCGTTCTACTTCACCTCCGAGCTGTTCTTCACCCCCAAAGGGGGAGGCGACTTCAAGGTCGAGGTGGTGGAGCTGGTGGACAACCGGGGCACCATCGAGACCGAGATCAAGGAGGTGCCCAACGAGCTCTTCCGCAAAAAGGGGGGCGAGCTCGAGCACCTCAAGATCCCCATGACCCTGACCGTGGCCCAGGACCGCAAGAGCCTGCGCATTCAGGTTTCGGGCAACGATCTCACGCTGAAGCCAGGCGAGTGGAGCGACTGGGTTCGTTTCACCTTCCCCTTCAACTCGCTGATCAAGGCCAAGGGGATCGGCAAGTTCAAGCTCCTCTCCCTCGATCCGGAGATCAAGCTCTATCTCTCACCCCTCGACTTCGACCCCGAGAACCTGCCGCCCGGTTTCGACGTCACCACGCCCGCGAGCTTCGTCAAGGACCTGACCCGCGAGCACGGCCTGTTCAAGACGCGGGGCTGGATGATCGACACCTGGTCGCCCACCTCCGGCACCATCGACGAGCAGACCTTCCTGGACGACGTGAAGCAGACGGTCGACAAGGACAAGGAGATCCTGAACGGCGCCCTGGCCAAGGACGACTGGGACGTGCTCGTCCATTACTTCGAGTTCACCGACCGCGTGCAGCACATCATGTTCCGGTATTTCGATCCCAAGCACCCCCTTTACAACGCGGAAGGCGCGGCCAAATGGGCGGGCTCGATCCTCCAGTCTTATCAAGAGATGGACCGGATCGTGGGCGAGACCCTGCAGAAGCGGCCGGACGCGGCGATCATGGTCGTCTCCGACCACGGCTTCGCCTCCTTCCGCCGCGGCATGAACTACAACACCTGGCTGGTGAAGAACGGCTTCATGACCCTGAACGGCCAGGACGCCAAGCGATTGAACCTGGAAGACCTCTTCGAGCAGGGGAACTTCTTCGTCAACGTCGACTGGTCGAAGACCAAGGCCTACGCTTTGGGGCTGGGGCAGATTTATATCAATCAAGCGGGGCGCGAGGCGAAGGGGATCGTCCATCCGGGCGAGGAGTACAAGAACGTGACGGCCCAGATCAAGGCCGGGCTGGAGGCGTTCGTGGATCCGGCGACGGGCGACCACCCGGTGGCCCACGTCTTCACCCGCGACGAGGCGTACAACGGCGTCTACGATCCGGTGCTGATTCCCGATCTCATCCCCTCCAACAGCGAGGGGTACCGCGTCGGTTGGCAGGACAGCCTGGGCGGCGTCGGCAAGGAGATCGTCGAGCCCAACCTGGACATCTGGAGCGGCGACCACTGCTCGGTCTACCCGCCCCTCGTCCAGGGGATCTTCTTCAGCAGCTTCAAGATCAGCGCCCCCAGCGGCGCCTACATGGGGGACGTGATGCCGACCATCCTCGACCTTTATCACGTCAAGGCGACGTCGAATTTGGATGGGAAGAGCTTGCTGGTCAAATAGACGATCCCTTCGAGGGAGGTTGGTGCCGGTGAAATAAGGGGGAGGACGATGCCGAGATTGATCGAGAAGCCTACCGTCATCGCGGCGGCGGGCAACAAGCCGAAGAAGATCGAGGAGTACACCGGCCGGGTGAACTCAGGCCACGAGAGCGTCAGCGTGGCCCGCATGGTCTCCCCCGAAGGCTGGGTGGAGCCCGGCCAGCGCCCCGAGTTCGAGGAGATCACCGTCGTCCTGAAAGGAATGATCCGCGTCGAGCACGAGGGTGGCTCCCTCGACGTGCGCGCCGGTCAGGCGGTGGTGTCGGTTCCCGGCGAATGGGTGCGCTACAGCAGCCCCGAGCCGGGTGGCGCCGAGTACGTGGCCATCTGCCTGCCGGCCTTCTCGCCGGCGATCGTGCATCGGGACGAGTGAGGAGAAGGCGATGAAGAGGCTCGCGGTCCTCGCGCTCCTGCTCGCCGCCTTTCCGGCGCTCGCTGCGCCGCCCGCCCCGCTGCTGCTCACGGGCGCGCGGGTGCTCGATCCTGCCGGTGAACGCCTCCTCGACGGCCGCGACGTGCTGATCGAGAACGGCCGCATCGCCGCCGTCGGCCCTGCCGGCACGCTCACTTTCCCGGCGGGAGCGAGGAAGGTGGATCTCGCGGGCCTTACCCTGATCCCCGGCCTCATCGAGATGCACTCCCACCTCCTCCTCCACCCCTACGACGAAACTCCCTGGGACGACCAGGTGCTCAAGGAGTCGCTGGAGCTGCGGACGATCCGCGCCGTGGGGGCCGCCAGGGCCACCCTGGAGGCGGGGTTCACCACCGTTCGGGACCTTGGCACCGAGGGGGCAGGCTTCGCCGACGTGGCTCTGCGGGATGCGATCGCGCAGGGGATAATCCCGGGGCCGCGGGTGTTCGCCTCCACCCGCGCCATCGTGGCCACCGGCTGCTACGGCCCGTCGGGGTTCGATCCGCGTTGGGAGGTCCCGAAGGGAGCACAGGAGGTGACCGGGCCCGCCGAGATGCGCAAGGCGGTGCGCCAGCAGATCGCCGCCGGAGCGGACTGGATCAAGGTCTACGCCGACTACCGCCGCCGGCCGGGCATCACGACGCCCACGCTGACAGAGGAGGAGATCGCCGCCGCGGTGGACGAGGCGAAAAGCGCCGGGCTGCCGGTCGCCGCCCACGCCTACACGGAGGAGGGGATCCGCCGCGCCGTCGCCGCCAGGGTGAAGACGATCGAGCACGGCACGAACGTCACCGCGGAGCTGCTTGCTCTGATGAAGGAGAAGGGGGTAGCCCTGGTCCCCACCCTCGCCGCTTCCGAGGCCGTCTCCCGCTACGCCGGCTGGAAGCCGGGCGAGCCCGAGCCGCAACGCGTCAAGGAGACCCGCGAGATGTTCGCCCGCGCCCTCAAGTCCGGCGTGACGATCGCCAACGGCAGCGATGTCGGCGTCTTCGCCCATGGCAAGAACGCCCGCGAGCTGGAGCTGATGGTGGCCTACGGCATGTCCCCGGCGCAGGCCCTCAAGGCCGCGACTCTCACCGCCGCCGCCGTCCTGCGCAAGGGCCAAGATTTGGGGCGGATCGCCCCCGGCTACCTCGCAGACCTGGTGGCGGTGAAGGGGAATCCGCTGGCGGACGTCGCAGTGATCGAGCAGCCGGCTGTCGTGTTGAAAGAGGGGCAGATTGCGATCGACCGGCGCTGATCCCTTTCAAGTCGAAGCGAGCCAGTTCTCAACCCTCAGGGTGGGATCGATGCGCCGGAGATCAGAATAGATCCCGTCGGCGCTGATGAGCGTGCAGCCTTCTGTGATGGCCGTGGCTGCCACCATGACGTCCATGTTATGTCTCTTGCTGGCCTTGTCGCTCAGTTGACGAAGTATCCGTAGCCGGGCTTTCAGAGTTCCGAAGAGTCGGGCGGCTTCAGGCGTGAGAGGCAGAAGAGAAAACTGATTCTGGGCATCTGAGATCCGTCGTCGGATCGCTGGTTTCATCTCCTCGTCGGCATTCGCATACCCGTACTCCAGCTCGTAAATGGAGAGAATGGAGACGACGATGTCGTTAGCCTTGCCGAAGGAGGCAATCCTCCGGGTGATATTCGAGTGACCGGGGGAGAGAGGTTCGTAGAAATCGGAAAGACTGTCGGAGTCGAGTAGGAAGAGCATTAACGCTCGTCGTGTGGAAAGGAAAGGTTCCGACGGAACTCTTTCCGATCCGCATCGAATTTCTTCGCGTAGCTGCCGAGAGAGAACTGCCCACTCTCGATTCGCTGAACGAGTTGAGCCCACCGGGACGGCTCCGCCTCGGTCGGCGGAGAAGGGGGCGAGTCGGCCAGGGCTGCTTCGACCGCCCGGGTGACGAACTCATCACGATCGGGAAGTTGCCGGACCCGTTCGGCGATCTCGTCGGGAAGGGAGACGATGAGCTTCATCGGCCGAAGCTTACCACGAAGCCCGGCGGCCTTGGTGGCCGCCGGGCCGGTTCTTCCTTCACAACGGTTTACGGCTGCCAGGTATCGGTCCGGGTTCCTGCACCCGAGGTCGGCACGGTGTAGTTGCGGTTCGAGCCGCCTTCCCAGGTGACGGTGGCTCCCTGCTTCATGATGTATTTGTACTGGATCGCCGCGCCCTTGCTGGCGAAGAAGAAGGCGGGGCCGCTCCACTGGCTGGTGCTGACCCAGTTGAGCTTGATCGCCTTCGACGTATCCCAACTGCCGAGCTCGGGGACGCTCCCCACCACGTAGAGGTCCTGCCCCGGCGAGGTGGTGAAGCCGTTGACGGTGAAGTCAACCCGGATGGCTTCCGAGGCCGAGCAGGAGCGCGCGGCGAGGACGAGAGTCGACCGGGCCTGGACGCCATAGGTGGTGCCGCCCATCTTCGGCAGCGGCTGCGAGTCCCAGGCCACGACCGTGGGGTCGTAGTAGACGTTGCCCGTCCCCTCGGCCCAGTCGCCGGTGTCGGCCACCAGCCACCAGCACTTGGAGTTGGGCGCCGTCGGGATGGTGAAGGTCAGGTTCCCCCAATAGGCGTTGTTGGCCACGTAGAGGTCGGGCGCGTCGGCCGGGCCGCCGGTCTCCGCGCTCGAGCCGTCGATCAGCCAGGCCAGAGAGTGGGAGGTCGAGCTCCAGTCCGGAGTGTCCGGCGTGGTGCCGTGCCAGGTGAGGTCCTTGTAGCCGTCGCCGTCGTGGTCGGCGGCGCCGAAGTCCACCGAGCGCCGCAGGCCGGAGTGGGCCTTGCGGAAGGCGATCAGCTTGCGGAAGAAGTCGTACATCTTCTGGTTGGTCGTCTTCAGGCTCCAATCGATCCAGCCGCAGGAGTTGTCGGCCATGTAGCCGTTGTTGTTGCCGCTCTGGGTACGGCGGAACTCGTCGCCGGCGAGGAGCATCGGCGGCCCCTGGTCGAGGAGCATCTGGGCGGCGAAGTTGCGGATCTGCCGTCGGCGCAGCACCTCGTCGCCACCGCTGTCCCAGCTCAGGTTGGTGTCGTTACCGCTCGAGGCGTCCGCGCCAGTGGGGTTGCAGGGGCCGGTGCCGTTCTGCTTGGTGTTGTAGGAGACGAGGTCGTTCAAGGTGAAGCCGTCGTGGGCGGTGACGAAGTTGACGGTCTCCGGCGGCGTCCCGAACCCCGACCAGGTGCCGGTGATCGAGGCGCCGAGGTTGCCCACCTGGCTGTTGTCCCCTTTCTCGTACTGCCGCAGGTTGTCGCGGTAGTTACCGTTCCACTCGGACCAGCCGGCGGGGAACTGGCCGACGCCGAAGCCGGAGGTGTCCCACGGCTCGGCGATCACTTTGAAGCCGTTGGCCGAGGCGGCGCTGGCGATCGAGACGAGGGTGGTGGCGTTGTTGTTGAACACCCGTCCGTCCGTCCCCTCGCGGCCGAGCTCGTAGGCGAGGTCGAAGCGGAAGCCGTCGACGTGCATGGTGTTCGCCCAGTAGGTGAGGCTGTCGACGATGAGGTTGCGCACCGCGGTGCGGCTGGCGTTCAGGTTGTTGCCGGTGCCGGTCGAATCCCAGTAGCACGACTTGTCGTCGGCCAGGGTGTAGTAGGTCGCGTTGTCGATGCCGCGCAGGTTGATGTAGCGCACGGGATTGCCTGAGCAGGCGCCCCCTTCCCAGGTGTGGTTGAAGACGACGTCGAGCCAGACCTCGACCCCCTGGGCGTGCATGGCCTTGACCATGTCCTTGAACTTGGTCACCTGCTCGCCCGCGACGTAGGTGCACGAATTCGTGTCGGTGCACAGGTACTCGCGGTTGGGGGCGAAGAACTGGGTGGTCATGTACCCCCAGTAATTGATGCGGTCGGCGGTGGCGCCCCCCACCGGGTCGTCGAACTGCGGATACTCGTGGATGGGCATCAGCTCGGCGGCGGTGACTCCCAGGGTCTTGAAGTAGGAGGCCTTGGAGCCGAAGCCGTCATAGGTTCCCTGCTGCGCGGCCGCCACGCTGGGGTCGTTCTTGGTGAACCCCCTCAGGTGGACCTCGTAGGCGATCGAATCCTTCATCGCGACGTTGGGCTTGACGTCGGTGCCCCAGGAGTAGGTGTCGCTGACGACGATCGACTTCGGCATGGCCCCGGCGCTGTCGACGTAGGCATAGGTGTCGGTGCCGCCGAGGATGGCGGTCGAGTAGTGGCCGCTCACCCGCTGCGGCTCGCCGGTGACCGCCTTGGCGTAGGGGTCGGTGAGCAGCTTGTTGGGGTTGAAGCGGTTGCCGTTGGCGTCCACGTGCGCGACGAAGCCGAGGTTGCTCCCCGGCGTCCAGCTCGCGTTGTAGGTCCAGTTGGGTCCCCACACCCGGTAGCCGTAGAGGGTACCGGCGCCGAGGCCGGAGACGGTCACCGTCCAGATGTGGTTGGGCACGTCGGTCTGGGTGAGCGCGTACTTGGCCGTGGCGGTGGAGGCCGTAGGGGTCGCGAAGATCCACACCTCGACGCGGGTCGCGTTGGCGGAGAACAGGGCGAACTGCACGCTGCTGCCGACGATGGTGGCGCCGAGCGGAGTCGTCGCCTGGGCCGGCACGGCGAGCAGGAGCAGCAGAGCGAAAGTGGAGAGGAGCCCGGCCGCGAAGCGAGCCGGACGACGGCGGTAGGCGGAATGAGAGCTCATGGTCTCGATCTCCTTGAGGCTGCTGGTATGCGGGTGCCGAGCCCGGCGGGGCGAATCGAAGCTCAGCCGTTGATTAGAGATTGCACGCGCCATGGGGAACCTTCGGAGGTTTGACCGCGGCCCGCCGCCCCGTCCCTAAGTATAAGGACGTTCCGGCCAGGGAGGACGGGACAGGAGACCCCTCCCGGAGATGGTTGAGCGATGCGGAGCGGTTTTTACGTCTTTATAGGGAGCGGGAGATTTTTTCCCGGGGCTTGACAATGTGGCCACTAGAGGCTACATTGCTCTCTATGAGGGAGGTAGGAATCCGTGAGCTCAAGAATCGTCTCAGCGAGTACGTCCGTCTGGTCAAGGAAGGGGAGGTCGTCATGGTGACCGATCGTGGGGAAGTGGTGGCCGAGTTGCGCGCGCCGCAGCCGGCGAGCGAGCTCGAGCGGCAGTACCCTCTCCTGGCGGAGATGGCCCGCCAGGGGCTGGTCCGGCTGCCGCTCAAGCCGAACGGACCGGATGCCTATCCGCTTCTGCCGTCGGTGACACCGCCGGGAACTGCCGCCCGGCTCCTCGATGAAGAGCGGGGAGACCGATGAAGCTCTATGCGGAGTCGAGCGCCGTGCTCTCCTGGCTGCTCCGGGAGGGGCCGGCCGTCCTCCTGAAGGAGATCCTGGAGCGAGCTGAGCTCGTCGTGGCCTCGGAGCTGACGCTGGTCGAGTGTGACCGGGCGCTCATCAGGGCGGAGGCGATGGGCGAGCTCTCCCAATTCGAAATGGCCCAGCGGCGAGCGCTCCTCGAAGCGGTCTCGGCGCGGTGGCTCCTTTTGAAGCTCGGAGGCGAGATCGTCCAGAGGGCTCGGCGGCGATTTCCCCAGGAACCAGTACGGTCGCTGGATTCCCTCCATCTGGCGTCGGCTCTCACGGTGCGGTCCACCCTGTCGGATCTCACCCTCCTCAGCCTCGACCAGCGGGTGCGGGACAACGGCGCCGCCCTCGGTTTCGACGTCCTTCCCGGCTGATCCTTCCCCGGGCTCCGGAGCGTGAGGCCCGGAGCCCGCCGCCACTCAGTTATCCTTCCTCTTCATGCCGCGCCGTGATCTCGACGCTCTGCTGACCTATCTGCGGGAGAATGCCGGCCGTTTCTCTCTGGAGGCGCTGCGGGCCCAGATGGTGAAGGCCGGGCACAAGCCCGAGGCGATCGAGCGGGCCCTGCGCGTCTTCCAAGGGACGGAGCCGCCGCCCGACCCACCCTCCTGGCCCGGGGCCGTGGTGGTGGCGGCGGCCGACCTCCTGCTGGTGGCGCTCTTCGCCTGGCTGTTCACCCATGCCCACAAGCAAGGCGGCTGCGCCATCCTCGGTCTGCTGCCCGTGCTCTGCCTGCTGGAATTCGTGGTCGGCCTGACGCTGCTCGCCTCGGCGGACCGCCAGCGCCTGGGGCGGGCGCTGTTCTTCGGCGTCCTCGTCTTCTTCGGCGTCAGCCTGGCGATCGTCTCCGTCTGGGGCGCCACCAAGATGGGCGGGCTCGCCGGCTCCTGACGGCGGCGACGTTCGAAGCCTCAGGACCGGCCGCGGTTCGTGTTGACGAGGAGGAAGAGCTTTTCGAGCTCCCGGTGGATGACCTCCAAGCCTTCCCGGACCGCGTGCTGATAAGGATCGTTGCTCTCGGCAGGGCGGGGCGGGGCCTCCGTTCCGCGGGCTTTCTCCGCCGCGTCCTCCCGCAGGCGGTCGTTGCGGCTCGCCAGGATCTCTTCTTCGAGCTTGGCGTGAGTGACGCCCAGCCCCTTGGCGAGCCGGGCCTGGAGCTTGGCGCCCGGCATGCGCCGCCCCTGCTCGTAATGCGTCCAGGCGTTGGCGCTAATCCCCCCTTGCCGGGCGCACTGCGCCTGTGTCCGGCTGCCCCGCAGCCGCTTCAAGGTCCGTGCTACATCCTTCTTTTTGATCACCGCAGGATCATAGGGATCTTTTTCTCTCCTTGCAATCCAAGTCCAACGTAATCAAAGGGTTACGCGTGATGACCAGAAATGGTGAAGCGCCGTAACCAAGGCTCGGAAAAGTGACGGGCTTCGCTACGAAGATGGAGCAGCCGCGGAGAGATCGTGGCCGGGACGAGTAAGGAACGGGCCGCCGTGATTTGATCCGTTGTGGGCGCGATCCTACGGCGGCAGGCAGACCCTGGACAGCGGCGCCTGAGCTGCACTAGCCTCTGGGGAATGCCAGTAAGATGTCTCGCCGTCGCGGTCCTTCTTGCAGGACTGGCCGCCTTGAGTTGCAGAAAAGACCGGCCCGACGAGACGGCCGCCCTCAAGGCCCAAGTTGCCGCCAGCGAAGCCCGGGAGAAAGTGCTCGAAGCCCGTGAGAGGGCGCTCCAGCGCAAGCTCCGGGACCGGGAGAACGGTGCCACCGATTCGCCGGGCGCTCCCCCTGCGGCCGCTCCCGAGCAGGCGCCGCCCGAGCCCGATCCCATTCGCCTCCTGGGGGTCGAGGCACGGTTCCTGCCTCCGCAGCGATTCGACGTGGTGGTGAAGGTCTCCGTTCAGGTGAGGATTCAGAACCTCGGCGACGAGGTGGTCCCGGCCGTGGCGGACCTCCGTGTCCTGGACGACGCCGGAGATGCGCTCAAAGCTCTGCGCAGCGACCTCGAGCTGTCCCCGCGCCAGGTCACCAGCTTCTCGAAGGAAATCGGCATTCCCAGGGACTCGCAGACCAACACCCGGCGGGTGAAGGTGCAGCTCACGACACGCTGGGGGAGTCTCAGTGGCGAAAACGCCATAGTCGATGAGGGCGAGGCCCCGCCGGCCGCCGCGGAACCCTCTCAGGGAGATGACGCCGTCCTGCTGGGCACGCCCGACGTCGGCGTATACGAGGACACCGTCAAAGTGTCCTTCGTCCTCTACAACCCGGGTTCGTCGCCGCACTTCGGCCAAGCGGCGGTGAGGATCCTGAAAGATGGCCTCGCCTTCGACCGCGCCAGCGTCGCCTACTCGCTTCCCCCAAGAGGGCGGCAAGAGCTTTCCCAGACGTTCCAGAAACCCGGCAAGGGACCCGGCAAGTTCACCGCCGAGGTCGTTCCCTGAGGCCGGCCCTGGCTGCGCCGGGATGAAGGGAAATTGGTGGAGCAGAAGGGATTCGAACCCTCGACCCCCACGTTGCGAACGTGGTGCTCTCCCAGCTGAGCTACTGCCCCACGGTGCGGGAGGGCGGTATTGTACTCGCGGGGGCTCCCCCCGGCAAGCGCGCGGGCTCGCAGCCTTCGCAACGGTTCAGCAGGCCGGCCAGGGTGAGACCGGTGAGGTGCTCGCCCCGGGACGCCGCGAGGTCGCCGATGATCTCGTCCAGCCGCCGCTCGATCTCCCCGCCCGCCAGCTCCGCCCCCCGCTTCGCCCGGTGGTCGTAGGCCGCCAGCACCTTGTTCACGTCCACCTCGCTCGGGTCGGCCGCCAGGCCGTACTCGTCGTCGCCGTGGATCTTAAGCAGGTCCTGGGTGACCAGCGGATGGAGGATGCGCTCCAACTCGCCGTGGGTGAGGCAGAGGCGATCCGCCAGCTCCTCGCGGGAGATCGAGGGCTCGCCGCGGGCGAATCGCCGCGAGATGAGCAGCAGCGCCGCCAGCCCCACCCAGCTCGCCTGCACCGGCGGATGGCGGTGGAGCCCCCGCGCCAGCAGCGAGAAATGCTGCGCCGTGTACGCCGCCTCGCCGCCGAAGAGGATGATGGTCCACATCAGCTCCAGAGAGATCATGAAGAGCAGGGCGAAGGCGAAGCTGCCATAGACGATGCTGACGTTGCGGAACACCTCGACGTAGGAGCCGAACCCCTGGCGCAGGATCTCCAGCAGGATGCCGGCGAGGAGCCCCCCGGCCAGGGCGTTGCGGAAGCGGACGCGGGTGTGGGGGACGATCCAGTAGAGCGTCGTGAGCCCCAGGACCGTGGCGGCGAAGGGTGCCACGTTGAGCAGGAACGAGCGCTCGAAGAGCATGCGCAGCGCCGAGTTCTGCCGCAGCAGGATGAGGCTGGAGAAGGTCGCGCCCAAGAGCAGCGGCCCCCAGAAGAGGAGGAGGACGAAGGAGAGGAGCCGCATCCGCAGCGGCCGCCCCTTGGAGACGTTCCAGATCTTGTTGAGCGACTCCTCGATGGTGGAGAAGAGGAGCAGCGTGGTGGCGAAGAACATGACGATGCCGAAGCCGCGGATGGTCTCCGCCTGGTCGAGGAACTCGGCGATCTTGTCGACCACGCTCTTGTCCGAGTAGGGGATGATCTGGACGAAGACCTCCAGCGTGCGCTGCGGATACTGGCTGAAGACGCGGGCGCCGATGAAGGAGAAGGCCGACATCAGCGGCACCAGCGACAGAGCGGTGACCCACGCCAGGGCCGAGGCGGTGAGCAGGATGGAGTCCTCGTAGCACTGCCGGAAGGTGAGGTGGAAGTACCGGGCGAGCCGCCCCGCGAGCGACGGCCCCCCTTCGTCCCGCCGGCGGGGCCGGCCCACGAAAGTCATGTCGCCGGACGTTTCGACGTCTACCATGGCACCGAGTCTCCGCTCAGGGGGAGGACGGGGTGGGGCCACCCCAGCTCTTCGGCGATCGCCACCGCCAGGGCCTTGCGCGGCGGGTCTTCGCCGTGGTTCAGGAAGATCCGCTGCGGCGCCGCCGGCAGGGCGCGGCACCAGCGCAGCAGCTCGTCGCGGTCGGCGTGGGCGGAGAGGCTCTGGATCTGCTGGATCTTCGCCTTCACCCAGACCGTCTGGCCGTGGATGGCGAGCGTCTCGCAACCATCCACCAGGGCCCGCCCGCGGGTTCCGGCCGCCTGGTAGCCCACGAAGACCACCGAGCTGCGGGGATCCCCCAGGTGATGGAGGAGATGGTGGACCACCCGGCCGCCGTTCGCCATGCCGCTCGCCGCCACGATCACCGCCGGCGCGCTCCGGGAGTTGAGGGCTTTCGACTGCTCCACCGTGCGCACCCGCACGAAGCGCCCCTCCTGGAGGGGATCGTGTTCCAGGGTGTCCAGCTCCTCGTCGTGCTCGGACTCGGCGCGCGCGTAGAGCTGGGTGGCCTCGATCGCCATCGGGCTGTCGAGGAAGACGGTGGTGGGATCGAGCCGGCCGGCGTCCACCAGGGCGGAGAGGTAGAAGAGGACGTCCTGGGTCCGCCCCAGGGCAAAAGCTGGAATCACCACCATGCCGCCCCGCGCGTAGGTCTCTTCGATGACCTTGCCCAAGGCCTCGCCAGGATCCTCCTGGAGGTGGCGGCGGTCGCCGTAGGTCGATTCGAGGAGCAGCGCGGCCGGCGGCTCCGGCGGCGGCTCGGGGTCTTTCAGGATGGGCACCCCGTAGCGGCCGACGTCGCCCGAGAAGCACCAGGTGCGGCGCTCGCCGTCCGCTCCCTTGGCGGTGATCTCGACGCTCGCCGCTCCCAGCAGGTGGCCGGCGCGCACGCAGCGCAGCTTGACGCCGGGGAAGAGCTCGCGCTCCTCCTGAAAGGAGAGCGGCCGCAGGAGCTTCAAAACCCGCCGGGCGTCCTCCTCCGTGTAAAGCGGCTGCGGATCGTTGTGCCGGCTGTACCCCTTGCGGCGGGCATAGCGGGTCTCTTCCTCCTGGAGCTGGCCGGCGTCCCGAAGGACGAGGGAGATCAGCCCGCGGCTGGGACCCGTGCAGTAGATGGGGCCGGAGTACCCCTGCGCCACCAGGCGGGGGAGGAGCCCCGTGTGGTCGAGGTGGGCATGGGTCACCACCACCGCGCCGAGCGCGGACGGGCGGAAGGGGAAGGGCTGCCAGTTGCGCCTCTCCAGCTCTTCGCCGCCCTGGTACAGGCCGCAGTCGACGAGCGCTTGGTGATCGCCCCACTGAAGGTGCGTGCAACTGCCGGTCACGACGCCGCAGGCGCCGTAGAAGGTGACGGTCGACATGGCTCCTCCTGGCGCGCCCGAGTCTACCACCGGAAAAAACCTGTCCGGGCCGGCACGATTTCTGCTATCAATGGAGAGCGACCCTGCCGGAGACGCCGGCAGCTTTTTTTCGATTTTCACCGTCCCCGCCTGGGACATGGAGGCAGAGATGTCCGATCTCAAGAGCGATCTCAAGGAAAGTGCCGATTCGGCACGCGAAGCCGTTTCCGATACCGTCGATTCCGCCCGTCAGCGGTTCCAGAAGCTGGGTGACGACGTGCAGAGCCGGTACAAGAAGGTCTCCGAAGACGTCCGCCGGGGCGCCGAGCGCGCCCAGCAGGAGATCCGCCGCGGCGCCGAGCGGGCCAAGGACGCCTACGACGACGTCTCCAAGAAGGCCGAGAAGAGCTACCGCCGGGTCCGTTCCCAGGCGACCACTGTGTCGCGCGAGGTCAGCCTCTACGTGCGCGACAACCCGGGCAAGTCCGTGCTCATCGCCGCCGGCGTCGGCTTCCTCCTCGGCCTGCTCACGCGCCGGATCGGGCGGGACGACGACTGAGGACCCTCATCACCCCGGCCCTCTTCTCCCGCCCCCTCGCCACCCCCTCACCGGGAGAAGAGGGAGCCCCCGCCCAACAGCAAAAACGGTTCGGCTGGTCCCCCTCTCCCGGTGAGGGGGGTGGCGAGGGGGCGGGAGAGGGGCAGGGGTGAGGGTCTTGGGTGGGGGAAAGCTCCGCTTCAGATAAGCTACGATTCAACAAGGGAGACACCGACATGGAAATCATCGAGCGGGACTCAGTCGTCGACGAACTGGTCGACGAGCTCGTGCCGGCGGAGCTGGACTGGGAGCGGCTGGTGGTGACGTATCCGCTGCCCGCCCTGGCCCTGGTTGCCCTCGGCGGCTTCTTCCTGGGACGCCGCCACGGCCGCGAGCTCGTCGCGGCGATCTCCACCTTCGCGGCGGCCCAGGTCACCGCCAACGTCGGTGCGATCCTCGGCCGGGAGCTGGGATAAATCGGGATCATTCGCAGGTCGAGCGGACAAGAGCCCTGCGCACCATCCTGCACATTTCCGACGTCCACTTCGGACCGCCGCACCTGCCCCGCGTCTCCGAGGGCGTGCTGGAGCTGATCGACCGCCATCCGCCTGACTTCGTCGTCGTCTCCGGCGACCTGACGCAGCGCGCGAAGCCCGAGCAGTTCCGGCAGGCTCGCGCCTTCGTGGACCGCATCCCCGTGCCCAGCTTGGTCGTTCCAGGCAATCACGACGTCCCCCTCTACCGCGTCTGGGAGCGGGCCTTCGACCCTTACGGCGCCTACAAGAAATACTTCAGCCCCGAGCTCGAGCCCGTCTGGCAGGACGGCGAGCTGCTGGTGGTGGGGATCAATACCGCCTTTGGCTGGACTTTCAAGGACGGCCGCATCACCCTGCGCCGGCTGCTGGAGGTGGAGAGGATCCTCAAGTCCGTGCCGGACGAGGTCTGCAAAGTGGTGGTCGCCCACCATCACCTGATCCCCCCTCCCAACTTCGGCACCCAGACCGTGCTGGCCAACGCCTACGAGGCGATCGACCTCTTCTCCAACGCCGGCGTGGACCTGATCCTCTCCGGGCACCTGCACCAGGCCTACATCGGCAACTCCGAGGAGTTCTATCCCAAGGGCCGGCCGCGGGTCGTCATCGTCCACTCGGGGACGACGACCTCCAACCGCGGCCGTGCGGGCGAGCGGGAGAGCAACACCTGCAACTGGATTCAGGTGGACGGCAAGTCCATGGTGATCTCTCACCTGCGCTGGCACCGCGACCTCGGCCGTTTCGCCGAGCACAGCCGCCATTGGTATCCCCGCCAGGAGCTCAGTCCCTACACCCTCGACGGTCTCGCGCACCAGAGTTGGGCCACGGAGCGCCTCGCGGCCGGGAAGGAAGATCCGGTGCCGGCCACTCCACCGGCGGGTGATGAGGGCTCGGCGCCTGCGCTATGATCTCCATTCAAGCTTTGGAGGACCGAATGGCCGAAGAGCCCGCAGAGTGGGAAATCGTCAAAGTCGTGGGGACCACGGAGGAGGCCACCATCGTGGTGGGATTCCTCAACAGCAGCGGCATCGACGCCGAGGCCGAGTCCCTGCACGTCAGCGAGCTGCCGACGGATCTCGGCGACTTGTCGGAGATCCGCATCCGCGTTCCCCCCGAGCAGGCGGAGGAGGCCACGGCGCTGCTCAACGCCCGGGAGGACATCGCCACGGGCGACGAAGGGGAGGACTCCGGAGAGCCTCTGGAGGAGGCGCCGGGAGAGGATCAGGGCGAGCCGTGAACGCCCTGGAGGGCGGCAGCAGCGTCGGCCGCTACCGCATCGTCAGCTTCCTGGGCGCCGGCGCCATGGGCGAGGTCTACCTCGCCGAAGATCCCCAGATCGACCGCCGGCTCGCCATCAAGACCGTCCGCCTCATCGGCCGGCCCCAGGAGATCGACGACCGCAAGAAGCGCCTGCTGCGCGAGGCCCGCGCCGCGGGCCGCCTCCTCCATCCCAACATCGTCACCCTGTTCGACGCCGGCGAGGCCGATGGGCTCCTCTACCTCGCCTTCGAGTACGTCGAGGGGACGGACCTCGCCCACCGCCTCGACTCCGGAGCCAAGCTCAGCCTGCGCGAAGCGCTCCGCTTCGCCCGCCAGGCCTCCGAAGCCCTCGACTACGCCCACAGCCAGGGGATCGTCCACCGCGACATCAAGCCGAGCAACCTCCTCCTCGACCGCGTTGGCCGGGTGAAGGTGGCCGACTTCGGCATCGCCAAGATGGCCGGCCAGAGCACCGAGCTGACCATGGCCGGCTCGGTGATGGGGAGCCCGCAGTACCTCTCCCCCGAGCAGATCAAGGGCGAGGACCTGGACGGCCGCAGCGACATCTTCTCCCTGGGCGTCGTCCTCTACGAGATCCTCTCGGGCAAGCGGCCGTTCGAGGGGGATACGATCACCACCCTGGTCTACCGGATCCTCAATCAGGATCCGCCGCCCATCTCCGATCTGCGCGCCGTGCCTCCCCGCCTGGAGGCGTTGATGCGGCAGATGCTGGCGAAGGACCGCAACGACCGCCTGGCGGTGGCGGGCGAGGCGGCCCGGGAGCTGGCGGCGATCGAGATGGAGCTGACGGACGAGACCCTCTCCTCCTCCCCGGCGGGCGCCGCCGCGCTGGAGGAGACCTTCATCCTCCCCCGCAAGCCTTCGACCGGCGCGACGATTCCGCCGCCTCCGCCCCCCTGGCTCTCGGACGTGCCGCCCACGCGCAGCACGGTGCCGGCCTCGCCGGCCACCACGCCCAGCACGGCGCGCCCTCCGGCCCCCCCGGCGGAACAACCCATGCCGGCCGCGCCGCCGCCCAGCGCGCCTCCTCCTCCCACGCAAATCCTGCCGGCTGCGGCCGTGCCAATGGGGCCGCCGCCGCTCCCGGTCCATGCGACCTCCGGCCCGCCGCCGCTTCCGGCCCGCCCCACGAGCGCAAAAGGGCCGCTGATCTTCGTCGCCGTCTTCGCCCTGCTGATGCTGGCCGCGGTGGCCGCGGGCGGGTGGTATGCCTACAGCCATTGGATGAAGCCCCGGCTGGCGCAGATCGCCCAGTCGAGCCAGTCTTCCGCTCCGGAAACCTCGCCCGTGCCGCCCTCGGAGCCGGTCTCGAGCACGCCGGGACCGGTCGCTTCCACCCCGGCACCGACTCCAATATCGCCGACATCGGCCCCGCCGATTCGGACCCCCGGGCCGAAACCGTCCCCGCGCCAGACCGCAGCCGAGCCGAGCCCCCCGATGCAGGGCACGACGAGCACGCCGCCGGTCCCGCCCCCGGATACCTCACACCGTCCGGCGGTGCAGCCCCCGGGGCCGAGCGCGGAGCGCCCGCGCGACCGGGTCCCCGTTCCGGCGCCGGCTCCCGCGCCCGCGGCTCCTGCCGAAGAGGAAGAGGCGGAGCCCGTGGCGCCCGCCGCCCAGGCCGCGGACCGCACCGTGCGCAGCGGTCTCAACGTGGCCTTCCGCGTCACGCCGCCGGACGCCTTCGTCCTGGTGGACGGCAAGGTGATCGGCCAGGCCCAGGACTGGAACGGCCAGAAAGAGGGAAGGACTTACAGCTTCGCGGGACCGGGGACGTACCTGGTCAAGGTCCGCAAGGACGGTATGAAGGAGCTCAAGATCGCCGTCGAGGCGAGCGCCTCCGCGGGTACCACGCCGATCTACGTGAACCTCCGCGAGCGCCCGGCCGAGCAGGTCGATGCCGGCGAGCTGCGGACCGTGCGGGTGCGCGAGGCCGTGGCCTTCCGCGTCCGGCCGCCGCTCGCCGAGGTGCTGGTGGACGGCAAGCCGATGGGGCCGGCCCGGCTCTATGCCGGCGGCCGCTTCCATCCCAAGGAGTGGCTGGAGCTGCCGCAGGGAAAACACCGCGTGTCGATCGTGGCGCCGGGGCACCGCCGGCAGGACGTCCTCGTCGAGGTGGCGCCCACGGCGGAGAACGACCGCGAGAGGATCGACGTGGACTTACGACAGGGAGGAGATGGTGGGTAGTCTCGAGAATCCGCGCTTCCATCACGCCCATCCTGCAATCTTGGAGGCGCCGCCGAGCCTCAAGGCGCTCCCCGGCCAGGTACGCCTGGAGCGGCTGGACAACGGCCTCACCGTCTGCCTGCTGACCAACCGCCAGGCGCCGGTGGTGACTTCGGCCCTCTTCTACCGCGTGGGCACCCGCGACGAGCCGGCCGGCCATGGCGGCGTCGCCCACTTCCTGGAGCACATGATGTTCAAGGGCTCGGCCCGCTACGGGCCGGGGGAGATCGACCGCATCACCCAGGCCCTGGGCGGCGTCAACAACGCCTTCACCAGCCACGACGGCACCGTGTACTACTTCAACTTCGCCGCCGACCGCTGGACCGAGGCGCTCGCCATCGAGACCGATCGCATCGCCAACCTCACCCTCGACCCCGAGCACGTGGCGAGCGAGCGGCAGGTGATCCTCGAAGAGATCGCCATGTACGACAGCGAGCCGTGGGACTCGCTGGAGATGGCCGTGCACGAGCGCCTGTTCGCGGGGCACCCTTACGGCAAGCCCGTGCTCGGCACCCGCGAGGAGCTGCTGGCGACCGGCGGTGAGGCCCTGCGCGACTTCCACAGCCGCTTCTACCGGCCCGACAACGCCGTGCTGGTGGTGGCCGGAGACCTCGGGGACGAGGCCTTGGAGGCCGTCGACCGCACCCTCGGCCGCCTCCCCGCGGGAGCCGCCAAGCGCCGCGGCCCGACGCCCCCGTCCGTGCTCCCCACCGCCCTGGAGCGCCTGGAGCGCCGCAAGGGCGAAGTGGCCCGCATGTTCCTCGCCGTGGCCGCGCCCGCCGGCTCGCACCCGGACCACCCGGCCCTGCGCCTGGCGACCACCCTCCTCGGCGATGGCCGGACGAGCCGCCTGCAGCACACCCTGGTGGAGGAGGAGCAGCTCTGCGTGTGGGCCGCGGCCGACCTTTCCGAGGGATTGGACGCGAGCCTCCTCACCGTCGCCGTCGAAGTGGTGCCGGGCGTCGAGCCGGAGCGGGTGGAGGCCCGAGTTCTGGAATTGATCGCCGAAGTCGCCACCCAGCCCCCCGGCGAGGAGGAGCTGGAGCGCTGCCGGCAGATGGCCGTCGCCGACTGGGTCTTCGGCCACGAGAAAGTCCACCAGCAGGCCGTCTCCGCGGGCCTCGCCATGGCCCTCTTCGACCTCGAGCACCTCGACCGCCACCTGGACCAGCTCCTCGCCACCACCGCCGACCGTCTCCTGGAAGTCGCCGGCCGCTACCTGCGCCCCGAGAAGGGCGGCGTGGTGGGTTGGTCGTTGCCGAAGCTGTGATGACCCTCGTCACCCCGGTCGCCGACGAGCAGATCGCCCGCTGGCGCCGGGATACCCCCGGTTGCGCCCGGCGGCTGCACCTCAACAACGCCGGCTGCGCGGTGCCACCTGAGTCGGTGACCGGGGCGACCGTGGCTCACCTGCAGCGCGAGGCCGAGATCGGCGGCTACGAGGCGGCGGACGAAGCGGCCCCGCGCGTGGCCGAGGCCTACGGGCACGTCGCCCGCCTCCTCGGCTGCGCCCCCCGCAACGTCGCCGTGGTGGACAACGCCACGGTGGCCGTCTCCCAGGCCCTCTCCGCCTTCGACTTCGCGCCCGGCGACGCGCTGGTGACCACCCGCAGCGACTACACCTCGAATCAGTTGATGTACCTGGCCCTCGCCCGCCGCCGGGGCGTCGAAGTGCTGTGGGCGGAGGAGCTGCCGGCCGGGGGCGTGGACCCTGGCTCCGTGCGCGAGCTCGTCCGCCACCCCCGCTGCCGGCTGGTCTCCCTCACCTGGATCCCCACCAACTCCGGCCTCGTGCAGCGGGCGGAAGAGGTGGGGGAAGTCTGCGCGGAGGCCGGAATTCCCTACGTGGTGGACGCCTGCCAGGCCGTGGGGCAGATGCCCGTGGATCCGACCCGCCTGCGTTGCGACTACCTCGCGGCCACGGCGCGGAAGTTCCTGCGCGGCCCGCGGGGAATCGGCTTCCTCTACGTCTCGGACCGCGCCCTCGACCGCGGCGATCACCCCCTCGCCATCGACATGGGGGGCGCCCTGCTCACCGGCCCCGGCCGCTTCGAGCTGGTGGACGGCGCCCACCGCTTCGAGAACTGGGAGTTCGCCTATGCCCTGGTGATGGGCCTGGGCGAGGCGGTCCGCTACGCCCTCGAGGCCGGCGTCGAAGGCTGCGGCCAGCGCGCTGCGGAGCTGGCGGTCCACGCCCGGGAGCGGCTGGCGGCCGTACCCGGAGTGCGGGTGGCGGACCGCGGCGAGCGGCTGTGCGCCATCGTCACCGCCCAGATCGCCGGCTGGGCCGCCCCGGACGCCGTCCGGCGCCTGCGCGCGGCCGGCGTCAACACCAGCTCCGCCACGATGGGCTACGGTCCGCTCAACGCCCCCGGCACGGGAGCGCCGACGGCGGTCCGCCTGTCTCCTCATTACTACAATACCCACGACGAAGTGGACGCTGCCGTGGCGGCCATCGCCGAGCTCGCCAGAGAGGGGGCAAGAGTTTGAGATTCCGGGTGAAGCGGGTGGAAGGCGCCCCTGTGGTGGCCGTCCGCCTCTACCTGCAGGCGGGCTCCCGGGAAGAGGTCCTTCCCGGCCAGGCCCTGGTGACCGGCCGCATGCTCACCGAAGGAACCCGCAGCCGCGACTGGCGGCGGATCGCCGAAGAGGCCGAGAGCAAGGGGATGTCCCTCGAAAGCACCGGCCATTTCGAGTCGATCGGCGTCTCCGTCGATGCCCTGGCCAAGGACTGGGAGCTGGCCCTGGAATGGGCGGTCGAGATCCTGCTCGACCCCATCTTCCCCGCCGACCGTGCGGCCTGGACGGCCCGCCAGGCCGCGGCCGAGCTGGAGAGCCTGGCGGATCAGCCGGACGTCAAGACGATGTGGGGATTCCTGGAGCAGCTCTACACGCCCCATCCCCGATGCCGCCCCACCCATGGCACCGTGGAGAGCCTCCTCAGCCTCACCCCCGGCGACTGCGCCGCGTTCCATCAGCGGTCGCAGGCGCACGGCATCGTGGCCGCCGTGGCCGGCGTGGTGGACGAGGATGCCGTGCGCGACCGCCTCATCCGTCTGCTCGGCCGTCCGGGCGTGGACGCCGAGCGCTACCCGCCGCCGTCGGCGCCTGTGGGCCTCGGCCCCCGGCACGTCGTCTCCCTCGAAGCGAGCGATCAGGCCCATCTCTACATCGGCCACCTCACCGTTCCCCGCCGCCATCCGGACTACGCGGCCCTGGAGCTGCTGGCCGTCGTCCTCGGCTCGGGCGCTGGGCTGACCGGGCGGATTCCGGCCCGTATCCGCGAGCGCGAAGGGCTCGCCTACACCGCCTTCGCGCAGACCGTCTCCGGCGCCGGCTTCGACGCCGGCCGCCTGCTGACCTACGTGGGCACCTCGGCCTCCACCGTCGAGCAGGCCGAGCGGGGCGTGGTGGAGGAGATCACCCGACTGGTGGCGGACGGCATCGAGGATTCTGAGTTGGAAGAGGCCCGCGCCTACCTCCTCGGCCGTGAGCCCTTCCGCCACGAGACCGCCCGTCAATGGGCCGACCTGCTCGTCGAAGCCGAGGAGTACGACCTCCCCTTGGACGACTTCGCGCACCGCAAGACCGAGCTCGAAGCGCTCGACCGCGCCGCCGTGGAAGCCGCCGCCCGCCGCCATCTCCATCCGGAGGCGCTGCAAGTGACGGTGGGGATGCCGGAGGCGTGAAGGGCGTCTCGGGGGGCGGCCTTGGAGCAAAAGGCAGCGCTGGTGAGACATTAGAGAGCCCTCATGGGACATTGCGGTGTGCTGTGGACGGGAGGAGGAGCGCCCCGCAATGTACCACGAACGTCCCCCAATGTGCCAAGAGCACGCCGCAATGTGCCACGGGCGCACCGCTATGTGCCCTGAGCATTCCGCAATGTTCCACGGAGGGACATCAGGTCAGGAGAGGCGCTGAGGGCTCCGGATGGAGCGCGCCGCAATGTCTCTTCGCCGCTCGCGAAGCGAGGAGAGGCGCTATTCCTTCGCTTCCGGGGAGGCCGAAAGCTTGCGGTAGACCGTCAGCCGCTTTCCGCTGCCTTCCTCCGCCACTCCGAGGACGCCGTCGAAGATCAGCTCACGCAGGGCGCGATGGAGAGAAGACCGTCCAGGCTCACGGTCGAGCACGCGGCAGACGTGGTTCTTGGTGAATTCCTCCGGTAGCTGGTCCATCGCCGCCTTCACCTCCCTGTAGAGCGACCAGGGTTCTTGCTTGCCGGCGGGCAGGGACGCTACGGTGGCCTCCGAGTCCTCCGGCTCGCCCTGAGCCGCCCAGAGCGCCTCCAGGGCCTGAGCCTCCGTCCGATGCGCCGCCTCCAGCAGCTCGACCCCGGCGCGCAGCCGCTCGTCGAGCTCGCGTTTGCGCTGGACGTACTCGGAATGTCTCATGGGACAAAGAGTGGAACAAATAGGGGGATGGGGGCAAGGGGGGGCGCCTCTCGGAGCCGACCGCGCCTCCATCGTAGATTGGCAAGTGGAGATGCTGCCCGCGACGAGGAGGAAGGAGTAGAATGACCGAGAGGATAAGCCCATGAGCCGGAATGCTGCCAGGAACTATCGGAAAGAGATGCCAGGTCCTAACGACGCGACCTCTCCCACGCGCGTTGCGGACGATTCGAAGGAGATCAGGCGCAGGCAACTCGCCGAGGTTTTGAGCCAGCAGGGAAAGATTGATTTGGATATCGACCCAGAGAGGCTCGTTCAGCTTCGCTCCGCTCAATGATCCTCGTCGACAGCTCCGCGCTCATCGAGTACTACAGACCTTCCGGCTCAGCGGGGACTCGCACTGCTGTGGCGGCGGCTTAGGCTATCTCCTAGAGGCAACCCGCTGCAGAACCTTCCCGATTTTCTCCAAAGCCTGCCCGATCTCGCCTAGTAACAGGCGATCCTCTCCGGTAAAGACCTGTTGAGTGATAATGAGCGGTTCTTTGCGGGGTCTCCCTTTCCTTGCCAATCCTTCCTCCCGGAGCTTGAGGAAGACTGGTATGGCTTCCGGAGGATAGCGGCGTTTTCGTCCCTCTCCCTGGCAGGGGATGCGAGCCGCGTATTGACTAGCGTATTTTGAAAGAGTTGTAGCGTTGATGCCGGTCTTTTCGGCAATCTCTGTCAGCGTAAGCAACGTGTCCGATTGCATGGCGTTCTCTCCTAACTTCACAAAGAGGGTGTCCCACCTTCAAATTTCACCCCACAAGGTCGGGGTATCCAGGTTGCTCTTAGATGAGATGAGATGACTTTTGGATAGTCATTTGTAAGGAAGGTGCCATCGGCGACAGCATTCACCAAAGACGCCCAAAGTTGTAGGCTATCTCTTGTAAGCCCCCATTCGCCCAACTGTCGACCTACTTTCTTGGCTAACGAGATCGCCTCATGAGACTCCTGAAGCAGCAGGCGGACTTGTATGCGGTCTATTGCCAGCAGCGTAGCATCGAAATACAGATGGGCTTGCATGTAGGTATTGGCAGCATTGTCAAGGAATCTCTTGGCGTACTGATACGCTTGATTTGCAAGAGCGATCCGACCTCTCAGCCAAAGATAATCCCCGGTAATTTGTGGATCAGAATGGCGAGCATATAAATAAGTGTAGGTCTCAACTATGGAACCTGCTTCTTCCACCTCTCCCAAGCTCAGGTAGCAACGGGCTAGGGTATGGCGTGCTGATAACTCCGCAATGTCAAGCTTTCCTTCTTTGTCAATCTGAATTAGGACCGCTAGCCCCTCTTCCGCGATTTCGATAGCGTGGGCTGGATCAACGTGAGTCACGATATACGCCTGTTGAATGAGCGTAAGGGCGACACCTTTGAGATCTCCCACTTTGCGAAACATAGATATAACTCGGGTTAGCAGGGCTGCTCCCTCCAAGAAGAGTCCAATGGCGTATAGCAAGTTTGCGGTATTGACTCCTAACATAGCGTCCTCAAGCATGTCGCCCGAACCGTGCGTCAGTTCACGCCGTGCCAACTCCAAGGCTTCTGCCGCTCCCGTCAAGTCTCCTGCGCGAGTTTTTACCATTCCAACATTAGAGAACGCCTGTCCTCTGCAATCATGCACCAATCCGGGTCCGTATTGGTCTTCAGGTAACCTGAGTGCTATTTCTAAGGCTAGCTCGGCTAGGTCTACGCCATATAGAACATCCACTCGGCAAGCGATCCGTACCAATTTCGTAACGTGCGCGAAGAATTCGATGGTCTGGAGAAGGGGATTTCCTCGTACGACCTGGAGGCGAAACGGGTGTTCAGATTCTTTTAGCCAGTCCCACAACTCAGCGGCCTTGCCCTTCTGCTCTTCGCGCTCGATCTGAGCGAGCTGCGCAGCAAATGATGCACGAGAGAAAGCCCGATCGTAACTGCTTGTGAGATAAGCATCCCTAAAGGACTGAAGCACCGCTCCGCATCGTTGGCATTGGGTCAAGAGGTGAGCCACCACGGACTGGCACTCCTCCCTATTGTTTAGGGAGCCGGCAAGGAACAGAGATAGGGACTCGACAGAGGGGTGGTCCGTACGCGGCATGAGAATAGGCTCCTATTGGGTAATTCGCCGCAGTATACTTCATTCTTGTCAAGAAAGCCCCAGGTACTTTCCCCTGGGGCCGGAGACTTGGCCACTAGCTGTGGGTGCATCCCCAAGGGTCAATCGATCCCCTGATATCGCAGGTCGGTGAGTCCTGTTGAGATGAGATGGAGGCAGTCCCGCATAGCCCCCACGGATCAATGCTACCCCGTAGGCAGGTTGCCTCAGTGAGCTTGACCAGTACGGAGGTAAGACGGTCCCATGCTGAGATTGCAGTAGGACGGGCTGCCGCCCCCCTTCCCCCTCTTGGCTTCTGGGCTTCCAACGGGCTACAGAGGGTCAAAGACAGGGCTAAGGCGCCGAGAGCAAAGGCTATGCGCTTCCTCATGGGTGCATCCTTCCGAGGGGGCGGACTTACCTAACCCGGAATGGGATAGGAGTTAGGGCATTCCCCTCCATTTGGACAGTGAGGAAGCTACTCCGTTGGGGCGACATAGGGATAATCTCTAAACGTCACAACCTACATGGTTTATCGCGCTAAAACATCGGGCTGCTTGTTTTAACGGGCAGCTTTGAGTCTGGTTCCGTGCTGTCGGAGAGGAACAAGATTTCGAGGGGAAGACACCTTGACGCGGCTGGAGGGCGGCTGGGAAAAGAGGGCCGAGGTGATGAGGGTCTTGGGGAGGTGGAAAGCCGGCTGGGAGCAGACGCCCGGCAGACGGTGCGGCGGGAAGGGAACCATCCCGAGCACATCCCCCAGCGTTCCCTGCTACTCTTGAGGACATCCTGATTTCGAGGTCCGGATGTCCGACGCTGACGCAGCCATTCAGGCGATCGTCGCCGATCTCCAGGCGGGGCGGGCCGTCGAGGAGGGCTTTCGTCTCCTCTGCGAGCGCTTTCACCGCCCGGTGTACAGGTTCTTCGCCCGGCGCGGCTTCCCCGAGGCCGACTGCTTCGACCTAACCCAGGAGACATTCCTTGGGATCTATAGGGGGATCGGGTCGTTCCGGCGCGATGCCCCGTTCACGACCTGGCTGTTCAAGGTGGCGACCAATGCCTACCGCAAGCGTCTGCGCCTGCAGGGCGCGGGAAAGCGGGCCGGCTACGAGGTCCCCTTGAGCTCCCAGCCTGAGGAAGAGGACGATCGCCCCGCCTTCCAGCCCGTGGCGCCGGGTCCTCTTCCCGAGGCCTCACTGCTTCAGGCCGAGCGCGCCCGGCTGCTGCGCGAGGCCGTCCACGAGTTGCCGGACCAGATGCGGAAGTGCTTGATCTTGAACGTTTACCATGAGCTCAAGATGAGGGAGATCGGCCAATTGCTCCACCTGTCGCCCGAGACGGTGAAGGTCCACCTCTTCCAGGCGCGGCGGCGGCTGCACAAGGCACTGGGCCCCCTCTTCGCGAGCTCCATGCCGGACGGAGGCGAGGCATCGTCATGAGCGATCAAGAGCCCGAGATCCGCCAGGCCGTGGAGGAGTGGACGGCCGAGACCGGCGGGGCCGGCGAGGGCGGCGGCGAGCACCCCGACGCGGAAACGCTGGCCGCCTACCATACCCGCGAGCTGCCGCCCGCGGCGGAGCAGCGCATCCAGGATCACCTCCTGCTCTGCCGCGAGTGCGCCGGGTTGCTGCTCGACCTCGAAGAGCTGGACGACCCGGATTTCGGCCGCGAGATCGAGGTTCCCGCGGGCACGGGAGAGGCCCTCTGGGACGGCCTGCGGCAGGAGATCACCCGCAAGGAGCCGGCGCCACCGGCGGCTGCGGTGATCCCGTTCCCCTCCCGCCCGCGCCCGGCTCCGCCGCTCTGGATCTCCTCCCTGGTCGCCGCCCTCGTGGTGGCCGTGATCGGCCTCTCCGTCTGGGTCGCGTCGCTGCGCCGGACCGTGGGGGAGCTGTCCCGGCCGGAGGTCAACTCCACGGTGCTGGACCTCGTCCCCCGCGGCATCGGGCAGCGGGAAGGGGGGGAGGTACCGGCCGCCGTGGTGCCGTCCGGCTCCCGCATGGTCACGCTCATCCTGAGCCCTGCCCGGCGTGGGGATTTCCAGGATTACGAAGCGGAGATCGCGCGCGCCGCCGGCGGGGCGGTGTGGCGGGAGCGGGGGCTGCGGCCGAACGACTACGGCTCGTTCAGCCTGACCCTGCCGCGCCGGGCCCTCGGCACCGGCGAGCACCGGCTCCGCCTGTTCGGCATCCGGAATGGCGCCCGGGAGGTCCTCGGCGAGTATGCGTTGCGGCTCGCGCCCTGAGACGGCGGCGCTCCTGGCTGCCGCTCTCCTGCTCGCCGGCTGCGAGCGGTCGCCGCCGGTGCACAAGCCGGCGGCGGGTTCCCCCGCGCCGCGCGTCGCTCCAGCCCGCCCTGCCGCCGCCCGGCTCCTTCGCCTCGCTCCGGGAGTCCTCGACGAAGTCGTGCTGAAGGGCGGCGAGGAAAGCGCCTATCTCCTCGATCTCGCTACGGGTCAGTACGCTGGCCTGGTGGTCGATCAGCAGGGGATCGACGTGGAGGTGAGGCTGCGGGCGCCCGGCGGGAAGATCGTGGCCGCCGTCGACAGCCTCAACGGCATGATCGGGCCTGAGCCCCTGCCGTTCGTGGCCGAGACCGGCGGACGCTTCCGGCTGGAGATCGGGTCGTCCTCTCGTGGAGCACCAGCCGGCCGCTACGTCCTGCGTCTCGAAGCCTTGCGCCCGGCGACCGCGCGAGACCGCGCCCTGGTGGAGGCCGAGCGGGAGCTGGCGGAAGGGGAACGGCTCTACCAAGCGGGCACTCCCGCGTCTCTTCAGGCGGCCCTGGCGCGCGAGAAAGAGGTCCTCGCTCGCTTCCGCGTTCTCGGCCTGCCTGCACGAGAGGCCGAAGCTCTGTTCAGTCTGGGAAGTATCCACGAGAAACTGGACGCGGGGGAGGCTGCCGCCAGTGACTTCCGGCAGGCCCTGGAGATCTTCAGCGGCCTGGGGGACGAGGCGCGGGCGGGGGTCACACTCGGCAATCTCGGTACGTTGGAGCGCGCTCAAAGCGGCCGGCGGGCACTCACCTTACTTCGCCAGGCACTCCCTTTGCTCCGCCGGTCCCACAACCGGCTGGAAGAGGCCGCGACCCTGAGCAACATTGGTAAGGCTGCCATGGAGGTTGGCGAAACCGGCGAGGCCCTCGCGGCTTTCGAGCAGGCGATCTCTCTTGAGCGCTCCCTGGGCGATCGAGCCGACGAGGGGAAATTGTTGCTCAATCTCGGTTTATTGGAGACCGACCTGGGCCAGACGTCACGGGCTCTCGATCACCTCGGCCAGGCCGTGGCACTGCTGCAGGCCGCCGGGGATCGCCGCGGGCTGGGCGTGGCCCTGGCCCGGACGGGGATGGCTCTTGCGGACGGCGGCCACCCCCGTGGAGAGGTCGTGGCGGCTTTTCAGCGCGCCCTCCGGCTCCAGCGCGAAATTGGAGACCGGCGCCGGGAAGCCGTGACACTCACCAATCTGGGCTGGTACTACCATCAGCAAGGAGAGATCCGGCAGGCGGAACAGATTTTCCGTGAGACGCTCGCCATCTTCCAGGCCCGTGGCGATCGCGGCGAGGAGGCCGGAGCCCTCGTCAACCTGGGCGGTATCGATCTGGAGCGCGGGCGTCTCGCTGAGGCCGAGAAGTCCTTTCTGCGAGCGCAGGCTCTCTTCACCGAGATCGGTGATCCTGAGGAAGAGGCCACCGCCCTGTTTTTCTTGGCACGGGTTCGGCGCGCCGAAGGGCAGCTTGTGGCGGCCTTCACCGCCATCGAAAGCGCTGCCGCCCGCATCGAGGCGCTCCGCAGCAAACCGCCCAGCCCGGACCTGCGCCTCACGTTCTTCGCCTCCAAACAGGATATTTATGGGCTCCGCGTCGATCTCCTGATGGAGCTTCACCAGGACGCGCAGGCTCTGATGGCCAGCGAGGAGGCGCGGGCACGCACGCTCCTCGACCTCCTGGACAAGGTGGACGTCCAGCCGGCGGGCTCCGGCACTCTACTGACCTCCCGGGAGATCCAACGGCAGGTCGTGGAGAAAGGCACGCTCCTCCTCGAATACTCCCTGGGAAAGGAGCGCAGCTTCCTGTGGGCCGTGACGCCGGAGTCGCTGGAGAGCTTCGAGCTTCCCTCACGAAAAGTGCTGGAAGAGGAAGCCCGCAACGCCGCGTTCCTCCTGGCGTCCAGCGGCCGGACCCTCGCGCGTGCGCAGACCGACCTGGCTCTGGCCGGCCTTTCCCGCCGGCTGCTCGGGCCGGCGGCTCACCGGCTGCGCGCAGCGGACCGGCTGGTGGTCGTCCCGGACGGTGCGCTCTGGGCCGTCTCCTTCGCAGCCCTGCCGGACCCCGACACTGGCGCGCCGCTCATCGCCGGCCATGAGATCGTCTCCCTCCCCTCGGCCTCGGTGCTGCCCCGGCTGCGCGCCGCCGCTGCGGGGCGGCACCCGGCAGCCGGCGCGGTCGCCGTGGTGGCCGATCCCGTCTTCAGCGCCAACGATCCGCGGGTGACGCCCCCTCCAGGGGTGCCCACGGCGGCTCCCGAGCCCCGAGGCGGCCCTGTGGCACCTTTCGCAAGGCTGCCCTTCTCCCGCGCCGAAGCGCAGGCGATCCTTTCCGTGGCTCCTCGCGAGGGGACGCTCGCAGCCCTCGACTTCGCGGCGAGCCGCGAAACCGTCCTCAGCGGCCGCCTGGCCCGGTACCGGATCGTCCACTTCGCGACCCATGCCCTCCTGAATACCGAAAACCCCGAGCTTTCGGGAGTCATGCTCTCGCAGGTCGACCCCCACGGCCGCCCGCGCGACGGTTTCCTACGGCTCGACGACGTCTACCGGCTGAACCTTGCCGCGGACCTGGTGGTGCTTTCCGCCTGCCGGACGGCGCTCGGCCGGGAAATCCGCGGCGAGGGTCTGGTCGGCCTCACCCGGGGCTTCTTCTCGGCCGGCGCCCGCCAGGTCCTGGTCAGTCTCTGGCCGGTGGAGGACCGCGCCACCGCCGAGCTCATGCAGCGCTTCTATCTCGAGATGCTCGGCCGGGGGCGTCCGCCCGCCGCCGCTCTCCGGGAGGCGCAGATCGCGATGTGGAGAGACGAGAGCCGGCGGCCGGCCTATTACTGGGCGGGATTCACCCTCCAGGGGGATTGGCACACGGCGGATAAACCATTTTCCCCGAAGCGGATCTCTAAACCCTCCATACGGCGAACCCAATCCGGAGGATGAGACGATGACCATTTCGACAGTGACCCCGCGTTCGATTCCGGCGACCCCCCGTGTCTCGGTGATCCGAGATTGCGTGCTCGGACTGTGCCTCATGCACGAGCTGGCCTTCTTGTGCCTTTTGCGCGAGTTGGACCTGAGGTTCCGGCGGCGATCACGGCCCAAAAACTCGGATTCCGCCGCCCGCAGGAGTGACGGCGAAAGCCCGAAGAGCCGCCTCAGAGAATTTGTCTACCGGCGCCTCGACCATGTGATCAACACCGCCACTGGAACCATCATCGACATCGACGACAAGGTCAAGACGGGCCCTGGCCAAGGGTGAGCCGCCGGCGAAGATACGGCCACTCTCACCGATTTTCTCGATAGGGCGCCCTCCGCGTGGGGCGCCCTTTTCTTTTGACATCGGCATACGTCGAGCTGATTCGGGACGAGCCGGTAAACCGAATCTTCCGGAGCGGATCTGTCGCTTCGTGGAATCGCCGGACGGGCCGGCGGCAGCCTGAACGAAAATCATTCGAAGGTTGGAGCGAAAGGAGCTCTCATGTCAACGTACGTCATTCCCGTCACGACCATCTCGCAGCCGGACATGCAGTACGACTACTACCAAATCAACCCTCCCCAGCACGCCGAGAAAGCCTACCAGCCAAACCAGGGGGATCAGTTCCCGCCGGTTTCGACAGTGCCGGCGAGGAGCCCGTCCGGACAAGTCGTCGTGATGGTGACCAACATCCACAACCAGGTGCCCTTCGCCGTTGGGCAGATGGAGCTTGTCGATTACAACTCTCTGATCCGGTTCAACGGGGGCGTTTTCCCCACTCCCGCGCAGGTGCAGCAGATCGTCAATCAGCATCCGGAGATCGTCGCCGCTCACCTCAGTGGACAGACGCCGTTCCTGGCAAGAGTATCCGTTGCGCCGAACGACCCGATCACCGTGAGGCCGCTCACCGGCGGCTACATGGCGAAAGCCGTCAGCTATGAAGACTTCGTGGCCTGTCACGGAAGGCCCTCGATTTAACGTCACGAAACCGGCTTTGGCGGGGCAACGGAAGCCCCTGGCGACGGTTTAGGGCGACTTCGGTTGGGAGACCTCGCTGCCGCCCTACGGCTCGCGTTGGTGGCCTGCGAGGCGTGCCTGGAGCGAAACAGTCGAGCCGCAGGAGCGTAGAAGAAGAGGAAGGAGGACGGCATGGACTTGATCTTCGGGCTCCTCGATCTGGCCGAGCTGCTTCTCGTACCCTTCGACCTGAGCGGCAGGCGCGCGAAGCGGCGTCAGGAGATGGAGGATCTCGACCGGGGCGTTCCCAAGGATTGGGAACGGCTGGCGTCGCCGGCTCAGGGCGGCTCCGAGATCCCGGGCTGCCGGAGGCCGGCGGCAGCCCGGGGCTTCAGGTGATCTCAGAGGGTATTGGAGGTGGAGAAGAGTTTGTCGCCGACGCGCGGCACTATGCACTCCAGTGTGGCTCCGGGCACCCAGGTGAGACCCGCCGGCACGGCAGCCGCGGCCTCGTAGAGGCCCTTCTTCGTCTGGTAGCCCGACACGCTGGGCGTAGTCTGGGTACCGATCTCGAACACCAGCTTGCTGCCTCCCGTCCCACCGGCGTCCGCGATGTGCCAGTCGCGGAAGACGCGGTCGCCGACGTTGACCAGCACGCCGTTCTGCGCCAGGTGGAAGTAGAAGCCGAAGGAGCCGTCCTCGTGCTGGATGCTGAGCCAGTTGCCGATGCTCGAGGGATCGATCGAATCGACGACGGGGTGGGACGCGTCGAACGCCACCACCCTGCCGCCGCGCGCGGCGTAGACGTCGCCCCCCGTGGAACCGGAGAAAGCCAAAGCGTACTGATGAGGGGCGCTGTAGCCGGAGGTCGGGTCGTCGGAGTTCCCCTTGATGACCAGCCAGAGCGGATAACCGCCGGTATAGGGGAGGTAATAGAAAGAATCGAGGGAGCCCGCGCAGTCGAAGACCCGGTCGCGTACGATGCTCGGCAGGGTGACGGAATATTCGAACTGCTTGCCGTTCGTGTTGACGCCGAAGATGGCCGGCCAGCTCAGGCCCGCCACGTGGTCGACGCCGTTGGTGCCGAGGTTGGTGGGGGCGTCCGCTCCGTCGTCGTAGAGCTGGTCGGTCTCATAGATCGCGAAGCTGTCGCCGATCAGCACGCCGGTGGGGAAATCGGCGGGATTGTTGTTGGTGATCTTGTATCCCATGGCGCCGAAGGTGGGGTTGGGATCGGGAACGCTGGTGAGGGTGAGGCCGGTGATCTTGGCCGGCTGCCAATCGTTGATCACCTGGTTGCCGCCGACGTCGAAAACCGTTCTGTCATAGGTCACCGAGGCGTAGTGGCCGAAGGGAAGCACGACCAGTGCGAAGGCCTCGGAGCCCTGGACCTGGGGAGCGCTGCAGGTGAAGACGCAGGTGGTCTGGAAAGTGGTTGCGGTGACGGTGGCGGGCTGGCCGATCACGAGCGCGCTGGGCAGCGATACCGGCACATCGCCGTCCTTGAGGGCGTTGGCGATGGTCCAGGTGGTGCCACCCTGGGTGACGTCGATTTTCATCGTGTAGTGGGTGAAGGAGATGCCGCCTCCGGAGCAGCCGGAGGCGATTTGGGCGGCCAACCGCTGGAGGCTCTCGAGGGCGAGGATGCCGAAAAAGCCTTGGGAGTAGCCCCCTTTTTCGCGGAGCCGGTAGGGCTCGCTGGGATCACTTTTGAACGGCGGGAATTGTTGGAACGGCGCCACGGAGGCCGAAAGGCACGGCGTCGTCTTGAGCGCCGGTCCCGGAGCAGGCAGCTCGCTGCGCAGCGAGGTCAGCAGCGCAGTGCCGTCGGCAAAGCGGAGGCCGCGGCCGTCGATGGTCCGCCCTGGCATCAGCCCGGGCGGCAACGCGACCGCGGCGATGCCGGTCAGACGATCGCCCTCCATGCGGAAAGTGCGGGAGGCATCGTCGACCTCGATCACGCGGCCGTGCAGCCGGCCGGCTCCCACCACCTCGCCGCAGGCGGCGCGCGCGAGGCCGCTGACGGCGCGAGCATCCTCCACCACTTGGTGGACTCGAGCTTGGTGGACGCGCAGGAAGGCCACGCTCATGGCGCCTTCGGCGAGGCCGGTCCTGGCGTCGCGGGCGCCGAGGAGCCCGGGCGCCTGGGCGCGGATCGCGCTCTCGAAGCTCGTCTCCCCTCCCTCGAGGCCGGTCACGGTGGCTGCGAAGAGATCGGCGGCGCGGCAAACGTCGCCCTTGCGCATCACCTCCGCCGCCTCCTCCAGACCCAGGCTCCCGCCGCGCAGGGCATGGCCCGTTTCCGCGTAGGCAGGGTCGGACTCCAGCGCCGCGGCCTGCTCGTCGAGTTTGGAACGGACGGGATCGACCACGGCTTCCGGCGTTAGGGCAAGGTCCAGCGCCGAGCAACCCTTGCCGACGAGGGTGGCGCCGCGCGGAGTGGAGAGGCAGAGGTCCAGGCGGTCGGGGACGCCGTCGTGATCGCGATCCGGCAGCGTTGCGGCGAATCCGGCGGTCGCCGTGAAACCGGCGAGAGCCAGGAAGACCACCGGGACGGCGTGCGCCCGGCGGCGGTGGAAGGGACGATGATGCTCGCGAACCAGAGAAGTGTTCATGACGATCTCCAGAAGAAACTCCCAGACCGGTCATCGGCCAGGGTCTGTCTGGAGAGGGATGCGGAGGAAGCAGGAAAAAAGGGACATCACGGCCCGGGAGGCGGGCTGCCGACGAGCTCGCTGAGGAGGAAGGCACGGGCCTTCCGCCAGTCGCGTTTCGCCGTGCGCTCCGTCAGGCCCTGCACCTCGCCGATCTCGGCGAAACCCAGGCCGGCGAAGAAGCGGAGCTCGACGAGGCGGGCCAGGCGGGGGCTCTCGGCCGCCAGACGCTGCAGGGCGGCATCGAGGGCCAGGAGGTCGCCTGTGAGCCGGGCGTCTTCCGCGGCCGCCGGCTCTCCCCGTCCGTCGAGCTCGAGGCGCACGACGTCGCCCGAGCGTTTGGCGGCGTCCCGCCGGCGGGCGTAGTCCACCACCACATGACGCATCACCCGCGCCGCGAGGTTGAAGAAATGTGACCGGTCCACGGCGGAGAGGCCCGCCGGCTGGGCGAGGCGCAGGTAGGCCTCGTGCACAAGAACGGTGGTGCCGAGGGTCTCGCCGGGCCGTCCGCGGACGCCGAGCTGCCGGTGGGCCAGGGCGTGGAGATCGCGATAAACGCGGGAAAACAGAGCGTTGGCGGCGGCTGGATCGCCCTCCCGGACCGCGGAGAGCAGGCGGGTGATTTCCTCGGTGGATTTGTAAGGAGACATTTTTCCTCCTGGATGTTATCCAGCGCGCCGCAGCAGGGCCGCCGCTTCGTGAGTGGCCGCATGGCTCTCGCCGCGATGCTCGCGCAGGCGGGCCACGGCTTCGGTGAGGTCCTGCCTGGCCCGGGTCCGGTCGCCGGCGGCGAGGGCGATGCGGCCGCTCGCCACCAGGAATTCGTCGAGACGAGGGTGTCCGGGATCGCTCTGGCGCAGGAAAGCGATCGCCGGGTCGATCCCGCGCCGCGCTGCGATCAGGTTTTCGCGGCCGCCAAGGGCCAGCAGGTCGAGGGCAATCTGATAATCGGACGTTGCCACACCGAGGTGAGCCGCGGTGCCGAAGAGCTTGAGCTCGATCTCCCGGGCCCGCCGGTGAAGGGCCAGGGCCTGGCCGGCATGCCCCCGCCGCCGCTCCACCTCGCCCAGATATTTGAGCGCCGAGCGGATCTCGTTGCCTTCGGGATCGTGGTGCTCGTCATGCTCCACGACCTGGGAGAGCGTGCGCTCCGCCTCCTCCAGCCGGCCGAGCCGCAGCCGCGCCCAGCCTTCGCTCAGCCGGGCGGCCCACACCAGGGGATGGTCTTCTCCCACCTTCTGCCGCAGGAACCTCTCCGCCGCCACGAGCTCCTGCTCCGCCTCGGCGTAGCGCTCCTCGCTCATCAGGCAGAAGCCCAGGTAGCGGCGGGCCGTGCCCGCGTCGTAGTGACCGAGAGGTTCCAGGATGCGGATCGCATCGCGTAGCGCCCGCTCGGCCTCTGCATAGCGCCGCATCTCGGAGAGCAGGAAGCCGTACTTGATCTGCGTCTGGGCCACTTCGAGATGATCGGGCCCCACCGCGGCCCGCTGCTGGGCGAGGGCGGCAGCGTACTGGGCCGCGGCCTCCTCGCGGCGGCCGGCCGTGGCGAGGAGCTCGGCCAGCATCCGGCGGGCGAACGAGACTTCGAGGGGGGAGGCCCGGGGCGACGCCTCCAGAATGGCGAGGCCCTCCTGCGCCGCCCGCTGCGCCTCGTCGAAGCGGGAGAGGTCGCCGAGGATGGCGGCGGTCTCGTAGAGCCAGCGCCCCGTCTCGACGCTGCGGGGGCCGTAGCGGCTGCGGGTGCGGGCGATCATCTCGCGGCCGAGGGCGAGAGCCTTGTCCGGCTCCCCCCGCTGGCCGAGCAGGAAGAGGCGGATGCTGGCCAGGCGCAGCCCCTCCTTGCTCTCCCGGCCGAAGTGCCGTGCCAGCAAGGGGCGCGTGCGTTCGGCGAGACGCCATGCCTGGTCCAGATGGCCGCGATTGGCTTCGATCTCCGCCAGCGTCGTGAGGCTGAGGGCCGCCTCCGCCGAGCCGGCGCCGAAGAGCCGCCGCCTCCCGGCGAGAGAGGCCCGCCCCGCCTCGCTCCCGGCGTCGTACAGACCGAGGCTGAGATCGATCTGGGCCAGGGCGTCCAGCAGCTCGGCCTGCACCTCGGGCTCCTGCGCCAGCTCCTTCTCCACTCGGCGGGAGCCCACGGCGAGGATCTGCCGCGCCGTCAGCTCCGGCCCCTGCCCCTTCTCCGGAGCAGCCTCGTGGAAGATGGAGAGCAGGAGCTCCTTGACCCGCTCCGCCCGCTGCGCCTGGGCCGTGGCGATCCGCGCCTCCCGCTGCGACATGGCGACACCGGCCACCAGCGACAGCACCGCCGCGCTCATCGCCGCCGCCGCCAGCTTGTGGCGCAGCACTAGCTTGCGCGCGCGGTAGAGCGCCGAATCCGGGCGTGCCCGCACCGTCCGCCCCGCGAGGAAACGCTGGAGATCCGTGCCGAAATCGGCGGCCGAGCGGTAGCGGCGCGCGGGGTCGCGATGCAGGGCGGCGAGCACCACGGTATCGAGGTCTCCCTGGACCCGGCGGGCCAGGCGCCGCCGGTCGGGGATGCCGGCTTCGTCGTCCGCGGCCTTGGGATCGGCCTCGCGGAGCACGGCCGACGGGCGCTCCGTGGGCTCACTGGCGTCCTGGCGGGCCAGGGTGGCGAGCGAGCGGCCGGTGGGATGGGGGGAGCGGCCGGTCAGCAGCTCATAGAGGATCACTCCCAGGGCGTAGACGTCCGTGGCCATGGTCACAGGCTCGCCCAGGAGCTGCTCCGGAGCGGCATAGGCCGGCGTCAGCGGCGTGCCCACGTGCTGCGTGGACCACTCCTCAGGAGTTTCGGCCAGCAGCTTGGCGATGCCGAAGTCCAGAAGCTTCACCTGTCCCTCGGCCGTGACCAGCAGGTTCGAGGGCTTGAGATCGCGATGCACGACCAGGCTGCGGTGCGCGGCATCCACTGCTTCGCAGGCGGCGATGATCAGGCGCAGGCGCTCCTCCAGCGACACTTTGACGCGCCGGCAATACGAGGGGATCGGCTCGCCCTCGACGAGCTCCAGCACGAAATAGGGGCGGCCGTCCGGAGCCGTGCCGCCGTCGAGCAGGCGGGCGATGCCGGGATGCTCCAGGCGGGCGAGGATCTGGCGCTCGCGATGGAACCGCCGCACGATCTCCTCCGAATCCATGCCGCGCTTGATGAGCTTCAAGGCCACCCGCTGCTCGAAGGCGCCATCCGCCCGCTCGGCGAGGAACACCTCGCCCATGCCGCCCCGGCCGAGGAGGGCGAGGAGCTGATACGGGCCGATGCGATCCGCCGGGAGGGGTGTCTCCGGTTCCGCGTCAGCGACGAAAGCCGAGGCCACGAATACCGGTGCCCGCTCGGCCACCGGCCGCGAGAGTCCCTCCGGCCCCTCCGCATCGGCCGCGAAGAGCCGAGCCAACCGCGCCGCCAGCTCCGGCTGCGTCCGCGCCAGCTCCGCGAGTCTGGCCGCGCGCTCCTCAGCGGCAAGCTCCGCGAGCTCATCGAACCAGCGCAACCACTCCGGCTCTCCGCCCGGAGCCACCCAAGTGCTGGCTCGTTTGTCGAGAAGCAGGTCTGTGGACATGAGGGATCTCCGGGCTCCAGGTCGGATAGGTTGAGCTGTCAGAGAGTGACCTCGGGCGGGAAACCATTTCGAGCCCTGGAGCGGCGATTACTCGCTTCCTGCCGCTGTAGAATTCCGCTGATATCTGGGAAAGGAGACTGACCGGCCATGTCATCGAGTCTTGGGCAAACCGTCCCCGTCAACGATATGGAGATGTATTACGAAACCCGCGGCGAAGGTGAGCCTCTGGTGCTGCTGCACGGCGGGGGAGGAGCAGGTATCAATTGGACACTTCACTTCCCGGAACCACCCGAAGGATACCGGCTCATCGTGCCGGACCTGCGCGGCCATGGGAGGTCGACCAATCCCGCGCAGAGGATCACCTACCGGCAATTGGCGCTCGACGTCTTCGCGCTGTTGGACCACTTGGGGATCGAACGCTTCAAGGCCGTGGGATTGAGTCTGGGCGCCAAGACGCTGCTGCACGTGGCCACGCAGCAGCCGGACCGGCTCGAAGCGGCTGTGCTGGTCAGCGCAACGCCCTACTTTCCGGAGCAGGCGCGTGCGATCATGCGCCAGATGACGCCGGAAAATCGCACCGACGCAGAGTGGGACCAGATGCGCCAGTGGCACCATCATGGTGACGAGCAGATCCGGGAGCTGTGGCGCCAGATGAACGCCTTCAAGGACAGCTATGACGACATGACCTTCACGCCGCCCTATCTATCGACGATCACCGCCCGCACGCTGATCGTGCATGGCGACCGGGATCCTCTGTACCCCGTGAGGCTGGCGCTGGAAATGTACGAGGCGATCCCCAAAGCGTTCCTCTGGGTCGTTCCGAACGGCGGGCATGGCCCCATCTTCGGCGAGAGGAGCCAGCGTTTCGTGGAGACAACGCTGGCGTTCTTGCGGGACGACCCCAACCTTTAATCCGTCACCGGCGACGGCTCTCCGATCACCTTTTTCGGGCGACTCTTGCGCACGGTGAACAGCGCTCCCAGGCGCGAGAAGACCTTCGAGTTCGCCCAGTCGTCGAAGATGCTGTAACTGACCGGCGTGCCGATCAGCGTCAGCAGGAGCGAGAGGAGCTGGCCGCCCAGGATCACCGAGGCGATGGCCCGGTTCGTCCCCGCTCCTGTACCGCTCGAAGCCACGAGCGGAATCATGCCGGCCACGAAGGCTAAGGTGGTCATCAGGATCGGCCGCAACCGGTCGCGGTTCGCCTCCCGAATGGCCTCCGCCCGCGGCATTCCCTGCGCCCGCAGCGCGTTGGTGTGGTCGATCTGCAGGATGGAGTTTTTCTTCACGATGCCGAACAGCACCAGGATACCGAGCATCGAAAAGATGTTGACCGACTGGTTCAGCATCAGGATCGACAGCAGCGCGAACGGCACCGTCATCGGCAGCGACAGCAGGATGGTGAACGGGTGGAGCCAGCTCTCGAACTGCGCTGCGAGGATCAGATACATGAAGATGATCGACAGCAGGAAGGCGATCATGAACGACGTGAACGCCTTCCCCTGCTCGCGCGAGCGGCCGGTCAAACCGGAGGAGAAGCCGGCCGGCATCTTGAGGTCCGCCGCCGTGCGGTTCAGCGTGTCGATGGCCGTCTGCGACGAGAAGCCCGGCCGCATGTTGGCGGTGACCATCACCTGCCGCCGCCGGTTGAGGCGATTGATCAGCGACGGGCCCGTGCCCTCGTTTAGAGTGACAAGATCGCGTAGCGGCACGGTGCCGCGGCTCAGCGAGGGCACTTCCATGGCGGCGATGGCCTGGGCGTTGTTGCGGTCGGCCTCGTCGGCCCGCACATGCACCTCGTACTCCTCGCCTCCCTCGAAGTAGGAAGTGGCCTTCTGGCCGCCCACCAGGACGTTGAGCGAACTCGCGATGTCCTGCACCCGCACGCCGAGGTCGGCCGTCTTGTCGCGGTCGATGCGCACGCCGAGCTCGGGTTTGCCGACGATGAAGTTGGTGTCCACGTCGGTGGTGCCCGGCACCTTCACGAGCGCGGCCTTGAGCTTCTGCGCGTACTCGTTGAGCTTGTCGAGGTCGGGGCCGCCGATCCAGAACTGGATCTCGTTGTCCACGCCGTTGCCGAAGGCCGAGACCTGTGCCACCTGGGCCCGCACCTTGAGGGCTTCGTACTGCGGCAGGATCTCCTCGCGCACCCGCTGCATGAGGTGGAACTGATCTTCCTTGCGCGTCTTCGGATCGCTGAGCTGAACGTAAACCAGACCCAGGTTCAGCGTCTGCTGCGGGTCGTTGCCGATGGTGTTCACCGTCGTCACCACGCCGGGGAGCTTGCGCACCTGGCTGGCCACGGACTCCAGGATGGTCTGCGTCGTCGTCAGATTCGCTCCCTCGGGCACGCGCACCACCACCTGGAATTGCGACTCGTCGTCGTTGGGCAGGAAGTTTTTGTTCACCGCCATGAACAGGGGGATGGTGGAGAGGAACACCAGCACCATCGCGATCACCACCACCCAGCGGTGAGCCATGGCGAAGTCGAGCAAGCGCAGGTAGACGCGCTCGACGGCGGCGTAAACGCCCCGCTGGCGCGAGCCTTCCCCGGGCTGGGCGGTATCGTTCGACCGTAGCCACCGCGAGGCCAGCATCGGCGTCAGCGTGAACGCGACGATCAGCGACACGGCGATGGCGAACGCCATGGTGATACCGAAGGAGTACATGAAGCGGCCCACGATGCCGCCCATGAAGGCCACCGGCAGGAAGACGGCGATCAATGACAGGCTGGTGGCGAGCACGGCGAGGCCCACCTCCTTGGTGCCCTCGACGGCCGCCTGCCGCGGCGTCATCTTTTTCTCTTCCATGAAGCGGAAGATGTTTTCGAGCACCACCACCGCATCATCGATCACGATTCCCACCGCCAGCGTCAGCGCCAGCAGGGTGAGCACGTTGAGCGTGAAGCCCATGTACTTCATGGCGGCGAAGGTGGCGATGAGCGAGCTGGGGATGGCCACCGCCGAGATCAGCGTCGGCCGGAAGCGGCGCAGGAAGAGCCACACGATGCCGGCCGCGAACAGCGAGCCCACCATCAGGTGCTCTTTCACGGCGTCGACCGCGGCGACGATGAACTTCGACTGGTCGCGGACGATCTCCGCGTGCCAGCCCGCGGGGATCTGCCCTTTGAGGTCCTCGAACCGCTCCTTGATGGCATCGACCACGGCGATCGTGTTGGTGCCTGACTGCTTGATCACCTGCAGCACCACGGCCGGCTTGCCGGCGACGGTGGCGACCGACTCGGCCTCTTCGACTCCGTCCTCGATGCGGGCGACGTCGCCCACCCGCACCGGGTAGCCGTTGCGGGTGGTAATCGGCAGGCGCGCGAAGTCGGCGGGCGTGCCGACGCGGCCGTAGGTGCGCAGCGTCAGGTCGCGACGGTTCTGGGCCACCTTGCCGCCCGGAATCTGCACGTTCTGGCTCCCCAGGGCGTTGACCACGTCCGCCGCCGTCAGGTTCAGGCTGTCGAGCTTCGCCGTGTCGGTGATCACGTTGATCTGCCGCAGCCGCTGACCCACGAGCTTCACCTGGCCGACGCCGAAAACGGTTTCCAAACGCCGCTTCAGCACGCGGTCGGCATATTCCGAAATGTCGCGCTGCGAGGCGGGGCCCGAAAGCGCGATCGAGATCACCGGATCGGCGTCCGCGTTGATCTTTTGAATGATCGGCGGATCGGCGTCCTTGGGCAGGTTGGCCAGGATGGCGTTGACCTTGTCGCGCACCTCCTGGGCGGCCACGTCCGGGTTCTTCTCCAGCGTGAATTGGATCTGCACCAGCGACACGTTCTCCGAGGAGGTGGAGATCAACTGATCGATGCCGTTGATGGTGTTGACCGCCTCCTCGATCTTGTCGGTGACCTCGGTCTCCATCTCCTCGGGCGCGGCGCCCGGCAGAACGGTGGTGATGACGACGAAGGGGAACTCGACGTTCGGAAAGCGGTCGACGCCGAGCTGGAAGTAGGCGAAGATGCCTACCACCACCAGCGCGAGAATGAGCACCGTCGCGAAGACGGGCCGGCGGACGCAGAGCTCAGCGAGCTTTTGCATGGGATTCCTCCCCTCCCAGCTCGACGCGCGCGAAAAGGCCAGGACGCAGGCGCCCATCGGAGTTGGGGAATTCGGCCTCGGCGAAGAAGGTGCGGGTGGACGGATCGATGACGCCGCCCAAGGTCTTGATCCGTCCACTGAACGTCTCGCCGGGATAAGGGTCCACACGGGCGATGATCGGTTGCCCGGTCTTAAGGTTCGGAAGGTACCGCTCGGGAACGCTGAAACGGAGCTTGAGCGGCGCCGTCTGCACGATGACGAAAGCGACGCCGGCTTCGCCGAGGCGCTCGCCCGGATTGGTCTTGCGCTGATCGACGACGCCGGTGATCGGCGAGCGGATCACCGCATCTTCCACTTTCTGGCGGGCCAGGGCCAACGCCGCCTCGGTCGATTGGCGTGCGGCCTGGGCCTGGTCCAGCGCGGCCTGGGCTTTGTCGAACGTGGCCTGTGGGATCGATTCGTTGGCGAGCAGCCCCTTCTTGCGGGTCCACTCGCGGCGGGCGTCGTCCTCGGCCGCCTTGGTCCGGGCGAGGTCCGCCTGGGTGCGCTGCACGTCGAGCTTCAGGTACTCGGTCTCCAGCACGAGCAGGGGCTGCCCCTTGCTCACCCGCTGCCCGGCGTCCACGTACACGGTCGCCACGCGACCCGGCGTCTTGGGCGCCACCTGGGAGCTTGCCGGGGAGACGAACTCGCCCGTGGGCTCCAGGCTGGAGAGAGCGCCCTTCGCGTTCGTCTCCTCTGGTTTCGTTGCGGCGGCCGGTGCCGGGGTGCCCGGGGTCTCCGGCTGGGCGAGCTTGGCGACGTCGGCCGGCAGGGCCGGGGTGGGAGTTGCCGCGGTGGCCGCAGCGTCCTTCGACTTATCGTGAGCGCAGGCGGCGGCCAGCATCAGGGTGATCAGCGTGGCCGCGGCGAGCGCGAGGCTCTTCCCATTCATTTCGTGCTCTCCTCGGTGAGGATCAGAGTCTTCAAAGTTCCAACCGCGGACCACACGTTCAGCTCGGCCAGGTCGCGGTTCAAGGTTCCGTTCACCACCGCCCGGCGCGAGGAAGCGAGGGCGGCTTCCGACGTTTGCAGGTCGAGCGAGGTCGCTTCCTGGGCGCGGTAGAGCTCGAAGCTCTGGCCGTACTCGGCCTCGGCCGCGGCGAGCTGCTCCTTGGCGAGGGCTAGGTCCGTCTCCGCCGTCTTCAGCTCGAGCAGGGCCTGGAGGACGTCCTCCCGCACCTGGCGCTTGGCCTCCGCCAGTGCGATCTCCGCCTGGCGCTGGCGCTCGCGGGCCACGGCCACCTTGGCCGAGATCTCGCCGCTGTCGAAGATCGGCATCGTCAGCTTGATCGAGAGCGACGCCGTCCGGTCCGCCGGGAACGACGTGCGCTGGCTGACGAAGTCTCCCTCGGCCCGCACGGTGGGGAGGCGGGCCGCCTGCTGCTTCGAGGTCTCGAGCTGGGCGATCTGGAACGCCAGGTCCGCCTGCTGGACAGTGGGATGATTCGCCTGCGCTTGGGCTACCAGCTCCTCGGCGGGCGGCAGGGGCGGGAACTTGAGGTCCGGCGACGCCACCTGGAGCGTGGCGCCCGCGGGCTGGTCGAGGGCGAGGTTCAGCCGCAGGCGGCTGGCCGCGAGGTCCCGGCTTTGGACCGCCGCCGCCAGGGCCCGTTCGGCCGCCTTGGTATCCGTCTCCACCCGCAGCACGTCCACCTTGGTCTGCTCTCCCGCTTCATAGAAGGCCTGTGCCTGCTTGCGCCGGCGTGCGGCCAGCTCCAGGTTCCGCTGCTCCACGTCGACCAGGGCCTGCCCCTGGACGATCCCCAGGTAGTTGGAGGCCGTCGCCAGCAGGACCATGTCCTCCGTCGACCGCAGCCCCACCTCGGCGCTGGTCACTCCCATGCGCGCCTGGCGCAGCGCCTTGAGCTCCCGGGCACCGGCGTAGATGGGCTGGCTGAAGATGAGCCGCGCGTTCCAGTCGTTGCGCGGCAGGATCGTCGCCCGGAAGCCGTTCACGTCGAAAGCCACCTCCTGGCCGTTGCGGATGACCGCGCTTTCGAGGTCGAGGTGGGGCAAGATCGACGTCTTGAGCTGGCGCACCTGCGCTTGCGAGGTCGCCACTTGGGAGCGGGCCGTGGCCGTGGCCGCATTCGCCTCCAGCGCCCGCCGCAGCGCCTGTTGCAGCGTCAGCGCCGGAGCGGGCTCCTGGGCGCGGGCGGCGGGGGATGGCAACGACAACAGCGCGAGGGCCAGAGCGATTCCGCCCCTCCCGCCAGGTCTCGTCCAAAAATTCATGTCTCTTTTTCCTCCCGAGCCTCTCCTTTGCACCGAGAGGGTGCGAGGAGGGCCGGCCTACTGCCTTTTCGTCCAACGGCTGATTTCAAGGTAGATTTGCCGCGAAAGCTCCCGGGACCTCTCCGCCCCGCCCGAACCTTGGACATACGGTAGAAACCGGCTGAAGTTTACGGCGGAACCTTGTGCCCTTTCCTGCGTTCTATGAGAATCGTCCGGCGAGGAGAACCATTCCCCATGATCCAGAAACGTCACATCCTGCTCCCGGCCCTCACCGTCCTCACCCTCGCCTCTGGGGTCTCCGCCCAAACGGCGGCGAAGCCTCCCGGCTACCCCGAGCTGTTCGACCAGGCCTCGGTCTCCTACGAGAAGGGGGACTGGGCGCACTGTGGCGAGCACTTCGCCGCCGCCGCCAAGGCCGCCCCCCTCGATCGCCAGGCCGCCCGCGCCCTTTCCGGCGCCGCCCGCTGCCATGCCCATGGGGGTGACAAGGACGCCGCCCTCCACGACCTCGAGCAGGCTTCGTCTCGCGGCTACCGCGACGCCGACCGCGTCGCCACCGATCCCGACTTCGATTCCCTGCGGCAGGACCCGCGCTGGAAGACCTTCGTCGACCAGGTGAGGGCCCGCGACACGGCGGCTCGCAAGGGCCCCCTCAACCCGGAGCTGGAGAAACTCTACAACGAAGATCAGGCGGACCGTGCACCCGAGATGGGGAAGGTCGATTGGAGCGTCGTCGCCAAGCGGGACGAGGAGCGCCGCAAGCGGGTACTGGAGATCGTGGCCCAGGGGGGCACCAAGGAGGCCCCCGACTACGTTCACGCCGCCATGGTCCTCCAGCACGGCCAGGCGCCCGAGGACTTCCAGCACGCCCATGAGTGGTGCCTCAAAGCCGTGGAGCTCGATCCGGACTACCCCGGCGCCCGCTGGCTCGCCGCCGCCGCCCAGGACCGCTACCTCATGAACCTCGGTAAGCCGCAACTCTACGGCACCCAGTTCAAGCGGGACCCTAAGGGCGGCCCCTGGTATCTCTACCAGGTTGATCCTACGATCACCGATGAAGAGCGAGCGAAGTGGGACGTGCCGCCCCTCGCCCGGGCCAAGGCGCGCGTCGAGGCGCTCAATGGGGGGACGTTCCAGCCGCATTGACTCAGAGGGTGTTTGGAAACGCATCCTGAATCCGGGGGTCTGCGCTTGGAATCCTCTCCCCCTCTCCCGTCTCCCGGCGGGGGGTAGGGTGGGAGACCGGAGAGGGGGAGAGGATTCCAAGCGCAGAACGGCCGGATTTTCCAAACTCCCTCTCAGACATTGACTCGGAGGTATCGGCGCTCGCGACTAGCACAATCTTGCTATCTCGCATGGGAACGCTCCCCAGGCCAAACACTCTCCGTCTACCTCGCGTAGGAAATACCAGCGGCACTCTGCCGCCGAAGGTGTCTTCGCAGAAAGGAGACGACATGGCCTTCAAGTTGCGGATCCTGTTCGACGGCCTCTGCGTTTTCGTTCCAAACACCGACGAGGGCAAAGGGATGCGGGTGCTGGTGATCGATGGACGCGCGCCCGGCCTCGCCTCGAACGGTGAGAGCCAGGTCTCGCATATCCCGAGCCTGCGCTTCGCCATTGCCGACCTCGCCGCCGCCGATCACCAGCCAGCCTACCGCATCGACTACAGCTCGGCGGACCCCGTCCCGAAAGGCGCCTGGCTCCTCAACGGCGACGATCTCGAGATCCGCGTCGACGGGGCGCCGCTGGCCGACGGACCGCTCACCATCTTGCGGTCGGAGCCGAGCCGCGACTTCGCGCTCGTTCCGAGCATGCGGATCATCTATCCGGAGACTCTGGGAATCGAAGTCCGGGAGGAGTGCCTGGATCGAAACCTCAAGCGGCTGGCCGATGCGGGCCTGGCGGCGCGAATCCGTCTCCAGAACGGCGTCGTCGGCGCTTGGGACGGCGCGGATGGCCGGTACATCTCCAGCGACGAGTTCATGTTCATCGGCACTCCGGGTTTCCATCGTCAAAGGGTTGCCGGCTGCGTCTTCTTCGAGACCGAGGTCGCGGGAGAGACAGTGGAGATCGTCTCGCGTCAGCGCGGTCATGGACCTGTTTTCCAGCCCGCCGATGGGCAAACGTTGGAAATCAGCCTCCGGAACGATCCGCCGGAGGAACTCATGGGGGCACGTCCGACGAACCCTGAGGCTGACTATGACTTCGAGTTGGTTTACAAGGTCGCCAAGAATCCCCCGGCCGAGCTCCGCGTCCCAGTTCTGGCCACGGCGGTCTGGCCCGGCGCGACGGCGGCGGCAACCGCTACAGAGCAGACCGGCGATTCGCCCGCGACGTTCAACCCAAGCAGCGAGGCGGACCCGCCCGGCAAATGCATGCCGGCCAGCTACAATCCCAGCAGCGAGGCCGACCCGCCCGGCAGCAGGTGCATTCCGGCGAGCTACAATCCCAGTAGCGAAGCGGACCCTCCCGGTCGTTGCATGCCGGCGAGTTATAACCCGAGCAGTGAAGCGGGTGGCCGGCCGTATTGCTCCGGGGCAGAGTACAACCCGAGCCAGGAGGCGGGTGGCATAGACACCGTCCGTTGTAATCCTGTGGCATACAACTCCAGTAGTGAAGCCGGAAAATACCCTGTCGTCTGCCTGCCTGCCGAATTCAACCCGAATCACGAAGCTGGTGGGTTCGCTCGTCCACTCTGCTTCGGCGTAATCTATAACCCAACTCCCGAAGCCTGATTTCAACCCGCGGGGAGCGGCGTTACAACCGCTCCCCGGTCGGGCTCGCCCTCGAGGATGCCGTTCGCAATCCAGAGGGCGAAGTCCTGGCGCGGGGGGGCGACGCAACCTGTCAGGCAGTCCATCGCAATCTCGAGGGTGGTCACGGAAACCTGCGCAATCTCCACTGCCACGGCTTCCGCGGGCAGATAAACGTTCTGGAGATTGTCCCATCCCTCCCGCTCGGCGGCGCCTGGGACCGACCAGCCTCCCGCGAAATGGTTTCCGAAGTACGTCTTCCCACCAACCTCGACTCGCAGGGCTAGACGATTGACGATCGCCGGGATCTCGGGAGTGCCACTACCCAGAGGGCCGGGCGGATCGGTCCAGGCGAGGGTGATCTTGAGTGGCTGCGCGGCGTCGGCGAGGCGGATCGGCCAGATTCTCTGCTGGCCTGAGGAGGTAAAGAGAAGGGTTTGATCGAGCCAGGCGCGCCTCAGATTGGGGGCCAGGACGTTCTCGAGGTTGAGCCTTCCCCAGCCTTGCCGGCGATTGGGAATGGGGCCGCCGTCGCCCGTATCCACGGCGCCGTTGACGATCAGGGCCCGCAGCAAGGCCGGTGACGGATCGCGGCCGGCCGTGGTCCGCCACCACTGCGTCAGCAGGGCGCAGGCTCCCGAGGTCAGCGCTGTGGCTCCAGAGGTGCCCCCTCCCCAGGTGAGCCGTCGGCTCAGGTACTTTCTTTCTCCCGGCTGGGCGCCATGGTTGGCCGTGGCAGACCATTGCCCAGGCGCCACCACGTGAGGACGGATGCGGCCATCGCCGCAATTGCCGAGACTGCTCGCATAAAAGCCGGTGTCGTAGTCGCCCGAATAGACCGCGGAGATGGTTTCGGCTTCGATTCCGCCGTCGCGCGGCCGGTAGGTGCTCGAGTTGCCGGTTACCAGGACGTTTTTCGCCCCTGCAGGACGGTTGAGGCCCTTGGTTCCTTCGTTTCCGGCAGCGAAACAGATGGTGAGAGGCTTCGGTGTCGGTCCCCTCGGATCGGAATTGCGCACCATCCGATCGTAGAGTGCCTCCTCGGAACCATAGTCCATGGGGTTGCGCGTGCCCTTGCCAAAGGAGTTGTTCTGCACCGTCCCCGGGGCGCCGGAAGGACCCGCCTCGGTTACCGTTTGGCGGCAGACCTCCTCGGGCGGGTCGAAGCGGTCTTGAGCCAGCAGGTCCGCCGCGGGCGCCACCCCCAAGCCGTAAAGGTATCCGGCCTCGTCGCGCTCCTCCAGATAACGGCCGGCCGCGAGCCCTGCCATTGCCGTACCGTGCCAGGATTTCTTACCGTTCGCGAGGTCGCGAATACGGCCGGTAAAGGCGGGGTGATCGACGTTGACTCCGCTATCGACGATGCCGATCGTCACTCCCGCGCCGTCGAGCCCGTGCGCCCTCAGCCATGCGAGATAGGAGCCGCTCGGTATGCCTTCCCGGTCGTATTGGCCTGCGAGGATGAGGCCGGTCACCTCGTCCTGAAGGACCGGCGGCTCCCGGCTTTCGACCGCCAGTACGTGCGGCACGGCGAGGACTCTCCGCTGCGCCTCTTCCGTCAAGCGTGCTGGTATACGCAGGAAGTACACCCCGGTGGAAGGCTGCGCGGTCAGAACGACCCAGACGCTTCGGCTTCCACCCTTGGGGAAATCAACGCGCGGCTTCATCGCCGGAGTCAGCGGCACGACCTGGCGAACGAAAGAGAGCCCCTCTGCCGTGCGAAGTGCAGCGTCTGTGCCCGAGCCGAGATAGGTCCCGGCAGATCGATACTGGAGAAGCTCTACGCCGCGGCGGCGCAACGCCTCCGGCCAGCAGGGCTCGACCGGGCCGGCCAACTCCACGTAAGCAAGCGAGCGGTGTCCAGAGTGGCTCATCAGACGGATAGAATAGCCCCCTTCGAAGGGACTCAACGCGTCAGCCCTTGTGGTAGCGTCTGCGTCGCCATGCGAATCCATGTCGCCGTCGCCGCGTCCATCCTTGGGCTCACCGCTGCCGTCACGGCCGCCCAGCAGGGGCCGAAAACACACCGCCTCGAAGCCACGCCGTCCACCGTTGCCTACGGCTACTACTGGTCCGAAGCGAAGCCGGTGCTGCGCATCGCCTCGGGCGACGTCATCGACGTGGACACGCTGTTGACGAACACTCCCGCCGGGCTCCAGCGTGCCGGCGTGCCCGACGACAAGATCCAGAGCTCGCTGAAAGCGATCGTGGCCGAGGTCACCGGAGACCGTCGCGGGCCTGGGGGGCACATCCTCACCGGTCCGGTGTATGTCGAGGGAGCGCAGCCGGGCGACGTGCTCGAGGTGAAGATCCTATCGATCGATTTCGCGATCGGCTACGGCTACAACGGCTGCAGCGGCTTCCTGCCGGAAAACTGCGATCGTTCCCTCGCCCCGCGCATCCTTCCCATCGATGCGAAGGCGAGGACCGCGGAATTCGCGCCTGGCATCGTGATCCCACTACATCCGTTCTTCGGCAGCATGGGCGTCGCACCGGCGCCGGAGCTCGGCCGGGTCAGCAGCAACCCGCCGGGGAAACACGCGGGCAATCTCGACAACAAGGAGCTCGTCGCCGGTTCGACGCTGTTCATTCCGGTCTTCACACCTGGCGCGCTGTTCGAGGTGGGCGATGGCCACGCCGCGCAGGGTGACGGCGAGGTCGATCAGACGGCGATCGAGACCTCCTTGCGCGCGCGGATTCAGCTCACCGTCCGCAAAGACCTGAAGCTCACATGGCCGCGTGCCGAGACGGCGGCCGACTACATCAGCATGGCGACCGATCCGGATTTGACCGTCGCCACGAAGGCCGCGATCCAGGAGATGATCGATTTCGTCGCGTCGACGCGGAAGATGACGAAGCACCAGGCGTACCAACTGGTGAGCATCGCCGGCAACGTCGCGGTGACGCAGCTCGTCGACAAGCCGAACGTCGGCGTCCACGTGCGGCTGCCGAAGAGCATCTTCAAGGAGGGCTCGTGAGGGCGGAAGAGCCGCTGATTCCGAAACATGGCGGGTACCGGAAGCTGCGGAGCTTCCGGGTGGCGCAACTCGTCTACGACGTTACGGTACGTTTCTGCGAGCGTTTCGTCGACCGCAACAGCCGAACCCGCGATCAGATGGTGCAGGCGGCGCGCAGTGGAGTGCAAAACATTGCCGAGGGGAGCCAGGCGTCGGGAACCTCGAAGAAAACCGAGCTCAAGCTGACCAACGTGGCGCGGGCCAGTCTCGAGGAGCTGCGGCTCGATTACGAAGACTTCCTGCGGCAGAGGGGGCTCCCTCTGTTGTCACCGAATCACCCGTCCCTGGTGCGCTTCAAGGCGAGGCGCTGCGCCACCGTGGAGGACGTGCGCCTATGGGTCGAGGACGAGCAGGGACGGACACGGACGGGCAAGGACGAAAAGAAAAAGACCGACAGCTCGTCCGTGCCTGTCCGTGAAGTCCGTGTTTCGTCCGTGTCCTCTTCCACCTTGGTGGCCAACGCGGCCCTCTCTCTGCTAAACCTTTGCTGTTACCTGCTCGACCGCCAATTGGCGGCCCAGGCCCAGGCTTTCGAAACCGAAGGCGGCTTTACGGAGCGCCTCTACAGGATCCGGAGTCAGCGGAGAAGGAGCTGATTCCTTTTCAGAGGGACCCCAACCATGCCCCGAGCCAAGACTGCCAACCCCTACAGCGTTCACCCAGGAGTGCTGTCGACCCAGACCTGGATTCAGACCCTGCCTGAGAAGACCGGCCGCTCGCTGGAGGAGTGGATCCAACTCGTCCAGAAGGAAGGGCCGCCCACGGAAATCAAGCGGCGGGACTGGCTCAAGACTGAGCACAAACTGGGTACCAATTCCGCTTGGTGGATCGCCGAGCGCTCCTTTGGCAAGGGGGACGAGGCCGGTGACCCGGAGTCCTACCTGAAGGCCGCTCTGGGCTACGTCGAGGACATGCTCGCCGGCCCCAAGGCCGCCCTGCGGCCGATTTACGATGCTCTCCTCGACCTCGGCCTCTCGATCGGCCCGGACGTCAAGGCCTGCCCCTGCCAGACCATCGTACCCCTCTACCGCAACCACGTTTTCGCGCAGATCAAGCCGACGACGAAGACCCGTATCGACTTCGGCCTGGCCCTGAAGGACACCCCCGTCACCGGCCGTCTTATCGACACCGGCGGCTTTGCCAAGAAGGACCGAATTACTCATCGCTTCGCAATTACCAGCCTGGCGGAGATCGACGACGAGGTGCGGCGGTGGCTGAAGAGGGCGTACGAAATGGACGCCTAGGTGCGGCGGTGGCAATGCTCATCTTGCTCAAGATTGTCGCCGCCTCGCTAGGAATGGCCGCGTTGCTGTCAAATGCAGCCAGTGCCCAAGGTCAGGGAGCTAGCGGCTCCACGAACGAATCGGTCTACCAGACCCTCGCGGAGCATGGCGTCACCGCCTCGCTCGTCTACGATGGCGAAGGATTCGCGGACCTGTCAGGTGGTGCGCGACGGGGCGCGACGTACCTCGGCAACCTGAACCTTCTGCTCACGCTTGATGGAACGCCTCGCCAGTTGGCGCGGTGCCACGGTTTTCATCGATGGCCTCGATATCCATGGGGGCCGGCCGAGCCGGTTTGCCGGGGACGCCCAGGGCGTGAGCAACATCGAAGCTGCGCCGGAATGGAAGCTCGAAGAGGCGTGGATTGAGCAGAACCTTTTCGGTAACAGGTTTTCGGCCCTGGTCGGGCTTTACGATTTGAACAGCGAGTTCTACCACCTCCACGCCGCGGACCTCTTCCTCAATTCGTCGTTCGGCATCGGCCCGGAGATCTCGCAGAGCGGTAAGGGCGGCCCGTCCGTCTTCCCGAATACGTCGGTCGGTGCCCGCTTCGAGGTCAAGCCCATGGAAGGTGTTGTGCTTCGTGGCGCCGTGCTCGACGGCGTTCCTGTGGAGCGTCCGAGTGGGAGGGAAGTTTTCGCGAAGGCCGACGGCCTGCTTATCGTCAGCGAGGCGGCTTTCCTCTATCGCCCGGCCCCGCCGGACGCGTCGCCGCGGATGCCACACCGGTTTCTCCTGGGCCGAGAAGCGCAATTGCCTCCTTATGACGACAAACTGGCGGTCGGCGTGTGGCACTACACGTCGAGCTTCGACGACCTCGTTCGAACGCGAGAGGACGGCACGCCGCTGACCCACCAGGGAAGCTCGGGCGCGTACGTGATTCGGTGATGCGATCGTGTACAAGGAAGAGTCTGGGCGCCAGATGCGAGTGTTCGGCCAGGCCGGCCTCGGCGATTCTCGCGTGAATCGTTTCGGCCTGTATACAGGTTGCGGGGTCGACCTTGCCGGCTGGGTCCCGGGCCGCCAGCAGGATGAAATCGGATTCGCCGTGGCGGCGGCCCGCAACGGCAGCCCGTTCATCGACCAACAGCGGCAAGCGGGGCAACGCGCCGGCAGGTCCGAAGTGACTCTCGAGCTGGCGTACCGTTCCAGCGTTACTTCCTGGCTCAACGTTCAACCCGATTTGCAGTACGTCTTCAATCCGAACACCGATCCGCGAGTGGCGAATGCCTTGGTCTGTATGATCCGTATCGAAGTTTCGTTCTGAGCGCGTTTCCGAGAACCTGACACGCGGGCAGTGCTTGACATCGACGGGTCGCCGTTCTACAGTTACAAAACAACTGTTGTTTCCCCTTCGGAGGGAACGATATGAAGAAGAAGTCGCCTTCCAAGCTCCACCTCAACCGTGAAACGCTGCGATCCCTGACGGAGTCGGCTCTCGCCCAGATCCCGGGTGCCACCTGCAGCGCCTGCAGGACCAACGAGACCAATTGCAGTCAGACGGACCCCTGCAGCAGTCCCTGCACTGTAGAGTGCTCGAGGTACTGCCCCAGCCCCGTTCTCACAGCGGAACCTGCCGGGGGATTGTGAGGCCCCGAGCCCTCGGGGCCCTCGCCACTCACTAGTCGCTCTCTGCTCGCCGGGGTGGGCCGGGTTCCCCCCAGTCTACTTCTTGACCGGAACATACCGAAAACGGTATAATGCGTCATGGCTCGGTTCCCGACGACCACGGAAAAGCCCCTCCATTGGGTCGGCGCGTCAAAGAAGGACTTGCTGACGTTTCCTGGCGATGTGGTGGACGACTTCGGATATGCCCTGAGCGTCGTCCAGCATGGCGGTACGCCACCTTCTGCCAAGATGTGGAAGGGTGAAGGCCCGGGAGTCTTCGAGCTGGTCGAAGAGTATCGTGGCGATGCGTTCAGGGCCGTCTACACGGTGCGCTTTGAGAAGGCGGTTTATGTCCTGCACTGCTTCCAGAAGAAATCGCCCTCAGGAATGCGCACGGCTAAACAGGATATCGACCTGATCCATGAGCGCCTGAGAACGGCACAAGCAGACTATGAGGTGCGCTATGCGAGAAAAGAAGACTGAGACGGTGGATGCTGGGAGCGGTGACGTTCTGGTGGATCTTGGTTTCCCGGATGCTGACGAGAGGAAGCTGCGTGTACAGCTAGCGATGCAGCTCAACGAGCTGATCGCAGCCTGCCGTTTGACGCAGGCCCGCGCGGCAAAGCTTTTCGGCATTCCGCAGCCCCATGTCTCGGAGCTCAAGCACTACAAGCTTAACCGGTTCTCCTCCGAACGATTGCTGCATTTCGTCACTCTCCTCGATCGTGACATCGAAATCATCATCCGGCCGAAGGCCAAGGGGCACGCATCGGGAGTCGTATTTGTGTCGGTCGCCTGAGCTTTCTCCGCTCTCAAGCACCGTCCGCATTCATTCCGCCCGCGGCGCGGGGCCGGAGAGGAGGAGGCGTAGCCCTGCTATCATGTCGCGATGGTTCGGTCGTTCAAGGACCGCGGTGCTGGCAGGATGAAGCCGGCTTGGCCGCGACTACAATAAGTTCTTCTTGGAGGGACCAACCATGCCCAGGGCCCAAGACTGCCAATCCCACAGCGCCCACCTGGGAGTGCTGTCGACCCAGAGCTGGATTCAGACGCTTCCTGAGAAGACCGGCCACTCGCTGGAGGAGTGGATCCAACTCGTCCAGAAGGAGGGCCGCCTACGGAGATCAAGTGGCGGGACTGGCTCAAGACTGAGCACAAGCTGGATACCAACTCCGGTTGGTGGATCGCCGAGCGCTCCTTTGGCAAGGTCGTGCCCCTCGGCCTAGAAGGACACCCCCGTCACCGGCCGCCTCATCGACACCGGCAGCTTTGCCAAGAAGGACCGCATCACGCATCGTTTCGCCATCACCACGTTGGCGGAGATTGACGGCGAGGTGCGGCGGTGGCTGAATAGGGCGTACGAGATGGATGCATAGGTTATGAAGCAGACATCATCTCATACTGACTGGGAAAGTCTCGCATTGATGAAGGATGACGAGATCGATTATTCAGATATCCCGTCACTTGCGGGTGAATTCATCCAAGTATAGGTGGCTGAATAGATAGAATCTCCTGAATATGTACACGTCAATGTGTGTATAGACTCTAGACACAGCGGCTAAGATGTGCTAAAAGTTGAGTAGCCTGAATCTTTGTTCCCAGTGAACGCCTATTGCCATCTCCATTGGTTTAGGAGCAGTTATGGACGCCGCGTTGAAGGCTGATAAACAAGAAGGTCTCGATGAGTTTTGGAAGAAGAATCTTGGGCTTCTGAGTTGGATGGTGCTGCTGTTCTTCGGAGGTAGCTTGCTCGGCATCTACTACGCAAGCATTGGCTATTTTCCTGAGATCGACTGGCAGGCCTCGTTGAGCTATCTTTTTGCCATGTCGGCGATTGGCTTGATCATGTTGGTCATCTATGGCCTCCTTCTGTTTGTGCCTGGATGGATCTGGTCCGAGGCGTTGGTTCATCATTACCTGATGGAGGAAACGGTTTGTAGGGAAGACGAGAGTCCGAGAAAAGGCAAGGTTTTTGTTATCTTTGGATTCCCCTTTATTTTGACCGTAGTGGCGGCGCACTGGGCTCTCGCAACGCGGAGCTTTAGTGCTTGGTCGGTGACCATGAGCGCTGTAATCTTTTCGGCAGCCTGGGTATGCCGAGCTCTATGTGGTGCAACAGCTTCAAGAATTCCGCTTTCATCGAGCCAGAAAGGTCAAAAGACAACTCCGGCGGTCTCTGTCCAGGTTCGCAAGGTTAAGATAAATCAAAACGAAATACCGCTTATGGATCTCATAGAACGCCTTGGATTTTTCGAGCTGTCTCTCCTGTCCAGCATCGCTTCCTTGGCCGCTATTCATTATTTGGCGGCTCAAGACCCCAGGAAAGATGCGTGGATGCTGGCGATCTGTAGCTTGGTAATGGTCGTGGCAAATTTTCTGGTGGCGATTTACTTCAGGGATAAGCGTCGAACCGCAGTTGTCTGCGCAGTGGCCTCAGCCTTTCTTCTTCTTGTGTTGGGCAACATTCTTGTAACGAGGCGAGAGGCTCAGCTACCCTGCCAGATTCTGCGCCTCTTCGGTGTCGGATCTGGACAGTCCGTAACTCTGATTCTGACCAAGGAAGCCGCTGAAGTAGTTAAGTTGGAGGACATACCTTTTGAGCCCATCGATCATAAAGATGGTGCGGTGAAGGTCGAGGCCGCTGAAATTCTATCCCGCCTGGGTTCAGAGTATTTTCTGCACGCTTACGGCAAGCGGTTCTCTCTTCCCAAGGCTATGGTCCTCTCTTGGTCTGTGGACGATACTCCCAAGGAGCAGCTATGCCCTCTTCCTTTCCTCGATGTCCAGATCTGCCCGCTGAAGTAGAGTCCGAGCGTCAGGCGCTCGTCACAGAATAACTGCGTCAGTCCTTACTCAGCTCCTGAAGGCTTAGGGGGCTGAAGTGCGCGCCAAACCCCGAAACGCAAGGCTTGCCCGGATATCCGCCTCCTCGATTGAAGGGTACTGACGCAGGATCTCCTCCCGGCTCTCGCCAGCGCTCAGGAACTCCAGAATCGTCTGGACCGTGATCCGCTTGCCGCGGATGGTGGGCTTGCCGTTGCAGACGGTGGGATCGATCGTGATCCGGCTCTCCAGCGGGCTGTTCGACGCGGGGGTAGGCATGACAAGGGGATTATACTCCCCCAAGCATGCCCCCCCTCACCCTCCAAGACCTCGGCTTCACCGACTTCTTCGCCGCCGCCTTCGAGCCCTATCGCGCTCAGGAGGGGCTCGTTCCCGCCCGCGTGGTCGCTCAGATGGGGCTGCTCAAGGTGTCGACGGGGGAGGCGGAGCACTTTGCGGACCTCTCCGGCAAGCTTCGCCATGAGCTCAAAGGGCCTGGCGGCGGCTCGGGCTATCCGGCGGTGGGGGACTGGGTGGCGCTGAGGCCTCCGGCGGGGGAGGGACGGGCCGTGATCCATGCGGTGCTTCCCCGCAGGTCCAAGTTCTCGCGCAAGACAGCCGGCCACAAGACCGAGGAACAGGTGGTGGCGGCCAACGTCGATACCATCTTCCTCGTCTCCGGTCTCGACGGCGACTACAACCCCCGCCGCATCGAGCGCTATCTCACCGCGGCGTGGGACAGTGGCGCGCAGCCCGTGGTCGTCCTCAACAAGCTCGACCGTTGCGACAACCCCGAGGAGTGCCTGCTCGAAGTGGAAGCGGTCGCCATGGGCGTCTCCGTCCTGCGGTTGAGCGCCCTCACCGGCGAAGGGTGCGAGGAGCTGACTGCCTATCTCGGCCCCGGCCAGACGGTGGGTCTCCTGGGCTCTTCGGGAGTCGGCAAATCGACTCTCAGCAACCGCCTCCTCGGCCGCGAGGCCCAGAAGACGGCCGAGGTGCGCGAGGGCGACGACCGCGGGCGCCACACCACGACGCACCGCGAGCTGTTCATGACGCCCACCGGCGGCCTCCTGATCGACACCCCCGGCCTGCGCGAGCTCCAGCTCTGGGAGGGAGACCAGCAAGGGATCGAATCCTCCTTCTCCGACGTCGAGGAGCTGGCCGCGAGCTGCCGTTTCGCCGACTGCCGGCACCAAGGGGAGCCCGGCTGCGCCGTCGAGGCCGCTCTGCCGGCCGAGCGCCTGGAGAGCTATCGCAAGCTCCAGCGCGAGCTGTACCAGCTCCACCTCCGCCAGGATGAGCTGGCCCGCCTGCTGGAGAAGAAGAAGCTCAAGGTCCTGCACAAGGGCCAGCGGCAGATCGAGAAGCTCAAAGGGAGATGATTCACCGGGAATCCCCCGCCCGCTTCCTTGACTCCCCCCACCCCGCCTGTTACGGTTCGTCTCTGTAAACGCTTACACCCGCACGTGGGCTCATCTCCGCGTGCGTTGGTCGCGGAGGGCTGGGAATGAGGCTGAGGACGACGGTCACGGTCGCGGCGCTCGCCGCCCTGCTCCTCGCGGGATGTGGCGGCGCGCCTCCGGTCGCGGCTCCGCGGCCTCCTGCGCCCGCGGTCCCAGCCGTCCCCACCGCGGCGATCCCCGCCGATCCGAACGATCCCCTGCTGGCTGATCTGGAGGAGCGGACGTTCCACTGGTTCTGGGACTTGGCCGACCCCGCCACGGGGCTCATCCCCGATCGTGCCCCTACTCCCTCGTTCTCCAGTGTCGCGGCCGTGGGCTTCGGCCTCACCGCTTACACCATCGGCGCCGAGCGGGGGTGGGTCACCCGCGAGGCGGCGCGCGACCGCGTGCGCCACGTGCTCCAGTTCCTCCTCGACGCGCCGCAGGGGCCGCAGCCCAAGGGGATGACGAGCTATCACGGCTTCCTCTACCACTTCCTGGACATGAAGACCGGCCGCCGCTTCGAGAAGGTGGAGCTTTCCACCATCGACACCACGCTGCTGATGGCCGGCGTCCTCGCGTGCCAGTCGTATTTCGACCGCGCCGATCCCGCCGAGGCCGAGGTGCGCGACCTCGCCGAAAAGCTTTACAGCCGGGTGGATTGGACGTGGGCGCGGGTGCGCCCCCCCGCGGTCTCGCACGGCTGGACGCCGGAGGAGGGGTTCATCTCCTGGGACTGGCGGGGTTTGAACGAGGCGATGATCCTCTACGTTCTGGCCCTCGGCTCGCCCACCCATCCCGTGGACCCCGCGGCTTGGGAGGAATGGACCCGTACCTATCAATGGCACACCGGCTATTTCGGCCAGGACTACGTGACGTTCGGCCCTCTCTTCGGTCATCAATATTCGCAGTGCTGGGTGGATTTCAATGGGATTCAGGATGCCTACATGCGGGCCAAGGGGATCGATTATTTCGAGAACTCCCGCCGGGCGACCCTCTCCCAGCGCACCTACGCGATCGAGAATCCCGCCGGATGGAAAGGGTACGGCGCCGACGTCTGGGGATTGACGGCGAGTGATGGACCGCTGGACGTGACTTTGAAGATCGGCGGCCGGGACCGCACCTTCCACACCTATTGGGCGCGGGGCGTCTCGCCCCAAGAGCTGCTGGACGACGGCACCATCGCGCCCACGGCTGCCGCGGCTTCGCTTCCCTTCGCGCCGGAAGTCGTGCTGCCGGCTCTGCGCGAGATGCGCCGCCGCTTCGGCGAGCCGCTCTATGGCCGCTTCGGTTTCGTCGATGCTTTCAATCCCACTTTCGACGTGGACGTGAAACCCCAGCACGGGCACGTGGTGAAGGGGCTCGGCTGGTTCGACTACGATCAGCTCGGAATCGATCAAGGTCCCATCGTCATCATGATCGAAAACTACCGCAGCGGCCTGGTGTGGAAGACGATGCGGAAGAACCCGCACGTCGTCCGCGGCCTGAAGCGTGCCGGGTTCACGGGCGGCTGGCTGGAGGAGGCCCCTTGAAGGCAGGCCGCGCTTTCCTCTGCGCCGTGGCGCTGCTTGCCCTCGCCGCCTGTGAGCGGGGCGGGGAACGGGCGCGCACCACTGTCCGCTTCTGGGGATTCGGCCGCGAGGGCGAGGTGGTGCGCGAGCTGGTGCCGGATTTCGAAAAGCTCCATCCGGACATCCACATCGACGTGCAGCAGATCCCGTGGACGGCGGCGCACGAGAAGCTTCTCACCGCCTTCGTGGGCAATGCCACGCCCGACGCCGCACAACTGGGGAATACCTGGGTTCCGGAGTTCGAGTCGCTGCACGCCCTGGCGCCGCTCAATGGCCGCATTGCGAAAACGGCGCCCACCCTGCCCGGCGATTCCTTCTCCGGGATCTGGGACACCAACGTCCTCGACGGCGAGACCTGGGGCATTCCCTGGTACGTGGACACGCGCCTGTTGTTCTATCGAAAGGACTTGGTGGCTGCGGCCGGGGGCCCCTGGCCGCCGCGGAGCTGGAGCGAGTGGCGCGGCACCATGGAGCGTATCAAGCGGCTCGGCGGACCCCATCGCTACGCCATCCTGCTGCCCATCGACGAGTGGACGCAGCCGGTCATTTTCGGTCTGCAAAATGGCGCCGGGTTGCTGGACGCGGGCGGCCGTCACGGAGCTTTCCGCGATCCTCATTTTCGCCGCGCCATGGCCTTCTATCTCGACCTCTATTCCTCCGGCCTGGCGCCTGCGCTCGATTTGCAGACCGTGGCGAACCTTTACCAGCAGCTCGCGGAAGGTTATTTTGCGATGGTGATCACCGGCCCCTGGAACCTGGGGGAATTCCGCAACCGGCTGCCGGCCGGCATGCAGGACCGCTGGGCCACGGCGCCGCTGCCGCCGCCGGAGGCGGGGATGCCCTATCCCGGAATCTCGCTGGCGGGCGGCTCCAGCCTGGTGCTCTTCCGCCACGCCCGCTCGCCGGAAGCGGCGTGGACATGGCTGCGCTATCTCTCCGAGCCGGCGCAGCAGGTGCGTTTCTATGCCCTCTCCGGAGACCTCCCTGGCCGGCGTTCGGCGTGGAAGCTCTCGGGGCTCGCCGCCGATCCCCGGGCGGCACCGTTCCTTGCGCAACTCGAGCACGTCGCCCCGACGCCGAAGGTGCCGGAGTGGGAGCGGATCGCCACCCGGGTGGCCGAAGGCGCGGAGCAGGTGATGCGCGGCGGCCGCGACCTCGATTCGGCGCTCGCCGCTCTCGACAAGGACGTGGATCAGATGCTCGAAAAGCGGCGCTGGCTCCTGGCGCACAACGCGGAGGCGCGGCGGTGACCACAAACGTCGAGAGCGCCGTGGAGAGCAGCGGCTCGCGGGCGGAGCGGCGAGCGGCCTGGCTGCTTCTCTCTCCTGCGCTGGGCGCCATCGCCCTTTTCTTCGCCGTGCCGCTCGTCGCGGCCCTGGTGTTGTCGCTCACCGATTTCGACATCTATGCCCTGGCCGACATTCACAACGTGCGCTTCGTGGGCGCCGAGAACTATCTGCGCCTGCTGCGCGATCCACTGTTCTGGCGGGTGATGCGCAATACGCTCGTCTTCGTCGTCCTCGGCGTGCCGCTGACACTGGGGGCGGCGCTCGGCGGCGCGCTGCTGGTGCACTCGAAGCTGGCGCGGCTGCGCGGCCTCTTCCGCACCATTTTCTACGCGCCGGTGGTCACCACTCTGGTGGCGGTGGCGGTGGTCTTCCGCTATCTGTACCATCCCCGCTACGGCCTCATCAATCACGTTTTGAGCTTCTTCGGCGTGCCGCCGGTGGATTGGCTGGGCGCGCCGATGTGGGCGACGGTCGCGATCACTCTCCTCGCCGTCTGGCGCAGCTTCGGCTACGGCTTGGTCATCTACGTCGTCGGCCTCCAGGCCATTCCCGAATCGCTGTACGAAGCCGCGCAGCTCGACGGCGCCGGAACCTGGCGCCAGCTCCGCGACATCACCCTGCCGCTGCTGATGCCGACCAACCTGTTCGTCGGGGTGCTGACGACGGTGAGCCTGTTCCAGATCTTCGCCGAGCCCTACGTGATGACCCGCGGCGGCCCGCTCTATGCCACCACCTCGATCACCCTGCTCATGTATCAGCAAGGTTTTCGCTGGTGGAACCTGGGGAGCGCGGCGGCGATCGCCTTCGTGCTCTTCGCGCTCATCATCCTCGCCACCGGCCTCCAGGCCCTGATGCGGCGGAGGAAATCGTGATCCGCCGACGGCTGATGGCGGTGCTGGTCAACGGCGCGCTGCTGATCCTCGCGCTGCTCACGGCGCTCCCCCTGCTGTGGATGATCTCGGCGTCGCTGATGCCGGCGGGCGAGGCGCTGTCCCTGCCGGCCCGCTTGCTGCCGTCGCACCCCACGCTGCAGCACTATGCGACGCTCTTCTCCCGCCTCAACCTCGGGCGGACCTTTTTCAACAGCCTCTTTCTGGCGACCTCCATCACCGCCGTCTCGCTGCTTTGCAATTCGATGGCGGGATACGCCTTCGCCAAGCTCCGCTTCCGCGGGCGCGGCCGGCTCTTCGCGCTTTTGTTGGCGACCCTGATCGTGCCGCCGCAGGTCACGGTGCTGCCGCTCTTCCTGGAGATCCGGGCGCTCGGGCTCGTCAACTCCTTCGGCGGCGTATTGGTGGCGGCCATCGCCACCGTGTTCGGCATCTTCCTGATCCGCCAGTTCACCCTGGGGATTCCCGACGAATTGCTCGATGCGGCGCGCCTCGACGGCGCCTCGGAGCTCGGCATCTATTGGCGGATCGTGCTGCCGCTGATGCGGCCGATCCTCGTCACCCTGGGGGTTTTCACGTTCCTGACTTCGTGGAACGACTTCATGTGGCCTTTGACCGTGCTCACCGACGAGAGCAAATACACGCTGCCGGTGGCGCTCGCCAACCTCTCCGGCGAGCACGTGCAGGATACCGAGCTGATGATGGCCGGCGCCGTGATCACGGTGCTGCCGGGGTTGCTCGTGTTCCTCGCCCTGCAGCGCTCCTACGTCCAAGGCATCGTGATGGGAAGCATCAAGGAATGAGAGCGGCCGGGCTTTTCGGCGCCGTCCTCCTGCTGCTCGCTGTACCGCCGCTCCTTTCCCAGACGCGCGTCCTGGACGATTTCGAAACGGTCTCCGGCTGGACGGCGGCGCCTTCCGACGGCGTCCGTCTCGATCTTTCCGCAGATCACGGCGCTTTGCGGCTGGACTTCGACTTCCATGGCGGCGCGGGCTACGCCGTGGCCCACAAGGCGATCGCCCTCGACCTGTCGGCGAACTGGCAGATCTCTTTCCGCCTGCGCGCCGAGGCGCCCGTGAACAACCTGGAATTCAAGCTGATCGATCCCAGCGGGGAGAACGTCTGGTGGATCAATCGCCGGGATTTCCAGTTTCCCCGCGACTGGCGGGAGGTGCGGACGAGGAAGCGGCAGATCGAGTTTGCCTGGGGTCCCGCGGGCGGCGGCGAGATGAAGAAAGTCGCCGCGATCGAATTCGCCGTCACCGCCGGCACGGGCGGTAAGGGAACGGTCTGGATTGACGACCTCACCTTCACCGAGCTGCCGCCGGATCATCCCTACGACCGCACACCCGTCGTCACCGCCTCCGGAGACGCGATCACCTATGACTTCCTGGAATCCCGCGAGTACGGCGGTCTGGTGATCGATTGGGACCGGCCCACCTCCTACGCTGTCGAGATCTCGGACGACGGCAAGGCGTGGACGACGATTCGCGAGGTGACCGGCGGCAACGGGAGACGGGACTACCTGTACCTTCCGGAGACGGAATCGCGATATCTCCGTTTGCGGGGAGTCGGTGCTCCGCGCCACGTCGACGTCAAACCCCTCGATTGGGCGCCATCCGTCAACTCGTTTTTCGCGGCGATGGCGAAGGACGCCCCGCGTGGCTCCTATCCTCGCGCCTTCTCCGGCGAGCAGGAATATTGGACTGTCGTGGGCGTCAACGGCGACACGGATTCGGGGCTGCTCGGCGAGGACGGCGCCCTGGAGGTGGGGAAGGGGAGCTTTTCGATCGAGCCCTTCCTGTTTCTGGACGGCAAGCTGATCTCGTGGGCCGGCGTCGAAACCACGCAATCCCTGGCGGACGGTTATCTCCCCATCCCCACGGTGACCTGGAGGCGCGGTGACCTCAAGCTGGAGATCACCGCCCTCGCTTCGGGGCCGCCCGGCCGCTCCGCGCTGCGGGCGCGCTATCGCGTCCTCAATCAAGGAGCCGCGGCGAAGCGCCTCCGGCTCTATCTGGCGATCCGCCCTTTCCAAGTGAATCCGCCCACGCAGTTCCTGAACACCCCGGGCGGCGCCTCGCCGATCCGCCAGATCTCTTTCGCCGGTGGCACCGCCCGCGTGGGCGAAAAGCGAGTGATCGCGGAAGCGCCCGCGAGCTTCGGCGCCACGACTTTCGACGGCGGCGAGATCTCCGAGTACCTCCGGGAAGGGAAGCTGCCGCAGGCTTCCGGCGTGACCGATGCCGTCGGCTACGCCTCGGGCGCATTCGCCTGGGACCTGAACGTCCGCGGCGGCGGGGAGAAGACGGTTCACCTCACCATCCCCTTGCATCAGGAGGTGGAAACAGCCGCCTCCTTCGACGCCGCCCTGGAAACCGCCGTCCACGAATGGCACGAGCGCCTCGACCGGGTCGGGCTCGCGCTGCCGCCGGCCGCGGAGCCGCTCGTCCGCACCTTCCGCACGGCGATCGCTCACATCCTGATCAGCCGCGATGGCCCCGCTCTGCGCCCCGGCTCCCGCTCCTACGCCCGCGCCTGGATTCGCGACGGCGCCCTCATCTCCTCGGCCTTGTTGCGCGCCGGCCATCCGAACGAAGTGCGCCAGTTCACGGAGTGGTTTGCTCCCTATCAGTTCCCCAGCGGCAAAGTGCCGTGCTGCGTGGATTCGCGCGGCGCCGATCCCGTTCCCGAGAACGACAGCCACGGCGAGTTCATCTTTCTCGTCGCCGAGTATTGGCGTTATACCGGCGACCGCTCCGTGATCGAAAGCGTCTGGCCGCACGTGGAAAAGGCCGTCGCCTACCTCGACGAGCTGCGCCGCCAGCGCCGCACGGACGAATATCGCCAGGCGGACAAAATCAAGTTCTTCGGCCTCCTTCCGGAATCGATCAGCCACGAGGGGTACTCGGCCCATCCCGTCCATTCCTATTGGGACGATTTCTTCGCTCTCAAGGGGCTGAAGGACGCGGTCGAGCTGGCGGCTGCCCTGGGAAAAACGGCAGAAGCCGCCCGCTGGGCCGCGAGCCGCGACGAGTTCCGCACCGATCTTTATGCCTCACTGAGCCGCGTGATCGCGGGAGCCGGCATCGACTACGTCCCCGGCTCCGCGGACCTGGCGGATTACGACGCCACCTCCACCACCATCGCCCTGAGCCCGGGAGGAGAGCTGGCGAGCTTGCCGCATCCCGTGCTGGAGCACACCTTCGAGCGCTACTGGCGGGAATTCGATCACCGGCGGAGCAGCACCGATTGGAAGGACTACACGCCTTACGAGCTGCGCACCGTGGGCGCCTTCGTCCGTTTGGGCTGGGCGGAGCGCGCCCACCAGCTCCTCGACTTCTTCCTGAAAGACCGCCGGCCGCCGGCCTGGAACCAGTGGCCCGAGGTGGTGTACCGCGAGTCCCGCGCGCCCGGCTTCCTGGGCGACCTCCCCCACACCTGGGTAGGCTCGGACTACGTCCGCTCCTTCCTCGACCTCCTGGCCTACGAAAGGGATTCCGACCACGCCCTGGTCCTCGCCGCCGGAGTCCCCACCGCCTGGATCGCATCTCCCGGAGGAGTCGCCGTCCACCGCCTCCCCACACCCTGGGGGCTCCTGGATTATTCGCTGACGAAAGAGGGAGACTCGGTGCGGCTGAAGATCGGAGGCGGGCTGAAGCTGCCGCCGGGGGGGATCGTGTACGGGGAGACCATGATCCGGGCTCTCCCGGCGGACATGCTCGTAAAGCGCTGATGCACGGTCTGCTGTGCATCAAAACCTGTAGACTCTCCTCGAATTCTTCACCCAAGGAGGAGATCCCATGAAAAAAGTCGTCCGCCTGCTCGCGATCCTGATCGTCCTGCTGGCCACCCGCGCCGTCCCCTCGCGGGCGATCATCCCCAATTGCTGGGAGTTTTGTGACTGTGAAAGCAACTGCGACTGGGGCTGCTGGGACAGGGAAACCTCCTCGGGCACGAACTGCGGCGCCTGGGGTCTTTGCTCTGGCCTCTGTGGCGTCGCCGCCCCCTAGCCCAACTTCGACGGTTTTGCTGAGGAACCCCAGGAGAATCGGGGGTTGGCGGAATTTTTCGTCACTATCCCTGGGGCTCCTCCTGGGCGGGCAGCCAGGTCTTGATGGGAGGCATGACCTCCTCGGGAATGGCGAGG
>DASUEN010000172.1:0-34924 GCA_036275055.1 Thermoanaerobaculia bacterium
TCATCCTCGATGCCGTGCAGACCAAGAAAGTTGACCTGATCGTCAATCTCGCCGCCGGGCTGGATGCGCGCCCGTGGCGGCTCGCGTTGCCACCGTCCCTCCACTGGGTGGACGTGGACCTGCCCGAAATCCTCGCCTACAAGACCGAGACGTTGCGGGACGAAAAACCCGTCTGCCGCTACGAAGCGGTGACCGCCGACCTGCGGGATGGGGCGTTGCGCCGCGAGCTCTTCTCCCGGCTCGGCGCCGGCTCGGCGCGCGCCCTCGTGCTCAGCGAGGGGCTGCTCATCTACCTCCCGCCGGAGAAGGTGGCGGAGCTCGCCAAAGACCTTCATACGCAGCCGAGCTTCGCCGATTGGGTGATCGACATCGCCAGCCCGCAGCTCCTCAAACGGATGGAGAAGACCTGGGGGAACAAGCTGGCCGCGAGCGGCGCGCCTTTCCTGTTCGCTCCGGCGGAAGGGACGGAGTTCTTCCGCCCCTGCGGCTGGCGCGAGGGGGTATTCCGCTCGACGTGGGAAGAAGCGGACCGGCTCCATCGCACGATGAAGGGCGCGTGGTTCTGGAACCTGATCGGAAAGCTGTATCCGAAGCGGATGCGCGAGGGGTTCCGCCGCTTTTCCGGGATCGTGCGGCTGGAGCGGGCATGATTTGCGGGAGGAGGCCATGAGCTGCAAAACGGGCTTGACCTTTCTGACCTCGCTCTTCCTGTTGAGCGCCACCGCCCGCGCCGCGTTGCCCAATCCCCCCAAAGAGGACGTGCACTTCGTGGCCGAGCACCTGCCCGAAGCGGGGCAGGACGCGCGCTACACCTCGCTACCGTTCCTCTCCGAGCGCCTGGAGCCCGGGCGCTGGCAGCAGACCCTCCAGGTTGGCTACGCGCGGACGCAAGCCGGCGACTTCCTGCGCCTGGACGGCCCGATGCTGGCCTTCAACGCCGGCCGCGGGGTCTCCGACCGTTGGGGTTTTTCCGTGCTCGGCTTCTACGACTCGATGCAGGTTTCGGGCGGCAGCGGCGAGCTGGTGCTGCGGCCGTTCTTCTTCCGCAACGTTCCGCTCGACCTGCCGGAGCGGGCCGAATTCTCGCACCCGCGGGGCGATTACCGCCACTGGGGGATCGGCGCGGCCTTCCTGCGCGAGCTCTCCCCGGCCGGCGCTCCCCGCCGCTGGACGCTCACCGGCGGCCTGCTCTACGATCACCTGGAAATCAAGAACTATCAGATGGATTACCGCATCCTCTCCGGCGCCAGCGCGGGCGTGCGCGGGATTCTCGATCACAGCAGCGACGTCAACTTCGTGACGCCCTACTTCGGCGGCCAGTATTCGCTCCCCTTGGGGGCGAGCTTCTCCCTGGCGCCACGGATCATCGTGGGCGCGCCGCTGCCGCCGGGAGATTTCGGCGCCCGGCTCACCGGTCCGGGCTTCGACTTGAGCACGGCGCGCGGGGACGGCAAACCGGGGCAGATCGGCGACGTTTTCGTAGGGATCAGCGGCGGGCTCATTCACCGCCGCTCTGGGCTGGAGATCGACCTCGGCAGCACGCTCTTCTACCCGCTGCTCGAAAAAGCGAGCCATCCCGGCGTCAGCCGCTCGTTCCTGGTGCAGGTGGCCTGGCATCATTAGCGAAACAATTCGTTGAGCTCGGCGAACGAGGCCGCGCCTGCGAGGTCGTCGAAGGAGCCAGTTTCCGCAAGGGTTTTCGCGGCGCGGATGAAGGCGCCCCAGGCGGCTCGCGCCAGGGCGGAGCCCACGGAGATGCGCCGCACGCCGAGGTCAGCGAGGCGGGAAACGGAGAGGACGGTGCTGGGCGCGGAAACCAGGACGTTGACCGGTTTCGGGGCCACCGCCCTTACGATCGCCGCGATCTCCTCGGGGTCCCGCACGCCGGGCGCGTAGAGGCAGTCGGCGCCCGCCTCGGCAAAGGCGACGAGCCGCGCGAGCGCGATGCGCGACGCCTCCGGATGGCCGACGAGCCAGGCTTCGCAGCGCGCCGTCAGCAGCACGGGAATTCCTGATCTATCGATCGCGGCCCGCGCCGCCTTGATACGCTCCAGGGCGAGCCCCTCGTCATAGAGCGGTTTTGCCGGATCGCCCGTCGAATCCTCGATCGACAGCCCGGCAACGCCCGTCGCAATGCAGAGCGCGACGTTGTCGGCGACTCCTTCGGGCTCGTCGGCGTAGCCGGTTTGAAAATCCGCGTTCACCGGCAGCGGCGTCGCCTCCACCAAGTCGCGGATGTGCGCGAGCATGACGTCGCGCGGGACGGCCGAAACCTCGTCCGGCAGACCGCGGCTGAACGCGAAGCCGGCGGAGGTGGTGGCGAGGGCCTTGAAGCCCAGATGCTGGAGGTACACCGCCGATCCCGCATCCCACGGGTTCGGCAGCACGAAGCACCCTGACGCGTGCAATCTCTGGAACTCGGCGATCGCGGACCGTTGGACGGAGGTGGCGTCGTTCATGCCGGCAGTCTACACCAGCCGCAAAGCGTTCCAGTGATCCCACTCCAGGGCCTTCATCCTGCCGGCGAGGCTGGCCGGCTGCGTGAGCGCGGTCTCGAAGATCCCGTCGAGGTCGCGGCAGAAGTCTTCGAGCCGCGAGGACGCCGTGTAGTAAAGAAAGGAATAGAGGCCCCTGGGACGCGACCGCTCCTTCGGCGGACGGACGAGCCACCAGTTGAAGGCGCGGAGGAGGGTGAGGGTCAGCGGGCTCACGCCGGAAGCGGCGAGGGTCATGTTCGCGAGGAAGTCGCCGTAGAGGAAAAGCACGTCGGCAATGGTGCCCTCGCCCGCCCGGATCCTTCGCCAGGAAGCGAGCTGATACGGGCTCGGAAAATCCAGGGACGGCAGCGCATCCTCCAGCCCACGGCGTTTCAGAAGGTCGAGGACCGGCTGCGCGCCGTTGCAGCGATAGGTATGGCCGAGCTCGTGAAGCTCCAGGAATTCGCGGACCGCGCGCTCGACGGCGGCCGGGGCGGCGCCGGCGGCGCATTCCGATCGCAGCTCCCTGAAAATCGGCTCGTGCCAGGGGCCATGCGACATCCCGGCGGCGCGGCCGTGCTGGATCATCTGGAAAAACGTGGCGGCGAGAACCTCGATCTGCGGGCTCTGCATGAAGGCCATGCCGGGACGGCCCGGCAGGTTGAAGCCATAGAACATGAGAGCACCGATCGAAAAAAGAGACGTGTCGTCGATCGCTCCCAGGCGCATCGTCCCCAGGTCCTTCACGTGAGAGACCGAGAACGCTCCGAATCCGTAGCCGTTGGAAAACCAGTCGTCGACGGTGCGGCCGGCCGGCTCCCACCAAGGCGCGGAGCTCCGCAGCTCCTGCAGGAGAGCGAGGCGGAAAGCGGGGGAGCCATGATAGGCCGCGACGAGCTCCGGATCGCGAAGGCGCTCGTAGGCGAGCCGGAGAATCGTCTGGTGCGGCAAATCGAGCTCCATGCACCGGCTGAGCGTCTCTGGAAACAGGCCGTTGAGGTAGGCGCTGCGGTCGTGGTGAACGCTTTGAGCGAAACCCGCCGGCAGGAGCTTGCGGGAGGCCGCAGGCTCGGCTTCGGCTCGTGCGCCAGGGCGGGGCGCGCGGCCATCCCTGCTCTCTTTCCAGGCTTCGACGCACAAGAAGATGGGGATGGTGTTGTATCTTTCGAATCGCGACGGATCTTTTTCCCGCAGAGCGGGCAGCGGCCTGGTATCGACGATCTCTTTCAGCCGGAAGCCCGCCCGCAGCAAAGGATTGACGATATCAGCGAAGGAGCGGTAATAATCCGGAACCACCACAGGATTGCCGCCGAACCCAGTCCAGGTGGCTTGCACGTAGTGAACGCCGAAAGCCGTGGCTGGCTTGTACCCGAGATAGGCGTTCAAGGGGTGCTGGACGGTGAAGACGAGGCGCCCGTGATCCTTCAACACCCGCCAGAGCTCTTTCAGCAGCGCGTCCCAGTCCTCGACGTAGCCCATGGCGAGCGAGGAAACGACGACGTCGAATTCCTCGTCGCGAAGGAACGAGAGGGGGTGCGCCATGTCGGCGAGGAAGAGGCGCCCCCGCTGGCCGAGACGGAGCCGGGCCAGCTCGATCATCTTCGGGCTGACGTCGAAGGCGGTGACCTCCGCGCCGTGGGTGGCGAGGTAATCCGCCAGGATGCCCGGGCCGCAGCCGGCGTCCAGAACGGATTTTCCGCTCACCTCCCCGAGTTGTTTGCGGATCGCCGGATGCTCGATGTAGCCGTTCTCGGCTTTCCGTTCCACCAGCCGCGAGTAGCGCTCGGCGAGCGCTTCGTAGGCTTCCAGTGCGATAGGCTGGCTCATGCGCGGGGGAGCGAGCGCAACATCAGCGTGATGGGAGTTTTTAGAAAGCCGAGCGCGGCGAAGAAGCCCACGGATTCGGGGCTCACGGTGACGGCGACGGTCGGCGCGCCGCGCTCGCCGAAGGAGGCGACGATGCCTTCCGTGAGCAATTTGCCGATCCCCTGGCGGCGTGCGCTTCGGGCGACGACGATCTGCTGCAGCAGGGCGCGGCTGCCGTCCCAATTGCCCCGCACGGAGCCGACGACCGCGCCCTCCGGGCCTACGGCCACGAGCCAAACGGCACAGGGGCTCGCCAGCGTTCGCCGCAGGGCCTCGGGGCCATCGACTTCCGGATAGCTCAGAAGCTCCGCTTCGGCGAGCAGATGGACGACGGGATCGACGTCTTCCAGCTTGGCGGGACGGAGGTGAACGTTCACGTTGCCTGGTTCAGGATACGACGCGCAGGAAAGCGCGGTCTTCGGCGGCCTGGCGGGTGGCGAACTCGTAGGATGGGCACTTGAACCTGGCGCTCTCGAAATGCGACGCGAGCTGGCGCTCGCGCAGGCGGATGAGGAACGGGGAGTTGCGCCAGATCTCCCGCAGCGGCTCGCGGCGGACGTTTCCTGCTGAGGCCTGAAAGCTGACACACGGCTTGACGTCGCCGTTGGAGGCGATGGTCAGGTGGCCCGAGCCCACGGTGCAATGCACGCTGCCGGTGATCACCGGATCGCAACTGATCATGGGCGGCGCCGGATCGCGAAGCTGCTCGACGGCGGCGAGGAAATCGCTTTCTGAAAGGTCCCCGTCCAGGGACGCGCCACGGCGGACGGGAATGAATCGGTTCACGAGATGGTAGGCGGCGCCGAGCTCCTGCGCCCGGGCTTTGATGCGGCCGGCGTCGGCGGCGTTGCCGCGTGTCAGGGTGGTGGAGACGACGGTGAGCAGGCCGCGGGAGGAAGCGTTGCGAATCGCCGCCTCGGCGTGGGTGAAGGCGCCCTTGCGGCGGCGGAAGTCGTCGTGTCTTTCGTCCGGATAGTCGAGGCTGATCTGCACCGTGCCGACGCCCAGCTTGACGAGCTCGTCGGCCCGCGACGGCGTGAGGGCAAAACCGTTCGAGGCGATTCCCGTCGCCATTCCCAGCCCCGCGGCGGTGGCGAGCATCTCGTCGAGGTCGAGGCGCATGAGGGGCTCTCCCCCCGCGAAGCTCACCGATTTTGTGCCGAGAGCGGCCAGCTCGGCCAGGACGCCCTGGACCTCCGCCAGGCGCAAGGTCCCCGGCTCTTCGTCGCCGGACGCGTTGTAGCAATGATCGCACCGCATGTTGCACCGCTGCGTCACCTCGACGGTGACGGAAACGGGAGCCATGCGCTCCTGCCAGGACGGCCACCGCCGTCCGGCGGGCGCTTCGAGATAAACGAGGGCGCCCATCATTGCCAATCGGTCACAAAACGCGCACGTCTCCTCCCAGGCTTCGCCGTCGTCGATCTCGTAGACGGCCGCGACTTGCCGGGCGACCTCCGCCAGCGTCCGCGTGCCGTCGCAGAGCGAGAGGATCCTCGCTCCCACGGAGTTCAGGCGATGCTTCTCCGCGTCCAGGAGCAGGAAGAAGGTCTCCCCTTCCTTGCTTGGAAAGGTGCGTGCGCTCGGCACGGGATAGAGGCCGGCTGTTGGAGGCGCCATACCGTTTCAGGACGTGGAGCGGACCAGGGTCGTCGGGTCTGGACCCGCGTTGTCGCCGGAAGCGGCGGAGGGTTGGCCGGTGGCGGCTTCCTTGGCCGGCTCCGCCGGACTGTGGACAGCCTCGGCCGCAGCCGCGGGAGAATGGAGCGCTTCGGCGGCCGGAGCGTGCGCGGCGCCGAATTGGGCGGCTGGGGCGTGGAAGGCGGCGGGCGCATGCATTGCCGCCGGGGCATGAAAAGCCGCGGCGGCAGGAGCATGGAGCGCCGCAGGAGCGTGGAACGCGGGCGAATGAAGCGCCTGCGCCTCGACGGGTGCGTGCGTGGCCGGAGCATGCGCGGCCGGAGCATGAAGAGCTGGAGCGTGAAGGGCCGGAGCATGCAGGGCCGGGGCGTGCGCGGCCGGCGCATGGAAAGCCGCCGGCGCCTGCGCCGCGACCTGCGAGGCGACCTGAGCCGCGACGTGCGCGGCAACGTGTGCGGCCACGTGGGCGGCGATGGCCTCCGGACGCTGCTCCGAGGCCGGCTCCTTGTCGATGGTGGGCTTCTCGAATTTCTCCATGGCTTTGCACCTCCCCGGTGTGGACGTCTGTGCTTGCAGGCAGACTTAAGCAGAAAGGAGACCGGGCGTCAAGGAGTGCCGATCCTCGCGAAGGGGAGTCTACGTCTGAGGTGCGTCGAGCTCGGGCGCCGAGCTGCGGGTGAGGAGATCGAGGCCACGGTAACGAGCATGTTGTCGGGTGTAGAATCTCGTCCCCTCTGCCCCATCAGCCTCTTCCAATTAGACCGGCTCCGTTGTAGCATTTCTCCAGTCTATCAAGGGGCGCAGTAATTTCAGGGTAGGACAGGCCACTATGAGCATCGATTACGCCTTGTGGAAATGGAAAGAGGTGCCCTCAAGGATCACGCCCTGGCTGTGCTATCTCCTTCTAGCCGAAGGTGTAGAGTGCCCTGAAGTTGCTCCTCTCGACATCGAGGGTCTCAATCACCAGATCGAGGCAGCCTTTCCTGATCCGGACGCTCTGTCTCTGATCGTAGACTTTGGTTCCTCCGTCATGTTCCTGGAGACATACGGCTCCACTCCCGTTTCGGTCGTGGAGTGGTTCGTCGCCCTTGCCGAGAGAGAAGGAATGGTCTTCTTCGACCCCCAGGAAGGATCTGCCACGAAGGCGGATGAGAAGGAGTACAAGCGCCGTGTCGAAGAGGACCAGCGACGGGCTGATGCGCTTCGCGCCGAGGCCTCCTTGGCAGAGCTGCGTGCACAGGCCGCAGCAGGGGACCCGAAGGCTTTGTTCAGGCTTGGAAACTGCTACAGTTTTGGTGAAGGAGTCACCAAAGATCTCAAGATGGCATTCGCGCTCTTCGAACGATCAGCCAAGGCCGGTTACTCTGATGGGATGTTCAACTTGGCCGCCTGCTACCGCCTGGGAGAAGGCGTCGCCAAAGATGCCGAGGCTGCGATTTCATGGTATCAGAGAGCAGCGGAGACCGATCCCCGGTTCGCCTTTTACGCGTTGGGCGAGATGTACGCCAACGGCGAAACCGGAACAGTTGACAAGGAGAAAGCGGCCTTTTACCTGCAATTATCCTGGGACAAGGGCAACGCCGCCGCCTACAGACTTTTGCTTTCTCTCGGAGTTCGTCCACAGTGAGGCGAGAAGCGCAGTCATCATAGCTTGCCGTGGCCCGAATCCCCGGTCTCCGCGGTGGGCTCCTCCTCGCTTGGAGCGGCTCCTTGGCCGCTCCCGCGGGGCTGTGGAGCGCGGAGGCCGCCGCCCTCGGCGGAGCATCCTATCCCAAGGGAAAGCTGTTATCGTTTTCTCATGACACCTCCCGATCTGCCGGAAGTCTGGATGCGCGGTCCCGTTCCCGATCTATCGCCATGGCTGCAGCCCGTTGCCCACGCGCTCCTCCAGGCGGTGGAGGAGGTGCAGCGGATCGTGAGCCCGCTCTCGGCGGAAGACCTGTGGGCCCGTCCTGGCGGCGCCCCTTCCGTGGGCTTCCACCTTCGCCACGCCGCGGGCAGCTTGGACCGGCTCTTCACCTACGCCCGGGGCGAGGGGCTCTCCGGCGAGCAGAGAGCCTTTCTCGCCACGGAGGCGTTGCCCGGATCTCCGCCAGAGGAGGCCGCCACGCTCGTGCTGGCCTTCGAGCAGCAAGTAGGCCGCGCCCTGAAGCAGCTCCGCGCCACGCCGGAGGCGGCGCTGCTCGAACCGCGAGGCGTCGGCCGCCTCCAGTTGCCCTCGACGGTGCTCGGGCTGCTGTTCCACGCCGCCGAGCACACCCAACGGCATGTGGGACAGATCGTTACGACCGCCCGGATCGTGCAGGGACTGGGGATCGGCGCCTTGTGACGAACCTCTCATCGGGGTCTGTCCGGCCGTGGTAATCTCCGACGTCTCTTGCGTCGCGGTTCGCGGCTGAAACATCAAGAAGGGAGACTCCATGCACAAACCGCAAGCATTCTGGCTCATCCTACTCGCCCTCTTCACCGTCCGGCTGAGCGCTCAGGAGCTCGTCTGCACGCCGATTGCCGACGCGCAGAACGGCAGCGCTTACCCGGTCCGCCCGACGGACTGCGGATCGTATACCGGTCCTTTCAACCAGCCTGCCATCTTCTTCGCGGCTCATCCGGATGACGAGACCTTGGGCATGGCCGGCAGCATCAGCCAGGCTCTCGCCGCCGGGCGCACCGTCGTCGTCGAGCTGATGACGCGGGGCACGGCATCGAACGCGCTCGGAACTCTGTGCACCGAGCCGACCTCCGGTACCATCGCGCATTCGATCGTCTGCGACTCCACGCACCTCGAGAATATCACCCATCCGGCGCCGTCGCCTTCCACCATCCTCGGCTGCGGCGACACCAATGGCTTCGGCAACGCCCGTGCCCGCGAGTTCATGGACTCGATGCGCCGCCTCGGCGTGCAGGCGATTGCCATTCACGACTATCAGGATGGCGCCCTCGCTTCGGCCAAAGTGGCCGACCGCGCGCGTTTCTGGATCGGGCTCGGCATCCCCGGCACCACGCTCTTCGGCACGAGTGGCACCCTGGACTATCAGAACCATCCGGACCACATCGCCGTGCACGACGGCATCGCCAGCACGGGCTTCGCGCCGCGCACGTTCCTTTCGATTTACGCCGGGGCGATCTGCGACGCCTCGACGCGGCGTGCCCAAGCCTGGCAGCGGACGGTGCCGCTCGCCACCGCCGATTGCAATGCCAAGAAAAACGCCCTGGCCTCCTACCGCGTCTGGAACGACGCGGCGGGCCGCTACGCCGTCGGCTGGTTCCACAGCACGGGAAACCTTTTCGAGAGCGAAGGCGCGACGGGCTTCAACGAAGATTGCAACGAGTACGTCACCGACGAAGTCACGGCGCCTGGCGGCGGCTCCACCGGCAATCCCTTCGTCTACGTGAGCCCCCGGCACCAGTTCCTGGCCTGCTACGGCATCGCCGGCAGGATCTCCTCGAACTGCGACGACATCACCGACCTGAACGATCAGAAGATGTGCTACGCCTTGTCGACGAGCTCACAGACGCCGTGCACCACGATGACGGACCGTAACCTGCAGCTCGCCTGCTACGGCATGGCGTTCGCGCCCAACTATCCCTCGAACTGCCGCGACGTCACCGACGCCCAGATGCGCTCCTTCTGCTACGGCGTTTCGAGTTGGGGCTCCATGCCCGACTGCAACAACGTCACCGACGCCAGTACGCGCGCGCTCTGCTACGGCATGTCGCTGCGCAACGGCTCCTACTGCGCGAGCATCACGAGCTCGAACGACCGCCAGTTCTGCTACGGCGTCTCGACTCACACCAATTCCTACTGTGCGACGATCACCTCCTGCCCCGACGTGAGCCAGCAGGTGGCCTGCAACAACCAGGGGCGCAGTTGGGATTGGACGCTCTGCGTCTGTCATTGAGATGAGGTGTGAGGCTGGCTTTGGAATTCCGGAGCCAGCCAGCCCTCGCTGCTCCGAAGGAGCCTAGGCATGTAGCCCGGGGCTGGCAAACAGCGCCAGCCCCGGGCTATATGCCTTTGCCCTTTCGGGGCATTTTTTGTTCCGCGCCAAGGCCATGAAGGAGACGTCATTGAAGGCCCTCTTCGAGCCGGGCGTCTCCTGTCCTTGGAGTCCTTGGTGTCCTTGATGTCCTTTTTTACCGCCGCGGAGACCGTTTTCCTTTCAGCCCACGCGTTGCAGACGGCGCAGCGCAATGAGGCCGAAGAGCACCGTCACGCCGGCCAGCACCGCCACGTGGATCAAGGGTTCGTCCTGCCCTGCGACTCCCAGCACGGAGAACGCGAGCTGACGGACGTGAAACGTGGGCCACATCGGCGCCAGCATCCTCAGGCTCTTGGGCAGCGGATAGAACAAGCCGGAGAGGTGCAGCATCGGCAGGTAGATCAGGTTGACGAAGGCCGGGGAGCTGCGCGCCGAGGCCCAGGTTCCGATCAAGAGACCCATGGCGCAGAACGGCACCGAGCCGAGAAGACCGATCGCCACGAGCTGCGCGATCTGGCCGGCGGTGAGCGACAAGTGGCCGAGAGTGAGCCCGGCGGCGAGCATCGTGGTCATGATGATCGCGGCGAAAAGCATGGCCATCAAGACCTTGGCGAGCACGTAGGCGCCCATCGGCATCGGCAGGGCGCGCTTGAGCCGCAGGAGCCCCTGCTCGCGCTCGGTCGCCGTGATGACGCCGAAGCCGAACATCCCCGGCCCGACGATGCCGAAGACGGCGAAACCGGTGAACATGAACCTCGCCAGGTCCGGATCTTTCGCCGTGGCGGCGCCGGCGATGAGCACCGCGAACATCAAGTAGAGAAGGACCGGCAGGCCCAGGAACGGGATGGAAAAGCCCGGCGCGCGCAGCATGCGCAGCGATTCGTAGCGGGCTTCGGCTAGATAGGCGCGCCACAGGCGGCCGGCGGGAAAGGCGGCGGCGTTTCCATCACGATCGGTGCTCAGCTCGAGAGGCACCGGGGATACCTTCGAAGTCGTGGCGTTCATGACGCGGTCTCCTGGGTCAGCTCGGTGAAAGCTTCGGCAAGGCCGGCGCGGCGGACTTCCAGCCGTGTGATGTCGGGATCCGCCGCGAGCAGGCGCCGCACGACGGCCTCGGCCTCGCGGGTGGTGATATGCAGGCCGTGTTGATCGCGGTGCACGGTTTCCACGCCGGGGCAGGCCTGGACCTCCTCCGCCGTCAGCGCGGTGACGCAATGGATTTGGCTGCGTGTCACGAGGGCGCGGATTTCGTTCACGCTGCCGGAGGCGATGAGGCGCCCCTTGGCAAGGACGGCGACGCGGTCGGCCAGGGCCTCCGCTTCTTCGAGATAGTGCGTGGTGAGGACGATCGAAGCGCCCCCGGCCACCAATTCGCGGATCGTCGCCCACAGCAGCTCGCGGGCCTGGACGTCGAGCCCCACCGTGGGCTCGTCGAGGAACAGGAGCTCAGGGCGGCCGACGATCGCGATCGCAAGCTGCACCTGCCGCTTCTGGCCGCCGGAGAGCTTGCCGTAGGGGCGTTTCGCGAGCGCCGTGATCTGGGTTTTCTCCAGCACGGCATCCGTGCCGAGCGGCTGAGGGTAATAGCTCGCGACGAGGTCGACCTGCTCGCGGACGCGCAGTTCCGGCGCCAGGAAGACCTCCTGCATCATCACCCCGGCCCGCCGCCGTGCCGCGAGGGCCTTGGGCTCCTGGCCGAAGAGGCGCGCCGCGCCGGAGTCCGGCTTTTGCAGCCCCAGGAGAAGCGAGATCGCGGTGGTTTTGCCGGCGCCGTTGGGCCCGAGGACGGCCAACAGCTCCCGCCGCCCCACCGCGAGGTCGAGCCCGTCCAGGGCGACCGTGCTACCGAAACGCTTGTGCACGCCCGAAAGCTCTGCCAAGCATGAATCGTTCATGATGGATCTCCTTGCGGACTCGCCCGCCGGAAGAGGCGGGCTCGTTCCTATTCCAGTGTGGAGCGAGGAGGAGAGAGGCGGGAAGCGAAATTTGACGAACCGGCCTGGCGGGGTGACGAACGGGCGGGGCGCGGTAAGGGGGGGCGCCCTGGGTTTTCGACTATCTTGTCCGTGTATATCGGCCGTCGTGGCTGCACCTCGTTTCCACCCTTGCACCCCCACAATCCCCGGCGGTACTATGGCCGCCGTCTAGAGGAAACCCGCGCCAGTGGGCAAAACCGAGAAGGGGAGGTTCATGGCCACGATCTCGCTACAAGTCAATGGAAAGAGCCACGTCGCCGACGTGGAGCCGCGGACGCTGCTCGTCGAGCTGTTGCGCGAGCATCTGCGGCTCACCGGCACGCACGTGGGCTGCGACACCAGCCAGTGCGGCGCCTGCACCGTCTGGGTCGACGGCAAGTCGGTCAAGAGCTGCGCCATGCTGGCGGTGGAAGCCGAGGGCGCGGCGGTCACCACGATCGAAGGGTTGGCCACCAACGGCAAGCTGCACCCGATGCAGGAGGCGTTCCACACCTGCCACGGCCTGCAGTGCGGCTTCTGCACGCCCGGTATGGTGATGCGCGCCGCCGAGCTGATCCAGCGCAACCCCAATCCCACCGAGGACGAGGTGCGGCACGGCCTGGAGGGGAACCTCTGCCGCTGCACCGGCTACCACAACATCGTCAAGGCCGTGCTCACGGCCGCCGAGACCGTGCGGGGAGGTGCCCAATGAGCGACCAGGGCTTGGGCGTTTCCGTCGCCCGCAAGGAAGACCGCCGATTCCTCCTCGGCAAGGGGCGCTACACCGACGACGTGTCGCTCCCCGGACAGGCCCACGCCGTGTTCGTGCGCTCGCCGCACGCCAACGCCGTCATCCGCGGGATCGACGCCTCGCAGGCGCTCCAGGCGCCGGGGGTGATCGCCGTGCTGACCGGCGCCGACGTGGCGGCCGATGACCTCGGCGGCATCCCCTGCGGCTGGACGATCACCAACAAGGACGGCTCGAAGATGGTGGCACCGCCCCACCCCGCCCTGGCGCAAGGGAAGGCGCGGCATGCCGGCGATCCGGTCGCCATGGTGATCGCAGAAACCCGGGCGCAGGCGAAGGACGCGGCCCAACTCGTGGACGTCGACTACGATCCGCAGCCGGCCGTCGCGCACCTCAACGCCGCGGTGGCCCCCGGCGCTCCCCAGGTTTGGGACGAGGCGCCCGGCAACGTCTGCTTCGACTGGCACCTGGGCGATCCCGCGGCCACGGAGGCCGAGTTCGCGCAGGCGGCCCGGGTGGTCGCGATCGACCTCACCAACAACCGCATCGCGCCCAACGCCATCGAGCCCCGCGCCGCCAACGGCCACTACGATGACGTCAACGATCACTACACGCTCTACACGACGTCGCAGAACCCGCACCTCATCCGCCTGCTCATGGGCGCCTTCACTCTCAAGGTGCCGGAGCACAAGCTGCGGGTGGTGGCGCCGGACGTGGGCGGCGGCTTCGGCTCGAAGATCTTCCACTACGCCGAGGAGCTGCTGGTGCTCTGGGCGTCCCGGCGCGTCGGGCATCCGGTGAAATGGACCTCCGACCGCAGCGAGGCCTTCCTTTCCGACGCCCACGGCCGCGATCACGTTTCCCACGCCGAGCTCGCTTTGACGGCCGATGGCAAGTTCCGGGCCCTACGGGTGCGCACACTGGCCAACATGGGGGCGTACCTCTCGACGTTCGCGCCCGCCATCCCCACCTACCTCCACGCCACCCTCCTCTCCGGGCCGTACGTCCTCCCCGCCATCTATGCCGAGGTGAAGGCGATCTTCACCAATACGGTGCCGGTGGACGCGGTGCGCGGCGCCGGGCGCCCCGAGGCCACCTACCTGCTGGAGAGGCTGGTGGACAAGGCCGCCCGCGAGCTGGGGATCGACCGCGTGGAGATCCGGCGCAAGAACCTCATTCAGCCGGACCAGTTTCCGTACCAGACGCCGGTGGCTCTGCAATATGACGTCGGCGATTATCCGGCGACGCTCGACATGGCGCTCGAAGCGATCGATTACGGCAAGTACGCGGAGCGCAAGGCGGCCTCGGAGCAGCGTGGCAAGCTGCGCGGGTTCGGCATTTCGACCTACATCGAGGCGTGCGGTATCGCGCCGTCCGCCCTGGTGGGCGCGCTCGGCGCCGGCGCCGGCCTGTACGAAGCGGCGACGGTGCGCGTCCATCCCACCGGGAGCGTGACGGTGTTCACCGGCACGCACAGCCATGGGCAGGGACACGAAACGACGTTCGCGCAGCTCGTCAACGAGCGGCTCGGCATTCCGGTCGAAAACGTCGAGATCGTGCACGGCGATACCGATCGCATTCCGTTCGGCATGGGCACCTACGGCTCGCGCTCGGCGGCGGTGGGCGGCTCGGCGATCTATAAAGCGATCGACAAGATCGTGGACAAGGGGAAGAAGATCGCCGCCCACTTGCTGGAGGCGAGCGTCGCCGACATCGAGTTCGCGGACGGCAAGTACAAAGTCGCCGGCACCGACCGCGAGAAGTCGTTCGGCGAAGTGGCTTTCACCGCCTACGTGCCGCACAATTATCCGATCGAAACCGTGGAGCCGGGGCTCGAAGACTCGGCCTTCTACGATCCCAAGAACTTCACGTTCCCCGGCGGCTGCCATCTCGTGGAGGTGGAGGTCGATCCGGAGACCGGCGAGGTCGATGTGGTGGACGTGGCCATCGCCGACGACGTGGGAGTGATCATCAATCCCATGATCGTCGACGGCCAGGCGCACGGCGGCCTGGCGCATGGGATCGGCCAGGCGCTGCTCGAGGAGTGCGTTTACGACGCGGACGGACAACTCCTGTCGGGCTCTTTCATGAATTACACCATGCCACGCGCGGCGGACCTGCCTTCGTTCAAGGTGGGCAATCACGTCACCGCGTGCACTCACAATCCCACCGGCATCAAAGGCGTGGGCGAGGTGGGCGCCATCGGCGTGCCGCCGGCGGTGATCAACGCCGTGCTCGACGCCCTGGCGCCGCTCGGCGTCACCGACATTACGATGCCGGCGACTCCGGAAAAAGTCTGGCGGGCGATTCAGGCAGCGCAGGGAGGTGCGGCATGAAAAACTTCGAGTTCCATCGTCCGCAGTCGGTGGCTGACGCGGTCACGCTGCTCAAGGGTCACGAAGCGGCCAAGCTCCTGGCGGGGGGGCAGAGCCTGCTCCCCGTTCTGAAGCTCGACCTGGCGCAGCCTTCGGACCTGGTGTCGCTCGCCAAAATCCCCGGCCTCAAGGAGATCCGCTCCGAGGGGAACGATTTGGTGATCGGTGCGCTGGTCACGCACGACGAGGTCGCCAATTCGGCCGAGGTGAAGAAGCGCATTCCGGGTCTGGCCGGCCTCGCCGGGGGGATCGGCGACGCGCAGATCCGCAACCGCGGCACGATCGGCGGCTCGCTGGCCCACGCCGATCCGGCCGCGGACTATCCCGCGGCCATCGTGGCCCTGGGCGCCACCATCGTCACGGATCGCCGGCAGATCGCGGCGGACGACTACTTCAAGGGGCTGTTTCAAACGGCGCTGGAGCCGGACGAGATCATCACCGCCGTCCGTTTCCCGGTGCCGGAGCGCTCGGCCTACGCCAAGTTCCCTCACCCGGCTTCGAAATACGCGGTGGCCGGCGTGATGGTGGCGAAGACCGCGGGCGGCGTGCGGGTGGCGGTGACGGGGGCCGGTCCCAAGGTCTTCCGTCTCCCGGCGCTGGAGGCGTCGCTCGGTGGCAACTTCGCGTGGCGGGCCGCCGAAGCCGTGGAGGTTTCGCCCGGTGATTTGCGCACGGGCGGCGAAGCGAGCCCGGAGTACCTGGCCCATCTCATCAAGGTGATGGCGAAGCGGGCCATCCAGGCTTGCCAGTAACTTGGGCCTGCCGCGCAACGTTGAGGACACGCGCCAACTGCTGGCGTCGGGACGCTACGTCGCCGACGCCAGCTTGGCCACCGCCGTCTTCCTGGCGCTCAAGCTGGGCCGGCCGCTCCTTCTCGAAGGGGAGGCCGGCGTCGGTAAGACGGAGATCGCCAAAGTCCTCGCCGAGACTCTAGGCCGCCGGCTGATCCGTCTGCAATGCTACGAAGGGCTCGATGCCGCCGCGGCCCTTTATGAATGGAACTATCCGCGCCAGATGCTGGAGATCCGCCTGGCGGAGCTCGAAGGGCGGGCCGGCGCCGAAGGGCGCGAGCGCCTGGCGCACGACATTTTCGCTGAGCGGTTCCTCCTGAAGCGCCCGCTGCTCCTCGCCCTGGAGGGCGATCCGGCGGGCCCGCCCGTGCTCCTGATCGACGAGCTCGACCGCACGGACGAGCCGTTCGAGGCGTTCCTGCTGGAGATCCTGAGCGATTTTCAAGTCACTATTCCGGAATTGGGCACGGTGCGTGCGCCGTCGCCGCCTGTCGTCGTCGTGACCTCGAACCGCACGCGCGAGATCCACGACGCCCTCAAAAGGCGCTGTTTTTATCATTGGATCGGTTATCCGGATGCTCCCCGCGAGTTGGAGATCCTGCGCCTGCGGGCTCCTGAGCTGGCGGAGGCCCTCGCCGGGCAGATCGTGAGCTTCGTCCAGAAGCTGCGCCGCGCTGATCTGTTCAAGCTCCCCGGGGTCGCGGAGACGATCGACTGGGGGCGCGCGCTCCTCGCCCTCGATCAATTGACTTTGGATGCCGAGACCGTGAACGCCACGCTGGGCGTGCTCCTCAAGTATCAGGACGACATCGAGAAGATGGCGGGCAATCCCGTGAGGGAAATGCTGGCGGGGGCGTGATGCCGGCGCTTGCGCCATCGCGGCTGGCGGAGAACGTCGTCCACTTCACCCGCTTGCTGCGCGGAGCCGGCCTGCGGCTGGGGCCGGCGAACGCTCTCGACGCCCTCGCAGCCGCCTCGGCGATCGACGTCCTGCAACGGAGCGAGCTCTACTGGGCTCTCCACGCCGTGCTGGTCAAGCGGCCGGAGGATTTCGAGCTTTTCGATCAGGCCTTCCGTCTTTTCTGGCGCGATCCGCTGGGTGCCGAGGCGGCGATGGCGCAGCTCCTGCCGCACGTGCGCATGCCGCAGGCTTCGACGATCTCGCGGCGGGTCGCCGAAGCGTGGCGTCCGCCCACGGTGAGCCGGCAGCCGCTTCCCGAACAGATCGAATTCGACGCCGCGCTCACGTTCTCAGCCGACGAGGTGCTGCGCACGCGCGATTTCGATCAGATGAGCGCCGCCGAGCTCGCCCGCGCCAAGAAGATCGTGGCCGGAATGGCGAACGCGTTGCGTCCCGTGCGCACGCGCCGTTTCGCGCCGGATCCCCACGGCGGCCAGATCGACCTCGCGCGCACGGTGCGCGAAAGCCTGAAGACCTTCGGCGATCTGGCGCCGCTGCGTCTGCGCTCGCGAGTCTTCCTGCCGCCGCCGCTGGTGGTGCTGTGCGACATCTCGGGCTCGATGGGACGCTATTCGGAGATGATGCTCCATTTTCTACACGCCCTGCTCGAAGCCCGGGACGTCAAGAGCGGAGTCCACGCCTTTCTGTTCGCGACGAGGCTCACCAACGTGACGCGGGTGCTCCGCCGCCGCGATGTGGACGAGGCCCTGGCCCGCTGCGGCCGCGAGGTGACGGACTGGGCGGGAGGCACGCGCCTGCGGGCCAGCCTGCACGAGTTCAACCGCGCCTGGTCGCGGCGAGTCCTGGGCCGGGGCGCCGTGGTGCTGCTGGTGACCGACGGCCTCGACCGCGACCCCGAGCCGGGCTTGGACGCCGAAGCCGAGCGCCTCCACAAATCCTGCCGGCGGCTGATCTGGCTCAACCCTCTCCTGCGCTGGGAAGGTTTCCAGCCGCGGGCTTTAGGGGTGAAAGCGCTGCTGCCGCATGTGGACGAGCACCGCCCGGTGCACAATCTGGACAGCTTGGAGGCGTTGGGGCGGGCTTTGGGGCAGAAGGCTGGGTGAAGCTCAACTGAACGTGGAGGGTGCGCGCCGCGTCATCCCCTTTCCCGGGATTCGCGGATGGCATCCAAGATGTCCTGCGTCGTCGCCTTGGTGTTGACGGAGGCTACGTCAAAGGGAGAGGTGCCATGCTGCTGCCGGAGGACGATGCTGAACTGGTCGCCGTTACGGCGCCGGATGATCACTTCTTGCTCCCTGGCCTCCTCCAACACGGCGGCAAGGTGCTCCCGGGCTTGGGTGAAGGTGTAAACTTTCATAGTTATATAACCAATCGAATGCCTAGTTTCTTCGCGATCCCCCGCATCGTCCGGTCGAGAGCGATTAGGGGCAGCCGGTGCGCCAGCGAACACTGGAGGTAGTAGGCGTCATAGGCATAGATCCCATGGTCCAATGCAAGGACGAGAGCGGCTTCCACCTCCACGGGCACAAGCTGGACGGGAATCCGCTGCGTCGCCCTCCAGGCCGGGACGATCACCTCCTCCTCAATCCTCCTCCTCTTGCGCATCGCGATCAGCGCGTTGCCAATCTCGTAAGGCAAGACGAAGGGAGAGATCAGGGTGACCCCCTCCGTCGCATCGATGATCGAGTCCCGCTCAGGCTCATTGAGGACAACGGCAAGGAGCGCGCTCGCGTCGGCGACTACCTCCATACGTCCAATTGTACAGGTCTCATTCGGTGCAGGCAAGGCACGAGCTCAACGATGCTCTTGGCGCGACCCAAGGCCTTCGCCCCTACGGCACCCAGGCATACCCTACCTTCAGGAAGAACGTCCGGTCAGCCCGCGTCAGATCGATTCGCTGATCGCCGGCGGAGTCGTCGGAGTAGCCGACGAAGAGGACGGTCTGCGGGTTCAGCTTGTAGGAGAAGAGGAGCTGGCTGAACAGCGCCTTCGTTCTCTCGTCGACTGCGGCGAGGTAGAGGGCAGGGTCGCGCTGGATGTCGGTGTACTGGAGGATGGCGCGCAGGAAGGTGCGCACGTTGAGCTGGTAGACCCAGGAGAGCTGCGTCAGGTTCGCCGTGAAGAGAGTGCCGCCCTGAACGTCGAGCCGCTGGTAGACGTGGGAGAGCTGGGTCCGCAGGTGACGCCCCAGGTCGTAGCGCACGGTGGGCGAGACCTGCACGAGGTCCCCTGCCTGGGTGTTGACGAAGTCGATCTCGCCGCCGTAGCTCAGGGAGAGGCTCAGGAAGAGGTCGCCGCCCGGCTGCATCTCGGAGTAGAGGGTGGAGAACGTGTCCCGGAACGTCGCGCCGTTGAAGAATCGGTTGCGCCGGGCCACGTTCAGCGACAGGAAGGATTGAAGGGGGCCGTTGCAGTCGGCGGTGACCTCCACCAGCTCTTCGAGGCGCTGGCCGCGCTGGTCCTCGCGGCGGTCCCAGTCGCTGCCCAGGCTGGCGCGGGTGAAGCCCCGCCAGTTGCCGTTCCAGGCGTGCCCACCCCCGGCCTGCAGGAAGGTGTAATCGACCCGCGGCAGGAAGCCCATGTCGGCGCGGAAGCCCTGCCCCACGTTCTCGTAGCGGGCGAAGGCGAACCAGTCGCGGGAGTCGTGGTTGTAGGCGATCTGATAGGCGGTGTCCGCGAACGTTCCCGAGGGCTGGCCGAAGCTCGTCGCCACCTCGTGCGGGTAGGCGGTCTGGGAGCGCAGGAGCTGGAGGCGCACGCGGTCCGAGTCGGTCATCCGGTAGAGGCCGTCGATCCCCGCCAGATGGTTCATGTAGCCATCTCCCTCGCGGTCCGTGAACAGCACGCCCACGGCCGAGGAGCTGCCGAAATCCCGCCTGTAGCGAAGCACCGCATCGGTGGTCTGGAGCCCGAGCGAGGCCGACGAGGAGCCGCTGTTGCCGGGAAAGAGGAGGTTGGTGCGGTCGTCCCGGGCGGCGAAGACGCCGACCGCGTTCTTCTCCTCCTTGCCGGTCAGCTTGACGCCCCAGGCAGGGTCGGCCACGTTGCGGGTGAAAACCACGTTGAACGGCGTGCTGAAGAAATCGGCGCCTTCGAGGAAGAAGGGTCGCTTCTCCGGAAAGAAGAGGGCAAACTGGGTGTTGACGTTGAGCTGCGCGGCATCGGCTTCGACCTGGGAGAAGTCGGGGTTGAGGGCGGCGTTGAGGGTGAGGTTGGGAGTGACTCCCCACTTCGCCGTGAGGCCCGGCTCGGACTTGACGCCGCCCTGGCGCAGAGAGCCGGAGGGGAAGTCCTGCCGCTGGTCGGTGCGGGTGGCGGTGACGGTGGGCGCCAGCTCGAGGTTGCGCCCCGGTGTGATTCCCGAAAAGCCGGTCATCTTCGAGTCCTGGCAGAGATAGCAACTGACGTTGCGATCGAGAGGATGATCGGAGATCCGGGCGCGCTGGCTGCGCGGATAGAAGCGCAGGGCGTCGAAGCTCCAGGTCTGCTCGCCCTCGGTGCGCGGGAAGCGCAGGGAGATGAACGGGATGGCGATCTCGACCGTGTAGCCATCCTCGTTGATCCTGCCGGCCGCGTTCCAGATGGCGTCCCAGGTGGAATCCTCGTTGCCGCTCACGTCATCCATGAACAGGTCCATCTGGACGCCGAGCGGATTGACGAAGAATTCGAAGGCGCGGCGCTGATCGTTGAAGGTGTCGAGGACGATCCCCACGAAATCGTCGTTGAAGGCGTTGTCGCGGTCCGAGACGTGGGCGCGGATGGCCGACGGATCGGGATCGTGCGCGCGGAAGGCCACGTAGAGATGACTGGCGTCGTAGGTGACGAACGCCTCGGTGGCCACGGCGGGAGGGGTGTTCTCCCCCGGCCGTGTCTCGTACTTCAGCTCGATCCGCGCCGCCTTCTTCCAGGCCACCTCGTCGAGCACGCCGTCGACGGTGATCTCCGACGCCGCCCGCTCGACGCGGTGGACCGGACGCTCCTGAGCGCCGCGGGCCGCGAACGGTGCGCAGGTGAAGACGAGCAGCAGGAAACCGGCGATCCTCGACGTTCCGTTCATCGGCCCTCCCGGGAAGCTATCCATGACTACCCCGGTAGTACGAAGATCCGGCCGTCAGGTTTCAGCCGCTTTCAACCTCCGCCGCGCGGCGGCACCTTCACCACGCGCAGGAGATGGCGAAAAGCCTCGGCGCCGATCAATACCTCGTCAAGCCCCTCGGCCGCGAGAGCGTGGAGGACTGCTGCGGTTGTTGGGGCCGGTGGGTTGGTCGAGGGTTAGGGCTTCGCTCCCGCACCTCGACGAGTGTGGCGCCTCAATGAGCCCATCAAGAGCTCGTCCAGACATCGTTGTTACGGCCCCTGAATTTTTCTCGGCAAAACCCAGTCTATACATGAGCACGTCTAGAACACGGTCCTTACCAAGGACAGCTTCGATCTGCTTCAGCAATTCGGATCGATTTCCCATTTCGTGTCGAGGGTCTGCTCCGCCGCCGTGCAGCACGAAGGGCTTGAAAACTTTGGCTAGCAAGAGAGAGTCCTGGGCGGATGCCGCTGCGCCCGCATCCCAGGTATAGGCGAGCTCGCCGTCCTGGAGCCTACGGCCGAAACGGTCGTAGCGGTAGCTGATGGTCGCGTCGGGCCTTGCAATCCGGGTGAGCCTTCCCTTCGAGAAGGCGACCAGCGGATCATCGTAGGTATAGATGGTGTTCAACGAGTTTGGAGATCGTCATGGAATCGGCTCGCGCTCGGGGTCCCGGATGAGCTGCCGCAGGGTTGCCAGGCGCTCGGCCTCCTCGGCGCTGAGAGTGGCCAACTGATCCAAGTAGACGTACTCCGCTGCCAGGCGCTGTCTCAGAGCCCGCACGGCGTCGGGCCGGTTTCGCCCGGTCGCCGTGCTTCCCGTATCGCCGCAGAAGGCGGAGAAGGCTTTGCCGTCCGAGACCACGGAAACCTGAATCGGCTTGCGCAGCGTCAACCCGGCGACGGGGAGCGTGGAGATCCAAGTCGTCGAGCAAGCCGGCGCCTTGATCAGCTCCTTGCAGCGGACCCGGGCGAGCTTCGCCATCGCCTCGAGAGTGCTCGCCAGGGTCTTGAGATCCTGCAGCACGTGCTGGTGCAGATCGGCGTTGCCTTCCACCCGGAACTTGGAGCCTTGCGGCCTCTTCTCGTGATGTCTCTTGATCAGCTCGAGGTGCGCGGCCGAGAAATACAGCCGGCCGGCCTTGCGCTCGATCTCGATCGATCCTTCTCCTTCCAATTCGCGGACGTACCGAAGCACCAGCTCATAGGGAATTCCCAGCAGGGACGAAGCGTCCATGGGAGTGAGCCTTTCCGCGTCGATTCGGCGAAGGCTGGTCATTCGCCGGGCCTTTCTATGTCCATCCACGGCCGTACGTCAAAGGCAGCCTGCCGGCAGGTAACCGCCAGAGTGAGGAGCACACGCTTGAAACGCTTGAGCACCTCGGGATCCCGCAACGAACCGGGCAGGGAGAGCACCCCTCCCGGCTCGATCTCGACCAGGCGCCACCCCGGTTTCAGCTCCTCGGAGGCGGGCTCGAAAGTTGCGAAGGCCAGCTTGGTCTCGCAGGCCAGCCGGTCGCCGTCGCGCAGCTTGAGCAGCCACAGCGCCTCGGCCGGCAGAGCCACCTTGACCCCGGGCAGGACGGGCAGGACGTACGAAGTGCTCAGGTACAGCTCCACAGGGCTCCACCAGTTCTCTTCGGGTTCCAGCGTGAGCTCGGGTGCTACGTGGGTGGTCTCGGCACACAGCAGGAGGGGCTCTCCTGGTCGCTCCGCCAGGGACGCCCATTCCTCCGGCAGCAAGAGGGCCCCGTTAGGCCCCATCGCGGCCATCGGCGAGCGCAGCCACTCCTCGACGAACCGCCAGGGAGGCTGGCTGAAGGCTTCGCCCGCCCAGCTAACCAAGCCGGCGTAGCTTTGGAACAGGCACTTTCCACGCCAGTTGGTAGAAACGCAGAGCAGGTCTCCTGCGTTGAGGGCGAACGCCCACTGGAGGATGACGGGGAGGACGGGTGCGCCGTCTTCGCCCACGGGGATGGGCAATTTGGCCTTCAACTTCACCGCCTGACCGCGCGGGGACGAGACGGCCGAGACGGGTGGAGGTGGGTACTTCCAAGGGAGCTCTTTGGAATCGGCCACGGCCTACCTCAAACTTCGCGATAGAACAGCGTGCCGGGCCGGTCTGGGTCGTCTTCCAGGATGAGCGTCTCCCGCCGATCGGCCTCGGGCAGGTCGGTCGCCAGCTCCAGCCTCCACCAGGTGGCAATCCAGCGGCCCAGGAGATATTTCACTTCGAGGTGGGCCGCCTCCGGCGTGTAGGGCGGCACCCAGACGTCATCGGGCGGGTCGAGCTTCGTCGCCCGGAAGTTATCCGCCACCACCAGCTCGTAGAGCGCGCGCTCTGTCTCTTCGCTGTAGACGCTCAAATCGAGGTGGGCGATGGAAGGGCGCTCCTCCTCGGCAGTCTGTTCGCCGGGAGTGGAGGGCGCCTCCACCTCGCGTCGGGCCTCCTCGAGCAGCAGCTCGAGCTCGGAAAGCGGGATCTCGTAGTAGCGCAGGAGGCAGTCCAGAGTGTCGAGCCGGGGCATCTGTCCAAGGCGTTCCGGCAGCATCCGGCTGCCATAGCGCTGGGCCGGCCTGTATTCCAGAAGCGCCAGGTTCTCCTTGACCAGGCCGGCTCCTGCCGCCACCTCCCATATCTTCCTTGTCCCCCGCAGTCGCCGGAGGACCTTGGGCAGCCCGGCGAAGACCACCAGCGGTTTGACGTTCGTCATGGAACGCCCTCCTCAGCGACCTGCACGGCCGGACCGGCAGCGGGGGGCGCCGCTTCTGATCGGCGCGCCAGCATCACGAACGCCAATTGGGCCATCCGCGCGGCCACGTTTCCGGCGGCCGTGGCCGTTTCCTCCATCTCCTGCCGCAGAGCCGCCTCTCCTTCAAGGAGCCGTGGAGCCTGCGAAGTCGAAGTGGCAAACCTCATACCCTCCCCCATGAGCAGGGCCTCGATGAACCGCTTGGTCTTTTCCACGTCTGCCAACGAGTAACCCATGGCGGCCAGCAGTTTCTTCATGGAGCTCAGGCCGGGCACCATTTTTCCCCGCTCGTAAGTGCTGATCGTTTGGGGCCTCAGTCCCGAAGCCTGTGACAGCTCCAACTGACTGAAACCGCGGATCACCCGCAGGATGCTCAGGACGGGCCCCAGCTCCTCCTTCTTCTTTTCGTTCGCTCGGCGTCTCATGCGCGGGATGGCTGATAGCGGGCCGCCGCGGCCAAGTCCGCGATGGCCGGCTCGATGAAATCGGTCACCACGCATTGGACGACCCGGCGAATCTCGCTGCGCACGTCGGTCTCGCCCACCAGGTCGATTTCAGGGTCCAGCTCCTGGCTGGAAGGAGGCAGGTTGGAGGTGATTCCTTGCAACCCTTGCCGGACGATTTTGAGCAACGCCACGAGCATCAGGAGCAACGCCTGGACGATCTTCCCCGGTCCAGCGTTCGGTTCGCCTATTTCCATCTCCTGCTTCGCGCCTTCGATCGCAATCACCTCGAGGCCTCCATTCTTCCCGTTCGGGAGCTTCCCTTCCTTTGATAGATGGCCAGCGGCTCCGGCTTCTGCTCCGCGAGCTCCCACACCGGCCGCGTCACGGCCAGGCATTCCCGGCAGCCGGTGAGGAGGTGGCGCACGACCGTGCTGCTCTCGGCGAGCGCGGCCTCTCCGCGGAGGAAGCGCAGGAGGACGTCCGGCCCGGGGTGCTCGCGGTGGCTCATTGCGGAGCCAGGGTACGAGAGCTTCCGCAGCGCCGGACCAGAGAACTTGAAATTACTCTAAGCTAGAATGTATGGCGGGAATTCTCGCTGCCGGTAATCTCGCTGCACCTCCCGTGTCCCGAAAACACGCCGGCAAGCACAGTACGTAGTGGACCCGCTCTCAAGGAGTTTCGGCATGGCGAAAGAGAAACGCTCCGCGGAGGCGCTGACGCTGCTCTACCTGCGCAATGAAGCCGGCTGGTCGCAAAAGGAGCTGTCCGACGCCCTCGGCTTTGCCGACGAGAAGCAGATCTCCCGCTACGAGACGGACGGCCGGCAGTGGAGCCGCGAGCTCCTGTACTCCCTCGTGGCTCCCCTCGGGTACCCGCCGGAAGCCGTGGACGCCCTGCTCTTCGTGCACCGCCTCGTCGTCGCGCCGCCCGCCGAAGAAACCGCTTCGCTCGTGACCCTCACGGCGGCGGAGCGCGGCAGGATCGATCGCGCCACCCTGGCGGCGGGAACGGCTCTGACGGCGTCCGTCCACGCCGAGCTGATCCGCCGGAAGAAGCGGCAGAAGGCGGACGCGGCGCTGCGGGAAGCCGGCGAGCTGCTGGAGGTTCTCAAGGCCGCGGACCGCCAGGAGCGGCGGGACCTGATCACCGTCTTCCCTGAGTTTCGGACCTGGGCCATGGCGGTGAAGCTGTGCGAGGCGAGCGTGCGTGCGGCGGCCCACAAGGTGGAGGACGCGCTGGAGCTGGCCGATCTCGCCCTCTTCACGGCCGTGAAGGTGCCGGGAGAAGAGAGCTGCCGCTGCCGCCTCCAGGGCTGGTGCTGGTCTCACCTCGGGAACGCTCGCCGGGTCGCCACGGATTTCGATGGCGCGGACGAAGCCTTCTCGCAGGCCTGGAGCCTATGGGAGAAAGGCACGGCCTGCGATTCCGAGCTGCTGCCGGAGTGGCGCCTGCTCGACCTCGAAGCCTCTCTGCGGCGAGAGCAGCACCGGTTCCCGGAAGCCTTGGAGTTGCTCGAGCGGGCTCTGGCCGCGAGCAAAGGGAACGAGTTGGCGAGAGGGCGAATCCTTTTGAAAAAGAGCAACGTTTTCGAGCAGTCGGGAGATTTGGAGGGCGCCCTCGCGGCGTTGCTGGAGGCTGCGGCGTTCGTGGAGGCTTGCGGCGAGCCGGAGCAGCTTTTCGCCCTCCGCTTCAATACCGCGGAAGTTCTCAGCTTGCTGGATCGCCATGAGGAGGCTACGCGATTGCTGCCCGCGGTTCGCGAGCTGGCACTCGAGCAAGGCCACGAGATGAACCTCAGCAGGCTGGTCTGGTTGGAGGCGAGGGTGGCTGCGGGGTTGGGCCGCACCGAAGAGGCCATGGCGGGCCTGGAACAGGTGCGCATGGATTTCACGGGCCTCGGGCTCCCCTATGAGGCGGCGCTCTCCTCCCTTGAGCTGGCCGTGCTGCTGCTGGAGGCCGGCCGCACGGCCGCAGTGCGGAAGCTGGCGGCGGCCATGGGGTGGATCTTCAAAGCCAAAGGGATTCAGGAGGAAGCTCTCGCCACGCTCAAGCTCTTCCGCGACGCCGCCGAGCAGGAGGAGGCGACGGTGGAGCTGACCCGGCGCTACCTGGCCGAGGTCCGAAAATCGGAGAGGTCGGCCCCTCCCCTAAAGAATGGAACGAGGGGCCAAGATGGAAGCTAGAACCGGCAGAGGCCGTCCGGATCGATGCGGCAGCCCGTGTCCGTTTCAGGCGCCGAAAGGGCCGGCCGGGGCAGGCAGGCGCCGTTCGGATCGATGCGGCAGCCTTCGTTCGTCCGAGGCGCCGTGAGGGGCTGCGCCGATTGCGGCATGCAAGCGCCACTTGGATCGATGCGGCAGCCCTCCTCGCTCCAGAGATGGGTGAGGAAGCGCCAGGCGGAGCTGAAGAGATCGAGCGGGGCGGGCGCGGAGCTTCCCGCCGGCCCGAGTTGGGCGGCCGGGCGGCTGGCGGCCGAGGCCCAGGGTGCGGCGAGGACGGCAAGGAGCAGGAGGAGGACGGTCTTGCGGCGGAACGAAGCGCTGGCCATTGCGACTCCCTGGAGGGCGCTCCGCCGCGGCCACCATGACCGTAGGGGCGGCCCTCCGGAAAAAGTGGACCAAAGCACCTTAACCTAGTCCAGAGAGAAGGAGCGGCGGCATGGCAAAGACGGGGGATGCGAGCGTCTCGCGGCTGGTGGTGGGCTTCCTGCGCCTCCTCACCGGCGAGAGCCAGACGGTGTTCGGCAAGGCCGCCCGCGTGGCGCAGACGGAGATCTCGAAGTTCGAGCTCGGGAAGGAGACGCCGCCAGAGGAGAAGCTGCGGCGCATGGCCAAGGCGGCCGGCCTCCCCTGGCCCTTGGAGCCGTACCTCCGCCGCTTCTTCACCGCAGTCCTCGCGACCACCGAGGGCCCGACCCTGTCGTTCGTGGCGCCGCCGGACTGGCAAGGCCTGGAGCACGCGCTGCTGACGGTGAGCCCCTACTTCGTGGAGGACTTGATCTCCGAGCCGAAGACGCCGGAGGCCGAGCGCCGGGAGGCCGAGGAGATCTGGGCGGCGTTGCAGCCCTTCCCCATGGAATACCGCCACCGGTTGATCGCGCTCTTCCCCCGCGCTTCCCGGAGCTGGGTGCTGGCCGTCACGATCTGCGAGGCGAGTGTACGCGCGACGAGCTGCGACGCGCAGGAGCCGCTGGGTCTGGCCGACCTCGCCCTGTGGATTGCAGGGCAGGTACCGGGCGAGGCCAGGCGCTGCCGCGTGCAGGGTTTCTGTTGGGCCTACGCCGGCAACTCGCGCCGGGTCGCCACCGACTTCGACGGCGCCGATGAGGCCTTCGCCCGGGCCTGGACTCTCTGGCAGGCTGGTGCGGCCTTCGACTCCGAGCTGCTGCCGGAATGGCGGCTCCTCTCCCTCGAAGCCTCGCTCCGCCGAGAGCAGCTACGTTTCTCGGAGGCCCTGGATCTGCTCGCCCGAGCCAGGGTCGCCAGCCGCGGCAACACGGCAGCCACGGGGCGAATCCTCGTGAAGAGAAGCAACGTCTGCGAGCACATGGGGGACTCGGAGAGCGCGCTCGCGGTGCTCCTGGAGGCCGCGCCGTTCGTGGAGTCCACGGGTGACCCGGATCTGCTCCTCGCCCTCCGCTTCAACACGGCGGACAACCTGGGTCACCTGGAAAAGTGGGAGGCCGCGGCCGAGCTGCTGCCGGCGGTTCGGGAGCTGGCCGCTCAGCAAGGCGGGGAGATGAATCGGCTTCGCCTGGTTTGGCTGGAGGCGAGAACGGGTGCTGGGCTGGGGCGGGCCGAGGAGGCCATGGCAGGCCTGGAGCAGGTGCGCCGGCGTTTCACGGACTTGGAGCTCCCCTACGAGGCGGCGCTCTCTTCGCTCGAGCTGGCCGTGTTGTGGCTGGAAGAGGGGCGCACGGCCGAGGTGCGGGAGCTTTCGGTGGCCATGAAGTGGATCTTCGAGGCCAAAGGAATCCAAAGGGAAGCGCTGGCGGCGCTCCAGCTCTTCCGCGACGCCGCCGAGCGAGAGACGGCCACGGTGGAGCTGGCCTGCCGCGTCATCGCCGAAATCAAGAAGGCGGAGAGGGAGGCCCCTCCCCCGAAGAAATGACGAGTTAGAACCGGCAGAGCCCATTCGGGTCGATGTGGCAGCCCGTGTCCGCGGCAGGAGCCGCAAGGGGCTGGGCCGGCCGCAAGCAGGCGCCATCCGGATCGATATGGCAGCCCGTGTCCGTCCGAGGCGTCGGAAGGGGCAAAGTCGATTGCGGCGCGCAACGGCCATCTGGATCGATGCGGCACCCCTCTTGGGCCGGCTGGCCCCAAAGCGAAGAGACGAGGACCCAGAGCGGCTGGAGGAAACCGGCAGGAGGGAGGGACACGAGGGATGAGGCGAGGGCTACGGCGACGAGAGTGCGGCGCATGATTCAGGATCTCCACTGCGGCGCCCGCCGCGAGCCTCCGTTGGCCCGCGCGGACCGCGCATACTCTTTTGGGTGCATCTCGACCTCTTCCGCCAGGCCGTGGAACAGGGTACAGTCACCGCCGATCTGGCCCGCGGCTGGTTGCAGGAGCAGGCGTTGGTGACGAGCGGCAGCGGGCCGCCAAGTCTCTTCTTCTCAGTGGCTTGGAGTGAACGGCGCGTCCTTGCGATGGACACACACTTTCTCTCGATGGACACGTCCATCGGCGGAATGGACGCGTCCATCGGCCCGATGGACGCACACATCGGCGCGATGGCCACGTACTTTTCCACGATGGACACACACTTTCTCCCGATGGACAGGTCCATCGGCGGAATGGACGCGTCTATCGGCCCGATGGACGCACACATCGGCGCGATGGCCACGTACTTTTTCACGATGGACACACACTTTCTCCCGATGGACAGGTCCATCGGCGGACTGGACGCGTCCATCGGCCCGATGGACGCACACATCGGCGCGATGGCCACGGACTTTTTCACGATGGACACACACTTTCTCCCGATGGACAGGTCCGTCGGCGGTCTGGACGCGTCCATCGGCGCGATGGACACACACTTTTCCGCGATGGACACGTCCATCGGCCCGATGTGTCGGTCCAACGGCTAAAGTGCCGTGTCCATCGCGCCGATGTGTGTGTCCATCGTGACGATGTGGCCCCACTTCAGCGGGCGCGGGGCGTTGGTTCAGGTTTCGGCCCTGCCGTCCCTGTTGTCCTTTTCTTTGCTGTTCTCCCTCTTCTCCCGTTGAGGGGGCAATCAATTCCGAGGAGAGCGGGCAGGGGGAGGCAGCCGCGTGGAGGCCCAGGTTGCGGCGAGGACGGCGAGGAGCAGGAGGAGGACGGTCTTGCGGTGGAACGAGGCGCGGCCATTGCGACTCCCTGAATGGCGCTCCGCCCCGAACCTCCGGTGGCTTGAGGGACCGCGCTTACTTTTTTGGGTGCCTCTCGACGTCTTCCGCCAAGCTTCCACCAAGCCGTGGAACAGGGAACGGTCACCGTCGATCGGGCCTGCGGCGGGTTGCAGGAGCCGCGGCGGGTGGGGTAAGGGGAAGCGGGTTTTCGGGGGGAGCCGGCGTTCAAGGCTGAAGCTTCGCCGTTCATGTCCGAAGCTTCCTCGGTCGCCTCCGAAGCTTCCCCAGTGACCTCCGAACCTTCCCGGGTGACCTCCGAAGCTTCCGCGGCGACCTCCGAAGGTTCCCCGGTGACTTCCGAAGGTTCGGCGATCGTTTCCGAAGCTTCGCGAGGCACCTCCGAAGGTTCCCGAGTCGTTTCCGAAGCTTCCCTGATCCCCTCCGAAGCTTCGCCGGTCTCTGGCGAAGCTTCGCGGAGGACTTCCGAAGCTTCAGAGGTCACTGGCGATCGTTCAGCAAAGAGAAGCGCTCGCGCCGGGGAACGAGGGGGACGTAGCGGTTGATCCACGCGAAGAGGCCCAGCAGGGCGAATCGCCAGCGCAGGGCGAAGGCCGGCCGCGGGAAGACGTTGCCGGCCAGGATCGACATGGCGGCGCGATGCACCTGGAGCGGCCCCTGGCCGTGCAGGAACAGCTCGCGGAAGGAATGGTCGTAGTAGAGCTCGACCAGCCGGAAGAACGCCGCCGAGCTCTGCTCGACGAAGCGGACGTAGCGCCTCCTCAAACGCGCCGGGTCCTCCCCCTGCCGCAGGGCCGCGAGGATCGCCCGCCCCGCCTCGGCGCCGCTCATCATCCCCAGGCAGACCCCGGTGGAGAAGATCGGATCGATGAAGGTCGCGGCGTCGCCGGCCAGGAAGTAGCCGGGGCCGGCGTAGGGCGCGCAGCGGTAGCTGAAATCCGCCAGCACGTGGGTTTCCGTCAACCGTGTCGCGCCGGCCGTACGCTCTTGCACCACCGGGCAGCGGGAGATCCCCCAGGCCAGCATCTCGCTGGCGGGGAGCCCCACCCGGCGTGCCACATGGTCGTGCATGACGAGGCCGATCGAGGTTCGCGTCTCGTCGAGCGGGATCATCCAGAACCATCCCTCCTCGCAGACCACGATGACGATGTAGCCGCCCTCGTCGCCCGGCCGGCGCCAGACGTTCTCGAAGTGGCCGAAGTAAGCGATCTTCTTGAGATGAGGGAGCACGCGCCGCAGGCCCAGGTGCTTGCCGAGAAGGGTGGACTGGCCGCTCGCGTCCACCAGGAAGCGGGCGGCGAGGTCGCCCGCGTCCGTGGACAGCTCGACCCTCCCATCCTCCAGGCGCACGATCTGGCGCACCGCGGTTCCTTCGCTGACTTCCGCGCCGGCCTGCCGGGCGGTGGCGAGCAGCCGGGCGTCGAACGGCGCGCGTTCGAGGTTGAACGACGACGCCTCGCTCGGCACCAGGCTGAGGGTGAAGGGGAAGAGGGCGGCCTCGCCGCCGCTTCCCAGGATGAACTCCGCCCCCTTCTTGTCGACTTTGGGGATGCCGTCGAGCGCTTCGAGGAGGCCGAGCTCACGGAACAGGGCGAAGTTGCGGGGCAGCAGCGATTCGCCGATGTGGAAGCGCGGGAACTGCGCCCTCTCCAGGAGCCGCACCGCGAGGCCGGCGCGGGCCATCACCAGGGCGGCGGTCGCCCCCGCGGGGCCGCCGCCGATGACGATGGCGTCGTAGAGAGAGGAATCCGGGCTCATGGCTACGGCATTCTATGGTGCCGGCGGCGTCCGGAGGAACCGTTGAGCCTCCGCAATCCTCCGCTCCCGCCGCGACGTATCCAGGGGGAAGGCAACGGCGGCGGCAGGAATGCCCTCACCCGCGCTGGGGGGTTTCCCTCAGTTGCTCCTGGCCGCGCCGGGTGTATAGTTCACCCTGAGTCTTTTTATTTCAGTGGGTTGAACATCTCTCGCAAGAGGACTCGCGTCGCTTTGGCCAGCACTCTACGGAAGTCCTGCGATCTTTTTCCGGAGGTGTCGTCTTGAACAGAATCCATGCTTTCTGCCTGCTCTTCCTCGTCGCGGCCCTGCCGGTTGCCGGCCAGAGGATCGCCCCCAACCCTGCCGCCAGCCCGCTCAGCCTTCCGCTGCTGGGCGGTCTCGTCATTGGGGACCAGCTCGACCTCCCGATCCTGCTGCCGGGCGGCATCGGCGCCGACCTGACGGTGGGCTTCGAGGACGCGACGGGCCTGAGCCCGGCCCACCTGGGAGTCACGAGCCAACTGGTCTCCCCCTTCAGCCTCAGTCTGCTGACGCGCCTCCCGGGGCTGACCGCGATCCTCTCCAGCTTCCCGGTGCTGGTGCGGATCGAGCCTCCCACCGCCGGCGGGCTCTCCTTCACCGGCCTTGCGGAGGTCCAGGTTCACACCCACAACCTCCTCTATTTCCCGGGCACGCCTTTGCGTCTCTTCGCCGCCCCTGTAGGAGGCATCTTCACGGACATCACGGACGACATGGGGCCGGGAAGCTATCGGGTGAGCGGCTCGCGGGGAGGGTTCTCCGAGTTCCTGATCGCGGTCGACCTGACCCCCGTCCACCAGGTCATCCTCAACAAATACAGCCGGTTGAGCCAGACTCTCGTGGACAACGCCGGCGCCATCCCGGCGCCGCTCTATGCCACCCTCACGTCCCAGCTCGCCGCCTCGCGCGCCGATTACGTAGGGGGGGACACGGCGGCCGCCATCGACGACCTGGACGTTTTCCTCTCCACCGTCGAGCTGCACAGCGGATCGGACATTCCGGACGTCTGGCGGGCGGCGCACGACGTGGTGAACGTGGCCGGATATTTGCGCGCGGGCGGCAGGACTCTCCGCTTCAGCCTCAACCAGGACCTGTAGCGCGGAGCGGGGGATGCCGGCGCGTCTGACTCTCCACTTCTCCGCAGCGCCAGCCCGGGAGCTGGTCCTGCCCGAGGGATGCGAGATGGTCGTCGGCCGCGATCCGGAGTGCGGGGTCGCCGTCGAGGACGACCGCGTCTCCCGACGGCATGCCGCCCTGATCCCCGGCCCTTCCGGCTGGACGCTGACGGACCTCGGAAGCAAGAACGGCACCCTGGCCGACGGCGTACGGGTCGAATCCGTGCCGCTCGCGGAGCAGAGTTGGATCAGCTTCGGGGGCCTGGTGGCCCGCTTCGAGGTGGCGAGCTCGATGGAGGCTCTCCAGGAGGAGCGGTTGCGGCGCCTGACGACGGCCTTCGAGGCCCGGCGGGCCCTGGAGCCCGGCGTGGGCCTGCCGGAGCTGCTGTCGCGGGTGGTCGCCTCGACGCTGGCGCTCGCCAACGCGGAGCGCGGTTTCCTCCTCCTTTCCCGGGCGGACGGCGACATCGAGGTGGCGGCCCGCTCGGGGCTCTCCTGGGACGACCTGCAGGCGGCGGAGTTCGGTGGCAGCGTGGGTGCGGTCGAGCGGGTGCTTTCCGGCGGCCGGGCGGTGGTCAGCTCGGATGCCCGGGCGGACGTTCTCCTGGGATCGCGGGCCAGTGTCGTCGCCGGCGGCATCCGAGCCCTCGTCTGCGTGCCCGTCCTGGTGCAGGACCGGCGGATCGGGGTGCTGTATGCCGACAGCCGCAAATCCGGTGCCGCCTTCACCGAGCTCGATCTCGAGATCCTGGAGTCGCTGGCCGCGCAGGCGGGGCTCGCCATCGCCGTGGCGCGCCTCGACGGCGAGCTGCGGCAACTGGCCGAGGAGATCGCCCACGATTCCGGAAACGGTGACGCGGGGCTGCGGGCCCGGCTGGCCCGCCAGATCACGGAGGTCCTGGACCGCTCCCTGTCACTCCCCGCCGGCGACCGCCCGCCGGCTTCTAGCCCCGGCTCCTGGAACGGCCTCCTCGCGGCGCACACGGTGCTGGGGACTCCTTCATGAGCGACGATCTCCCACCCCGGATCTGGGACCTGCCGACCCGCACCACCGAGAGCGCCATCCGGCAGTTGGCGGTGGGGACCCTGCTCGGTGGGCGTTACCGCATCCTCGAGCTGGCGGGCGCCGGCGGCATGGGGATGGTCTATCGGGCGCAGGACGAGCAGCTCGGCGTGACGGTGGCGGTCAAGGTCCTGCGGCACGACTTCGCGGCCGACAGCCGGTGGCTCGAGCGCTTCAAGCAGGAGCTGGTGCTGGCGCGGCAGGTGACCCATCCCAACGTCGTCCGTATCCACGACATCGGCAGCGATGGCGACCTCGTCTTCCTCACCATGGACTTCGTACCCGGCCGCTCGCTGCGCGACCTGCTCGCCGAGCACCGCCGTCTCGCTCCGGAGAAGGCGGCCGAAATCGCCCGCCAGCTCGCCCTCGGCCTGGGAGCGGCCCACCGCGCCGGGGTGATCCATCGCGATCTCAAGCCCGGCAACGTCCTCGTCGAGGAGACGCCCGGGGGCTCCCTGCGGGTTGCCATCACCGATTTCGGAGTCGCCCGCTCGCTCGGGGGCCAGGGGCTGACCCTGCCTGGAATGGTCGTCGGCACCCTGGGCTACCTCTCGCCGGAGCAGGCGCGAGGGATCGCCCTGGACGGCCGGTCCGATCTCTACACCCTGGGCCTCCTCCTGTTCGAGATGCTCACCGGCAAGCTGCCGTTCTCGGCCGCCACCGAGGCCGAGATGCTGGCCCAGAGGCTGACCTCGTCCCCGCGTAGCCTGGACTGGGGCGAAGCGAAGGTGCCCTTGCACCTGCGCGACCTCGTCCAGCGGTTGCTGTCGCGCGATCCGGTCCGGCGCTACCAGAGCGCGGCCGAGGTGGTCCAGGGCCTCGACCGGCGCGCCGCCCCTCCCTCCTCTCGCATCCGGCGGGTTGCGGTGGTGGCGTTCTGCCTCTTCGCCCTCGCGGCTCTCGGCTGGACGGTGCACGAGCGCTCCCGGCTGGCGCATCAGGCCGTCGCTGCTCCCAAGGCCGCCGCGGCACCGCGCCACGCCGTGGCCATCCTGCCGCTGGCCGACGACACCGGCCGGCCGGACCTCGCCTGGGTGGCCACGGGGATGCCGGAGATGCTCGCCGCCTCCCTGGCCGAGAGCCCGGAGCTGCGGGTCCTCGACAGCCAGCGGGTCTTCCGCACCTTGGAGGACCTCAAGCTGCCGCGCGGCCCCCTGCCCGAATCGGAAGCCAAGCGCCTGGCGACGCTGCTCGACGCCGACCGGTTGGTCCTCGGCCGGGTGCACGCCGCGGGCGACCGGCTGCGGATCGACCTCGCCCTGCTGACCACGGATCCGCCCGGTCTGCCGGCGGCGGCGTTCCATGCCGAGGCCGGGCCGGGGGACACCTTCCGCCTCGTCGAGCAGCTCGGGGTGACCCTGCGCCAGCAGCTCGCGGTGCCGCCGCCGGCCGCGGAGCCGGTGGCCAGCCGTTCGCCGCCGGCCCTGGCGGACTTTGCCCGCGGCACCGCGAGCCTGATGCGCGGGGATGCCCTGGCGGCGGTCCCCGCCCTGGAGAGTGCCGTGGCGGCCGATCCCCGCTATTCCGCCGCCTGGGTGCAGCTCGCGCGGGCCCACGAGGCCCTGGGT